>JAXEWB010000095.1:0-47203 GCA_034114085.1 Sphaerochaetaceae bacterium | reverse complement strand
GTCACCACCCCATTTGATCCTAAGATAATCGAGATCGCTCGCCAGACGGGTAATGGCATTGGACAATCTGGCGACCTTGTGGGCGTCCGCCGTGGGATCAAGCCGCGCCGCGGCGTCCTGCATCCTTCTGACGACAGAGTCGAGATTCGCCCTGCCCTTCTCCAGCAATGCAAATGCCTCCTGGATAACCTTCGTCTGCGCGGACGTAAACGGAATAGGTTCCGCGACGGGCATGGTCTTCCCCAACAGATTGAAACTCTCCATCGGAGACGGTGCATAGGCATTCACGCCAAGCTGTTTGCCCACGAATCCGGCGAACCAAGTAGAGACCTCCTCCTCTCCATGGACGATGAATACCTCCTGGGGCTTCTTCTTGAACGCGGCGAGCCACCGGACCAATCCGTCCTGGTCGGCATGTCCGCTGATTCCCTCCAGTTTGCGAATTTCGGCGCGAACATCGATCTGTTCCCCGAAAATCGTCACATGCCTCGCACCATCGAGAATCGAACGTCCCAACGTTCCACCCGCCTGATAGCCGGAGAATACAATAGTGCATTCAGACCGCCAGAGATTATGCTTCAAATGGTGCTTGATCCTGCCGGCCTCACACATACCGCTGGACGAAATAATTACAGACGGTTCCTTCCTGAAGTTCAACGCCTTTGAATCCTCGACGTCGGTGATCGTCACCAACGACGGGAACAGAATTGGGTTGACGCCCTGCCGTACCAGCTCCATGGCCTCATCATCATAATAATCGACATTTCCCGCAAAGACATTGGTAGCCTTTACCGACAACGGACTATCGACGAATACGGGGATATCTGTGAATTCCGGTATCATATGACGGGCGATGATCGTCCTGATCAAATAGAGAATCTCCTGGGTCCGCCCCACGGCGAAAGACGGAATGATTACATTGCCGCCCCTTGCGAACGTCGTGCGAATGATGTCGGCCAGCTCTTTGGCGCGAACCTCGGTGGGCACATTGTGACTGCCTTCGGGCGTTCCTTCCGGCTTGGCGTGAAGACGGTTCCCATACGTCGACTCCATCACCACGAAATCAGCGGAATCAAGATATTCTGGATCCTTGACGAGCGGCTGGTCGAAATTGCCGATATCGCCGCTGAACACGATCTTTTTGGTTTTTCCATCTTCCTCCAGCCAGACCTCTATGGATGATGAACCGAGAAGATGTCCGGCATCAACGAAGCGAGCCCTGATACCGGGCGCGATATCGATCACCTTGTTGTAGTCGCAGCCGACGAACAGGTCCATAGACCTCGTGGCGTCGTCAACGGTATACAACGGCTCAACCGGTTTCTTTCCCGCCCTGACCTGCTTGCGGCTTTTCCATTCCGCTTCCATCTCCTGGATATGCCCGCTGTCCGCCAGCATGATGGAACAGAGATCCACCGTCGCGGCCGTACAGTATATGGTCCCCCTGAACCCTCCCTTGCATAGCAGGGGAATCCGCCCGCTATGGTCTATATGGGCGTGGGTCAGCAAAACATAGTCAATTTGGGCGGGGACGAACGGAAGATCCATCCCCGCGTCCTTTTCGTCGCTTCCCTGAGGAAGCCCGCAATCAATCAGAAATGTCGTCCCATTGCACCGCATCATGGTACAGCTACCAGTCACATGCCTCGCGGCGCCAAAGAAGGTTATCTCCATCTACATTCCTCCATATAGATACAGGATACTTCCGAGAACCATGCGAAGCAAGGGAAAATCCAGCAGAAAACGTGGCAAGGCATCACCACGGCGGAGTAAATTGCCTCATTGCGTAAATGATGATATGCTGATACCTGCGTAGGACATTGGAGGATGGCATGGACGCGAACCGCACGAGAGTCAAGGAGATGAGCATCGCCCGCACGATGGCGGCGTTGGAAAAAAACAACATGGGGGCCGCTTACCTCCCGCAGGCGGCGGAGGTCGTCCCGACTTTGCAGACCTTGCTCGCAAAAAACGACAAGGTCGCGGTAGGCGGCTCGATGACCTTGTTTGAAACAGGGGTGATAGACCTCCTGAGAAACGGCGACTACCGGTTCATCGACAGATATGCGCCGGGGCTTGACGCGGAGCAGATACGGCGGATATACCTTGACAGCTTTGATTCGGATGTCTATCTGACGAGCGCGAACGCGATCACTGAACACGGTGAGTTGTATTGCGTAGATGGAACAGGCAACAGGGTCGCCTCCATGATCTACGGCCCCAAAAGGGTCATCGTCATCGCAGGCTGGCAAAAAATCGTCCCTGATCTCGCGGCGGCGGTCGTCCGTGAAAAAATGGTCGCGGGACCGGCGAACGCCATCAGGCTCGACTGCGATACGTATTGTGAAAAGAACGGCCGCTGCATGTCCCCTGTCTGCGACGGTCGGAACCTGATGGCCCTGCCCGCCGGAGCTTGTGAAAACAGCATCTGCTGCAACAGCGTCGTATTCAGCAGGCAACGGCAGAAAGGCCGCATCGTCGTGCTGATCGTCGGGGAAGAAACCGGATACTAAGGATAACGGACGGGCTTAAAGGCACGTACAACACACAAGTCCCAAAGAAAGCCGTCAGACAACCGACGGCTTTCTTGATTGGTTCTGATCCGCCGTCATCCTGCCAGCCAACGATTTCAACAAGCGTGAAAGATAGTGGGCGACAAACATCCACAGACCAAGCAACGCGAAATAGTCAAGATAGAACAGCAGGCGGGATTCGCCGTAGTCAAGGAACACAAATTCAGAACGCAGGAACAGGTATGTCAGGAAATCCCGCTTGATGAAGACATATGCTCCATAGACGGCTATCCCCAGACTGATGCCGGACAGAAACCTTTTGTACGCAATCGAAGGCGACGTCAGCCCAAATCCTCTGCCCGCCATGCCAAGGATCATGCTCCAGTGCAGTCCAAGGTGCATGCTCATCAATAAGAATCCCCAGTGCGAACCCAAAATATGAAGCCGACGGGCCAACGCCATCCCCCCTTTGATCGGAAGAAAACCAAACACATGGCTCGACATGACGATGCCGCTGTACATCTGCGCCAGCATCGCAAAGAACAAAAGGGCGACAAGGAACGTCTGGAAACACCTCATCGGAGTATATCGCCCCGCGAACAGCCTCCTGTGCCAACCGAGGTTCAACAGATGATGTACGATAAACAAGAGGAACATGCCGCTCCCCATCCATTCATGGGCGAAATCGCCCCACAGATGATATCCCATCAAGAACATCAACATCAATGTCATGAGCGCATCGATCGAAATCCTGCATAGTGCTTTTCGCGTCATTCGCCACCCGCCTATACCGCCGGAACGGACTTCCCGAGCCGGACATCCTCATTGTCGATACTTTCAGGGCCTTCGCCCGTTCAGTCAGTCCAGATTTTCTTGGCCATACGAAACGCGGCCCATGCCTTGGGCCATCCGCTATAGAACGCAAGTTGCGTCAGGACCTCCGCGATTTCAGTCTTGGTGATTCCGTTGTCCTTTGCTTTTTCCAGATGGAATTCCAACGAGGAATCGAGGATTCCGCTGGTCATCAGCGATGTTACAGTAATCAAGCTACGGTCCCGTGGAGAAAGAAGGGATTCGCGCGACCAGACCTCACCGAATAATACATCATCATTCAACTGCGCGAACTTGGGAGCGAACTCACCCAACGCATCTCTTCCCGCTGTGACTTTTTCCTTGCTCATATGCCGTCTCCTATCATAATTCAACCAAACTCATGACGATGTTCGGTTTTGATTTATCCGTGCACTACCTTTACATGTAGCTTCATCTTCCAGAGATTCCGTTCCGCTCAAGCCAACGGGAAATGTCGCGGGAAAGGCTTGAACCGCCTGAATAATGGATTGACAGAGCGTCTCCCATGACCGCTTCGGGAACCAGCTTAGAAACGGCGGTCAGGCTTTGACCGAACCGGCCTCCGCCATGGCTACAGAACGGGATAATGGTTTTTCCTGAAAAATCATAGCTTTCAAGAAACGTGGCGACTGGCATGGGAATGGACGCCCACCAGTTCGGATACCCCAACAGAATCGTGTCATACTGGTCCATATTCCCTACATGGAACGCCAGTGCAGGACGCGCCTGGAGGTTCTGGTCACGTTGCGCCTCATCCAGCACGGTATTGTAATCGGTGGAATACGGCTGTACCATGGTTATTTCAAACAGATCCGCATTAGACTGCCGTTGTATCTCCCTCGCTATTCCTTCCGTGTTGCCGCCCCAGGAAAAATAGGCGATCAGCACGTCTCCCGTCCCGGCATGTTCCGAGCCGGTCGATTCTGAACCGATGATACCTCCCGAGGCCCCCGGCACATCGAGCACAAGACGCAGGCCGATATTGAAGCTCCTTTGTTCCGCAGGCAACGTGGCCCGGTATGCGGAGCGCAAGTTCTTTGCAAAATCATTCCAGCCGCCACCCCGGTATACCCTCGATGCGCCGGATACGGGCCCGGCAGGATTCTCCTGTCGGAACATCATGTACGTACCATAGTAGTCCCACACCCATTCTCCGACATTGCCATGCATATCGTACAACCCGAAAGCGTTCGGAGCGAAGCTTCCCACCGCCAAGGTCGTCTGTCGATACCGGCCAGGCCGAGTGTCAAGATTTTCCTGTGAGAAATAGTTCTCTTCAATCATGTACGGATAATGCCCATAGTAATTGGACTCTTCGGCGCTGATGGAGTTCTCTGTATTGAACGGCGTAGCCGTCCCCGCCCGACAAGCATATTCCCATTCCGCTTCCGTGGGGAGCCGATATCCATTCGCGCTCCGGTCCCAACTGACATTCCGCCCGTCAATGACATAAGCGGGAGTCAGTCCTTCCCGAAGGCTTCTGGCGTTGCAGTAAGCGACCGCATCGAACCATGAGATATTTTCAACAGGCAGGTCTCCCCCTGAAAAAGTACTTGGATTGTCTCCCATGACAGCCCGGTACTCATCCTGGGTGAGCTCATGCCTGCCCATATAGAAGTCTCCGACCGAAACAGGATGCTGCAATTCATCTTCACCACGCCAGGCTTCGTTTTCAGGGCTTCCCATCAAGAAAGAACCGCCGGCAATCAGGACAAACCCATCAGGAACGGAGAGCCCGCCTACGGCAGCCTCATTTCGTCCGCCGGACATATCCGTATCGCCACCGTCGTAGTCTTGCTCCGCGGCTTTTTCCGAACGCCCCACTGCGCACAGCGGGAAAAGTACAAGCAGAAACAGAAGGAACGCCAACAATTGCTTCAATCCACACCTCCTAGCGGTCCATGCCGAGACCAGCCAGCCACTTTGCCACGGCGTCGCCAGGACGGGAAGCCGAGGAGCCACTGACATGAAGGCCGTCCATGATTTGTGATTCGGGCTCCAACGACCTGATGGTTCCAACGGATCCCGACAGCCCGCTGCCGCCACTCGTACAGAACGGCGCTATCACCTTCCCGGAAAGATCATATTGGTCGAGGAAAGTGTAGATGATCATGGGCATGTCGGCCCACCAGTTCGGGTATCCCAGAAAGATGACATCGTATGCGTCAATGTCGGCGCCCCGTCCGGCTATTGCGGGACGGACATGGTTCCGCCGTTCACGTTGGGCGACATTCAGCAGTTCATTGTAGTCCTCCGTATAGGGCTGTTCAGGAATCAGTTCAAGTATGTCAGCTCCAGTCTGACGCTGGATTTCCGAAGCGACGGCACGGGTGTTCCCTGACCATGAAAAATACACGACCAGAGCGTTCACGCCGTCTTTCATGGAATTCTGAGTACCGCCGGATAACGGGGCTTGGACAGACGCTGTGTCAACAGGATTCCCGGGGAATCCTATCGGTAGTTTTTCAGAGGCTCCTCCCGCGAGGCAGGAAAACAGAGGGAACAGCAAGCAAGCCGCGACAACAAGCATATTCTTTTTCATATGGTCACCCTTTATTTATGGATCCGCATGCACTTGCCGATTACATCGCCCGTGCGGAGGTATTCGTAGGTAGGCATTTCAAACAGGACCGGCTTGAACGCATGGTAGTCAATCTTCCCCTTCTCATTGAGGGCGTTCTCTTCGGCATATACATTCGCGACACTACAGATGAAACTTTCGAAACCATCAGTCACATACATATCGTCCAACGCGCATTCCATCACCACAGGAGCTTCATCGATGATCGGTGCGCCGGCTTCACCAAGATGATACGGAAACACTTCCGATTTATCGACCTTCGCCCCACTGACGCAACCAACATAGTCGGCCCGGTCCAACATATCTTCATCGACGATATTGACGGAAAGAACCTTGCTTTCTTTGATACCCTGATTGGAGTAATGGGATTTCGAGAGACTCACCATAATCCGATCATGCCCGATGATTCCCATATGGCCGACCAGCACCCAGTTCGGTTTGCCATGAATCATCGTACCGACGACCACAAGCGGCGTCGGATACAATGCCAGTGCATTCCCGATATTTTTCTTCATCTTTTTTTCTCCTTGGCTTCGCGGATGATTGTCACTTTACGGATTTCATGACGCAGATAGTCCATACGATCGAGTTGTATCTGCCGAAAATGGATTTCATCCAATGCGCGTTCACGTTTTCTATCCAGCATATGCAACCGTTCCGATGCAGTGGCATCACCTGACAGAGAAAGTCTCATATACATTTCGACTTCCTCGTTACTGAAACCGATGTCATGCAGCGTCATGATCAGGCTCAGTCGTTCAATATCCCGGTCGTCATACCGCCAAACGCCCATGACATCCTTCACCGCGGCGCACAGCCCCCACTTCCGGTACTCCCGCAACACTTCGACAGGAATATTGTACCATTCGCTCGCTTCGTCCATAGTCATACGTCTCAACCTTCTCCATTCATCTCCCTTTCGGATAAAAATACAGGCATTCCCCTTTGGGAACACCTGTATCCTAATTGCAGTCGATAGAAATGTCTAATACTTATTTCGTATCATCAGACATGCCTACAAGGCATGTCTTTGCGTATTCAATGAAAGAAGTCGCGACTGGCGAGAAAATCTGGTTTTTCTTCCATGCGAGAACCGAACCCGCCTCCAGTCTTGGACATAACGGAACGAACCGTAGCTGTTCATACGTACTGTCGAGTTTCAGGCAGAGAATCGCTCCACCGTTGGAGGATGCCATGACAGCCGCATTGTAGACAAGATTGTAAGACACAACGGTGTTCAGCTTGTCATAAAGATCTCCGAACCAGCTTGAGAGTTCGTTCCTCACCATGGTTCGTTTCGATATCATCAGCGGAACACCCGCCAGATCCCGCGGTGTCACATATTTTTTTTGCGCCAGTTCAGAATCTTCGCGCACGAGGACACCCCAGATTTCCTTTACAGGCAGACGAAGGAACTCGTACCGTCCAATATCCACGGGTTCCAGCAGCAGACCGATGTCAAGCAGCCCCTTTCTATCTGGTCCTTGATATTGTCGGCGTTGCCACTATACATGTCAAAATGCACCAGAGGGTGTTCAGCGTGAAAAGCGCCCAGCAGACCGGTCAGAAACCTGACGCTTTGCAACTCCCCGCAACCAAGAGTCAGTTCGCCGGTCATCGGTCCGTCATTTTGGGTGAACTCCCGTCTGGTCTTGTCTGCCAGCGCGACCAGTTCCTGCGCACGTCGTTTCAGCAGCATCCCCGCGTCGGTAAGAATGATGCTATGGCTGCTTCGCTCAAACAGCCTGGTTCCAAGTTCATCCTCAAGTTGCATCAATTGCCGGGAAAGCGTAGGTTGCGTAACATTCAACAACCGGGAGGCTCGCGTAATGTTCTCTTCCCGCGCGACCATCAGGAAATAGTTCAAGACCCGAAGCTCCATGTCATCCTTCCTTATCTCAGAAGGATGATAATACAGATTTCACCGCGATACAACTTCCATCACGGGAGAAATGCTTGCGCTTGCACAGCTCACACGGGATCTTGCCAATCTTCACCCACGTCCTCCCGTAGATTCCCCCCTCCCCCGCGGTACTTGAGTGCGAACACTATATGATATTTGCAATTTCATTTCGTATGGACTAGCCTTTTCTTGTCTATTTCGGTTCCTCATCTCGCCTTCTGGGCGCAATTGGAAAACCGTTTTCCAGCATACGGGACCGGAAGGCTTTTTTTCAACACAACTGGAAGTTTCAGCCCCCTGCATCATGCGGGGAGGCAAAAAGACAAAAAAAGCCATCCAATCGTGTGATTCCGATGGATGGCTCAACGTATCCACTCTTACAGCGATATTACTCCATGAACAACTGGTACACCTGGTCCGCGTTCTTCGTCTGTTCCAGCAGCCGCCGGAACACCTGCGAGTTGCAAGTCCTGGCAATGGCCGCCAAAGTTTCTACGTGGGCACCGGCTTCACCCAGCGGAGCAAGTACCAGGAAGAAAATTCGGACGGGTTCTTTGTCCACCGAATCAAAATCTATAGGCAAACGGCTGACTCCGACTACGAGGCGCATCTGTTTCACGGCGTCGGTCTTGGCGTGAGGAATCGCCACGCCATGGCCAATACCAGTGCTACCCAACGATTCCCGATTCTTCACAGCCTCGATGATGCCGTCGCGCTGTTGCAGCGTCAGATGCTTCGTATCTATCAACACATCTATCAGTTCGTCGATCACCGACGTCTTGTCGGTGGAAACAAGTGGTACTTTGATCAACTCTTTGTCCAAGATATCTACAAGATTCATACAGTTCCTCCAGCTCTCGGTAATCTATTCCAACGTCAGACCTGTTCGAACAGATCCCATACGGATTCATCATCGCGAACTACCAACACAGGACAGGGCGCAGTACGCAGCATCCTGTCGCTCTCACTCATCAGCTCGTCCCGCCGGCTCCTAATCTCGGTCACCCCGCCGAGGACCAACATGTCGATATGGTTCTCCTTGATATAATTGCGCACTTCAACATGCACGGTACCAGAACATTTGACAGACTTGACCGTCACATCCTTCTGAGAGCCAAGATGGACGACATGCCTCAGGTACCGGTCGGCGTCAGCCTCTAGATCACTCAGGTATTCCTGGCGTTCGACATCGACGAACACACGAGCTTTGACCAATTCGCTGATAGCCTTGGTATTCACCACGTACATCGCCGTAAGCTGAGTTCCCGTCGACTTCGCAAGCATGATGGCATACATGGCGGCGGTCAAGGAACCTTCGGAACCGTCAAGATATACCAGAATGTCATGAAAAGGCACAGTCATTTCCACTACTCCTTTTTTGCTCGCATCTTGCTGTCTGGACGGTATCGCAGCGTTCAACCATGTAGCCGCACTACATTCATCGCCTCGCTTCTACTCCACCCAGCAATCCACTTCGCAAAACCCACAGGCCACTTCTTGCCGCTCTGGCGGCGTCGCAACGTTCAATCATGCAGCCGTACTGCATTGATCGCCTCGCGCTTACTCCACCCAGCAATCCATTTCACAAAACTTACAGGCCATATTTTATCGTTCCAATAACGTCAGGCAACAAATCCAGTAGCTTGCTACGCCCATTCCTTGCCTCTCGACTGAACGACAATTTCCTTTCCGAAGCCTGTCCAATATCAAAAAACTTCAAAACCTGCGACAACCGATGAACGACCAGAATCGACGCATTACGCAACCGGCCCGCATGACGACTACCTGATAATTGTAACAGAAGGAAAAACTTCCGTCACCAGAAAAACGTCATGATATCGCCAAGACCGTTTTCTCTCCATAATTGAAACCAGCGTCAACCTCGTTTCGACGGAATAGAAACATTCGCCGCTTGAGTGGAGAGAGAGGCCTGCTTCAAGGCCGCGGCGGCATCAGCCGCCTCCCTGGTGCGTTGCAGACGGTCCTTCACCGTCTTAAGCAGGATGAAGCTCTCACGTTCAGCCTCCTCGATACGGCTCTGCGTATAGGCGAGCGTGGCCTCGGTCTCCGGAATGACGATTTTCTCCAGCGCGTTGACCTTGCGGATGGTCTTCTTGACCTCGCGGGCCAACCGCATGATGGAAACCTTCAGTTCAGCGAGACGCCCCATCAGCTCCAATGCGTCGCGGTACTTGTCTAATGCGACTTCTGCCAGCAGGCTCGTCCCCTCAGGGGAGAAATAGGGCCCATGCTCGCTGAACGTCGTATCAACCTTCGGCAAACGGACACCCATGACCCTTCGCTCGCCGACTTCGATGGAGGTCGTGATATTGACCGCCCCGGACAGATTCGCCAACTTGAGGCGTCCCATATGCATGACCGCGCTCTGCAACGACCTGGAAGCTTCGGACAAAGCGTCATCCACCCGACTCTGATAATCGACCGCCTGATCTACCAGAGTCAGCAGTTCAACAACCAGGATTGAACGCTTCTGGTCAAGCAACTCATGACCCAGCCTGGCGAACTTCAGGTCTTCGGTCAGTTTGAGCAGGTTGCTACGTGTCGGTGCGATGCCGGTATTCATTGCTTCACCCTACCCCTGGTAATGGACCTCAATCTCTTCGTCGGTCAAACGTTGCAGTTCTTCCACAGGCAGATGCGACAACGCCTCCCAACCAAGGTCGAGGGTCTGCTCGATGGAACGATCTTCATCGAACGCCTGGTTGACAAACTTCTTCTCAAAGAAATCACCGAATTCAAGATACTGGTGGTCCAGCGAAGTCAGTTCTTCTTCACCGATGACGGAAGCCAGGTTGCGGACATCCTTTACATGGCTATAGGAGGCGAACAGCTGGTTGGACAGATGCGGGTGGTCGTCCCTCGTCATCCCCTCACCGATGCCGTCCTTCATCAACCGGGAGAGGGAGGGCAGGCAGGCGATCGGCGGATAGATTCCTCGTCCGTTCATATCGCGGTCGAATACGATCTGCCCCTCGGTGATATACCCCGTCAAATCAGGAATTGGATGGCCGATGTCGTCGTTGGGCATCGTCAATATCGGCAATTGGGTGATGGATCCGGAACGACCGGTAATCTTGCCCGAACGTTCATACAGCTCGGCGAGATTCGAGTAGAGATAGCCGGGATACCCCTTCCTGGACGGGATTTCACCGCGCAACGTCGAGATTTCACGGAGCGATTCGCAGTAGTTCGTCATGTCAGTCATAATGACCAGCACCTGCTTGCCCTTGTCAAAGGCGAGATGCTCGGCCAAGGTCAGCGCAGTCCTCGGAGTGATGGTGCGTTCAATCGAAGGGTCGTCCGCCAGAGACAGGAACAACGCCACATTGTCCAGAACGCCGGTCTGCTCAAAACTGTCGATGAAGTAACGGGCGACATCATACTTGACCCCCATGGCGGCGAACACGATGGCGAAGTCCCCTTCTCCACCCCGGACCTTCGCCTGGCGGACGATCTGGGCGGCCAACTGGTTGTGAGGAAGGCCGTTGCCGCTGAAGATAGGGAGCTTCTGCCCCTGAATCAGCGTCGTCATGCAGTCTATGACAGATACACCGGTCTGGATGAAATCGCGGGGATACTCGCGGGCGGTCGGGTTCACAGGAACGCCGTTCACGTCGCGTTCGGCGTCGGCATGAGGCATCGCAGCCCCGTCACGGCTCTGTCCAAGTCCGTTCATAACGCGTCCGAGCATCTGCTCGCTGACACCAAGCGTCAGCGGCTCGCCCATGAAATGCATCGCGGTACCGGGAAGCGTCAGGCCACTGGTCCCCTCGAACACCTGGACGACCACCACGTCGTCGCTGGTATCGAGGACCTGACCGGAACGGTGACCGCCATCGGGGCTGACGACCTCGACCAATTCGCCATATCCTATTGGATGGGTGTTGCGCATATATACCAGCGGACCGTCGATCCGGCTTGCGCCACGGTATTCCCTTCCGGAAAGCAGACGGCGATCAGCCTGAGCCAGCAATGTATCATTGTCCATCATAGAGACCTCCCAACTGGGACATCGAACGTTCCAGGCGAAGCTCCAGCTTGTCCAGGGCCTCGGCATCGTCGTTGCTCACGGTGAAACGCATGCGGGCCAGCTCCTGAACGACCTTCAGCCGGCGAACCTTCGCCATCGGGACCCCCTTTGCGATGGCGGCACCACCAAGCTCCCAATAGCGGAGTATAATCTGCAACATGCGAACCTGCTTGTCAATTGAACAATAGCGGTCGATTTCATCGAAAGCGTTCTGTTGCAGGAACGCCGTCTTGAACAGGTTGCAGACTTCAAGAATGAAGTTCTGGCTGTCGGGCAGGGCGTCGGGGCCGACCAGCTTGACAATCTGCTGGAGACGAACTTCCTTCTGCAAGAGTTCCATGATCGCCTGGCGGTTCTCCAGCCACTTGCCGCCGCTGTGGTCGTTCCACCATGCGGCGACCTCGCCCACATATTCGCTATAGGAGTCCAGCCAACTGATGGCGGGATAGTGGCGGGCGCTGGCCAATGCGCGGTCCAACCCCCAGAAACATCGGACGAACCGTTTCGTATGCTGGGTGACAGGCTCGGAAAAATCTCCGCCGGGAGGGGAGACGGCTCCAATCACCGATACGGACCCCTCCTCGCCCCCAAGCGTCTTCATGTATCCAGCGCGTTCGTAGAATTCGGCGATACGGGTCGGCAGATAGGCGGGGAACCCTTCCTCCGCAGGCATCTCCTCCATACGTCCGCTCAATTCGCGCAACGCTTCGGCCCATCGGCTCGTGGAATCGGCCATGATCGCGACATGATATCCCTGGTCGCGGTAGTATTCAGCCATCGTGATACCAGTATAGATACTCGCCTCGCGGGCCGACACCGGCATGTTGGAGGTATTGGCGATCAAGATCGTGCGTTCCATCAGGGAACGCCCGGTACGGGGATCAACCAGATTCGGGAATTCGCGGAGAACGTCGGTCATCTCATTGCCACGTTCACCACAACCGATATAGACGATGATGTCAGCGTCGCACCAACGGGCGATTGAATGCTGAGTCATGGTCTTTCCCGTGCCGAAGCCACCAGGAATCGCAACCGTACCGCCCTTCGCCAGCGGAAACAGCATGTCGATGACCCGCTGTCCAGTGACAAGGGGCTGCACCAATGGCTTGCGCTCGGCTACGGGACGGGGAACCCTGATCGGCCAACGTTGCATCAGCTTTACCTGCAACGTCGAACCATTGGACAAGGCAAGTACGGCCACCGTATCCTCAACGGTATAGTCGCCTTCCCCGACGATGGAAACCACCGTCGCGCCGCTTTCCATATGTCCTTCCAGAATGGGAGGAACCATGATCTTATGGGAGACGTGCTCCGTCTCCTGCACAGTCCCTACCGTAGCTCCACAGGATACGGTATCACCAGCCGTCACCGCCGGCGTAAAATGCCATTTCTTGTTTCGGTCAAGCGACGGGCTGCTTAGTCCCCGGGTGATAAACACCCCACCAAGCTTCTGCAACGCTTCCAACGGACGCTGGATACCATCGTAGATGGTCCCGATCAAACCGGGGCCAAGCTCCACGGACAGCGGCATACCACTGCCATATACATTGTCGCCGGGCGCGATGCCGGTGGCGTCTTCATAGACCTGCACCACAGCCTCGTCCCCGGAAAGCTTGACCAGCTCGCCAATCAACTGTTGTTCGCCGATGCGCACCAGTTCCATCATCATGGCGTCGGTTATGCCCTTCACCGTAATGACCGGACCATTCACACGCTTGACTTGTCCGACTATTCTGCCTTGCATGTCCCTTCTTCCACCAGTTGCTTGATATCTCGGTCGAACCGGCGCAGCCGGACATCAACCAGATTGTTATATGACACCTTTCCATCAGGAGAGGAGACTATCACACCGACGGTTTGCGTGGGCCTGGTATCCAAAGAAAGGGATATGTCGGCACCAGTAAATTCCTTGACTTGCTTTTCTGCGCTCCGAAGCATGTCGTCCGTCACGGGCGCCTTCAGGGAACTGCTGACCTTGGCCTTCGGAAGATCCAAGCCGATGGCCGCCTCAGCCACCCAATCCACCAGAATCCGCTTGAAATCTTCAGTTTCCGAAAAAGAGAGCAGCTTGTCACGTACTCGATCCATAATAACATCGTAGCAGACATCCATTCGGTGCAAGGCGGCTTTACGAGACGCATTTCGTTTCGTAGACTCGCCCTTCAGCCGCACCTGTTCAAGCCGAAGCGCATTCGCCTTTCGTTCTATCTGCCGCTCATGCTCAGCCTTGTCCCTGGCCGCGTCGATTCTCTCCTGAGCCTCTTTTTCCGCACTGGCGATGATCTGCGTCGCCTTCGCCTCGGCTTCGGCGATGATTCCATCGAGCAATCGGCTGTCCTGTCCTACAACGGTCGTCATAACGATACTCCTATGGCGTCATTCACCAGCGTACGAAGATCCCGGCTGTGACCGTCCCCACGAGGCGAGGGAATCTCAACGACCAACGGGAACGTCTCTGAGAACAGATACCGGTCCACCGTTTCCCGAATCAGGTTAGCGACCTCATCCGTGATGACGATGATACCGGTCTGATTGCTCTCCAAAGCCTTGCCCCAGGCCGCGCGGGCTTCCTCCGCATTCGCGGCACTCATGCCGGATACCCCTACCAGATTGAATCCCAGTACGGTATCCTCATCGCCGATGACGAAATATTCCATCAGGCCTTTCCAAGAATCATCAGCGCGGTGATGAAACCGAATACAACAAGACCTTCCGCCAACGCGATGAAGATCAACGCCTGGCTTGCGATCTCGGGCTTTTCGCTGATGGCGCCCATGGCGGCGGAACCGACGTTACTGATGGCGATACCGGCGGACAGCGCTCCAACGCTGAAGGCGATCGCCGCGGAAAGGCAGACCCACATCAGTTGGCTCTTCGCACCGGCGTCAACGGCCGTCGCAGCGGCATCGGCAGCGAACAACGGGGGAGTGAACAGAAAACCTGAAGCGAGCATCAACAATACCGTGATCACCAAAGACAGCGCCACTTTCCTTCTAAAAGCGTATGTGGTCATTTTACAACCCTCCATTACTATATTATCGTTCCCTGACTTCGGTTCTCAGCCCTACGGGTTCGTAGGCGATACCTTTGCCAGTAAAATACTTCGTAAAGAATTCATAATAGTTCAGCCTCAACGACTGGATACCCGCCGACAACCCTTCCAGCGCAATGACCAGCGCATTGCCGACGACAAGCACTACGATGCCTCCGACACCGCCGACCATATCGGCCATGTCGGCGAAGGCGACCATGAGGCTGACATGGGCGATCCCCAGACCTGCCACCCGCATAAACGACAGCGTATTGGCAAGGAATCCGCTGAATATCTCCAGCAAATCAACCAGCCATTCCATGATATCGTCCATGACAACCGAGCCGATAGGCTTTGTCGCCCCCCCCTCTTTGCGTTCCAAGACATACCCGATGATCCCCTTGAACAGAAGGATCACTACGGGAACGCCGACACCCCATTTGAGGAACGGGCTGGACGGAAGGCTCCGGTAGCCGCTCGCCACGAACGCGAAGCCCGCCCAGACACCGACTCCGAACAGCCAGCCGCCGACCAGACCGTTCTTGTCGAGGCATAACGTAAACCACTGTTTCTTGCGAAACAGATTGATCCAGTTGAGAATCAGACCAAGGCCGATGATGGCGATGCCGAACTTGATGGTAATACCGAGAATGTCATAGATACTTTGGACGGAACCGGACGTCCCTCCCTCGACGACAGCATGGTAGTTGAACCATACCGCAGGAAACCATGGATGCCCGAAATAAGAACCGAACAGCACCCCCCCGACAATCGAAGCACAACCGAGGTAGACCAACAGGTTGCAGACGTTGGCGGTGAGCATTCCTTCCTTGCGCAGCGGATTCTTCTTGTATAGCCAGGATTCCAGCAGGCCGATCAACAGCAGAACGGCTCCTTGCCCCGCATCGGCGAACATCAGCGCAAACATACACAGGTACGCCACCGCTACGAACGGAGTCGGGTTGATAGTCCCGTATTCGGGAACGCTGTAGTTGTCGACCATTCGCTGGAACGGCTTGAGCAATCGAGGGGAAGTCACCGCCACGGGCACCTGCTCTCGCGGCAGGCTACCGGCATCGGTCCATTCAATCACGCACTGCCCGTTTGAAGCGGTTCTGATTGCGTCCTCAACCGGACTGGACATATCCGTAGGAACCCAGCCAGAAAACAACGTCGTATTGCGCGTATAGGAAAAATAGGACCTAATCTGATCGCACAGCTCATGCAGGCGGAGATTGCACCAAATATTGGTCAAATCGACCTTTCTCCGGGTAATCATGTCCACGACTTGGCGTTGCAAATCGTCCCTGCTTTTTACGACGGAAAGCCGGTCCGCTTCCAGACGGACAAGCGCGCGCCGCAACCCCGCTTTCTGAGCGTGGACATCGGAACTCTCCGTCCAACCGAACTTGTCAAGCAATGGATTGACCCTCGCGGCGTCCCGGCGCAGAGTAAGCACGACCGACGGGTCAGCGCCATCTCCTTCAAGGACGACTCCACCTATCGGCGCCAACCGCGACTGTACGTCCTGCGCAGCACCATGTTCAAAGGCGCCGACGCGCAAATCTATATACTGCAGCTTTTCTTCCTTGATATACCGCTCTAGTTCCTCAATGCCAAGCAATTTCTGATTGGATTCTTTCTGTTGATCCTTCAATTGCAACAGCGCGGAGGACAACTCATCGAGCATCCGGCGATAGCCGTCCATATCCAAGGAAGCCAGCTGGGATACATCGAGTTTCTCCACCGCGGGCAGAACCGTATCGCCCTGGCGCAGCACAGCCTCCACCCGATGACGGAGATCCTCCATGGCCGCCCGGCTGACAGACGAAGCACGTGTCGTCAACTTCGCCATCTGCTGTGGCGGAAGCTGGTCTATCTTTACGAAATCCAGCGCCCCGAGTTCAAGCAGAGACTTGACGACTTCCTCGGTATTCCCTTCCAGGACTACCGCGGTGAGCAGTTTCATTGGCCTGGTGAACAGGTTCATACCATAACCTCCCTGATGCGATCCTCGCTCCAACCATAGTATTTCCCGCTGATCACGGCACGGATCATCTGATCCTCATGCTTATATATGAAAAAATAAGCCAATACGACACCTATCGTGAAAGGATAGCCTGAAAGTATTTCGAGAAATTCCTTTTTCCTGATTCGCCCCAGATACTGCTCAATACGCAGGGTCTGGGCGGCGATGACTTCATTCTTGCGCTCGACTACCTTGCTGTCGGTACTATCGGAAAGTGGTTTCTGCTGATTGGCGATTTCATCCGTCTCTTTGGCGAGGTCGGCATATCTGCGGCAAAGCAACAGCGAGGGGTTGCGGTTGGAGGCATCCATGGAAAGAAAAGCCTCTAGTTCCTTGCTGCGGGCTATTGTTCCGCCAGGAATCAACAATTTCCGCAAACGCTCGGAGGAAAGCTTATGGTACCAGCCGAACCGAACCAGCATCAGCACATTCTTCAAATCTATATCCACGCCGTAAACGGCTTCAACGGTATCACGGTCCCTTTTGGACAGATGCCTGGCCTGGTCGCACAATCGGCTGAACCACAGGCGGTCCAACGCCATCTCCATTTCAAACAAGCCGTCAGACCCGATGGCATCGAATGTAAATTCTGCGAGAACCTGATGATATGGAGTATTTTTGACAGCAAGAACGACTTCATCCCATTGTACGGCGTTCAATACGCCGAGCCAGTCGATTGGGTGAGCGATCATCTCCTGAAAGATGTAGGCGCTCCGATAACTGATGCTGTGATGCCTGATGATATTGCTGTACCACAGACGAATCGCGTTCTTCAGATTGTCGATTTCAATTTTTTCAAGCAGAACCCGTACAAATGTTGCAGGTGAGCCTTCAAGATATTTCTCGACCTCTTCATACATGGCGATTTCACCCTGCAACAGGACCAGCTCCATCTGCTGCAGGTCCCCGGTCTTGTCATAGGCCGCGGCCACAGGAGCGTACTGCGTATCCCGCAGGACCTGAACAGCTTCCACAAGCGAACCAGAACGCATCATGTCGTTGATGACATGGTCTTCCAGCATCAGACCGATACGGGCTCGCAATTTCGCATTGATGAACCCATAGCGAGCGGCCGCACTTTTCATGAACGCGGTCCTCTCTGTCCATGGAACATAGTGGAGCACACTTTTTCGACGATCTTGCCCGCGATCGCGTCCACATCCACCAGAGCCAATGCAGAACCAGCGGAATAGTCCTCTTTCAACTGTTCCTCGTAGGACTGAACCGCCTCCGCTACGCGGGCCTCGGCATCAGCGATTGCCTGACGTCCCTGTTCCCGCTCGTCTTCAATCGCTTTTCGCACAATGTCAGAGGCTTGGGCGTCGGCTGACGCCAATGTATCTCGCGCCGCTTGGTTTGCGTCCGCGACAATCCGTTCCGCGCGATCTTCGACCGCGAGTATGTCGCTGATGACTTCACTTTGCATATTCTAGCCCCCCAGCCAATACGGCAAACCAAGGACAGACGATTTGAAAAAGCCTCAAAAAGCTGATTCGCCGTACAATATCACTATCTTAGGTATCATCATACTGAACCTTTCTTTCCGAGATGTCAACAGCCGGAAAACATGGATATCAGTTACATCTAATTTCTTGCATTGTTTAAAAAAAGACATATCAACCCACAGAAACGAATTTTATTGCAAATTCAAGAACGGACAAGAGGAACAATTTTCATCCAGCATGCAAAACCTATGGCATTCACTTTCTTCCACATTGCACCATCAGCTCTGCGGAACCGTCAGCCATGCATAGCTCGGATTATTCATTATCATGTCGTTAAATAGTTTCACATTATCGCTGTGATGCGACCCAATAGCTAATAAAAAGCTAAAAACTACCCGTACCACGCTCTAGGAGCAGTGACAGAATGGCCGCAAAAGCTCTTTTAGACATCATCGCACCCGTTTAAGGAGCCACTGAAGTTTGGGGAACATATTCAATTTCAGCGGGCACCGCGTTTTGGTCTACAGGAGTTGAAGCCGTGCTGGCGCCAGATTCAGAGTTTGCAAAGAAGGGATCCGTTTCAAAGGAATTGTCGAACATCGGGAAAATCGTATCCCAGAAGACCTGCTCGGAAAGCCGGTCCTCCAGACGAATGAAGACGACGAAGCTGTATTCATCGGCGAGCAACGTACCGAATACATCCGTTTCGGTATTGGAAACCAGATCGCCGGTTTCATCGAGTACCTGATAATCAATTGAACGCGCCTTGGCCCCGACATAGTAGTCACTGTAAATCAGGACGTTGGCATCCGCCTTGTCATGCTCGCTGAATTCAGGAACATCAAACCGCACGGCATACCAATCATCTCCGACCTGCAAGTCGAACATATACTGCCCAGGCTGAATGTCAGATATGATGTACCGTCCCTCCTGATCGGTAAAGAGGTAGTATTCATCGACCGGTGTCAGGACGGGAAGACCATCATCCCCTATGCCAATCCGATATACGGGAGACGAATACTGCACATACGGCTCACCATCGGCTTTGAACAGGCGACCGCTGACGGTATACGACGGCTGCATGCTGATTCGGGCGACGAAACCCTGCCTGGAGCGGGGCGTCATTTCGTAAACGAACGTACTGCCACTACCGAACAGGGAATCACTTGAACCGAACACCACAACATTATTGCGGGTATAACTGGAAATGTTGTTGTAGACGGCTGAACCCAATGCCGTCTTCAATACAGTCGGGGAAGAATCCATGGAACGGCCAACGGAAACCGCCCCCCCCTTCAGGGTACCGGTAGGCTTGACCAGCAGGAAATTATCGGAAATGCTCCGAGCCATGCCGAATGCGCCGTCTGCGAATACAAAGCTGGTGTTCAACGACAGGCTTGTCACGGAACGCTTGTACGAATTGTAGAACTGCTGCCGTACAGACATCGAATACAAATCGCCGACATGGGACCAAGAAAGCAATAGATTGTGGTTGAGCAAGTCTGAGAAATTGATCCCGCTGAGGTTCAGTTGCAACGTATCGCGTTTCTTGGAGCCGGGGCGCCACGAAACATTGAGAGAATTGCCGGTATTGAAATCAGTATTGGCGGAAATTGAAGCGCTCGATCCAAAGGAATAGCTGACGCTCAATGTACCCCGGATGGTCGGTTTATCCGGTTGGTAACGTGTCGCAGTAGCGGTGAACGAGCCTGAAATCGACAGCCCCTTCACGGGACTCATGCCGACGGAAGTGACGATTGACCAGTCGGGAGAGAAGGTATCCACAGGCAGCGTGATATTGCTCCCAACGGAGAACCGCAGGAGACTGCCAATGCGCCCGGAGAACGACAGGGAGCCCGTCAACAAGCCGACGGATGGCGTCTGGCCAGTCCTTTGAGAAACTGAATACGTGCTGTTGGTATATCCTACGCTTGTATCGATTGAGCCGAACCATGAGTTGGACGCCGAATACCTATGGCTCAATTTCGTGCTGTAACCAGGGCCAAGGGGACTGAGGCTTACTGCCATAGCCCCCTGCAATGTACCGAACGTAGTAGCGAGGACGCCGGAGAAATTGCTCAGGAACAACCCCCTGGTAATGGAGAAGGTGGATGAAAGCGTAAATATATCAGCCATACCTGTCTGCTGCCAATACTGGGCGGAGAAATTCTGGAACTGGTAGTCAAGCTCCCGGTCATTGAACCATGGGATGGTCAGACCGCTTCCAGTACCCTTGGCGACGATATCGCGCGGGAATGAGAAGCTCACGCCCCACAGGGATTCTCCCCTGGCAAGCAGCCGGGAGTCATATCCCAGATTCATATGGAGCGTATACTCCTCACCGTCGGCGGGATCGACTGGGGTTACGATAACATCGATAGAGTTGGCGCCCTGGCTAAAGAGGAAATCCCGTAAGCGATATGTACCGGCGGCCAATTCTCGCTTGAACACCGACCGGTCGTTCATGATGATTTCGACTGTAGACCGATATTGCAGCGTAATCGTCTGCTCATATTGGCTGCTCTTGGCGGATCCCGTCCCATATGAATAGTTCTTCTCAAAGGAAAGCCCCAAGCTCGTACCGCTATAGCTGCCGATACCGCTGCCGATATTGCCGAACGACATACGGATGTTCTGATCGGCGAAATCATAGAATCCCCGCCAAGAGCTGAAATGGAAATAGGGGGAATTTTGGTTCACCTGATATGTAAAGTCCAGCCCCACACCGAGAATAGAGAGATTGTTCGTTACGGACATCGAGAACAGCTGGGACGTACTGACTACACCAGCGTTCACATCAAGCAAAGAATAGAGCGATAGATGCGATATCCAGGAGAACTTCGCGGGAGACAAGATTTCCGACCCGCTGAGCGAATAACGGTCGCGCCGGGACATGTAGCTGGAACTCACCGAAATGCTGCGAACCGGCATCATATCAACGCCAAATACCAAGCGCACGACGAACAGGGAAGGATTGTACTCTACGGAAATGCCAAGCTCAGTCAGCCGACTCAACGAGACATACTCTTCATTATTCCCAAAAATTGCCTGATACGCCTCATTTGTAATCATTTCACTGAGCATCAGGCTCAATTCGGCGCTGTTGAGCGACTGCGTGCCCGCTCCAAGCAGCACCTCTATGTCACCGGCGTATTCATCGTTGATATAGAGCCCCATGTAATACAGACCGTCATCATAGACTATGGAATCTTCACCAGAAACAAAGAAGTCGGCGAAAGGATCGTCGCCGGACTGCGAGACGGGTTCGGGAGTAGCGAAGAAGGTATACCAATCCTCCATCGTATATACTGTAGGCTCGAACAGGAAAGGCGCCTCCGGCACTCGTGGTTCAAGAGGCTCAACCGGAATTTCAGGAACGGCAACGACCCTGACCGCAGGCTGCGACGCAAACGTCGGCGCGGGGGCGATGGCTTTTGCCACTGGCTCGGACACCAACGGCAGCACAGGCTCCAGCTCCGCGACCGGCACAGCTTCAGGCACGGGCAAAGCCTCCGGCTCGGACACCGCCTCGGGAACAGGCGGGGAAACGACCGGCTCCGATACCATGTCCACAGGAATTTCAGGAATAAACGCCGGCTCAGGCTCCAATACGGGCACTGGTACGGCGACAGGAACTTCCGCTACTGGTTCTGAAATTTCAACAGGTGGAAGCGGAGCCTCAATGACCGGTTCCGGCTCCAACGCAGGAGAGGGAACGGAAGGTTCTGGTTGGAAAACAGGTTCTGCGGGCCGCACTACCGCAGGCACTGGCTCGACTTGCGAGGCATGGTTCATACATGTCTTGAGGAAGGCAGCGAAAAACACGAACATCACCGCCAAAAGACTCAACAAGACTATGGTATGCCCACGTCTGCTTTTCATTCCGACTCCCCTCTTCATGAAACCTCAGGATGCCACCCGGTCGGATATACGTAACGGTGGAAATACTTCAACGAGTTCTCCACCTGCATCGGACGGGGCAAGAAACATCGACCAAGGATGCCGGCCACAACCTACTTGCTGTAGGACAATGTGGCTTTATAGGTTACTCCGTCACCTTGCGCAAGTTCAGACGGCCAAGGAATATGCTTCGTGACGGTTTTCTTCGCAAGCAGGTTCATGCCGTCGATACCGGGAAGCATTTCCGCACCATTTAGCGTAACGGTATTACCGACGCTGTCCGCTATGACGAGTTCTGCGTCAATCAAGAGTTGATGAACATTACCAGTATTGGTTACGGTAACGGCCAACACAGTCGTTCCGTCTTCCTCTACGGCGGTAGCTACTTTCTGAACACCAGCGCGCTCAATGGGGCGCGACGGGTTCACATACAAGCTCGTCGTATAGACGTACAGGAAATTGAACATTCCCTTGTCTTGTGCGTTCTTGCCTTGGGAATACGGTATCTGCTCTGCACGCAATCTGAACGCAAGCTCGTTAGTAACCGTCTTCGGCCCACGATACTGCACGCGTACGATCTGTGTACTCTGGGGCTTTACGATGACTTTCGCCGGTACGATGGAAAAATATGCGGCGGCGCTCGTATTCAGCTCATTGCCCAATTCGTCCTGATCCCGGGTCAACGCGCTTATCTCGATGGCGATGCTGTCATCCGAATCATTGACAATCGTATACGTTTTCGTGCTTTCAGCTCCAGTAGGGGAAAACACCTGCTCCAAAGGTGAAAATTGGAATGCGGCTAGATTACAAATCCAAACGATTCCAACCAACAGCATAGCAATTACCCGTCTCGTCCTATTCATATGACATATCATAACACCATTGCAATTCAGTTGCATAGTCTTTTCTCTCATTTTAAGAAGTTTAGTGTTGACAGTGTACGACATAGACCTTTTTCTTTCAAGTAGAAACCTCGAGGATGAACAATATATCTGAAATAGGCGCAGGAAAAACCAACTATAGGTTTATGGGATTTTACTGAAAGAATAGAAAATACCAGAAAAATACCTAGCTTTCCACTAATATATACATATACGAAGCATATGGTCACTGATGGTTTTTCGCCCCTTGAAAAGAATTTGTCAGGATTTCCATACCCCTGGACCGGCAACGGGACATGAGGATCAGGACAGCGAAAAAGAAGCGTCAGATCATGTATACAGGCGCCATGGCGAAATATTCACCGATCCAAAATCCTCATCAAAGTTATGACAGAAGATTGATACGTACCGTTTCACAATACAAGAACTCTCCTCTGTCGAAGGCTTCCCTTTGCGGTGATTCAACACGACACGTTTTTCTGGCTGAATTTTTCCAAAACACCACGGAATGCCCCACCCATGAGGACAGCGAGCTTATCGACAATTTTCTCTGATTTCTCCTGCATACCACAACGAATCCACTCAAAAATCAACCCGGTGAATGCAAATTTATAAAAATTGGCGACGAATTGCTTGTCTGATTCACAAACTTCCAAATCAGTTGAAGCAAGCTGTATTCGGGTGTAGATCAGTTTGTACATCTCCCGCCCCACATACCGTTCAAGATGTTCCCTCGCGATACTGTGATAGGCATTGATAATGAACTGTTGGTTGTCTTCAAGATACGCAAATACACCCCTAGCCCGCTCTTCCCAATCGTCCAGGCGGTTTTCAGGAACGATGGCCCTTCCATCTGTAATGAATATCCAGTCAAGCAAATCATAGACATCCCTGAAATGATAATAGAAGGTCTGTCTGTTGACACCACAGTCCTCGACAAGCTCCTTGACCGTTATTTTCTCAAGGGTCTTTGTTTCCAGCAGTTTCTTCAAGGAATTCGCCAATGCGTTTTTTGTCATTTGAGACATGCGACAATTCTCCTACATATCGGACGGGAACTCTCCAGCAGCTCCCCTTACATTGTAGAAACTAGTATTTTTTTTTCATAACGGCTATTGAAAATATACGCAGCCATACCCAGGTGAGGAACAAGAAGGAAAAAAACTTAGTCCCAGAGTACAAACGTAACCACGATACCGTGGCCAGCCGTCTCCAGAAAATCCATTCTGGCCATCTGCGCATCCAGAACGGCTCCGGTCATAAAAATACTGGCGCTGTCAGCGTTCAGATCATAAGACGGCAAAATAGACGGCGAGAAAACATCCTTTGAAGTCTCCCTATCCGAAAGGAAGCATCTTCGGCAAAGCGATCACCGCTGGTCGTCACCCGCCAACTGGAGTTTCAATGACTCCGCAAGGAACCGTACAGGTCCCAGCAACAACTGCCCGATAGTTTTCAGCACAAAGAGCTGTGTCTGCTTGTCTACGTCCTTCGCGGCCGACAACACCGCCTTGGCCTTTGACTGCCAGTCAGTCGTCAAATCACGGAATCGCACGGCCCCGGTGGCCTCCAAGACGGAAAACAGCGTATTTACGAACACCTCCCGCTGCTCAAGCGTCAATGAAGAAAGCCAGTCGCTCAAGGAGGCGTTCACATGGGCGGCGCTTTGGGACAGGTCCTCCGCATAGACGAAACACCCCTCCTCTATTTCCCATGAATAAGGATCGTGCTGCATGATTCCCGAACGTGTACTTTCTACGATGCGATACTGTTCCTGATGCTGAAGCAGCATACCTATGACCGAGGATCTGGGCAACGTCTTGTGTATCTTGCCCTGTATCCGTCCAAACCCTTCGCCCAGCAGGATGTTTTCATTGAAGCCTGGACCATCATGGCTATAGATATCCGTTATCTTGGACTGGAGGGCCTCCGACGCGGACATCGAGGAGAATACAGCGAGGTTGCCGCCCTTTGAATGCCCTCCGACACGTAGTCGCCCCATATTGAGCGCGTCGGCTGTCTCACGAAGATATTTCAACGATTCAATCTGTGCGGGAATCGGGGTCATGAACGCCATGTTGAAATCCTCCCGCCATCCGATGAACGTCGCGTCAGTACCGCGGAACGCCACGTAGGCGGAACCATCGGGCAAAAGAAAGGTCGTAGCGGAAAACTGCTCTACGGAGGAAGGGTCAAAGGTATCCACATGGCAGACTGGAATGACATCCCGGAACCGGGAACTTTCCCCCAATGCCGCGATCAACCGTGCGTTGTTCTTCTCATTGCCGACCCGTTCCAGCAAGGCGTCGGCATGCGCAGGGATGCAGATGGTTCTCAAAGTCAGCGCAGGCTTCCCATCCTCTGGAAATTCCGGCGATACGAATCTGCCATAGTGCAAGTAGGCGCTTTGAGACAGCACCAAACTGTCGATTTCATTGAAGGGACATTCAAGGAAGTCCTTTTTCTCCGTTAGGATATAATCGATGATGTTCCCCATGCTCCCCCCATTTTTCGCGCTTAGTTAAGCGCGACCGCTATAGCCGCGGCAAGCCTCGCATTGTTGAGCACCAAGGAGATGTTGGACTCCAATGAAGAACCCTCCGTCAATTTTTGTATCTTGTCCAGCAAATAAGGAGTGGTATCCTTGCCATGGATTCCCAACCGTTTCATCTCCGCAAGGGCCATCTGTATCTTGGCTTCGATGTAGTTCTTGTCCATGCCCATTTTTTCCGGAATCGGATTCGTCACCAACACCCCCTGTCCAAGACCGAGTTCCTTCTGAGCTTTCCACAGCGCAGCGATTTGCTCCGGCGTGTCCAGCCGATACGTGACGTTCAGGCCGCTTTCCCGAGAATAGAAAGCTGGAAGGTCGTCAGTCCGATAGCCGATCACATTGACGCCTTTCGTCTCCAGATATTCCAGGGTGAGCTTGAGGTCAAGAATTGCCTTGGCGCCCGCACAGACGACGATGACCGGGGATTTCACCAGCTCCTCCATGTCGGCTGAGACATCCCAAGTTGTCTGCGCTTCCCGGTGCACTCCGCCGATACCCCCGGTCGCAAACACTTCTATACCGGCCAAGGCCGCAATAATCATCGTCGCGGCGACCGTCGTTGCCCCGTCCTGCTTGTTCGCCACAAGATACGGGATGTCTCGACGGCTCGCTTTCGTGATTTGCGGCCCTTTCTTGCCGAAGTATTCCAGTTCATCGCCAGACAAGCCGACCTTGAGCCGACCATGTATGATCGCCAACGTCGCGGGAACAGCTCCGGCGTCCCGGACGGTTTTCTCCACCAGCAACGCGGTCTCGACATTCTTGGGATACGGCATACCGTGGCTGATAATCGTGGATTCAAGCGCCACGATAGGCATTTTCGCCTCCTGCGCTTTTCTAATTTCAGGAGAGATATCCAAATACTGATTCATGTTTTATTTCCTCGATTCTTTCTTTTGTCAAATCCATAGCTATTGTCGTTTCACTCTGTATGGTTAGCATGGCGCAAGCGATGGCAGACTTCACCATCTCCTGCGGCGTCGTTTTCCTGAGAAGGGAACAAGCAAGCCCGGCAACGAACGCATCCCCGGCACCCGTCGTATTCGTGATGTTCTCCATCGGTGGACTTTGAATGATGAACCACTCTCGCGCTGAGGCATAGGCCGCCCCGTGACGGCCCAAGGATACGACCACTTCCCTGACGCCCGCAGCCAGCAACACAGACATGGCTGCGTACAGGCTCTCTTTATCGGTGATTTCCCCGCATCCAGAAAGTGCTTCCAGTTCAATCAAGTTGGGCTTGATTATCCGTATCCTGTCCAAGTAGGGAATCAGCTTCAGGGCTTTCTTTGTAGAAACGGGGTCTACGACCACGTTGGAATTCATCTCCAAAATATGGCCGATGCTTTGTGCGGGGATGTTCGTATCTACCACGACCAACGGTGCTTGTTCGATGAGTGTCCGATGATTGTCCAAGAACGGGATGTCTATCTCCCCGTTGATTGCCATGTCGTTCACCGCGTTGATCATCTCGCCTTCTGAATTCTCGATAAACAGATATACACCAGTCGGAAACCGTCTGGAAGTTCTGGCGATCAAGCGCAGGTTATCATTTTGCGTCTGGTCCTTGACGATCTTCGCAAAACCATCGTCGCCCAATGCACTCAGAAAGCACGTCTTGATTCCAAGCTTGGAGACGTTGCAAGCGATATTGCGCCCCACCCCGCCCGCATTCGTCCTGACCCGGCCAAGAGTCGAATCTCCTGTGATCAGTTCGTAGTCCGCATGTCCCGATATATCGAGATTGGAAGCCCCTATGACGACGCAATAATCATCCATATCATCAGATTGTATCAAAGTGCGTGGAAAAGACAAGGGGCGTTGGGTGTAAAGCAAATGTGTTTGGATGTTTTTTCAGACTAACGTTTGAATGTGGATGATGAATCGGCCTGTTTGGAATATGCTATAGGTAATGTTCCCCGTTTTGTTGACATGTTCGAGGAACTGTGGTATGTTCCTTGCTTGTCAGCTTGCAATACAGTTGGCTTTAATCCGGGCAGTAGCGCAGGGGTTTAGCGTACAAGTCTGGGGGACTTGGGGTCGCCGGTTCAAATCCGGCCTGCCCGAAAACGGATGAAAAGGGTCAGCGCGAAGCTGGCTCTTTTTTTGTCAGGATACCAAGGGAACCGGCGACCCGCCCCACGTTGTTTCCCTGGATGGTAGCGGTTCTTCCGCAAGTCAACCCTTCCACTGGACGCTTCCGTCCTTCGCAGGCTTGGACGTCCGCGATGCGCATGGAGAGGTTCAAATCCGGCCTGCCCGAAAACGGATGAAAAGAGTCAGCGCGAAGCTGGCTCTTTTTTTGTCAGGATACCCAGGGAACCGGCGACCCGCCCCACGCTGTTTCCCTGGATGGTAGCGGTTCTTCCGCAAGTCCATCTTTCCCACTGGAGGCTCCCGTCCTTCGCAGGCCCGGACGTCCGCGATGCGCATGGAGAGGTTCAAATCCGGCCTGCCCGATACGGAGATTCACTGAATATACAGATTGCAGGACACCATGATGGCGGAACAGGCGCTTGCGGAGTATCGGATAGAAGAGAAAACCAATCAAACTTTACAGAATATTTCTCCCTACCCCTCTGGGATAGAAACTTTCGGACATATTACATCTCGAAATATCCATGCAACGCATCAGGCGGAAAAATACCTTTCTCCGTCACGCACCCCGTAACAAGAGAAGCCGGCGTTATGTCGAATGCAGGATAGTACCCTTTCACTCCATCCATGACCGTCTTTTGCTCAAATGCATGAAGCACAAGTTCAGGATCTCTTTCCTCAATATTCAAAGAAGCGGCGTCTGGATGAGCCATGTTCGGCTTTCCCGTCACATAATACGGTATTCCGTAGTAGTTCGCACAGAGCGCTATCTGGAACGTCCCCACTTTATTGCATATCGTACCATCCATGCAAATCACATCGGCAGCGGAAGTAAAGACATCTACATGCTTTTCTTTCAACACATATCCCGGCATATTGTCAGTAATGACCGTAACATCAAACCCCATGTCGCAAATACAGCTTGCCGTAAGGCGGGCTCCCTGAAAATAAGGCCTAGTCTCCGGACAGAAGAATTTTGCATCATTCCCATTCTTTCTCAGCGCCTTCAACAACATCCCCACTATGGTCTCAGCCCAGCATTGCGTCATCACGATTCCATTCCGAGGAATTCGTTCTGCAAGCAATACACCCATCGCGCCACAGTATGCATAGACATCCTCATAATACGCAAGAGCCGAGTCGAAAGCGGCATCAATACCGTCCTTTCCTTCTTCTTTTGCCTTAACCGCCGCGTTCAGACAGTTGGTAACGACCTCCTGCATATGAGCTGTTGTGGTCGGTCTCGCATGGGACAATGTCCATGCAGCGCTCGACATGGCATCCCTATACTCTTCACACCCCAGGGACTCATATTCCTTCGCAGCGAGAGCCATTCCCATGCCTGCGGCGAAATAAGGCCCCCAACTTTGAGTAACCATATCCTTAATAGCCTGCGCTACCTCAAAATGGGTATGGCATTCCTTAAATTCCGTTGCAATCGGATAACATCTCCTATCCAACATTCTCACCATACCATTTTCGTACCATGCTACGTTTTCATATTTCAGGATAAACGCCAAATCATCATCCAGTCTGTTCATTGCTCCCCCTCATCGCTGCTGACATGTTGTTTTCAAATATTTCACACTACTCACGGATTCCCCTCTGGAACGGCTTTCCTGCGTTCTGCGGTCCTTTGTTCGTCTTGGATGTCAGAACAAGCATTGCAATCGTAACGACATAAGGAATCATCTCGATGAACTGAACGGGAAAATTGAAAAGTTGCAGCCTCATTTGAACTGCCTGCACAAAGCCGAAAAACAAGCCGCTAAGCAGTATGAATACAGGATGCCACATTCCAAAGACCATCGCGGCCAATGCCATATAGCCTCTCCCTGCGACCATCCCCTTGGAGAAATAGTGAAGGCTCCCTATTGAAAGAGAAGCCCCGGCAATACTTGCGATGGCGGAACCAATCACGACATAGATTATCTGGGCCCGTTCTACATTGATCCCCATTGTATCGGCCACTTGCGGTTTATCACCTATGACACGCAGTCTCAATCCCAACGGAGTCTTAAAAATGAAAAAATATGAGATGATAACTAATACAAGCATGAGAAGGAATAAGAAATTGAGGTTTCCGAATATCGTTGAAAAAACGGGAATATCCTTTTTTATAATACTATCAAGAGTTCTGAAGCCAACGACCTCCGTTGACTTGCCTTTGTTGCCCCATATTATCACCAACAAGAGGATTGAAAGACCGTCTCCGAGCAGGTTTATGGCCACTCCGTTGATGATATGGTTAGTGTGGAATTTCACTGTCAGGACACCGTGCAACAAACCAAGCAGGGAGCCTGTGGCCAAGGCAAAAAACAAACCGACATATGCATTCCCTGATATATAGCTTCCATAAGCACCAAAGAACGCACCCAATAGCATTATCCCCTCCATCCCAATATTGAGGACACCGGCACGCTCACAGAACATCGCGCCCAACGCACAGAGTATAATCGGGAGCGAAATGCGTACTGTACTGCCCAACAGCGTTACTATGGTATCAAGCATTCTTCTTTGCCTCCTTCCTTTTGAGGAACTTTTCAATCAACCGGGGGGTTGCGACAAAAACAATCACGACCGCTTGAAGCACAACTATGAACTCTGACGGCACCTTCGATTTAAGATCCAACCTTGACCCTCCCGCCCTCAAAGCGCCAAAGAGCAATGAAGAAAGAAGTACTCCAAATGTATTGCCCTGCGCGAGAACGGAAACAGCTATTCCATCGAATCCATACCCGGGAGAAAGATCACTGACGAAGAACCCATGTATTCCAAGTACCTCCGTGGCTCCGGCAAGGGCGGCAAGCCCCCCTGCGACAAAAAAGACGAATAAAGTTTGCTTCCGTATATCCACGCCTGCCGCACGCGCCGCAAGCTGGCTTTTCCCCATGGTACATATCTCCAGTCCTTTGGATGCATATTTAAAGAAGAGAAAAACCAATATGATAGCCAGCAAAGCTATGAAAAATCCTAGATTGAACTGTGTTCCCTGCGCAAGACGCGGCAACAGGTAGCCGTCAGGCATCTGGTTCGTCTTGGCCGTTACCCCTGGTCCACGGAAGGGATATGTCACCAGATACTCGCAAAGGCTCGCCGCAATATAATTCAGCATCATCGACACTATGAATTCATTGGCTCCGAAATAGGCTTTAAGCCAACCTGGTATAAGCCCCCAAAGGGCACCGGCGACAAAGCTCAGGGCAAGGCAAAGGATAATTGAAATCAGGGGATTCATCCCACTACTGGCAAATATATGCCCGAAGATTCCAGATGTCACTCCACCGATGAGCAATTGTCCTTCCGCGCCGATGTTAAAAAGGCCCGCCCGATCTGCGAAAAAGACAGAAAGTCCTGTGAATACCAACGGAGTGGCCTTCGCCAGTGACTTAAATATGCTATACAAGCTCCCCACGGATCCATCTAGAACAATCTTATACACAGAAAACGGATTATACCCTATAACCAGCAGGAACAACGCCCCGACTAGGAATGAAAGCAACAAGGCAAAAACGGTATAGAACGCTTTGCTTTCTCTGATTCTGGAAAATCCAATCTTACTCATCCGCGACCTCCTCTGTTCTTCCGCCGGTCATGAATGAGCCAAGCTCCGTTTTCGTATATCGCCCATTTTCCGAAAGGCATACGATCTTCCCTTCATACATCACCGCGACGTCATCGCTGAGCTTCAGGATTTCGTCAAGATCCGCGGATATCAACAGGACACCCTTCCCCCGGTTCCTCATCTCTATCAACTTCTGATGAATATACTCCACCGCACCTATGTCGACACCTCTAGTCGGCTGGGCCGCGATAATGAGTTCTGGATCAGCTTCCAGAACCCTGCCAATCACAACCTTCTGCTGGTTCCCACCAGAAAGCGCCCCGACGTTCTCAAGAACGCCCCGGCACCTCACATCATAGGCGTTGATTACTGATTTGGAATATTCATGCACTTTTTTCCAATTGATTATTCCGTGCGCAGAAAAACGTTTGTCTCGCTGATACCCCAAAATAAGATTCTTTTCCAAATCAAACTGGCCGACAAGACCTTTCGCCTGCCGATCTTCAGGGATATAGCCGATTCCCATGTCAAGGCGTTTCCTCACGCTCGCACATGTGATGTCCCGTCCATCAAGGCATATATTCCCGCGCTCAGCTCCCCGCATTCCAACGATAAGTTCTACAAGTTCCGTCTGTCCGTTGCCGTCAACGCCGGCAAGCCCCAATATCCTTCCCGCCTTCAATTTAAAATTGATACTGTCGAGGACTTTTCCTTTTCCCGAATATGAATCCAGACATCTTACGTCGAGGACGACCTTGTCATATTCCACGTCCTCACGGGACACCACAGAGTTCAACGGCCTTCCTACCATGAGCTCCGACAAGCTCTCTACCGTAGATCGCTCAGGGACCGTCTCATCAATGAATTCCCCCGCCCTCATGATGTATATACGGTTGGCAATCATCAGTGTTTCCCTGAGTTTATGCGAAATGAGGATTATGCCCTTTCCCGCATCCCTGAGCCTTTTGAGAATATCAAAGAAATTTGTGACTTCATTCGGAGTAAGGACAGCCGTAGGCTCATCCAGTATCAGGATGTCGCAATCATTGTAAAGCGCCTTCAGCAATTCAACGCGCTGCTTCTCTCCGACTGAAAGCTTCCCGATCATCGAATCGCTCTTTACCCCAAGTCCATACGCCTGCGACAGGCCGTCAACCTTCTTTCTTGCCGTTTCCGTATCTATGAAACAACGGCTCTTCGGCTCATTGCCTAAAATGATGTTCTCCATGACGGTAAGGGCGTCGACAAGCATAAAATGCTGGTGCACCATAGAAATGCCCATATCTATAGCATCCCTAGGGCAGCCGATAGCCACCTTCGACCCTTTGATGGATATACTGCCCTCCGAAGGCTGATAAAGCCCGTAGAGCATATTCATCAACGTCGTTTTACCTGCGCCGTTCTCACCAAGGATGGATATGATCTCTCCAGAATCAAGATGAAACGAGATTTTTCTATTGGCCCAAAACGTTCCGAAATTCTTTGAGATTCCTTCGGTAGACAGTAGCTGCATTCTTTCTCACCCTTTGTAACGAAGCGTATCCAGCGGCCAGAAACGACTGAACCGCTGGATACCAACATTCGGCTAATTAAGCTTGGAAGGAATAGCGACCTTTCCCGCCTTGACCTCAAGCTTGAGCGCCTCGACGGCATCCTTCACAGACTGTAAGACAGGAACGTTTGATCCCTCGAATGTGCAGTCAACGGCATCTTCAAGAATTCCAACCTGAAGCGTCGTACCGACTTGAAGCTTGCCATCCATCTCATTCTGAATTGCATTCTTCATAATCGCAGTGAAACTTCTCACACAGCTCATCACGATAGAATCAGGTTTGATTGGATTCTGATTGCTATCGACGCCAACCGCCAGATTTCCCGTCTCTTCAGCGGCCTGGAATACTCCGAGGCCAGAGCCTCCTGCCGCGGCAAAGATGATATCGGCACCATTCTTGTACATCTGGACTGCCATTTCTTTGGCCGTGATTGGATCGGCGAATCCACCGCAGTAAGAACGATAGACCGTAATATCAGGATTGCCATGTTTTGCGCCCGCTTCCCACCCTGCGATGAATCCGTTGATTACATCGATATCCAACGCTCCGATAACTCCGATCTTGTTGCGCCGGGTAATCAATGATGCCGCATAGCCTCCAAGGAATGTAGATTCATTATCCTTGAATGTGACACCCATCACATTGGCGTCGGCGGCCCCTGAATCAAGCAACATGAAATGCTGGTCGGGATATTCCTTGGCTATCTTCGAGCATGCGTCAGCGGCATCCGACCCAGCCACTACTATCAGCCCATATTCCTTGGCTTGGGCGAATTCACGAAGAAAGCTCTCGAATTCAGAAACAGCCTTGGGCTCTACATAGTCATATGCGAAGTCCATCTGGGATTTCGCGGAGACAATCGCATTATTGATATTATCGTTAAAGCTCTGGTCCCCCAATCCCCCTACGCCAAACATGACCGCGATTTTGAACTGTCCTGAAGTAGAGCCCTTCTCAGAGGAACCACCGGCGAACACCATTGCGGAAAGCAATGCCATAACTAGAACCAAAGTGATTTTTCTCTTCATTTTTTTCTCCTTTTATGGGGGCTGAATACAACCCGATTCAATCCCTTACCACCCCACCGTCGAGGTTCATGCTCTCACCGCTGATATTTCTGGCATCATCGGACGCAAGAAAAGCGCAAAGTCCGGCGACATCATCAGGAGTCTGCAATCTCCTCATGGGGATGCCGCTTTCCATAGCTTTCCGGGCCTCTTCCAGAGTCATCCCGGAGTTCTTGGAGATATTCGAGATTACGCCAAGAATCATCGGCGTATCTACGCTCCCCGGGCAAATCGCATTCACCGTGATATCATGGGGCCCAAGCTCAGGGGCGAGGTTTCTCGTAAAACCAATCACAGCCGCCTTAGTCGCTCCATACAACGAGCATCCATGAAATCCATTTTTTCCCGCAACGGACGCCACATTGATGATTGCGCCCGGCAGTTTCTTCGCCTGAAGGTTCCGAACCACCTCCCTTGTCGTGAAAAAGACGCCTTCCACATTGACCTTGAAAAGCTTTTCCAAAGAACTGACATCTTCATCCACAATCGGAGTGTCCGGTTTCGACAATCCGGCATTGTTGACCAGGATGTTGATACCCGTGGTCTTGGCGTTGACTTCCCGTATGGCGGCGATTACCGCCATTTCATCGGAAACATCGACTTCCAAACGAATAAGCCTCGCCTCATATTCCCTGGCATCCCATTCCGGCTTCTTGAGATCCGACGCAGCTACTATCGCGCCGTCCCTCAGAAATCGTTTTGCGATAGCCTCTCCAGAACCCCTTCCCGCTCCTGTCACGAAAACAACTGGATTCTTCATTGTACCTCCTCCCATCTTGAATTGTTCTTTGCACTTCTATAAATCGCATCGCAAATCATCGTATTCGCCAATCCATCGGCAAACTTCGCATACTTCGCATTTTCACTGGGCTTCCCGATCTCGATATCCCGATACACCTCTCTGAGCATGTTGGTCACAGAGGCATTGAATCCGTCGCCAAACGCCAGCACTTCCTCTTCGACCCGAGAATTCTTCTTTCCGACATGAAGACGATTCAAATCCTCGGAATTCCACCAGAAAGAACTTTTGGTTCCCGTCACCGTGATATCCAGATAGTTATATCTTCCCGGAGTTATCTCAGAGAGGACCATATTTGCCAACGCTCCATTATCAAGTCGGAACGATACCAGCGCGACATTGTCGGAGTCTGTATGGAACGGCGTTCCTTCCACTGTCCCGGCAGGATACTGCATCCCGTCGGCCAGGGTTCTGTCAGGGAAGAAGCTCCCATACGTAGCACTGACCGCCACCACTTCACTTCCCGTCAGGTATCTCATAATGTCAATCCAATGAGACCCGATTTCAGTCGTAGCAAGGAAATCTCCCGCGGCCTCTTTCTGGTAGCGCCATGAGTAGAAAGAAGGCAGGGCATGGAATTCCTGCATATACGATCCGTTCACCAGAAGGACATCGCCCAACTGTCCGGTTCGGCCAAGTTCCCGGGCATTGATACATGCGCCATGAAACCTGACATTGAAACCAATCGCATTGACGAGTTTCTTCTCTGCCGCAAGCCGCACAAGTTCTTCACCCTCTTCCTTATTGAATACGAATGGTTTTTCACAGACGACATGCATCCCGGATTCCAATGCTTTCTTGACGACATCATAGTGCCCCATAGGGGGGGTACAAACATGAACGACTTCTATTCCCGCCTCAATGAGATCATTGAAATTCGTGGTATACCCCAATATCCCGTTAGCGTCGGCAAAGCTTTTTGTCCTTGGCAAATCTCGCCCCATCACCATTTCCACAGGATAGCCCAGTGCTCTCAAAGCTGCCATGTGGCTTGCGCCCATCATGCCGTAACCTATTATCGCAATTTTCTGCATGACAAAACCTCACTTGATAGTTTTACGTAGTACTCACATTAAAGTATCATGACATTTTCAAATGAACAAGTTTTTTTTACATAAATCTTGATAATATAAATTGATAATTTTTTACCGATTTCCAAGGCATGATTCAGCGCCTATCAAACAGTTTTACGTAAAACTTATTATTCTTTTATTTCATTTCATATGTTATAATCATTAGATCATGGACAAAAGATTGACAAGCAATGATATCGCGGAGCTGGCCTGCGTTTCTCAAACTACGGTTTCATTGGTTTTGAGAAACAAGTGGAAAGGCCGGGTCAGCCCCGCCGTCGCGGAAAAGATACTCACCCTGTGCGACGAGAACAATTATCGTGTAAATCATGCCGCAAGATCTCTTCGCTCAGGACATGCGAAGAACATCGCATTAGTGGTTCCTGACAGCGAGAACCCGTTTTTCAGCAGGATATTGCACAACCTCAGGCGGGTATCCAGCAAACAGAGCTATGTGTGCCTGCTCATTGAAACCGACAACAACCCGAATTGGTATTCCTATATAGAAGATTCAATCCTTGGCAATGAAATCGACATAGCCATAGTCTGTTACAACGATCTTCCAAGACGCAATTCCGCGATCGACAAGCAGATTATCCTGATCAACGATTACTTTTTAGATTTCAACTCGATATCCATCGATTTCTTCGCAGCGGTGAAAGACGGTGTCGGCAGACTTTTCAAAAAAGGCTACAAGCAACTTGTCCACGTCAGAGGCATGATTGAAAAACCTACTTTCACATCACGGATAGTAGCTTTCAATGAAGCATGCGCTGAACTGGGAGTATTCCATAACGACATAGTCATACAAGGGCATACGAATAATGATCTGGAAAGCAAGCTGGAAACCGCGAAGTCTTCTTTCACCTATCCTACGGCTTTTTTCATTGATGATGATCTCTTCGCCCCCGGACTATACAAATTCTCTCAAAAACATGGCCTGACGATAGGCCGGGACATCGGGGTGATAAGCCTTGACGATACATTTCTCTGTTCTTTCTTTACCCCCTCTTTGAGTTCCTATGGGTATGACATCAACATCATGGTAGAGAAAATAATGGAGATCATAGACAAGATACATTCAGGTGGGCAGGAGCCGGAACACTTTACAATCAGCATGTATCTGAATTCCGGGAGTTCTTTCTGATTATAGCATTCCCTCATGTTTTGTTGCATCCAACCATTGATCCGCTCATGAAATGTATTATGTCATCATATTACACAAGGCGATGTTCATGATTTATTTAAAACGTGAAATTGATGGCTTTTTGGCAAACTGGAAAAACAATGGGCCAAAAAGACCTCTGATTGTGAAGGGCCCCGACAAGTAGGAGCGACGGAATCAATCCGTCGCTTTTCAACTCGGAACTACAGCAACGTCGTCGAGATTAATTTCGTTGAAGAACCAAAATACAAGATGATTACGGCGGATCATCCCCCTATTTTTGCGCATTTCCCCTGAAACGATATCTGGCCTTGAAATAACGGTTGAATATCGTTCCGCGCAATTTTACCGCACGATCTAGAAATTCCTTGTTTTTCTTCACTGGCGGGAGACACGTCCATCTCGCCCAATTTTTCCAGCCCCCACCAGACCGTCCGAAAAGTCCAGGCCTCCAAGTCCGACCACGCAAAAAAACAGCGTTTGCGGCCGGCATGAAGACATCGAATGTGGATGGCAGAGCACAAAACAAGGCCGACGTGGACTATTTCCATACAGCTCCGACAGAACAAGAACCCGATGCGCTATTGCGCATTGACTTTTCGCCCCCCCCTTCAAAGAACGTGTTTTTTATGCATAATGGGAGCATGTCCAATGAGTATTGGCATAGGCGGCGTCTGATGACTCAAAAAGATCTCGACATCGGCAACATGACGTTCAAGCGGCTACGGACTTGCGAGGGAGAACCATACTCCAGGGCGATGGAATCGTATGCGATCAGCTTTCCGTTCCATGAACAGAGGGAAGCCGCTTCACAGGTCAAAATCATGGGAAACGAGGAATATCATTTCAATGTCATTTATGATGATGACGAAATGGTGGGCATCATCCTCTGGTGGGAAACCGAAAACCACATCTATGTCGAACACTTCTGCATCCTGCCGCAAATGCGCAACAGGAAGTATGGCCTGAAAACACTGGCAGCGCTGAACCGAATAGGAAAAACAATCATTCTGGAAATAGACCCGCCAGTGGACGAGACGTCCCTCCATCGCAAGGCGTTCTATGAGAAAGCCGGATACAAGGCAAATGATTTCGCACACGTCCACCCGCCCTATCACGAAGGATACGACGGACACCGGTTGGTCGTGATGTCGTGTCCTGGATGTCTGTCGGAAACGGAATACGATAAGTTCAACGCATATCTCAACAATACGGTGATGGCTTCCGCCCTGCCAGTCCATGAGCCAGCATAAGCGGGAAAGGCCCGTCATACCCGCTCGTGGGGGAAGGACCAGAGGATTGAGGCTCAATACTACAACTATACAGGAAACACATCAGCCCACATATGGAGATCTCACCATCTCCTGACACGACGGAAATCGGGGAATCCCGCTGACGCCGCCTTGCGATCCTTGGTATTTCCACTCCCCTTCAGAGACTCCGGCAAACGCCGCCGGGCAACCTTGGGAGAAAGAAAACGCACCGTTCCAATGACTACTCGGCCCAGCATTCATACTGGCCAAGCGCGACATCGGCGCTAATCAGACAGTCACATACCAGATAATCACCCTTTCCACAGGGAACGCCGGCGAGCATGTCCTTGGAAAACACTACGTCCAGATGCCCGAAAACGGTGGAAATAGTAGCTACGGTCATGGAGGCGTCCTCATGGCCTGGAATACCGTGCTTCCGTTCCTCCACCGCCAGTACCTTGCCGCACAGAAGCAGAAGGTCTTCCCTTCCCGCCTTCCGCTTCTGTTCATCGGTGGCATCAGGATTGTACTTCATCATGAAATTATAGGGAAAAGGCTGTCCGTCCGCTATGATCAACGGAGTACCGTCCCCCTTCTCCGCGGCTTCGGTCATGGCGTTTTCATACGCCTGACGATCCTTATAGATTTCCAATGCGGCGGGAAACGCCACGACCTGCATCTCGACACGGGTCTTTTCGTCAATGACGGGCAGTACCCCGGCGTTCATGACGTTCGCCACGAACACAGCGGATTTAGCTTCGTTGGAAAACGCAAGTCGCAAGGTCATGGGGCCGGAGTCGGTCTGCAACCGCATGAAAGGCGTACCATACCATACGCAGGGACCGCCGACGTGGGTATCCACTCCTACCACCCGCAGGTCGTCTCCATCAGGAATCACCTGGAAGATGAATTCAACGCCACTGGGCAATTGGCTGACATAATAACGGCCAAGTTCACAAGAGCGCGGGCGGGCGGCCTTGAACAATGGCATCATATACTCATCCAGCAAGCCGTCCTTCGTGGCCATGAACTCCAATCCGAGATTACGCAGAAATACCGGCATGATGCCTCCTCCTCGTGAAAACCGCAGGCTTCCAACGCCATGATACCATGAAACCGACAAGTCATGCCACACGAAGACATATCACTGCATGCCGTGTCCGGAGATTTCTTGACAAGCATTGTAAAGAAGAACGGCTTCATAGGGACACCAAGACAATAACAGCAAGTACGGCCCTGTCTATGACAACGCGGCCAAAGAACCGCTGTCCGAACAAAAAAGGAGCGACGCCAGACCTGATGACCTGCACGACGCTCCTTCGCAATAACTTTCCGACCTCAAGGTCGGAAGCGGGTCAATATCCGAACAGCGGGATTCTGACGACGAACGGCAGGTAGGTGACGATCAACAAAATGACCACCATGCAAAGGAACAGCGGAATCATCTTCTTCGCCGTACTTTCCAGCTGCGTCTTTCCGACCGCGCATCCTACGAACAGCGCAGAACCGACCGGAGGGGTACACAGACCGATGGCGAGGTTGAAGATCAGCATGATGCCGAAATGAATCGTGGACATCCCGATCTTGGTCATGACGGGAAGAAGGATTGGAGTCATGATCATAATCAGCGGGGCCATGTCCATGAAGCAGCCCAGAATCAACAGCAAAGCGTTGATGATGATCAACAGGACGAACGGGTTGTCGGTCAGGCCGATGAGCCCGCTGGTGATGGTGGCGGGAATCCTGAGTACGGTCATCATATACGCGAATGCCTTCGCCGTAGCGATCAGCGTCAGTACGATGGAAAGCGTTTTGAGTGAGTTCTTGATGATCGTTCCGAAATCCTTGATCTTCGCAGTCCTGAACACGAAGTAGGTCAGGATGAACGTATAGAAGCAGGCGACCGCGGAACTTTCTGTCGCGGTAAAGACGCCGACACCCGTACCCACCATGATAATGACCAGAGTCATCATCGGCAGAATCGCGTTCAAGACAATCTGGATGCATCGACCAAGTTCAGTGTCAAAGAGCGGGTTGGTCATCTTGACCCATGACGATGGGGACTTCCGGCAGGAGAAGCTCTTCGCGGAGCTATCATGACGGGAGAATTTCACCCAGCGGACGGCGGAGTCGGGGAACATCTTCGTCCCTTTGGGGAAGTTGTATTTCTTGCCCAGAAAGAAGCAAAGGATCATGAAACCGACGCCAAGACCGATTCCAGGGGCAAAGCCGGCCACGAATAGTTTCCCGATTGAGACGCCACCGCCAGCGGCCAGCGCAAATATGACCATGTTGTGCGACGGAGGAATCAGGACGCCCTGACAGGCGGTAGTGACGGTAAGCCCCACCGAGAATTCCCTGTCGTACCCCTGCTTCTCCATCATGGGGATGACGACGGAACCGAGGGACGAGACGTCAGCGACCGCGGAACCGGAAATGCCGCCGAAGAACATGGAGTCAAGGCAGTTTACATACGCCAGACCGCCGCGGAAACGTCCGACTACAAGATTCGCCAAATCGACGATCTTGTCGGAAATCTGTCCCGCAGCCATGATTTCACCCATGACGATGAAGAACGGGATCGCCAGCATCGTGAAGTTGTTCACCCCGTCGAGCATCATCCGTACCATCGTAGTAGGGTTCGTGCCATGAATCAGCGCGGAACAAACCGTCGCAATCAGCATGGAGAAGGTCACGGGGACCTTGAAGGCCATCAGCAGGAAGAATCCTCCGATCAGGACAATGGTGGCAAGTGTAGTTGTAGCCATATTATCGTTTTCCTCCTTCAGCCGCAAGGCGTTTCGCCTCCGCCGCCTGTTCCTTCAGCAGATCCTCATAGTCGATCTCAGGCTCGCTGTAGAGGAGATCGTTCGGATCAATCACATGGGTCAGGAAAAGGAGTGAGTCGAAGATCATGATGAAGCCGCCTATCGGAGCCGGAATATACTGAATCCAAGTCGGCCAGCCGGTCATCGGCAGCATTCCCGGTTTCAGCTTGGCAATGAACACAATGCCGTAGTAGAACAGGAAAGAACCGCAGGCCAGCGTGGCGAGATTGCTGAGGACATCCATGAAATCCCTCATTTTTCCGCCTTTGGGAAAACGGTTGTACAGGAGGCTCACAGAGATATGCATATGGTCACGGACGCCGATAGCACATGCGATGAACGTAAACAAAGTGACGAGCAAGCCGGGAACTTCTTCGACCCATTTCACTCCTGAATTGAACACGAAACGCAGTATCACGTTCCAGAACACGATAATGAGCATCGCCACGACGGCGAGCTGTGCAACGGTAAGCAGTATCCTGTGGCACCAGTGGTTCGCAAGGATGATATACTGCTTGAAAGGCACGCCACCAGGAAACTTCGATTTATCGATCGCAAGCTTGTTCCTGACAGCCCAAGCTGAAAACTTTGATGTCGCCATCGATCCCTCCATTCTTCTCAAATTGGGGGAGCAGAGCCTCTCCCCCATCAGAACTAGACGTCCATATGTTATTTGACGTTCTGGATCGCGGTAATAACGTCCATATAATCCTTGCCGTATTCCTGGTACAGGGGAGCCATCCTCGCCTGGAACTCAGCGAGCTGGGCGGCTGTAGGCTGGGTAGCCGTAACACCAGCGGCGAGTACCTTCGTTCTGGAGGATTCTTCACGTTCCGCCCATTTCTGGATCTCATACGCCTGGGTTTCCTTCGCACACTGCTTGATAATCGCGACATCGGCGGGATCAAGCGTCTTGAACACAGCTTCGGAAGCGAGCAGAATCTCAGGGACTCTCGTATGTCCATCAACGAGGAAGTATGGCGCGGCTTCATAGTCGCCCATCGATTCGTAGGTAGGCCAGTTGTTTTCCGCGCCGTCGATCGTCCCTTGGGTAATCGCGGAGTAGACGTCGTTGGGGCCGATGCCGGTAACGCCGTTGGCGCCGAGCAATTCAACCATCCGGACCATCATCTGGTTGTTCTGCATGCGGATCTTGAGACCGGCCATGTCAGTGACGGTCTTGACGGGTTTCTTGGTGTAGAAGTTTCTGGAACCGGCGTCATAGAACGCAAGCCCGATCAGTCCCGAACCGGAAGCCTGGATGTCAGCGAGGAGCCCTTGACCAATCTCTCCGTCCAGTACCTTCCACATATGGTCGCCGTCTCTGTAGAGGTACGGCATTTGAAGGGCGTTGATCTTCGGAACATAGGACGCCACAGGAGAGGCCGACACTCTGGAAAACGCCAAGTCGCCAATCTGAAGGGCTTCAATGGCGCCGGTTTCCTGCCCATACAGGGTTCCGCCGGAATAGACCTCAACCTTAATTCTGCCGTTGGTCTTTTCAGAGACGAGCCGGGAGAACTCATAATCCGCGAGCGTGGTGGGATATCCTTCGGCGTGGACTTCGGAAAGAGTCAATTTGACCGTCTTTGTCGTCGTGGCTTCAGAGCCGCCCTGTGCGAACACAGTACCGAGAAGGGTCACAAGCACCAGCAATGTGACGATTGTCTTTTTCATATTCTTCCTCCATATTGTTCATTGCCGTTGACCGGCAAGAATCAATCCTATTTACGGCTCCTTGCGCAACTCCACCGCCAAAGGACATTCTTTTGACAATGGACGCAGGAAGAAACCGACAGTTCTTGGGGAAGGGACGAGGTGGGGAAAACGGCAGAACAGCAGTCCTAGCGGGTATTCCCAACTCCTTTGGGAACCACTTCACATGATCCATCAGGAACAGGACATGTGGTCTTCCGGCAGAAGGCAGAAACCGTCGCACCCAAAAACTACAAGCAGTATGCGGGAGGTTTTCTGAAAAAAATATCAGGAGAATTTTTACATCAGACATGTTTTTTACAAAATTCTCCTGTACATATCCGAACCAATCCGAAAAACGGACGTAATGTTAATATTGCGCTATAATTACTTGAAAGAATAACAGGGAAGAACAACGCATTTCAGGACCGCATCGACGAGTTGCTTTGACCGCCAGACAATTCGATGAACTCCCCTACCGGCCCATTGGCTCGCAACGACTCGCAAGAACATACTGTTCCCGGTATTCCGAAGGGGAACAGCCGAAGCACTGCCGGAATACACGCGCCATATAGTTTGAATCGGAAAAACCGGTGGCTATCGAGGTTTCCTGTACGCTATGGCCGGAGCGAAACAATTCCTTCGCCCGTTCCATCTTCAGGTTCGTCATGTATTCACTGAATGTCTGTCCATTGTAGTCCTTGAACAGACGGGAGAAATAGGAACCGGTGATACCCATGGACTGGGCTATCTGTTCCTGAGATGGATTGTCCATGTAATGGGAGGCCAGATATCGTTTCAACGACCCGAACTGCCTGGCATACTTGTCCTGTCGGTCCTGAAGAACGGATTGAGCTGCGTCATCTATGAAATCCATCAGGTAGTTCTCCAATTCCATCATGGAACCCGCATCGGGTTTCGGACGGTGGAACAGGGGGATGTTCTGCTGGATGTCATGGCGGCAGACCAACGCAATTTCATACAGCTCCTTCGCGCCTCCGTCACCGTCCCCGACGGTATTCTTGATGGAGTCAATCAGTTCGTGCAACGACTGACGGGCGGAACCAGCGCAACCGTTCAGAGTGTTCTTCACCAAGTCGCTGAGAATATTCCGAGCTGCAGCCCTATCGAACGTCTGTGCGATGACCTGCGAAAGGAGGGAACATATCCGGTTCTGGGAATGTACCGCCTGGGTATGGCAGAGGGACGCAGTATGGACCGCCTTGGGAATCTCCAGCAGGGAGGAGAACTCCACGCCGATGCCAATCCGTCCGGGACAGTCGGACAGGGCAAGAAAATCGACAAGCTCCTTCTCCCGCGCGGAAAACAGGAGAGCTGTGGTTCGATAGGGTGTAGCGAAATAGCAGAGCGGACAACTACGAAGTTTCTCATCCTGTGAAAACACCTCGCAAAGCTGTTCAACAGATATATCGCTCACGACCAAGGCTATGCCTGCCTCCGCGTGAATGCCGAACGAAGAAAGCGTCGAGACAATGGACCCTACGGGGAGGCGTCCATATTTGAGGGATGCGAAGAATTCCCTGGCCAATGGGCTCGCAGTGCCGTTCGCGGACGTTCTCGCAGCCGAGGGCACCCGATCCGCAAGCAGCTTGTCCAGCCGTTCCGAAAGAACAGCGTAATCGACGGGTTTCACAAGATAATCCGACGCACCAAGACGCAACGCCCGCTGCGCATAGTCGAAAGAACTCCAGGCTGTAATGAACAGGATCGTAGTACTGGGCAAAACGGCTTTGATCTCCCTTGCGCATTCGAGTCCGTCAATCAATGGCATCTGTATATCCAGTATACAGATATCTGGATGATGTTGTTTGGCGAGGGAAATGGCGTCCCTACCATTCTGCGCTTTGACGCAATCGAAGGACGCATCGTACTGTTTAAGAAACATTTCGAGTACATCACGTTCCAGGTATTCATCATCCGCTATGAGAATCTTCATACCCATCGTATCGACCTTTGCGGAAAGCGGAGTGTCACGCGAGTGCCGCCTTGCGGTGACATACGAGCAATCCGCACCCCCGCCTCATCGTTGAAATAGACCCGCAATCGTTCACGCACGTTCTCTATTCCGATATGGGACCGTCCGTTACCAGCAGTCCGCATATCGGACGGATCCACCCCCACCCCATTGTCTTCAACCAGCACCACGACATGCCCCCCGTCATCCGTAACGATGATCTTCACCATTCCACCGTACTCCGTCGGTTCAAGGCCATGGACCACGGCGTTCTCCACGAAGGGCTGGATGATGACAGGCGGAATGAACAGGGAATCCAAGCCCTGTCCACAGGAAATGGCATACTGTATCCGATTTCCAAACCGCTGTTGCTGAATCATCAGGTACTGGCGACAGAACTCAAGTTCATCATGTATGGCGACTTCGTTTCGAAAATCGAGTGAATACCGGAAAAAGGATGCGATTGTGTTCGTCAGTACAACGCTTTTCTCCGCCTTCTCCAAAAATGCGGTATGGGAGAGCGTATTCAGCACGTTGAACAGAAAATGGGGGTTTATCTGAGCTTGCAGGGCATGGTACTGGGCAGTGCTGAGGTCGCGGGACATCTCGATGTTTTTCAAACTTTCCTGATACAGCTCCTTGCTGAGGTCGTCGCGGTCCTTGATTGCCCGCTTCATCTGGTTGACGCTTTCTTCCAAGCTCGCTAGTTCCAGCGGTCCCTCCGCCATAAGTTCAGGAAAATCATAGTTTCCCAATGTCAACTGGCGGGCGGCGGTGGCCATGGACCGGATTGGACGGGACATGTATCCTGAAAAAAAGGTCAGGAACAGGATAGAAACCAGAAACAATGCGACGGTTGCAATAATCACTTCCGTCCGCAACCGCAACAGGGTATCCCACGTGGACCGGGAGGCGGCGGCGTCATGGGTAATGGTATAGGTCAGATAATCGCCGGCGCTGTACTGTTCCAGATAGGAGAATACGTCGAGCAACCAATAATAGCCGACATAGTCTCCCACGGGCACATCGAAACAGCGTTCTTCCAGATAGGACAGCCCGTTCTGGATAGCCCGGTGGATGAAATAGGCCTCGCCACTTTCATAGGACGGTTCACCTAGGGTGCCAAGCACAATCCACACGTTTGCGAAGCCGCCTCGAAGCTCGGCCGCGGCCATGCGGCGGGACGCCTCATCGGAATGGGTGAAATATGTTTCGAACGACTGGCGGCATAGCTCGATATTCTTCGTCATGGCGTCGAGTTCCATGTATCTGTTGATCCGGTCCTGCATCGTACTCGTCGTAGAAAACAGGACTGCGAAAGAAATGAGAATCAACAGGGCGAACAAGATGAGGACCGACAGGAACGATCCTGTCAGAACAAATCTGAAGCTGAGCTTCTTTCTTCCCATGGAACTGAGGATACCACACGAAAAACCGACGAACAATTGTCGGGGTCAGGTTCCCTGCAAGGAACGCAAGAAGATGGAAAAAGCTCTCCGCCATTTTAAAAAAATCTTTTCCTATTTTAGGAGAATGTATAATAATTATTTTTGATATATATAGATATAATCAAACATCAATCATTTTCGGCGAGGGGGTTCATTGGAATAACCGGTTACATGGGGCATATCGCCTCGTGCTCGAGGAAAACATCGCCACAGGCCTTTTCAAAATGGAACCATAGAGTTGGGCATGATGCAAAGTCAACATGATATTTTAAATTAACTTAATATAATATATATAGTTATTTAAAAATGCAAATTGTCATAAAATCATTGGCTCATAGCGATTTTCTTGATCAAACACAATCGATCCTGCTTCTGTTTTTTCCGTGCTTTATTTTCGCTAATTTTTTGTCTATGCCAGAATTATGTGCCCCTGAGGTTATGCAGGCCCGTTGGTAGAACCGCATACGGGCGGTTCCGCCCCAGTTGCGCCGACAGGGCGAAACTTGTAAGATACCGTTACCATGAACCATCAACAGAATATCTCGGCCCACGCCACGTTGGGGGAAGGAATCCACGCGGGATTCCCGATTTGCGTCGGCTATTTTCCAACAGCCATGGCTTTCGGCCTAGTATGCCGCGACATCGGCATGAATCTTGTGGAATCAACCCTGTTCTCCATAACTAATTTCGCTGGCTCGGGGCAGTTTCTCGCCGCGAACCTGATCGCTGCGAAGGCTACGGTTATCGCTATCTTCCTCGGCGTACTGATGATCAACCTGAGATACATGTTCATGGGTGCGTCTATCGCCAGTCGACTGGAACCGGATGTCAAAGGCGTCAGGAGGCTGCTAGTGGCCTTCGGCACGACGGACGAAGTATTCTCTGTCTCGACCCTGCGCCCCGGCAGGCTTTCGTTTTCCTATATGGCGGGGCTTGAAGGTACCG
>JAXEWB010000094.1:0-31739 GCA_034114085.1 Sphaerochaetaceae bacterium | reverse complement strand
CTTGCTGGAGCTACCTGTCGCCTGCGTCCTTTATGACGGGATTGCGTCCTTTATGTCGGAGCTACCTGTCGTCTACGTCCTTTATGACGGGATTGCGTCCTGTATGTTGTTGCTACGTCCTTTATGTCGGGATTACGTCCTTTATGTCGGAGCTACCTGTCGTCTACGTCCTTTATGACGGGATTACGTCCTTTATGTTGTTGCTACGTCCTTTATGTCGGGATTACGTCCTTTATGTCGGAGCTACCTGTCGTCTACGTCCTTTATGTCGGGATTACGTCCTGTATGATGGGATTACGTCCTGTATGATGGGATTACGTCCTGTATCTCTCGCCTACGTCCTGCTCGTCGAGTCCTCTTGTTGTCGATTGTTGTCGATTCCCATGCATTGTCATATCAGACGATCGCTCCCATACGAACAGAGGTCATCGCGCAATGGAAGGCCTGCCTTTACGTTTATTTGTCGGCTATGATACCCATGGGGTACAGTACCTTGGGTGCGTGTAGGGCTGACGGATGACTGGCAGGGGGCATTTATGCGGGTATGGTAGCGCCAAGGACACGCTCCTAAACTCCCCTGATGAACGACGAGTCGATGTTCAGCTCCCCGCGGTACTTCGCGACGGTCCGGCGGGCGACGGAAATCCCCCGTTCCTTCAGCATGTCGGAAATCTTCTGGTCCGAAAGAGCCTTCGGCCCCTCATGGGCTTCGATGATCTCCCTGACGATTTCTTTGACAGCATTCTTCGACAGGTCATCGGTGTTTCCCGCCGTCGTTGCCACCGCATTGCTGAACAATCCTTTGATGGGGAAGACCCCCCAGTCGGTATCAATCCATTTCGCCTGCGAGATACGTGAGATTGTCGTTTCATGCAACGATACTTCGTCCGCGATAACTTTCAGTGTCAGTGGTTTTAGGAAACGTGGCCCATAGAGGAAGAAATCCCGCTGGTATTTGACTAACGCCAGCCCGACCTTTCGTAGGGTCTGGTTACGTAACTGGACTTGGCCGATCAGATTCGTTGCGTCTCTGAGGGACTGTTGGATGAAAGCATTCGCCTCCTTTGCTTCCTCGCTCTTTTTCCCTTGCAATTCCGAGCCAAGCTCTGAGAATTCCGGATTGATCCGCAAGGCGGGAAGTGATTCATCGTTGAGCCTGAACAACAGCTCTCCGTCCACTTGATGCACCGAGAGATCAGGGATGACGAACTCGTCCGGCCCGGAACTATAGAGTTGCCCGGGATACGGAGTGAGCGTCCTGAGATACGAGTACAATGTGTCAAGCTCCTCCTCGCTGATATCAAGGGCCTTCTCCACATCACGGGTCTTGCCTGCGCGCATCTGTTCCAAATGGTTATTGACCAACGCAGAGAAACACGCAAGGTCATTGCCGTCAAGCCCATCGTTGCGGGCTTGGATAATCAAGGATTCCCTGAAATCGGCGGCGCATACCCCCGGCGGGTCGAATGTTTGTATCAAGGCCAGCATTTTCTTCAGCATGGCGGTTTGGTTCTGCTTGATGAGCGACGCCGGGTCCCTGCGGTGGAAACCGTTGCCGTCAAGGTTGCTGATGATCAGTTCCCCGATCCGTTGCTCCTCCGGAGAAAGAGGAGTACAGCCAAGCTGTCCGAGCAGATGCTCCTGCAACGTCTCGTCATGGGATAGCGCACCTTCGATGAACTGGTGCTGGCGGTCCGAAGCCTCATCGTCATAGCCGCCGCCGGTTCCATAGCTGCCATTCCCATAGCTTGCTCCGTAATCGGCTCCGTAATCGGAAACAGATGCGCCTCCGTAGGTTTCGGGCGGCGTTGTTTCCCGGAATTCATCAGACCCATAGCTGGAGGAATCGCTGTAGTCGTCCTCGCGATTTGAATTTTCCGATTTCATCTGGGCGTTCGCATACGCGTCGAAGGACAGCTCCCGGCTTTCTGGAATCTCCAGCGCCGGATTCGATTCGATTTCAGTCTGGATTTTCGCCTGTAGCTCCTGCAACGGAAGAGCCATCAGTTCAAAGGATTGGATGAGCTGGGGACTGAGTTTGAGCTGTTGTTTTTGCGCAAGGCTAAGCCCTGTGGAAATATCCATCATTCCTCCTCGAACCCTTCTCCGAAATAAATCTCCCTGGCCACGGTATCCGCCAGCAATTCCTGCTTGCCGCCCGAAACCAGGATCGTCCCCTCATTGATGATATGCGCACAGGTCGTTATCGCCAATGTGTCCCTGACATTGTGGTCGGTCAGCAATATGCCGATTCCCTTTGCCGCCAGCGTCCTGATGATATGCTTGATTTCGTAGACCGCCTTCGGGTCGATTCCCGCGAACGGTTCGTCAAGCAACAGGAATCTGGGGGAACATCCCAGTGCCCGTGCGATTTCCGTGCGTCGCCGTTCACCGCCGGAGAGCGTATATCCCTTCTGCTTGCGCAACTGGTCTATGCCGAAATCCTTGAGCAGCTGTTCCACCAGCTCCGTTTTCTGTTTCGCATTCAAGTCCCTGCGTGTCTCGACAACCAATCGCACGTTGTCTTCGACGCTCAGTTTGCGGAAAATCGATGGCTCCTGGGGGAGATAGGAAAGCCCCCGTCTGGAGCGCTGGTACATGGGAAGCGTAGACACATCTTCACCATCAAGGTAAATCCGCCCGCCGTTCGGTTTCAGAAATCCTACGATCATGTAGAACGTCGTAGTCTTGCCTGCGCCGTTAGGTCCAAGTAGACCGATGATTTGCCCGCTACGCATCGAGAATGAAATATCTTTGACGACTTTTTTCCTGCCATAGGATTTCGCGAGATGTTCTATTCGGAGCGTGCTGAAATCATCCATGTACCGTTCCCCTGATCGCCCCGTCCATGATGATTTCGTCGGTTTTCAGATCGACGGTGATCATGGATGCCTCATAGCGGTCCTTATTCCAATATACCGACGCCCCGCCACTCAACGCAAGCGTTTCACCATCCCGGTCGAAGATTACGTTGTCGGCGTTGCAGACCATGGAGCCCTTGTCCGTATGTTTGAGAAGCCGCACCCGCATCTGCATTTTCATGATACCGTCCCGGAGGTTGAATTCCAGCCAGGCGCCGGAGGCTATCACCTCGTTTTGCGTATCTTGGATTTCCACCCATCCATCGACGATAATCAGCTCATCGAGCCTGTCATAATATATTTGTGATGATGAAAGCCGGATGCCTCGTTTCGCATCGACGACCGACACATTGCCATTGCAACGGACATGTCGGTAATCGCTTCCTGAAATCTCAATCTCGTCGGCTGTCAGTTGCAGGGAGCCGACGGAAACGACCGCTCCATTGGAAAGAGTGACAACCTCCCGGCCTTCCTGTAATTTGACCTTCGTATACCCGCCGCTGAACGTGATTGCATTCGTCTCCTGTTCCGGCATGCGCGCTTGAACCGGGGGGGGATTTTCCGCGAGCGCGCCTTGGGGTGTTGTTTTGCTTCCAGCTCCTGTTTCGTCGGAACGCTCAACAAGACTGGCGACACCTTGTAAGGCGGCGGTTTGTGCAACGGCGTCCGTTGCCGGCTCTGCCATGCTTCGCCCTAGTACTCCGATTCCCACCGAGCTGGATTCTGCTACGCTTGAAGGTTCTATCCCCAAACTTGACTTGTCGGAGCTTGCGATGTCCGGTTCAACCGTTTCTGAAGTGCCCGGCATGCTGGAACTACCTGTTTTCACCATTGAACCAGATTCTGAGAGCCTTGTCGCCAGCGATTCCGTTCCAGAAACATTTTCCGTTTTCATCGTCGCAGGAAGCGCTTGTCCATCTGTCTGAGGTACGAAAACCTTTGCCCCTGTGTCCGTCTGCGTGGACGTTCCCGCTGACGACGTTTTGGTGTCCGTCATGGGCGAGTAAATCGCTTGCTCCCGGTTGAAAGTTTCTGAAGGAACAGCGGAGCCGTCTGTCATCGCGGGCGCTCCGGTTGAAAAGTCCCCGGCCAACGCAGTGCGTTCCGTCGGTACCATCGCATCGGAGGAAACCGGAACGGAGGGGGAAAACGATACGGTTTCGGAGGAAGCCGTACTTCCTTTCGTTCCTGCGCATGAGGCCAGAACCAATGCAAACAGAAGTCCACAGATCGCTATGGCCGACGAAATATGGCGGTTCATGGATTTCTGTTCATGTTTCATGGCTGTATGTATCCTTTTTCTATCGTGCTGAACTCGTACAGGGCTTCGTCCAGCCGTCCTGTAAATCCCCTGCCAGCCATACTGTTGCCATTTCCATAGGAAACCGTGACCATACCATCATCTTTTGTTTCAAGGAGTTGCAATGAATCCTTCCAGCTCAAAGCCTCGCAACGGATTGTCATTCCGTCATCGACCTTCTCCACGAATACATTGCCGGAAATATCCGCGTCCTGGCTGTCCATATTGATCTGGGCCCGGTCGGCCGTTCCCCTGATGCTCACCGTACCATCGGGATTTTCCTGTTCAAAGGAAATCTTTTCGAGGTAGGCGACCTTCGCTTTCTGATATATCTCTATCGACTGGCTCTTGATGCGAAGCGGCTGCTGTCCGGGCTGACCCAGCACATAGGTCGCGTTTCTGAGCGAGCTGTCAGGATAGTCCGCCGGACGTCCCGCGACGGCTCCTTCCGGCTGGGCGAACGAACAGGCGCACAACGACAGTACCAGCGCAAGGGCCGGGCCGAGACACATGAGGCGATAATACCTGTTTCCGTAGTGCGGTCGCATGCAGGAAGTATACATTCCCTTGCCGGTTTGGGCAATCTTATTGCAGGTTGCAATGTCCGTCCCGCGTCTTGGACGGGCAGTCCTCGCAATGTTTGTCACAGCTTTGCTTCACAGAAGTGTCCAGAGTTTTTCCTTCATCGCCGCCTTGGATGGAAGGTATTGTCGAGGCGATGACGGGGATGTACGAATTCCGCCGTTTCCTGAAGAACAGCCAGGCAATCAGGAAGCCCGTCAGGACGCCGCCGATTCCGAAGAAGAACCGGGTCAGCTCGCTTGCCTGGGCGTTGAATAGTCCTGCCAGGTAATAGCCGGCAAGGAACATCGCCAGCGGGACCATCAATATCATGAATGTGCTGAAAATGGTCTTTCCCGGCGGCAGGTACAGTTCCACGACATCCCCCGGGCGCAAATCAAGTCCATCGGGATTTTTCGCAGGAAATGTCTTGTGCTTCACATTGCAGAACATGCTTCCGGAGCAGTTGCCGCAGGCCTTTGCGTCGCATCCGACAAAGACCGTCCCCTGTGCGTCGATACGTTCTACCACGACGTGTTCATACATCGTCATTCTTCCTTATCATTTTCAGCCGGTCTGGGCGGAGTTTCCACAGGAACCCTGATTGTTTCAATCGAGACAGCCCTTCCCGCGTCGTCGGCCTCCACCAGCACTCCTTGCAGCTCCAACCCGTCCCAGCATTCGCGGGAACGCACAGGTATCTGGGTGATGGTCTTGTTGATTTCCAGCTTCGGGTCGAAACCTCCTACGCTGAGCTGACTGCCGCAACGGCCGTTGTCGGTGATCATCGCCGTTCCCTTGGGGAAAAGCCTCGCGTCCGCCGACATCACTTTCGTATGGGTTCCAATCATCGCCGTAACCCGTCCATCCAGCAGGAACGCCATGGTATTCTTTTCCGCGGTCGTAGACGCATGGAACTGCACGAAGATCAACGGGGTCTCTTCCTTCGCTTTCTCAACAAGGTTTTCGATGAAGTTGAACGGGTTCGCCAGATGCGTCCTCGGAAAATCCGAATTGCCCAGCAGGTTGATGATCACCGCCTTCTTGTCCCCGATGTTCACATACCTCACCCCGCGTCCCGGCACTCCCTGCGGATAGTTCGCCGGTCTCAGGATGGTCGGGTTTTTGGAAATGAAATCAACCATGTCGAGCTTGTAGTATATCTTCTCACCGCCGGTGATGATGTCTATACCGAGCTTCTGCAACTGAATCGCATGCGCCCTGCCGATGCCGAAGCCGTTTGTCGTTCCTTCGCCGTTCGCCACGACCAAGTCGATTTGTTTTTCCGCTCGGAGGTTCTTCAATGCGCTCTTGATTGTCTGTATGCCGGGCTTGCCGACGATTTCGCCTAGAAAGAGGATTCGAATGCTCATGCCTCAACTCTACCTTCATTTCCCTTTCGTAGCAAGTCTGCTTGAATAAACCGGCATATGCATCGTCGGCTTCACAAAGACAGTGCTGTCCGCACTGTCTTTGTTCGGCCTTCTTGCCTATGCCAGTTTCTTCCGCGCAGATACTCCGCTCGGATAATGAAACGCTTGCTACGTCGTTTTGACAGGCTCGTGCCGAGGTGCTGTCCCTGTCTTTACTCCTGGTCATCGTTCCATTCTCCTTCGCAGATGGTTGCGGGTATGCATCGTCGGCTTCACAAAGCCGTGCTGTCCGCACTGTCTTTGTTCGGCCTTCTTGCCTATGCCGCGGTACAGATTTGAGGTTTGCTCAGTGATCGCTCGGTGTTCGCTCCGGGCTTGATTGATGTTCACTCGGTGATTGATCAGTGTCCACTTTGAGATTGCCGCTTTTATCATCTGTTCTTGCTTGGCGCCTTGCCACAGGGTATAGTGGAGGAAACGGGAGGCTCCGCGTATGTTTGATCAATTCATCAGAAAGGTTGTGCAGAAGAAGCTGGACGGCATCCTTGCGCCGCGGCCGCCAATGACTGACGGTGCGCAGGCGGACTTGAAGCTTGCTCCTGCCAAGGGGAAAAAGGGAGGGACACGTGCGCAGCGCCTGGTCGCGGCCATGACGGAAGAAGAAAAGCTCGCTTTCGTCAGCGGTGTGGACAACTTCTGCATCAGGGGAATCCCCCGTCTGGGGCTTCCTCGGATATGGACCAGCGACGCAACCAGCGGGATTCGTGGCTTGGCCGTTACCGTTACCGACTTGCCCGCCAATATCGCCATGACCGCTACGTGGAATCCCGGATTGATTAAAAGGGCCGCGGCCATGGTGGGGGAGGAATGTCGCGCCACCGGCATTGGTGTGTTGCTCGCTCCCGGCGTGAATATCGCGAGGGTTCCCGTCTGCGGCCGCAACTTTGAATACATGGGGGAAGACCCGTACCTGGCGGGAGAAATGGCCGCGGCGTATGTGCGGGGCGCGCAGAGCCAGGGTGTCGTCACCACCGTCAAGCACTTTGCCTGCAACAACTCCGACTATGACCGCCATAAGACGGATAGTGTTGTTGATGAACGTACATTGCGTGAAATCTATCTGCCCGCGTTCAAGCGCGCTATCGAAGCGGGGGCGCTTGGACTGATGACCAGCTACAACCAGATCAACGGGGAATATGGTAGTGAAAATGAATATCTGGTGGAGGGAATCCTTCGTAAGGAGTGGGGGTTCGACGGGCTTGTGATTTCTGACTGGGACTCCCTCTATTCGACGGAAGGACCTGCCAAGCATGGCGTGGATCTCGAAATGCCCCGGGGCAAATGGATGGGGCCTGAGAAGTTGCGGACAGCTATCGCGGACGGGAAAATCACCATCGAAGACATTGACAGGAAAGTCCTCCACATCCTTACCGCATTCGAGCGGGCGGGGCTGTTCGACCGTCCGCTCGTAGATTCGGAGGCGGCTGTGGCGACCGCGAATCATCGGGGTATCGCCGCTGCGGTGGCCGATGAAGCCATCGTCCTGCTCAAGAACGAAGACGCGGTGCTCCCGCTGAAGAACCGGCAAGTGCGGAAAATCATCATCATTGGACGAAATGCGAAGGAAATCCCGACGGGAGGAGGGGGCTCTTCATTCATCAACCCGACGATACCGGTGCCGACGCTCGATATGGAATTGCGTAGATATTTGCCGGATTGTGAGATTGTCACGCTGCGCGAGGATTGGGATGGACGAAAAGCGGATCGCAAAGTCGTGGCTGGCGCCGACCTGATCTGCATTGAGACGGGTTATGACCGAGTCTACGAAAGCGAGGCGTATGACCGGATATGGCGGCTACCTCCCCATGAGGCACGGCGTATCAGGCTGGCAGGGACATTGAACCAGAACCTCGTCGTGGTTCTGCATGGGGGTGGAGACATGGAGACTTCTTCGTGGATTGATGCTCCGAAAGCGGTTCTGAATGCATTTTATCTGGGTACTGGCACGGCGCAGGCTATCGCCAAGGTGATGATTGGCGAGGCAAATCCCTCCGGCAAGTTGCCGTTCACTATGGCCAAGGACTACGATGACTACCGTTCCGTCGCATATTATCCGAAGAATGGCGGACGAATGAATCCCAGCCGAATCCAAGGGGGGCAGGGCGATCCGTCCAAGCGAGCGGTCTGGCCAATCAACTATGCTGAAGGACTGATGGTTGGCTACCGGAACTTCGATACGGAAGGGCTCGATGTGCAATACCCCTTTGGGCATGGACTTTCCTATACCAGCTTTGAGTATAGCGACCCTGTCGTGGAGACGGCTGAACAGGATGAACTGGTGCGTGTTTCCTGCAAAATCACCAATACCGGTGAAACCGCCGGCGCGGAGGTCGTCCAGTTGTATGTTCATGAGCAGGATCCGGACGTGTTCCGTCCCGACCAGGAACTCAAGGGGTTCCACAAGGTATGCCTTGCCGTCGGAGCGTCGGAGCAGGTCGTTTTCAGTCTCCGCAAAGATGCGTTCAGCTGGTATGATGTCGATATCTCCGCCTGGAGGATAAAGCCTGGACTATTCGACCTGCGTATCGGCTCCAGCAGCCGGGACATCAGGCTGACCGTTCCTGTGGAGGTCCGCGACCGAAAGGAGTAGTTCTACAAAAATCCGGTCTGCCGTTGTCATGCTCTTGGTTCGTATCCGTTTCGTGCGCTATACTTTTTCTATCTTGTCATCTTTGATGAAAAGAGCCGGGGAAACGGATGGGATATGTACGAAGATGTGTTCGAGCGGCTGGCGAAATCTGAATTTCGCAGCCGCTTCCGGTTGCGGGAAACGGAACGGCGGTATATCGCCCGGAAGGGAATGGATACGATAGAATCCCATGCGAGGGATTTTATCGCAAAGCGGATTGCTCCGGCGGTCATTCCCAATGACGGGAAACAGACCCCCATGAAAGGGCATCCTGTGTTTATCGCCCAGCACGCCACTGCGACCTGCTGCCGGGGGTGCATAGGGAAGTGGCATGGCTTTCAGCCAGGTACGGAGCTTTCGACGGTTCAGCAGGATTATCTGGTCGGGCTGGTCATGGAGTGGATACGAAGACAGCTATGAACTCCGACTTGGCTTGTTCGCCTGCATAGCGTATGTCGTTCCGGTTGAGAGAGCGTGAGGGAAGCGCGTAGCGTCGGGATAGATGTACATGTCTATCTGTTTGTATTGGCCGAAGACTTGGGATATGCAAGCAAAGTAGCTACGACCAGTGGAAATCCGCTGGACGCAAAGCATTTTGAGTACATGACTGCTTGTGTTGACATGGATGATTGCGTCCCATTGAAACCAGAACTCGCTTTAGGGGATTTTTCCGTGTTCCCGCGAAGCTGGATATACGTGGATTCCCCCTGATTGATCACTTGTCAACTTGAATCAGACGTAATGTCACCTCATATTATCCGAATCGCATGAATTGTATTTTCTGAGTATCATACTCAGTCTTTTTTTTTCGCAACAGGGAATTCCATCTGGAAGAGGAAAAATCCTCAATGTGCACGTCATGTTCTGATAACGGCTTGCCCTCAAGGCCATTTACTATTTCTCTTTTTCCTTGACAAAAATATGATTGAGAGCGTTACACTATATAGGTATTACCAATAGGTAGTATTTTTAATCATGCGTCACAAAGGAGATTAAGATGAGTCTGACAGCAATTCTTGACAAAAGATTTCAATTGGCAACCAATAGGACGAATATTCGGACGGAATTCATTGCGGGACTTACGACATTTCTGACATGTACGTATATTCTCGCGGTCAATCCTGCGATCCTTTCTTCAACGGGGATGGATGCGAAAGCCGTACTCTGGGCTACCGCGATTTCTTCTGCGCTTTCCTGTTTTGCGATGGGACTCATGACAAATTATCCGTTTGCGCTGGCTCCGGCCATGGGACTCAATGCCTATTTCGCCTATACGGTCTGCGGTACGCTTGGGCTTTCCTGGCAAAATGCCCTCGCCTGTGTATTCGTGGAAGGAGTTTCCTTCTGTCTGCTCAGTTTCATAGGGGTTCAAGAGAAAATCGTCAATGCGATACCTGAATGCATCAAGCAAGCAATATCGGCCGCCATCGGCTTTTTCATCGCTTTCGCGGGACTCAACAATGCAGGTATCATTATCAGCGATCCAAATAACCTGCTGCAGCTGGGGGATCTACAGAATCCGGGAATGCAACTGGCTCTCCTTGGTATCCTGCTGACCGCGGGGTTGGTTATCAAACGGGTGAAGGGCGGTATCCTCATAGGAATCCTTGCCATCACTTTCATTGGCCTGTTCGTTACCAATCCGGTCACAGGTACGGCATATACTCAATGGAACGGCATCATCGCTTTGGAGAATCCTATCGCGGCTTTGTCGCCTACGTTTTTCAAATTGAGGTTCTCCGGCCTTTTTACAGGCGGTATCGTGGCTGCCATCGGTGTTTTGTTCGCCATGTTCAGTTTTTTGTTCGTCGATTTGTTCGACAGTATCGGCGTATTGGTGGGAGTCGGTATCAAAGCGGGTTTTATCAATGAGAAGGGAGAACTCCCCCATGCAGGGAAGGCGCTGTTCGTATCGGCCGCGGGGGCTGCTGTCGGTGCGCTTCTCGGAACCCAGACTGTAACGGTATTCGGGGCGGAAAGCACCACCGGCATAGCGGAAGGAGGGCGAACGGGTCTGACCGCTTGCGTCACGGGGCTCCTGTTCCTGTTGGCGTTGCTATTTACGCCCCTGTTCCTGATGATTCCGCCTATCGCGACTGCGCCCGCCTTGATCATGGTCGGTATTTTCATGATAGAACCGTTGATGCATGTGGATCTTTCAGATACTACTGTGGCCTTTCCCGTATTCATCTGCGTGGCGTTTATGGCGTTCACTTTCAATATCGCCTATGGTATCCTGTTTGGGTTGCTTGCTTTCACAGGTGGTCAGGTGTTCGCAGGTAACGCTCGGCGGCTAACGCCGACTACATGGATTCTTACAGGCGTATTTATCTTGTATCTGGTTCTTGAAATCATATTTCGCTAGGAGGTAGCCCATGTGCCCGATAACGGTCAACTGCTACATCAACGGCCAAAAAAGACGGTTCACCGCCTTCGCCCATGAACGCATGATAGATATCATCCGGGATCGCTTTTTCCTGACGGGTACCAAGGAAGGGTGTGGAGATGGTGATTGCGGCGCATGTACGGTTGTCTGGGGAGTCCCTGAGAATGGAAAGGTTCGTTATCGGTCGGTAGCCGCATGCTTGATGTCTGCGGTGAACATGCAGGGAGCCTCCATCATTACGGTGGAAGGGCTTGCGGAGAATGGCGTTCTGTCCCTTGTGCAGGAAATGATTATAGACAAGCATGGAATCCAATGCGGTTTTTGTTCGCCAGGCATCATCATGTCCATGACTGGATATCTCGCCCATGCGCAAAAGCCGACACAAGAAGGGCTTGTCCATTCATTGACAGGAAATATCTGCCGTTGTACCGGATATGAGGGGATTATCAAAGCCTGCGACGCTGTCATTGCATATATGACGGAACATCCAGAGCTGGACATGATTCCCGGTCAGGTCCGCGCGGTTGAGCCTGAGGTTCTGAAAATGCGTTCACGGCGCCATTCGTCGGAATATATACTGCCTGGGACTCTAGCCGAATACGACCATGCGGTAGCGCAGCATCCTGATGCAGTCATTGTTTCCGGCAATACTGATCTCGGCGTTCGCGCCCATGCGACGCTTGTTTATCCGAATACAATGGTGGATGTCAGTCGGATCCAAGAAACAAAGGGTGTGGCGCTCGTCGCTGAAGGGTTGTCCATAGGGGGCGGGTTGTCTCTTTCGGATATTCAGGAAAACCCGCTGGTCGCTGAATATCTTCCTGTCATGAATGACGCCCTCACCCGGATGGCTTCTCCGCAAATACGCAACGTGGCCACGTTGGCGGGCAATATCTGTAATGCGTCTCCGATTGGCGACATGGTCGTGCTCCTGTCTCTTCTGGATGCCCATGCGTTGGTTCATGCGCCTGAATACCACAGGGACATACCCTTGGATGAATTCTTCACGGGATACAAACAGACCGTATTGCGACCATTGGAATTGATTGAAGCCTTCATCATTCCGAAGGAAGTCCTGAAGAAGGGGCGGATTACTTTTTTGAAAAGCAGCAAACGAAAAGATGTGGATATCGCCAGCGTGAACTCCGCTTCCAGACTTGTCTGCGAGAACGGGGCCGTCACTTCCTGGCGAATCGCGTTCGGCGGTGTGGCGTCGAATGTCATTGTCCTGGATATGCCGCCGGTCGCATCCGATGCGTCCATGCCTGAACTTCAGGCTCTGGGGCGTAGTGTCGCGGAACGTTTCATCCCACTCAGTGATGTACGTGGAAGCGCTGAGTATCGCAAGGCGTTGGTCGCCGGTCATGTGGTACGGCATTATCTCAAAGCCACCGGTAGGGAGGAATAGCGGAAGATGAAGACCAACAGAAAGGAAAATCTCAAAGGGTTGGCGACGGGGGAACTCCGTTTTTGCGGAGATCTTGGGGAGACGATGGAATATCTGCATGCCTATCCGGTGGTATCTTTGGAAGCGGAGGGGGATATCCTCTCGATTGACTTTTCCGCGGCTTCGCTCATTCCAGGGTTTGTCTATGGGTATACCGCAAAGGATATTCCGGGGCGCAATGTCATAGGGGCCGTATCGAGAGTGGAGGAGCCCTTGCTTGCGGAAGAGTCGGTTCATTATCGAGGTCAGCCCGTAGGATTCGTCGTGGCTGACACACAGGAACATGCCAGGCTTGCCGCATACAGGACGCTTGTGCGGATCAGAAAAAATGAACATCCGATTCTGACGGTACAGGACGCTATCGCCCGGAAACGATATTACCATGAACCGATGGTGGTCGCCACAGGGGATGTTGAGGCTGGCTATGCGGCTAGCGTGCATGTTTTAGAAGGGGTTTTTGACACTGGTGCGCAAGAACATGCCTATATTGAGACTCAAAGGGCTTTCGCATCTTATACTCCTTTCAAGCGCAATATACTCATACATGCCGATACCCAGGCTATTACTGACGTACAGGAGGTTGTGGCCCTGCTTTTGGGCCGGGCTGAGCATGAAGTGGAGGTGGATGTCTACAGGGTCGGCGGAGCGTTCGGTGGAAAGGAACGTGGCGGAACCATGTGGGCCGCGATAGCCGCCCTTGCTTTGGAGAAAACTGGCCGGCCCTGTGCGATCGTACTGGATAGGCGCGATGATATCCTCTGGACGGGAAAACGCCATCCATACCATTGCCATTATAAAGTTGGATGTGACCGGCAAGGTCGGTTATTGGCGCTTGAGGCGGAAATGTACGCCGATGGTGGATATTACGAAGATTTTACAGAAGCGATCATGGAACGTTCATTGTTGAGCTTGCCGGGAAGCTATTACCTTCCATCCTGCCGTATCACGGGTTTTTCCTGTCGGACGAACAAGCCCGCCAATACTGCGTTCAGAGGATTCGGGGCTCCTCAAGCGACGTTGTTGATGGAAGAGATCCTCTATCATGTCGCGAAAGCGGTCAAACGCGATGTCGCCGATGTGCAGAAAATAAATTTCCTTGAAGAAGGTCAGCTTGCCCCATACGGCATGCCTATGGTTGATGTGGCGGTACCTCGGATACATGAGAAACTGTTGGAGCAGGTGGACTACCGTTCCCTCAGAAAAGCCGTGGATGAATATAATGCAAGCCACATGACATATAAAAAAGGTATCGGTATCGTTCCGGTGAAGTACGGTATCGGTTTTACCGCGACATTCCTCAATCAGGGCAACGCCTTGGTGTATGTTTATACCGATGGCTCCATCTCGGTGAGCCATGGTGGCATCGAGATGGGGCAGGGGCTGTTCACCAAGATTGAGGGAATCGTTGCGAAAACCCTGGGAGTCAGCCCTGATCGTGTCGTGTGTGAAAGTACGAATTCACTGAGGGCTGGCAGCGTCGCCAGTACCGCGGCCTCAACCGGGACCGATCTCAATGGGGAAGCGGCCCGCATGGCTGCGCAACGAATCAAGGAATGTCTGCGACAGGCCGGCGCGGCATTGCTGGAGGCGAAGTATGGATTGGCCGCGGTGCCTGCGCATATCACTTTTGAGGATGACTATTGGTGGGATGCCCGGATGCCGCAACACAAGCTTCCGTTTGATGCCTTGGTCTCCTATTGCTATTTCAACCGCTACATGCTTGGTGCGCAAGCACACTATGCTACTCCCGGCATTGCATATGATCCAAAACAAGGCAAGGGGACTCCATTCGCCTATTTTACCAATGGCGTGGCTCTTGCCGTTGTCGGAATTGACACCTGTACGGGGGATACCCATGTGGAACAGGTGTCAATCCGGCATGAAGGGGGCGCTATCATCGACTATGAAATCGAACGTGGGCAGCTGATAGGCGGTTTCATGCAAGGTCTGGGATATGCCATTTTGGAGGAACTTCCCCGCGACAAGGAGGAACGGTTGCTGTCATCCTCCCTTTCTACATACAAGGTCCCGCTGATCACCGATGTGCCGGATGTACTTGATATCGATTTGTTTCCATCGCAACATGAGGTTTGCGGGGTGCTCGGGGCCAAAGGCCTTGGAGAACCACCCTTGCTGTATGGCGTGGCCGTATTCAATGCGGTACGGGATGCCGTTGAAGCCGCATGTGGCGGCAAGGAGATTTTTCTCCATCATCCCGCGATTCCCGGTGAGGTTCTCATGCAGTGTCTCGACTGTCCGCGATGATGCCAAAGCGCGGTCATATCTTTTTTCTGAGAATTGTCTGCTTGAATATTCCTTCTACATACAGCTCCTCCGAGTATAGAAGAGGCTTGCCGAAGAAATCGTACCCTATGTCATGGATGCTCAGCAACGGACAGCCGGGGGCGACCCCTAGCATCGTCGCTGTATAGTCGTCAGCGATAACTGCGTTCACCTCGGACAAGTCCATATGGACTTCCGCATGGCAATAGGTCCCGATGAAGTCAAAAATCGGTTTGTCAAGGATTCCTGCGTCATATGTGGTGGTGACGACGTTTTTCTTCGGGATGTAGTCGTTGCAGTAAATGGCGGGTGTGCCATCGGCTTCGATAAGCCGTTCGCTTCTGATGACGATATCGCCTTCCTTCAACAACAAAGCGGAGGCTATCGTGGCGGAAGCTTGTATTTCATCATTCTTGACGAAACGCGTAGTCGGCGATTTACCGGCGTTCCTGACCATGTCAAGAAATTCTTCTTCCAAGTCGATTCGTGTTCTGATGTTCAGGACGTGCTGGTTGATCAAGGTCCCGATCCCATGCTTCCTGCTAATGAATCCCTCCCGTTCCAAGACTGAGAGGCAATCCCTGACCAAAGTCCGGCTGATGCCGAAGTCTTTCGCAAGCTCCTGCTCCGGCGGCAGCATCATGGAATGCGAAAAACGTCCGGATTTGATTTCTTGCAAAAGTAGGTTCGTGTGTTTTTCAGAAAGGGATTGTTTGTTTTTCATACCATTCATTTGAAGCCATTCTATCTCGGCGGACGATAAACCGCAAGAGCGGACAAGAGAGGCTTGTTCAAAAGATATCAACGGAAACGGTGTTTATCCCATGGAAAGATGGATGTCTTTTCCCGTTGTCGGACGACAAGCGCTATCGACTGTCAACGCCGCTTCCTCGGTATTGTCCATTCACATCTTCAGTTCGATCTTGCGGATTTTTCCACTGATGGTCTTGGGAATATCCGTTACAAAGCCAATCTGACGAATCCATTTGTACTCCGCGAGCTGGCTGTTACAGAAGTCCTTGATTTCCTTGTCCAATGCGAGACTTGTCTCGTATCCGTTGTTCAGGACGATGACGGCCCGTACCGCTTGACCTCTAAGACTGTCTGGAACCCCGACCACACAGCATTCCGAGACTGCCGGATGCTTGTTGAGGATGTTTTCGATTTCAAATGGTCCGATCCTGAAGCCGCCGCTCTTGATGATATCGTCGAAACGCCCATGAAACCAGAAATATCCATTTTCATCCTTGTACGCCGAATCGCCAGTATGGTAGACGCCGCCGCGCCAAGCGCGTTCATACAGCTCCGGATTATCCAGATAGGAGGAGAAAATGCCGAGGGGACGTCTGCCGTTCTTCGGCCTGATGACGATTTCCCCGACTTTCCCCGACGGCACGCTGTTCCCCTCCGCATCCACCAGATCCAGGTCGTAAAGGGGGGAAGGGCGTCCCATGGAACCGTCCACCGCGCCCATACCCTTGAAATTGGCGGTGAGCAATGTAGTTTCGGTTTGTCCATAGCCCTCGCACAAGTACAATCCGGTCCTTTCATGGAAACGTCGAAACACTTCGGGGGACAGGTATTCGCCCGCGGTGGAGGCATGCTTGAGGCTTGGCATTTCCGGAACGCCTTTCTTGACAAGATACCGGTAGATGGTCGGTGGTGCGCAGAAGGACGTGACCTTGTACTTGTTGATGATATTGGCGAGCTGCTTGGGGTCGAAGTTGTCGAAGTCATAGACCATGACGGCGCTGCCGACAAGCCATTGGCCATAGATTTTTCCCCAGGAGGCCTTGGCCCAGCCGGTCTCCGATACGGTGAAGTGCAAGCCCCCGTCCTCCGCCTGCTGCCAGTACTTCGCGGTGACGACATGGGCGAGCGGATATGAGTAGTCATGGATGACGCCCTTGGGGTATCCCGTGGTGCCTGATGTAAAATACATGACCATTGGGTCGGTAGCGTGCGTCGCTATTCGGTCAAGGGTCGCGGAAGCCTTGTCCACCGCCTGGTTGAGGTCGACGAACCCCTCCGCAGGATGTTTTACAGAAAAGAGGAGGGGGGCTGGAGCCGTTTCTCGAACAGTCCTTTGTACCGCCTCCGTCACCTTTTCGGCTACTCCGTCTTCGGTCGTCGCGACAACCGCCCGTATCGTGGTCACGCCCAGACGGTAGGCGAAGTCCTCAACGGTGAGCATGTGGGTCACGGGAACCAAAATCGCCCCTATCTTGTGAAGGGCGACCGCTACGTACCAGTATTCATAATGCCGTTTGAGCGACACCATGACCTTGTCCCCCTGGCGGATGTCATGGGAAAGCAGTGCGTTCGCGCATTTGTCGGAGAGCCGCTTCATATCCGAGAAACTGAAGATATGCTCTTCATTCTTGGTATTGCACCACACCAACGCCGTTTTGTCGGGGGTTTCCCGTGCTATGGCATCTACGACATCATAGCCAAAGTTGAAGTCGTCGGGGTAGTTCACCTCTATATCGAGAAGCGCTCCATGTTCGTCGAAACATTCTTGCGCGAATCGTTCATATATTGCCATTTCTATCCTCAGAACGCCCGAAACCGGGCGTATCGGTCCTGGACGAGGCCGTTGTTGTGTTTGAGCATGTCCAACTCCTGTAGGAGCATGGACTTCAACCTGTCGTAGAAGGCCGCGCTCCCAATATCGTTTTCGGGGATGACCTTCTCGACGATTTTCAATCTCAGCGCATCCTCGGCGCTGATTTTCAGACAGTTCGCGGCATCTCTCGCTTTCGCCGGGTCTTTGAACAGGATGCTTGCGCAACCTTCCGGGGAAATTACCGAATATACCGCGTTTTCAAGCATCCAGACCCTGTCCGCCACGGCAAGAGCCAAAGCGCCTCCCGAACCCCCTTCTCCTATCAGTATGGAGATGATCGGGACTGCGAGATCCATCATCGCCATAAGATTTTCCGCAATGGCTTCTCCTTGCCCCCGTTCTTCGGCGCCGACTCCGCAGTATGCGCCTGAAGTGTCGACAAATGTAATGACGGGACGGGAGAATTTTTCCGCTTGCGCCATCAACCGCAACGCTTTCCGATACCCTTCCGGTTCTGGTGAGCCAAAGCTGCGCTGAGTGCGTTCCTTGAGTGTCTTGCCTTTTTCAATCGCGATAACGGTCACGGCGCTTGTACCCAGATAGGCAAGCCCCCCTATGATCGCGGCATCATCTCCATACCGTCTGTCGCCATGGAGTTCCATGAAGGAAGAAAAAAGATTGTTGATATAGTCAAGGCCGGTAGGTCTCATGTTGCTCCGTGCGATCCGGACTCTGTCGTATGCGTCCATTATCTCCCCGCATGCATGCCCAACAGGAAAGCGATGGTCTGTTTCTCTTGCTTCCGTTCGACGATGCTGTCGATAAATCCGTGCTTGAGCATGGACTCCGCGGTTTGGAACCCCTTTGGCAGAGTTTTTTTGGTAGTCTGTTCTATGACTCTCGCTCCCGCGAAGCCTATGGTCGCCCCTGGTTCCGCCAAAATAATATCCCCCTCGGTCGCGAAGCTGGCTGTAACACCTCCGGTGGTGGGGTCGGTAAGGAGCGTCAGATAGAGCAACCCCGCCTTGCTATGCCGCATTACCGCCCCCGAAACCTTTGCCATCTGCATCAGAGAGACAAGCCCCTCCTGCATCCTTGCGCCTCCTGAGACGGTCACACCGACCACCGGAAGCCTTTTGGAGGCCGCAAGCTCAAAGAGCCTCGTGATTTTTTCTCCCGTACCGCTGCCCAAACTTCCCATCATGAAGCCCGGCTCCATGACAAAGAGACAGCACTCCTGTCCCGATATCCTTGCGTAGCCTGTAACGACCGACTCACTTTCCCCTGTAGCTCGTTCCGCTTTTCTCAGTTTCTCCTGATATGTAGGAAAATCAAGCGGGTCTTTAGCTTCAAGCTCGGAGAAAAGCTCGAAAAAAGAGTCCGTATCAGTCAGGATCGCTATCCGTTCGCGGGCGGATATCCTGAAATGATGGCCGCAGACGCATGTACCTGCGTTTTCCCGTACTTCCCTTGCTTTGAGCATCCTATGACAATTCGGACAGCTCACCTCCGGCCCGCCGGGAAGCGGTATTGAAGATCGACCGGCCGGTTCAAGTTCATTCTGTGCTTTAAGTTGGAAACGTAATGCCATGCTTACCTCCCTTGGCAATAACTCGTATCATGGTTGCCCGCGATAAACAGAGGGTCGGTCAATATCGCCATCTGTTCGTCTATGTTTGTCTCGACCCCTTCAATAACCACTTCCGACAGGTACGCCCTCAGTTTGCGCAAGGCGTCCTCCCTGTGTTGGGCGTAGACGATCAGCTTCGCAAGGAGACTGTCGTAGAAGGGGGGAACTTCCGTCCCCGGTTCAAGATACGTATCAAAACGGACGAATGGGCCGCTGGGGATATGGAGAGTCTTGACCGTGCCCGCGTTCTTTGCGTTGATCCTGCATTCAATCGCCGAACCAAGGAATCTGATATCCTCCTTCGTAAAGTTGATGTCGATTCCCGCCGCAATCCGTATCTGCCATTTCACCAGATCGACGCCGGTGAGCATTTCAGTAACGCCATGCTCGACCTGCAAACGGATGTTCATTTCCATGAAATAGGCATTGTCGTCCCCGTCAAGGAGAAATTCTAGCGTACCCGCCCCCGTATACCCGATATGCCGTATGAACGCTATCGCCTGTTCTTCCAGTCGCTCCCGCAGGTCCTGCCGAAGTTTCGGGGAAGGGGATTCCTCAATCAGCTTTTGGTGATGGATCTGTATGGAGCAATCCCTCTCGCCAAGACAGACGGCATTGCCGCTCTCATCGGAAAGCATCTGGAATTCTATGTGGTTCGCCGGATAGACGAGCTTTTCAAGATAGAGCGACGAATCGGAGAAGGCCGCTTCGCTCTCCGCGCTCGCCAAGGGAAACGCCGCTCGCAGCGCCTGCTCATCGTCGATACGCCGGATGCCCCTGCCGCCGCCTCCTGCGACCGCTTTCAGCATGACGGGGTAACCTATGTCCTCCGCCTGCCGTACCGCGTCCTCGACATCGGCCAGCGCTACCGTTCCTGGAATGACGCGGAGTCCCGCCTTTTGTGCGAGACGCTTGATTGCGGTCTTTGAACTGAGACGTTCCATTTCACTGGATTTCGGACCGATGAACGCGATGCCGCTTTCCTCGCACAGCGTTGCGAAATGGGCGTTCTCTGAGAGAAAACCATATCCCGGATGAATGGCGGCGGCTTTTGTCACGAGGGCGGCGCTGATAATCCGTTCCTCGTTCAGGTAGCTGCCCTTTGGAGAAGCGGGGCCGATGCAGATACTTTCATCGGCGAGGAGCCTGTGGAGCGTCTCTTTGTCCGCCTCTGAATAGACGGCGACGGTCTGTATCCCCATCTCCTTGCACGCCCGTATGATACGGACGGCGATTTCTCCCCGGTTGGCGATCAGGATTTTGGAGAACATACGCTTTCCTCTGGAAGCATGGCGAAGGAATACTCCGCCTTGACGCAGAGCCTGCCGTCCACGTAGCCTTCTCCCGCCGCGAAGTAGAACGGCTCTTTGGATCTGGTGATCCGGCATTTGGTTTCAAATACATCGCCCGGCCTTACCGGAGCAAGGAACCTCACCTTGTCAAGGCCGGCATAGACCGGTAGCTTGCCCTCCGTCTTTCCCTCTAGCAGGATGCAGGTCGATTGAGCCAGAATCTCACAGAGGATGACGCCGGGGACGATGGGAAATGACGGAAAGTGACCGTCCAGAAACCATTCCGTCCCCTTTATTTCATACTTTCCTTGGGCGTTTTCCCCCGCAGTCTCGACCTCATCCAGCAGAAGCATGCTGTTCCTGTGGGGGAGGATGCGCATCATTTCCTGTCTATCCATTGTTCCTCCTGATAGCGAAAAGCTGAGTCCCGAACCCTACGGTCTCTCCATTTTTCGCGAATACCCGTTCAACGATGCCTTCCACTTCGGCGTCTACTTCGTTCATCAGCTTCATTGCTTCAATGATGCAGAGCGTATCGCCTTTGTGTATGGTGTCGCCCACATGTACGAACGGCTCGGTGTCTTCCCGGCTGGCTTGGTAGAATACCCCCACCATCGGGGAGGTAACGGTATGCAGCCCTTCGTCAACGGTTTTCGCTTCCTCCATTGTAGTGGTGGACGCGGCTGGGGGCTCCATGTTTCGTTCAAGCCGTATTTCCATATCCTGGGCCTTGATCTCCAGGCCGGTAAGCTCCAGTTCCTTCATGAGTTTGGCGTACTTCCTGATCTCTCCTTCGTTCATCAGACCCTCCTGAACGCCAACGTGGCGTTGTGTCCGCCAAAACCGAGCGAGTTGGAAAGAGCCAATGTAATCTTCGCCTCCCTCGCTATGTTGGGAACGTAGTCAAGGTCGCAATCATCATCCTTTTCAATGAGATGAATCGTGGGCGGGATGATTCCCGTCTCCAGAGCCTTGATGCAGGCGATTGCCTCAATCGCCCCCGCGGCGCCCAGCATGTGGCCGGTCATTGATTTCGTGGAACTGATGAGCGCATTCCTGGCCGCGCTCTCTCCAAGGGCGGCCTTGATGGCGAGTGTCTCCCCCCTGTCGTTCAAGGGCGTTCCCGTCCCATGTGCGTTGATATAGAGCCTGTCATCCCCAGTATAGGAGGCTTCCTCCAATGCCTGCCGCATAGCCCGCTTTCCGCCGTTGGCGTCCGGGGAGGGCGCGGTGATATGGTAGGCGTCGCAGGTCGAACCGTAACCTACGACTTCCGCATGGATGTGCGCTCCACGCCCGACGGCATGTCCGTATTCCTCCAGCACCAGGGCGGCGGCGCCTTCCCCGATGACGAATCCCGCCCTCCTCCCGTCGAAGGGGAGGGACGCCGCATCAGGGTCTGTCGCGGTACTGAGCGCCTGCATGTTGATGAAACCGGCTATCCCGCATTCAGTGATGGCCGCTTCCGCACCTCCTGTTATCGCAGCGTCGGCGTATCCATGGCGGATCAGGCGAACCGCTTCGCCGATGGCGTTTGAACCCGAAGCGCAGGCGGTTACGGCGGGTAGGGCCGGCCCTTGGCAGTTGTACCTGATTGCAATCAGGCCTGCCGCCATGTTGGCGATCATCATCGGGACGAAAAACGGGGAGACCCTGCCCGGGCCGCGTTTGAGCAGCTTGTTGTGTTCCGCTGTAATGGTACTGATGCCACCGATGCCCGAACCGAAGTAGACGGCGAACCGCTCACTGTCTATCGTGCCGACTATCTTGCTTTCCTCCACCGCCTGCACCGCGCTGGCGAGCGCATACTGGGCGTAGAGGTCCGAGCGAAGGACTTCCGGCCTCTCCATATAGGTCATGGGGTCGAACCCCTTGACCTCGGCGTCGAGCTTGGCCTTGTATTCCGTGGTGTCGAACCTCGTGTTGAAACCGATTCCGTTCCTACCGGCGACCATGCTTTCCCAAGCCTCCTGGACGGTGTTCCCGATCGGACTGATCGCGCCAAGCCCCGTGACTACTACTCTTCTGTTTTCACTCATTGCATACCTCACATCGCAAGCCCTCCATCGACTTTCAGCACTACCCCGGTGATATACGAGGAAATGGCGAGAAAAGCGACAGCCTCAGCGACATCTTCGACTGTTCCCATCCGTTTCAGCGGGATTATTCCCGATAGTTTCTCAGGATTGAAATCTTGTGTCATTTCGGTCTGTATGAAGCCGGGCGCGACCGCGTTGCAGGTGATGTTCCTGCCCGCAAGCTCTCTGGCGACCGACTTGGTAAGCCCGATCACCCCCGCCTTGGAAGCGGAGTAGTTGACCTGCCCGGCGTTCCCCATGATTGCGGATACTGAACTGATGTTGATGATTTTTCCTCCTCCTGCCCTCAGCAGGAGCGGGGTGGCGTGCCGTATCATATTGAAGACGCCTTTCAGATTCGTGGCGATGACATCATCGAAATCACATTCTCGCATCATGGCGACAAGCCCGTCTCTGGTAATCCCGGCGTTATTGACGAGGATATCCACCCTGCCGAAATCCATTTTTATGCTGTTGATGACTTTCTTTACGCATTCAAAGGATGAGACATCGGCTTGATAGGCGAGGCACTTGACCCCGTAGGCTGTTTGGCAGTCATTGGCGACCGCTTCCGCCCGTTCCTTGTTTCCCTGGTAGATCAACGCCACGGAGGAATGGAGGGACGCCAATTTGCGTACTATCGCTTCTCCGATTCCCCGCGAACCTCCCGTAACGATGGAAACCGTATCATTCAGCATTTCTCACCTCCGCTGTGAGCCGTCTGATGTCGTCAGGCTTGTCCGTGATATATGTCCGTACCGTACCGTCGATTTTTTTTACCAGAGCGGCAAGCACGGAACCCGGTCCGACCTCTATGAACGTATCGACGCCTTCCTGTATCATGGCTCGGACGATTTTTTCAAAATAGACGGGAGCCGCGACCTGCATGGCCAGCAGGTCCTTGAAATCGCCCCCGTACCGTTGTCCGGTGACATTGGAATAGAGCGGGATGCGCGGGGGGCTGAATTCTATCCGGTCCAGCTCTCTCCGCAGGTCCCTGGAAGCCTTTTCCATGTAAGGGGAGTGGAAAGCGCCTGTAACCTTCAAGCGCATCGCCCGTCCGCCATGCTCCTTCGCTTTGGCTTCGAATACTTCTATGTCCGCCGCTTGCCCGGAGACCACTATCTGCCCCGGCGCATTGAAATTCACCGGGTAGACGTTGCATTCGGCGGCGAGAGCCTTGACCTTTTCTTCTTCCAGCCGCAATGCCGCGGTCATGGCCGTTTCGATGTTCTCACTTTCCCGTTGCATGAGGGCGGCCCTTGTCCGCACAAGTTCAAAACCTTCGGCGGTACTCACCGCTCCCGAAAACGCCAGCGCCGCGATTTCCCCGACGGAGAATCCCGCAAGGAAGTCGGGGCGTATGCCATCGGCCGTAAGTTCCGCCGCGATAGCGCTTTCCAGCGCATACAGGCAGGGCTGTGTGTTCACCGTCCGTTTCAACTCATCCTCACTGCCTTGGAAGCACAAGCGGGTCAAGTCGGGAAAAGATGTCCCTAGGCTGGTGATTACTTCCCGCGCATGAGGGGACGTATCGTACAGCTCTTTGCCCATCCCGCTATATTGGGCGCCCTGTCCTGAAAAGAGAAAGGCTATCGCACCCATTTCATCGCCCCCTTCAGCAACGGTTCCACACCTTGCATCACATCGTTGATGATTTCCTGGGCGCTTTGTTCCTGTTTGACCATGGAAGCTATCTGGCCCGACAGGAAACAGCCGTTTTCGGTGTCTCCGTCCACTACCGCCTTACGGAGCGCCCCTACGGCCATAGCTTCGAGCGCTTCGTCGCTGATCCGGCTGTACTCCGCCTGAGCGTAGGTACGGGCGAAGTTCGTCCTGAGACTTCTCACCGGATGTCCCAGCCGCTTGCCCGTGACCATGGTGCAGAGATCCGTCGCCTTCAGGATTTTTTCTTTGTAGACGGGATGTATTGAACACTCCTTGGCGCTCAGAAACCTCGTCCCCATCTGTATCCCCTCCGCTCCGAGCATCAGGGCGGCGGCGAAGCCCCGGCTGTCCGCGATACCTCCCGCCGCGATAACGGGAAGCGGGGTGGCGTCAACGATCTGGGGAACTAGTACCATGGTGGTGAGCTCCCCGACATGACCGCCGCTTTCTCCGCCCTCGGCGATCAGTGCCGAGGCTCCAAGGCGGGTCATGAGCTTGGCCAGCGCCACGGACGCGACGACCGGAATGACGTTGATTCCCGCTTCCTTCCACTTCGCCATGTACTTTGCGGGACTTCCCGCGCCGGTCGTTACAACACTGATGTTCCTTTTGGCGACGAGGGCGGCTATTTCATCGGCGTAGGGGCTCATCAGCATGATATTGACGCCAAAGGGCCTGTCCGTCTCACTTCTTGCGCGGTCAATCTCTTGTTCGACATATTCCGCCGGGGCGTTCCCCGCGGCGATGATTCCCAGGCCGCCCGCATTGGAGACGGAAGCGGCCAGATGCCCGTCCGCTATCCATGCCATTCCGCCTTGGAAGACGGGATACTTGATTCCGAGCAGCTTCGTGACAGCCGTTTCCATCATATGGGCCTCAATGCTTGGAGGCTATGAAGGCCGCAAGTTCGCCGACGGTCGAAATTTTCTGATCGACTTCAATAGACATACCGAGCCGGTCTTCAAGATCCATCAGGATTTCCACGGTATCGAGGGAGTCAATCCCGATATCATGGAAGTTACTTTCCGCTGTGATGGTCGTCTTGTCACAACCCAAACGGTCTGCGATAAGGTTGACGATTTCCGACAATGCCTTGGTTTCAAATTCTGTCATGGTGTATGGACCTCCATTGATCCTTCTTTATTTTTACATACTGACATAAAATGTAAATTTGTCAATATAAAAAAATGAAATAAACGCGCGCCTTGTGATGAATATGCGTCTAATTATTTATATTATAACATGATGACAAGATGATAACATTTTCTGAAAATCCGATGACTATATCTATTTAGTACAAAACAAGCGAGGTGAACTGGCGTCACCGTAGGGAAAACTTTCCGTTTTCGCAGAGGATGTGGGTGTAATACGACCAGATAGTGGAAAACGACTGTACGTCCTATAGCAATGGAAGCTTTACTGTTTGGTATGATTTGCCGGTGAAGAAAAACACGGGATACCAGGCTACGTCAGGCTTGTCCGGCCAATGGCCCGCATCGATTCTTTTTGCCTCGATCCGCCTTTTTCGATGAAATGGGACTGATCCAATTGCTTGGATACGGCTGTTCTGGAAAAACCCCCATGCGAAACCTAAAATATGTGTAAAAAAGGCGGGATAGACTGATGACACTATCCTGCTTTGGTCGTATTCTCTTCCCCAAGAAGGAACGATGAACAAGACAATTGATCTCTCCGCGGAAGAAACGCTCCTGCGCACCTGCTTCCGTCGGTATGTGGGGCCCGGCATCATCGCAATGCTTTCTTGCCGGATCGCCCCGTGCATCGATTCCATTACAGTGGCCTACCAAAGAGGAGCGACCTCCCTCTCGGCGATCGGCGTGGTGTCCCCCATCTTCTACCTCTTCAATATCATCGCTGTGCTGGCAGGTATCGGCGGGGGCGTCATGGTCAGCCAGGCCGCCGGGGAAGGCGACCAGAGGACGGCCCGCCGGGTCTTTACCAAAGTGACCCTCGCCCTGGCCATAGGAAGCCTTGTTCTCCTTGTTCTTTGTCTCCTATTCAGAAATCCTATCGTCCATGCCCTTGGCGCGAACAAAGATAATTTTGGAGAAGCTCTTGCCTATTATATGACGCTTGTCGCGGGCCTTCCGTTCTATATCTTCTCGATGGCGTTCTGTTTTCTGCTGGTCAACGACAACGCCCGGATACTTTCTATGGCGGGGATGCTCATCTCCAACCTGCTCAATTGCCTTCTGGATGTCCTGCTTGTCATCAAGCTTGGCCAAGGCGTAGTGGGGGCCGCAATCGGAACCGTAATGGGACAGATCCTGGCCTGCCTGATATACCTGCTCCATCTCAGGAACGGAGAACGGTTGCTGAAGTTCGATTTTTCAGAATTGAAGTGCATCGACCTCATTTCCTGCGTCAAAGGCGGTTTCCCTGAAGCGACGAGATACCTGTTGCTTTTTATCCAATTGGCCCTTTCCAACGTCATCATCGGAAAAAGGAACGGTATTTCAGGACTTGCCGACGCCGCCGTCATGGGCAGCGTCATTCTGTTCATCAAAGTCTTTATGGAAGGTATCGCGGAAGTCGTCATGCCGATGACATCGGCGCTATACGGTGAAAAGAGCACAAGCAGCATACAGCTCGTCAAACGTATCGCCATACGGTATACGTTCTGGCTTGTGATTCCGGTGCAACTGTTCGTCTGTGCTTTTCCCTCTTTTTTGTTACGGATATTCTCTATCACCGACCCCGAAGTATGCGCCATGATTCCCGGTGCCGTTCGCATCATCTCATTCACCTTTCTTGCCAGCGGCGTAAATCTTATTATCTGCAACAGCTTTATCTCCACGGACAAAGAAGGGATCGCCTTTACCGCCGTTCTGTTGAGAGATGCGGTCTTCCGCATTCCCCTCGTCCTGTTTTTAGGTCATTTTTTTGGCATCTATGGGGTATGCATCGCTTCTGTGATTTCAGAGGCGTTGCTTCTCGTGCTGCTTCTTACCGTATGGAAGGGGGGCGAGGGATTTTCCTCCATCGATACCAAGGACTTGCTGTTGGCTGTCGGCGGTAGTCTCTCCAAGGAAAATATCGATGCATGGGGTACTTCCTTTCTATCCATAGTGACAGAGCGTTATCACTCCCTCGCTTTTTCCGCCTTCTTCGATCCGCTGTCCCGGACGCTTGCCGATGGAGGCTCGTTCAATGTCTCCCTCATGGCGTTCAGGACGAAAGACGGGGATACGGCGTGCGTGCTCCGTTGCGACAGGAAGAAGGATATGCTCTATCCTACGGTAAAAGGCGGTTTCTTCATTGACTATCTCTTCTCCATCGAACGGCGCATGTTCATTGCCAAGAAGGCGAGGTTGCTTCCGCTGGAACAGCGGGATGTCGTGGTGGTCGTGGAGCCGGAGGGCGTTACTGGACGGCGGCTGTGCGAGGTCGCGAGAGAACGGGGCCGCAAGGTCGTCGTGTGCATCGCTGAAACCAAGGAACGAATGGAAGGAATCAGGGAAATACTCCATCTGGATGAAATTTTCGACTCCGCGTTGTGCGATGCGTTGATTTGCGCGGATGACTGGATAAAGGCGGTGAAGAAACTGAAGGATGTCGGGCATATCGTGGCGGTCGTTCCCGGCTCGGAGATATCCACGGAGTATTCTGACAGCATCGCCCTGTATTTTGGCGTGCGGGGCAACGATCCCCGGACTGCTTTGGAACGAAGGAACAAATACTTCATGAAAAAAGCGATCAAGGCGGCGGGGCTCGATCATGCGCGGGGGGATAAGTTTGAGAATGCGGAGGACGCCATCGCGTTCATCCACAAGGAGATATCGTACCCCGTATTCATCAAGACCCCCGCGGGGGCGGCGAGCCAGAACGTGTTCAAGGTCAACAGCGATGAAGAGGTACGGCGAAAGGCCGAGACGATACTGACCACGCTTGACGACTATGGGCGGCCCGCCTCCTATTTCGTCGTCGAAGAGACGATTTCCGGCACGGAATATGCGGTGAACATCTTTGGTCAGGATGATGGCAAGGTGGTGGTGACGTCCATCTGGGAATACCAGAAGATCGACAATGAGTTCGCGAGCAACCTCTATTACAACGATTTCCTCCGCGATCCGAGCGCTCCCAAATATGCGGCGTTGTGTTCCTATGCGGTGAAGCTCTATGCCGCGGTCGGCATCCGAAGAGGACCGGGCCATGCCGAGATACGCTTGTCTCCGCGAGGGCCCGTGGCTATGGAGATCGGCGCCAGGATCATGGGTTCATCGAACGAGATATACACCCAGATGGCCATGCACATCGATATTCCCGAGGCGACGGTACAGGTCTATGAAACTGGAAAAGCCGACATTCCTGAAAAAGTCGTGATGTACCAGCACTTTGGTTTCTGTGAACTTCCGTTCGTCCAGAAAGGGAGGCTTTCCGCGATAAAAGGACTGGATGAAATCAGGAATCTCGACTCCTACCTCGCTGAAGAACTGCCGATCAAAATCGGTGATTTCATCGAGCCAAGCACCAACCTCGACATGATCACCTGCGGTATCTGGCTTCGTGGCACCAGCGAGAAAAGACTTGAGCATGACATGAATCTCTGCCATGCGTTGTTCAGGCTTGAAGTCGGGGCGTAGTTTTTTGTGTTCAGGCGTTCTATCTCAGAAAGACTATCTAGTCAGGACCTTTTCACGTAGGCGTTATATGTGAAATAGTTGTTTTTTTCCACAGGAGCCTCCACCAGAAAAGATTTTGCACTTCTGATTCAAGAGGGTTCTGACGTCATCTGCGTCCTCTTCGCTTTGAGCGCTGAAGTGTATCCAGCCTCCATCGCCGCAAGCATGGCAGTTGTCAATAGCTTCTTGAACTCTTTTCCACACGCAAGTTCTGACAGTATCGAAACCATCGCCGGAGAGCCTCATCATCAATGAGAATCCGCCATCAAGGGCCAGCAGGTTGCACATCAACCTTCCCTTGAGGTGATGGCTTACGTACCAGCCATAACCATTGCCATATGGAAATGAAAGGTTGTTTAATGACGGCTTGCAAGTTGGAATAAATCCCCGTCAGTGTTGTCCTGCTCAGGCAGGATGGTATAAATGAGGTTTGACTGTGCTTGGATGATAAAGAAAAAGAACCATTCCAGGTCTTGCTCTTCCTTTGGTAGAGATGGCTGCAAGCAGAAGTGTAAATCCCAATTATATATTTACCGTATCAGAAAATAGTTCCAAAGCAAATTGCTGAAGCGGCTGGTTTGGAACTAATCAGGTAGTATTGTTTTTTCTGATTTCCACGTTGGCCGGGGAACACTCAGAAAGCAAGCTTTTAAGAATGGTAATATCTTGTTTATCCCTTTCCCGAAGCCATACCTGGGATGAAACGCTATCTGCCCTTTCACCGAAATACGGGGAATCTCCCCAGCTCTCGAAAGTTGCATAGCTGAAAAAATCCTACTCATGCACAAACCCGTCTCCGTTGAAAAGTCCGCTTGCTTTATGCCTTCTTGGTTAATGACGAACGGATGGATAGTTGGTGGATACCTAAGGATAACTCATTCAGTTCAAGTATTATCGTTTGGTTCCTCCTGGTAGAATTTGAGAAGTGACTTCCAAAACCTCTTCAAAGTCGTTAACCACAAATTGAGTATGCTGGCGGGGAAAAACTTTTTAGTTCCGCAGGCAATAATACGTGCTTCTGCCTTCACTTTCGGATTTCTGGAGCAATCCTGCATTGACCAGATGTCTGATGTCCCTGGAAGCTGTGTCATGGGAGCACTTGCAGATGAGAGCCCATTTTGAGGAAGTCAGTCTGCCCTTGAATTCATCGGGAATAAGCAAGCTTAGCATCTTTCTTTGCCTTTCATTGATTTCCAGCTTCTCGGCCTCTTCCCAAAGCGCTTTTCTCCGGGCTACTGAGTCAGGCTCAGCGAGCGCGCCGTCGACTGCCCTGCACATGCACTGGACGTACCATCTCAGCCATTCCGTGATGATGATCGTACCGGAGGACAGTGTCTGTGCATTTTCGAGCTGGCGATAATACTCCGTTCTTTCCTTCGAAAGCTGTACGCTCATGCTGAACAGGTGGTCTTTTGTCTTGAAGTTGGTGCTTCTTTGGAGCGCCATGTCCGCAATGGTTCTTGCTATTCTGCCGTTGCCATCCTCGAATGGATGGATTGATACAAAATAGATATGGTTATGTTGTTTCCCCGATAGTGAAATCGTCTTCATTGTATCATCGACTTGACTTCCCTGAACACAAAAAAATCCCGACCGAAGTCGGGAGTCTGTGGCACGTCAGTGGGCGATGTTCGAGGTGAACCTGAGTATCTTCCTGTAGTCGTCCTGGTCGAAGACCGTGTAGTGGCGCGTCATGTCGAGCGTCCTGTGTCCCGTGATGCTTTGCACCAGCTCCTGGGGCAGGCCGAGGGATACGAGGCTGGTGTTGAGGAAATACCTCCAGCTATGGAACGAGATGTTCCTGCCCCTGTAGTCCACGCGGATATGTTCGAGCGCCTGTTTCAGGCTCTTGACGACGGAGTCCTTGCTTATGGGTGTCTCGCCGCCAGTGTATGAGAATACGAAGGCGTCTTGCCCCCTCCCGAAGCAGAGGCGCCGCAGCTCTGCGATGAAACCTTCAGGCAGCGGTATGTCCCGGATGTTCCTGGTCTTCGTGCATTTGAGGCGGGGGCCATCCTTGCCGTTGTCCCTCCAGCTATGCTCGACATGGATCCTGTCGTCGTGGATGTCGCGCACGCGGGTGGCCAGGACCTCTCCCTGCCGCATGGCGGTGCAGGCGGCGAGCATGTTCGCGAGCATCTGCACCCGGTCGTCCCGCCAAGGCTCCAGGGATGCGAACAGCGACCGGGTCTCCGCCAGCGTCAGGCGCCCCTTCACCTTGCTGTTGTTTTTCAATGGCCTGACATCCTCGCAGGGATTCCTCGACAGGTAGCCCGTGCGCTTCGCCTCGCCGAGCATGGTCGACAGGACCGAGAAGATGTTGTTGGCGGTCTTGTTCGCCAGGTCGTATTCGAACACCAGGTCGAACAGCCATCGTTCGGCCTGGGCTACGGATATGTTGCAGAGGCGTGTCCTGCCGAAGCGGGGCAGGATATACCGTTCCAGCCAGCTCCGGCAGTTCCTGCAGTAGTCGGGCGATAGCGACCCGCCGCGGAGCTCCTCCCCCAGGATGTATTTGCACTTGCCGGGGATCCACCAGTCCCTGGCATAGCTTGCGAACCTGAGCTGGCCGTTTCCCCAGGCCAGCTTGCCGTCTCGGTACCACTCCGCCGCTATGCGGTGGGCGGTGGTCTTGTTTTTCGTCCCCAAGGCCCTTTGGCGACGTATGTCGTTCCCGTCATAGAAACGGACGTAGTAACAATCGTAGGAACGATAGACGGAAAAGGCGTTTCGATGTCTTCCCATGGCTTGCCTCCACTAGGTCGGCGACCTTCAGCGCTTTATTTTGGCTGAGATATTGGTTGAAATGTCTGGGGGAGGGCATGCCGGAGGGCACAAAAAAAGGTATCCCCCCTCCAAACAAAACGTTTGCCAACAAAGGAATACCTCAAGTGCCCAGAACAAGACTCGAACTTGCACAGTGTTGCCACCACTAGGACCTGAACCTAGCGCGTCTACCAAT
>JAXEWB010000093.1:0-21736 GCA_034114085.1 Sphaerochaetaceae bacterium | reverse complement strand
GGTACAAAACAAGCTACAAAACCTAAAAAAATATAGATCTATATCCAGCCTCCGAAAACAGATCCCCCACATCGACGGACGAACAACCGGCCAACGTTTTCGATAAGCGGGAACCCTCCCAGTTAGTTCGTACAGTGATTGTACCACTACTTCACAGAGATTGGAAGCTTTTTTATGTGGCGATCATGTGATAAAAACGGAACTGGTTCGATAGTCTGCGCTTCGTGGAACATGTTGACGCAAATCCCAACCCAAAACAGGAATTGAGCACATGCAGAAGCATAGGAATCGTTAAGAAACGGTGACCTGTACCGGCTGGATTTGCCTTTCATGAGGCTTTGATAGTATAGTAGATTTCGTTATGGCAAAACAGAAAGAACGGATCAGCAGGCCGGGGAGAAGGCTGATTCTCGGATTTCTGCTGATTATCCTGATCGGCGGTATAGTTCTCGCCACTCCCTTTACACACAATCCGGGAGTCCGGGTATCCTGGCTGGACGCGCTGTTCGTATCCACCAGCGCGGTCTGTGTGACGGGCCTGGTTCCAGTAGATGTCGCGGTGACCTTCAATCCGGCGGGGCGCACGGCCATCGCGATCCTCATCCAGCTTGGCGGGCTGGGATTCGCCAGCATCGCGATATTCTTCCTCGTCCTTTTCGGCAAGACCATCGGAGCCAGCCAACGTTCATTGATCAAGGAAGCCCTCAATGCGGAAACCGGACGGGGGCTGATCGGTCTGGTCAAGATGGTTGCGATTGGAGCGACGACGATAGAACTGGTCGGTGCGGTAGCCCTCTACACCGTCTTTTCAAAAACCTATGAGCCGTGGCCAGCCATCGGAATGAGCCTGTTTCACGCTGTTTCGGCTTTCAACAACGCGGGCTTCGATTTGTTGGGAAACTTCACCAGCCTGACCGGCTACAATACGGACATCGTGCTGAACTGCACAATCGCCATCCTGATAGTCCTGGGGGGGCTGGGTTTTTTTGTATATCGGGACGTGCTGATGAAATGCCATTGGAAAAAGTTCACCATGCATACGAAAATCGTCCTGAGTACGACCGCGTCCTTGATCGTGGCCGGCATGGTCCTGTTCATGTTCACCAGCGGGCTTACGCCGTTGGAGGCGTTTTTCCAGAGCGTATCGGCCCGAACCGCGGGCTTCAATACTGTTGACATGACCGCTCTCGGAACAGCAGGACTCCTGGTCATGATCATGCTCATGTTCATTGGAGCGTCTCCCGGTTCTACCGGCGGCGGCATCAAGACGACGACATTGTTCACATTGCTGGCCATGGTGCGCAGTGTCTCGATCCGACGTCAGCCGACTGCGTTCCAACGCAGGATTACGATGGAAAGCATTATGAAAGCGCTTGTGGTCACGACGATGGCGTTCTCGGTGGTCATGGTCGGAACGCTGGGACTGTGCATGATTGAAGGTGAGCGCTTTCCCCTTTCCTATCTGCTGTTCGAGTCGGTGTCGGCGTTCGCTACGGTCGGGCTGTCCTGCGGTGTTACGCCCGATTTGCAATCGGGAAGCAAAATCCTGCTCATGCTGATGATGTTCATCGGCAGGCTCGGCCCGCTGACAATCGCCAGTAGCGTCAGGTTCAAGGAGCAACAGTTGTCCTATATCGAGGAAAAGATATTGATTGGATAAATTGATCGGATAATCGGTTGGAGACGCAAGCACCCCGCGATGGACTGGGGCGTTGAAATGGAAGTGAATGTGAAAACGTCCGCCTCCAGAACCAACCGGAAGGAGTGTTTGAGGGCATGGGAAAGACAACGTATACAGATCCGAACCTGTTTGGAATCATCGGAATAGGTCGTTTCGGTTTCACGCTGGCCAGCGAACTGGTGAAAGCGGGCAAAGAAGTCATCGCGCTCGACATCGACGGCGCAAAGCTACAATCGCTAAAGGACCTGGTCTCCCATCTGTACCAGATCAACCAGGTCAACAGAGATACCCTACAGGAGGCGGGCATCGCTGAATGCAATACGGTGGTGGTATGTATCGGCAAGGATGTGGAAAGCAACCTCCTGGCGACGCTCAACGCCATCGACCTTGGTGTTCCACGTGTGATCAGCAAGGCAATCAGCGACGACCACGGCAGAATCCTGGAAAAAATCGGCGCGCAAGTAATCTATCCCGAAGAAGAGATGGGCGTGCGGCTCGCAAAATCTCTTTCCAGCAAGATGACGCTTGACTTTCTCTCCCTGTGTGATGATTTCGCCATCATTGAGGTCGAAGTCGCGCCTGGTTTCGACGGCAGGTCCATTCTTGAATGTGATTTTCGCAAGAGATATGGCATCAATGTCATCGCCCTGATCCATGAGGAAAGGGCTGACGGCAATATCACCCCGCAGACGGTTTTGCATCAAGGGGACCAGCTTGTCGTAGCCGGCAACGACCAAAGTCTGGAAGCGTTTCAGAAAGCCAATGCGAAGAAGGCGTAAAACCTGGTAGCGACAGCCATATTTTTCATTCAACTCCCGGTGGTTTATGGTATACTGGCAGGGCTTGTACATCCACCGAGAGATCCGATCATGAACTCATCGGCCACAAGACCTGTCCAAAAGGAGCTATTGGTATGACGCAGACACTCCCCCTATCCGGTGAATGGAGACTTTTCCCGCGGAACCCGCAGGAAATCGTACAATCGACGCGATATTTTTCTCAGCATCAGTCGATTCCCTGCAAGCTTCCCGGAGATATACATACAGCGTTGCTTGAGCAGCAGCTGATTCCCGATCCGTACTACGATACTTGCGAGCTGGACGTCCAATGGGTAGGGAAAACCGACTGGACCTTGACGAGGAGTTTTGAAGTCACCCCGGACCGACTTTCCTGCGGACGGGCGGTATTGATTCTGAGCATGGCTGACACGATCATCGACGTCCTCGTCAACGGAGCCGTGGCGGGACGGTGTTTCAACCAGTTCCGAGAATGGACGTTCGATGTCACGAGCCTGCTTGTCGCCGGAACAAACTCCATGGAGCTACGGTTCACCAGTGCGGAAAAGGCAGCGCTAGATGAGGCCCAAAAGCTGCCCTACCCGATTCCCTATTCCGTATACCCAGTCAGCTCGCCCCACAGGAACCTCGTCCGCAAGACGCAATGCCATAGCGGATGGGACTGGGGGCCGTGCATCATGTCCATGGGCGTCTACGACCAAATCAAAATCGATTTCCTGCCCGCAGGCAGGATATGCAGCGTCACCACCGACACAACACGACGACGAGGCGGCGGTTGGCATGTCAACGCAACTATCCGCTACGATGCATGGAAAGGAGGGACGCTCCCTTGTTCCATCAACTTGAAGGATGGTGGCGAAACCCGTAATGTCAGAATCAAAGCAGGTATGAACGAGTTTGATCTCCATTGCGTCTGCAAGGAAGTCGAGTGCTGGTGGCCAGCGGGACAAGGCCGGCAGCACTTGTATCCAATGGTACTGCACATCGGGGAACAGATCGTGGAGAAACGGATTGGCTTCAGAAACGTCGAAGTCAAGACAACCGAGGACGATAACGGCGGGAAATCGATGACGTTCCGCGTCAATGGCCGGGATATCTTCGCAAAAGGCGCGAACTGGATTCCATTTGACGCATTGCCGTCTCGGTTGACAAAAAGTCGTTACAACCAGTTGTTGCAGGATTGTGTCGATGCGAACATGAACATGCTTCGCGTCTGGGGCGGCGGACTGTATGAAAAGGATTGGTTCTATGAACTATGCGATGAAAAGGGCCTGCTGGTCTGGCAAGACTGCATGTTCAGTTGCTCCATGTACCCGGCCACCCCTGAGTTCCTCTCCAACGTGGAAGAGGAGATCGCATACCAGGTCAGACGGCTTCATGACCATGCGTCGCTGGCTCTTTGGTGCGGCAACAACGAAGACCTGGGGGCCATCAACTGGTACGAGGAATCCAAGGCGAACAGGGACCGGTACTTGATCGACTATGACCGTCTGAACGAAGGGATCGTGGGAAGGCTGGTCAAGCAGTTGGATCCGGCGCGTACCTGGTGGCCGAGCAGTCCGTCCGCAGGCCCGAACGATTTCTCCGACAACTGGCACAACGATGGCCGCGGCGACATGCACTACTGGTCGGTATGGCACGAGGGGAAACCCTTTGAAGCCTATTACGACATCAAACCTCGGTTCGTCAGCGAGTTCGGCTATCAATCCTTCCCCTCCCTCTCGACGGTCGAAACCTACGCCCCTGACGGACAGCTCAACCTGACGAGCCCGGTCATGGAGCATCATCAGAAGAATGAGCGGGGGAATTCCATCATCATAGAAAATTTCTCCCGCTATTTCAGATTCCCGACTTCCTTTGAGCAGATGCTCTATCTCTCGCAGGCGCAACAGGCGCTGGCGATGCGGACGGCGATTGAATATTGGCGGACACTCCGTCCCTACTGCATGGGGGCTCTATATTGGCAACTGGACGACAATTGGCCCGTCGCCTCCTGGTCATCCATTGACTATACGGGAAAATGGAAGCTCCTCCATTATGCGGCACGCCGTTTTTTCGATCCATTGACTCCAATCGCCTATATGAAGGATGACAAGATTGAAGTCTATGTCGTCAACGATACGACACAGCAATACGACGACGCAAAGTTCTCAATCAAGACAAGTCGCTTCAATGGAGACAAGTTGCCGAAACAGGTCTACCATCTGTCGGTCCCCCCTCAGAGTTCAACCCATATCTGCACCATCTCGAAACGGGAGATCGGCGCGCCGATCAACGAGGCGTTCATCTACCTCAAGCTAAGAACAACGGACAGATATGTAGAGAACACATTGTTGCTCGACCTTCCGAAACGTTGCGGCATCTGTCCGCCACAGTTCGAGGTCCAGGTGACTGAGGCGCAGGGAGGTTTCTCGGTGACTTTGGGATGCAAGGCTCCGGCCTTCTGGGTTTCTCTCGATGCGGGTGATATCAAAGGACGGTTCAGCGACAACTTCTTCGATATCCGCCCGACTGCGCAAAAGCAGGTCTTGTTCAAGGTGAAGGAACCATGCACATTGGAACGGTTCAAAGGAAACCTCAAGATATTCGATCTGTATACAAGCGGACACTAGGCCGAACGGTCGTGTTGGAATCCCCAACCACTCGAATGAATCCGGGGAGGGATTCGTGCGCCGCCGTCTGACTGCTTCAATCTGAAGCTGAAGCGACAACAATGACAAAAGGACTGACCAATATGGAAACTCTCCTCTACATCGACAGTTGCACCCGTCCAGCCCCTGAATCGCGTTCGGCGACGCTGGGGCGCGAGTTCCTGAATGAATACACGCTCTTGCATCCGGGGACCACCGTTGAACGGGTGGTTCTACGAGACAGGGATCTGCATCCCTACGGTATTGCCGAAGTGAACGCCAGGGTCGAACATATAACGAAAAAAGAATTCAATGTCCCGATGTTTGCCCTCGCGAGACAGTTCGCCGCCGCGGACAAAATCATTATCGTCGCGCCGTTCTGGGATTGCAGCTTCCCCGCCATGCTCAAGATATACTTTGAGCATGTCTGTGTACAGGACGTTACATTCGGGTATGACGCAACGGGCCAGATAGGATTGTGCAGGGCCTCCGCGCTCGCCTATATCACCACAAGCGGCGGTTGCTACGATTTTTGTTCGGGGATGAACGCCATGGAGATGGCCACACCGGCGATCCGCGCCATGGCGATGATGTACGGAATCCCCCGCTGTCAGTTCACCTCAGCGGAGGGGCTGGATATCGAAGGCAACGATCCCGCGGTGATCATGGAACAGGCCGCCACAACGGCCAGACGGCACGCCGGAGAATTCTAACGATACGGCCTATTGTAATCGATACGGCTCGGCGGCCTGTGAGGAGTTCGGTAAAGTCCGCTCTGGGATTGCTGAGTGTTCGCTCTGGGATTTCCATCAGCCACTCCACGTGTTATTTCTGGACAAACATATCACATTCTGTCCGACAGCTCCAACACCCAGACACATATATCACGCTATCTCAAACGGGTACTGGACGGACGAGCGGAAATCCACATGGCAGACTCGCTGCGCAAGGTGACCAAGGACCGTTCGACATTCTCCAGCGATGATGGCATATACAAGATCATGTACCTTGCGTTGCGGACTACATCGTGCGCAAGTGGACGATACCCCTGTAGCCGTGGGGGCGGGAGGGCAACCAGTTTTCAATCCTGTTTCACGGCAGGGGGCCGGGAGTCTTTTAGTGAACAGCCTTTTACACAAAATTCAGGATAGGACCGGCAACTGCCGGTCCTATCGATTACGTCCTGCATGTTGTTGCTACGTCCTTTAGGACGGGATTACGTCCTGCCTTGAATCGCCGAACGGGCATCATGGCGGCGGTCAGTCATCTCCCGCTGTTGGCGCATGGTGGATACCTAGCGGGAATGTCGGGGCGCTGGAGCAGGGCGCTTTGCCAATCATGTCCGCAACCGGACAGGGGACTCAACTGGCAAAAATCATAGACAGAAAGAGCCCGGTGCAACGCACCGGGCCCCAAGAGGAGTGCTATGAGGCAAATCCAGCTATTAGTTAGCCTTGTTGAACGCTACCCAAGCCTTCTGCACTTCCGCGGCGACAGCGGCGGGAGTCTTGGTGCCAAGGCCGATTTCCTGCAAGCCGACGTTGATCACGTTGAAGACATCGGAGTGCAACACGCCGTCGATAACGGGAGTGGTACCATATTTGGTATAGAAAACGGCTCTCTTGCCTACCAGCGGTTCGAGATTATTGTCCTTGATGACCTTGTCGACATTGACGTTCAGATTGGACGGGAAGGAAGAACCAGTGGTCAGACGATAGGTCTGTACATATTCACCCTGCAAGAACTTGATCAGTCTCCAGGCTGCGTCTTCCTTGGCGGACCCGGCGGGAATGCTGGCGCTCATGCCGAAGCCGGTGCCGACGACGCCACTGGTGGTATTGTGCGTTACTTCACCGGAAATGGCGGGGAATACGATCAATTCAATGTCGCTTTCCTGCGCGGCGGGCGGAATCAGCGCCATGCCGGTTGATGCGTCGGTCTGGAAGTTTGCGCACGCCCAGTCGCCGTCGATGAAGAACGCGGCCTTTCCTGCGGCGAAGTCACCACGGCCATTACCATAAGCGGAGTTCAGCGTATTGGGGTTGATGACGCCGGTCCTGTAGAGCTGGTCGATAACGGCGAGAGAATCGACGAACCAAGGATCCGTGAAGTTGATCTCGCCGGCGGCGAGCTTGTCATACCAGTCGGCGCCGCCCATGCGGCCGACGACCAGGGAGAACAGGCAGGACTGCATGACCCAGCTGTCCATGTTGTCCATGCCGACGACCTCGATGCCCTTCGCCTTCAAGACGGGAACCATCGCGATCAGATCATCCATCGTATTCGGCATTGAAAGGCCGTTGGCCTTCAGGACTTTCGTATTCGCGAACATCATGTGGGAAGAAGTGATGCCGTTGGGCAGTTCTGCGAGGTAACCTGCCGCCTGAGGGCCGAGGGCCGCGGGAGCGTAGGAATTCACCAAGCCGTCCTTCTCCAGGAAAGGCATCAGGTCCTTTACGGAATGGGTGGTCTGCAAGCTGGTGGAGCGTCCGCCCGGCCACATGTAGACGACATCGGGAAGATTGCCGGAAGCTACATAGGCTTCTGTCTTCTGGTGGAACGGTTCATTGAACAAATCTTCTCTCACGACCTTGATATCGGGGTTTTCAGCCGAGAAGCGATCCCAGACCATCTCGATCTCATCAGCGCTGTTCGGAGCGGACATATCGATGTAATACAGAACGGTCAGTTCTGTCTGGCCAGATGCCGCCGCTTCCTTAGCGCCCTGCGCGAACGCCATGGAAGCCACCATAAGAAGCGCTAGGGCTACGATGGAAATTTTCTTCAGTCCAGTCATTTTTACCTCCTAATGACTTACCAAACTCAGTATGTACCGTAACATGCATCCCCTGCATGCAGTGGTGTCGAATCGACTTCCTCCTTCCCTCACCGGCAAGAAAGACCAGAACAACCCCCTCTCACTGAATTAGTTCATACTTTGTACAAACCAATGCTATCATGCTTATACTGCGCTGTCAAACTTTTTTTCACCTGTTTTTCTCCCCAGTTGCGACTAGGACCTGAGCCAGGATCCGCGCCACGTTCAAAAGCGGATTTTCCAAAAGACTACAAAACATTTCAGGACGATTCACAGGCACGCCATGGACGAAAGGAAGACGCTGAAACAGGGCCGGGCAGGAATAAAGGACACGCAGTCCGTACGCGGGACCACGGCGTCCACTGGGCGACGGCGGCGAGGCTTCCCGTCCAGGACGAATCCCGGACGGTTTCAGCAAACCAATCGTCAACCCTTCACAGCACCCGCCGCGACACCCTTTGTAATCTCTTTTCTAAAGACAAGATAGAATGCAAGCATGGGTATCAGACCGATGACCAGCGCGGCGAACTGCTTGCCATAGTCGGTGGCAAGCGCGCCGGCGAACTTCTGCACACCGACAGGCAGGGACTTGATCTTGTCGCTGGACGTCAGGATGTTGATCAGCATGAATTCGTTCCAAGTACCGGTGACCGTCAGAATCGCCAGCGTCGTCGCGACAGGAGCGGCCATCGGGGCGATGATGCTGCGGAATATCTTCATATAGGTCGCGCCATCTATGCGCGCGCTTTCGACCAGCGCGTCCGGGATGCTTTTGATATACTCCGTCCCAAGATAGATGCCCATCGGCATGCCGATGCCAATGTACGGGATCAAAACGCCGAGCCTGGTGTTGTACAGCCCCACCCAGTTGACCATGAGGTACAGGGGAACCATGATGGACTGCAATGTCAGCAACAGGCCGATCACGAACGAACCATGGACCAGAGGCGTCGCCCGGTTCTTGATTTTCGCGAACGCGAAGCTTCCCATGAACGAGAAGACGATGACGACGATGGTCGTGACGCCGGTATAGATTACGCTGTTGAGGATCAGAATCGGGAACTTGCCCCTCGTCCAGGCGTCGGTATAGTTGACTGTAGTCCATTTGTATCCCTCGACGGCTCCCGGGAAACCGAGCTTGTTCAGCTGGAACTCCTGCGTGGTCTTGAAAGAGTTGATCAACAGCCAGATCAACGGATAGATGGCGAGTACCGTGAAGATACCCAGGATAGTATAGGTGATCACCAGCCCGAAGCGGGCGCCGGCGCTTCTGTTGTCTTTGATATCCGCCATGCTATTCCCTCCCCCCGAACTTCTTTTCGGCCATTTTGGTCAACCCGATCAGCAGGAAGCTGATGATGACCATGACAGTGGAGATGGCATTGGCCATCGGATAGTTCGGAGCGCCCTTGAACGCCTTATCATACATGTACAAGGACAGGACGCTCGTCCTGTTCGCCGGGCCGCCGGCGGTCATGACGTAGATCAGGTCGAAACTCTTCAGCGAACCGCTGATCGCCAGAATCGCGGAAGTGACGATGACGCCGCTCAGCGCGGGAAGGATGATGTACCGCAGGGCCTGCATTTCACTCGCGCCATCGATTTTCGCGGCTTCGATGACTGAAACGTCGATCTTCTGCAAATTGGCCATGAAGATGATCAGGTACGTCCCGGTATACATCCACAGGATGACGAACAGGACCTTGATCATAGGATGGCTCGAAAGCCCCGCCTCGTACATCGGATTGAATATCCGCACAAGATCGGTAAAGGCCCCGGTCGGAGCGAAGAAAGCCTTCCACAGGATGCCGATGACGACGGTCGAGATGACGCAGGGAAGATAGATCATCGTCTGGAAGAAATCCTTGCCGCGGACCATCCCCCGAAACAGGATATAGGCCATGAAGAACCCCAGGGGGATCTGCCCGAATACCGAAACAAGCACAATATACATGTTGTTCTTCAACGCAAGATAGAAATACTCGTCATGGAACATCTTGACGTAGTTGCCGAACCCGACGACGCTGACTGTACCGGGCCCTCCGAACAGCTTTCCGCCCTTGTAGTTGCTCAGGCTCAGGAAAATGGAAAAAACAGTCGGAAACGCCATGACAGCCACATAGACGAGGAAACCGGGGAGCACCAGGACCCAATAGGACAATACCTGCTCTCTCCGGGAAGTGACGCCACGCCCCTTCTTGAGCAGGGCTGCGGACCTTTTCCCGCCGTATTCTCTCTTGACAATCGACATGCGACCCCTCCTTTGCGCTAGAAACTCTTTCGGTACGACCTTTTCTTCGACGAGGCCTGCCGGATGACATCGTCCCAGTCGAAATGACATCGTGAATCCATTTCAGACAATTCAGGCACCGCGAACAGCTTCTGCAAGAACATCATCGCGGCGCCTTTCGCGACGACGGCCTCATCCTGCGCATTGAACACCAGCTGGCACCCGACCTTGTCCAATACGGCGAGGAACTGGGGGACCAGCTCATCCAGTTCCTTGCGGATCTTCCGTTCATCGGCGAACGGACACCCATGGATGAACACGAATCTCGGGTCCATGACGGAAATCACAGGAACCAACGACGAGAACAGGTCGTGCAGCCAGACACGCCAGGCGGCTTCGTCGCGGGCGGACTTGATCAGCAGGTCATCGGGCAATCCGGTCTGCCCCGGGCACTCCCTGCGCCAGGACAGGGAACAGAACTCACCCGCGGCGGCGTGACTGCCATGGTACACCCTGCCTCCAATTGAAAGCCCGATGCCAATACCGATGCCGCTACGATCTTCGAACGTATAGTTTCCTTCATGAAAATCGCCTATCAGGCAGATGAAATCACCGAGATTCACCTGACGGTTCAATGTCATCTCCAGCCAAGCGCAGCAATTCGCGTCGTTTTCAACCAGCACCGCCGTGTCATAGCGTTTTGTGAAATATGAATACAGGTCATAGTCGGCCACCTTGAACGGCTCGGCGTATTTGATGACCCCCCTGTCGCTGTCCACGATGCCCGGGATACCGATGCAGACGCCAAGCAGCGGAATAGCTATCCGGGCGACCTCCGCCAGGGCGATGTCCATGAGAAAATCGATGATACCGTCGAAATGGACGTCGGGAATCATTCCCGTGCCTTCCCAAAGCATTTCGCCCGTTATGTCGAGTATCACGACGCGGTAATGCGAGGGCTGGATGTCAAAGCCGACGACGCAGCCAAACTTTTCATTCAGCCGGAGGATGATCGGCTTGCGTCCGCCACGCGCCATGCCGTTGCCTTCCTCGCCCTCATATACGACCTTGTTCTCGATCAAGGAGGAAATGATGTTCGTCACGGTGGAACGATACAGGCACAGCTCCCTTGCGATGTCGACCCTGCTGATGCCAGGGGTACGCCAGATGCGCTGGGCGACCAAGGATGTATTCGCGTTCTTCTGGAAATTATTGTTGTTAATTCTCATATGCCATGCTACATTTTACCAGTCGAAAGACTTGAAGCGCTCCTTTCAGAAGTTTGTTTGTCCTCTGTACAAACAAAGGCTACCATGCACGGCGCCCCCTGTCAACAAAATCTTTTTTTTACCTTCCCGGCATAGTTCCTGCCCATCGACGTCCCATCGGGGAAGGTCCTTCCACGCTATGACCAAGACGGCCATCACCGACCGCCATCCAGCGCCCCTTTCCCATGTTCGCATCGGTTTCGCACCGACAAGCCCCATGCGGCAACCCCTATATCCTACGTTCGGCCCGGTATCCGTCGCTCGGCCCTGTGCATCAGGGCCGTCCAGGGCGCCCCACCCTTCTTTGACTCCCCTTCCGCCCATACATCATTCGCCTTGACAACCGACCGCCCCCATGTTATGCCGAATGTATGAATATACGACCCCTGACAACCATAAAAGCCAGCGAGCAACTGATACCAGCGCCAGCGCAGATAATTGATACTAATGGAATATTTAGTTTTAATTCCGATATCGGTATAATATATTCCGATTCATTATCAGACGAGGCAACCTTAGCCGCACGGGAATATGCGAGAATCCTTGGCTATGACCGCCCCTTGCCCGTTCATCCCTTGGATGAGTCTTCCAAGGACGACCGAGGCACGCGATATCGGCAGGACAGCATCACTCTGGTGCTTGACGCAACTTCGGACTGCGCGGCGGAAGCCTATAGCATTGAAGCGACCCCGCGGTCCGTCGTGATCGAAGCGAAGGACAGCGACGGCGTCTGGTGGGGGCTCCAGACGATCAGGCAGCTGCTGCTCACCACGGGAGGGGACGTCCCCTGCTTCACCTGCGTCGACCAGCCCCGTTTTTCATGGCGAGGCTTCATGCTCGACTGTTCCCGGCATTTCTTTACCGTCGCCTTTATCAAGAAGATGATCGACGCCGCGAGCCTGCACCATCTCAACAGGTTCCACTGGCATCTTGTGGACGACCAGGGATGGCGCATCCCCGTGCCGGAATACCCGCAGCTTACCGCCGTCGGCGCATACCGGACAAAGCTCAAGCAGACATGGGACACGACCTACGGGGACTATTACACCGCGGAACAGATCAAGGATGTAGTCGCCTATGCGACGCGACGGCACGTCATGGTCGTGCCAGAAATCGAGACGCCCGGCCACGCCTCAGCCCTGTTGGCGGCATATCCTGAATTGGGCTGTACCGGCGGCCCGTACCAGGTCGAGGCGCGCTGGGGTATTTTCGACGACGTGATGTGCGTCGGCAACGACAAGGTGCTGGCCGTCCTGGACGCCGTATTCAAGACGGTGGCAGAACTGTTCCCGTCACCCTATATCCATATCGGCGGAGATGAATGCCCCCGCGCCCGATGGAAGGAATGCCCGAAATGCCGCAGGCGGATGCTGGAGGAAGGGCTCAGGTCGGCGGATGAGCTGCAAAGCTGGATGACGGTGCAGGTCGCCAAGCTCGTGAACAAATATGGACGCCGTGCAATCGGCTGGGACGAGGTGCTGGACGGAACGGAAACGCTGGGGCTTCCGAAAGACGTGATCGTCATGTCCTGGCGCGGCATGGAAGGCGGGGCCAAGGCCAGTTCCCTAGGGCATCAAGTAATCATGTGTCCGTCTACGGCGGGTTGCTATCTCGACCACAAGCACCTGGACAGCCCCGAAGAACCAGGTTATATCAGTGTCGCGACGGTCAGGGCCTCCTATGAGACGGATCCCGTCGCGGACGGAATGGACGTGAACCAGGCGAAGATGGTAATCGGCGGACAAGGCAACCTCTGGACCGAGAAGGTCTGTTCATCCAAGCAAGCCGAATACATGTATTTCCCCCGCCTGTCGGCGTTGGCCGAGGGCTTGTGGACGCCAAAGGAGCGCAGGGACTTCGACAGTTTCAGGCGCAGGATACCGGCCTTGCAGACCCGGCTGGAGGCTTTGGGCTTCTATTTCTACAAAGGGGCGCTGTCGGAGGAGGAACGGGCGCGGGGCGGCGGTTATTGACGGCCATGGATGGAACCTGATAACGGGACTGTCCCCCAAACTGCAAGACAGCTTGTACGGCAGTCCCGTTTCATGTCTGGATCCATCAGGCCTTCGCGAGGGAATCGGTATTCGCCGCGCGCCTCGACCAAATCAGATAATAGACGAAGAGTCCTGCCGCGGCAACCAGCCCGGCCCAATAGGCGACCGCGCCGCCAAGCCGGAACCTCTCCGGCGCCATGAGGATATAGGTTACGCTGACGGAGGTCATGAAGGAAGCGGGAATGGCCGTGATCAACGGCCATAGCCCCTTCCCCTGTTTAACCAGATAGCTGGTGGAAATCCATAGGCTGATCATCGCCAGAGTCTAATTGGTCCATGAGAAGTACCGCCAAAGCGCGTTAAAGTCCATCTGTGTCAGCAGAGAACCCGCTACAAGCAGAGGGATCGTGACGATTAGCCTGTTCCTGATCATTTTCTGATCCAGTTCCGTCCATTCTGACAGGATAAGCCTTGCGCTCCTGAATGCGGTATCACCGGACGTTATCGGGCAGACCACTACGCCGACTACGGCGAGCGCTCCGCCCAGTATCCCCAGAAGACCTGTCGAGATGTCATATACGACACTGCTTTGTCCGAGACTTGAAATCATGGACTGAAGACCTTTCGTGCTTCCGTAATAGGTCACTCCCGCCGCCCAGATCAGGGCGATCACGGCTTCACAGATCATCGCACCGTAGAAAACTTTCCGTCCCCGCCTCTCGCCCGTTATGCATTTTGCGATCATCGGGCTCTGTGTGGCGTGAAAACCGGAAATCGCGCCACGGGCGACGGTAACGAACATAAAAGGAAAGATTTCAAGATTATCCGGGTGAAAATTCCGAAACTGAATCTCCGGTATGATGTACTGCGGCTTGACGATTATCGCCGAACCCACCATAACGGCCATCAATACCAGGACCACCCCGAACAGCGGATAGAGCTTGCCGATAGGCTTGTCTATCGGAAGTAACGTAGCTAGAAAATAATAGAGCAAAATAACGATAGTCCAGAATAATCAACTTTGTCCTCCATCGCGATAGCCGGAGTGGGCCTATCGTCAGGATTGAACGCTTTTTCAGCTATCCTTCCGTAGACGGCATAACCGACAGCCAGGAAAACCAAGCTAATCAAAAAGAAAACATCGGGCCCTCCTCCCTCCCGTATTAAAACTGCATCATGGTCAAAATCGGCCAACAAGGAAAAATCCTGCTACATTCCACGGACGTGTGAAAGGCCATTTCAAAAACATCTTGAGCCGTTGTGCGAAACGGATGGTTCCGGTTTCCGGAAAACGACCGGCGAGCACCCGTCACGCATCCTTGGGCCGGAGACGCTTTCACAGGCCGTACCATTATGGTACACTGATGGTCTCTGGAGGTCGGAGATGGACTTGCAAGGCAAACGGATATATCTGGTCGGAATCAAAGGGACCGGCATGGCTTCCCTTGCCATCCTGCTGTCTCATGCGGGGGCGGTGGTCGGAGGATGCGATACTTCCGAAGTATTTGCCACCGACGCACTGCTGGCCGAAGCGTCCATTTCTTGGGATGTCGGATTCCACGCCTCCCTGTTGCCGCGAGATGTCGCCCTGGTGGTGCATTCCAGTGCATGGAAAGACGAATCCTGCCCTGTCTTGGCGGAAGCAAAACGAAAACGAATCGATACGCTCAGCTATCCGCAGATGTTAGCCAGAATGTCACGTGAATGTACCTGCTATGCGGTGGCGGGAACTCATGGAAAGACAACGACGACAGGTTGTGCGGCATGGCTGTTGTCCCGACCGAACAGGAAGGCGTTTCCATTTTTCGCATTGTATGGTGCCGCGGCGCAAAGCGCCGACGGACATCCGCAGACCGCCGGAGTGTGGCAGGGCGACGAGGTGGGATTGCTGGAAGCCTGTGAATATCAGGATCATTTTCTCTCATATGCCATCCGGGGCGCGCTGGTGACTACCGTCGAACATGACCATCCAGACTATTTTCCAAATCTGCAAACAGTAAAGCGATCGTTCCAGCAATTCGTGTCCCAGTTGGCGCAAAGAGGTTTTTTGATTTGTTGTTTCGATGATCCTGGCGCTAGAGAACTCGCGGGATGGGCGAAGATGCACCGCCCGGATTTGATGGTGGTGACTTACGGCTATCATGAGCATGGGCCGTTTGGAATCAGGAACGCCAGTTCCCTGTGGTGCGGCGTCGTACCGCGAGGAATGTCCAGTTTTGAAATCTCGTTGCTGGCGGGCAAATGCTTCTACAGCCCGTTGTTCGGCCGGGAATTGACGGACGATATCGTGGGAGCGGCGTTGCTGGCCTCCTGTATTCTGCTCGACCGACCCGACCCCCGCCTTTTTCTGAAAGAGGATTCACTGATTTGTGATGAAATTCTTGCGACGGTCATGGGTGACATGCTTGGGGATCTCGTTGATTTCAAGGGGTGCATCGGGAGATGCGAGGTACTGCTGGAGAGCGATGGAGTGACCTATATTGACGATTACGCCCATCATCCCACGGAGATATCCGCCACAATCGCATCATTGCGGTTGCGATTTCCCGGCAGACCTGTCGTCGTCGCCTTTTCTCCCCACACAGCGAGTCGGAGCAAGGCGTATTTCAACGATTTCGTCTCGGCGTTGAGCCAAGCCGACAGGGTTGTCGTCCAGTCCACCTATGCGTCTGCGAGAAAAGATATCTCGCAGGACGGCGATATCGCAAAGGATCTTGCCGACGCGATCAGCCGGAGGATGTTGAGATCTGCCAGGACGAAGGTGCAGTCCGTCATCTATGCGGAAAACGACGGACAGGCGGCGAAGATTTTGTCAGGCTGGTTGCAACGGGACGATTTGTGTATTACCATGGGGGCCGGTAACAACAGGGCGCTGTCTTGGTCCGTGGCGCGGCTTCGCGATGAAAACAGACCGAATGAATCTTGATTGGAGTATATGTGTATGAAAAGCATGACAGGTTATGGCACTCATGAAATTCAGAATGAGCAGTTCCAGCTCGCTGTCGAAGTGAAGTCCTACAACAACCGCTTCCTCGATATCGTCCATAATATTCCATATTATCTGTCACCGTTTGAGATTGAGATTGATGAGCAGGTAAAGAAAGTGGCCAGCCGCGGACACGTGGAGGTGTCGATACGGGTCAAGCAGCTTTCCAGCGACATGCAGGTCATGGTTGATGACCAAGCTGTTCTCCGCTACAAAACAGCGTTCGATGAGATCGCCAAAGTAATCGGCGGCAAGAACCTACCGTATGATATGTCTGATTTTATCCAGGCCGAAGGCGTCCTTACCAGTCTGCGCCAGAACGACTCCGAAATCTATCGCCGACCCCTGTTTGAAGCGCTGGGCAGGGCGTTGGAACAGCTCTGTTCCAGCAAGACAAGAGAAGGCGAAGCTACCCGGGGGGACTTGCGGCGCATGGCGGACAGGTTGTCCGCGGGGCTCGACGTGGTGAAAAATCATGCCGACGAGCTAGAGACCATGGTCAAGAACAATCTCCGTTCCCGTTTTGAGGAGATGCTTGGAGCCCAAGGCTATGATGAAGGTCGGTTCCTTCAAGAAGTCGCGGTCATGCTGGTCAAGTATTCCGTCAACGAGGAACTTGTGCGGCTCAGTACCCATCTGGTGGAGTTCGACAAGCTTCTGAAGCTTGATGAACCGGTCGGAAAGCGTATGGATTTCCTCTGCCAGGAGATGAACCGGGAGATCAACACCATCGGCAGCAAAAGCCAGATGGTCGAAATCAATCTGCAAGTCGTCGCCATGAAAGACAGTCTGGAAAATATCCGGGAACAAATCCGGAACATTGAATAGGGAGCATCGAGCCGTATGCGTATCGCGATTTCTGGTAAAAGCGGTTGCGGAAACACTACCGTCACAACGTTGGTTTCCCACATGCTTGGGTACCCCATGGTCAACTTTACGTTCCGCAACATGGCGCAGGAACGCGGAATTGATTTCTGGGAGTTCTGCCGCATGGCGGAACAGGACGATTCAATCGACAGGGAACTCGATTCCCGGCAAGTTTCCATGGCCATGGAGCGGGAGAACTGCGTGTTGGGGTCGCGCCTGGCGATCTGGATGCTTGACAAGGCGGACCTGAAAGTCTATCTAACCGCTTCCAGCGAAGAACGCGCCCGGCGTATCCACAAGCGTGAGGGCGGTACTTTCGAGGAACGCCTGGACCAGACCGTCAAACGGGATCAGCACGACTCGCAACGATATAAGAGAATCTATGGCATCGACAACGAGAACACCTCTATCGCCGACCTGGTGATCGAGACCGACGGGCGTACACCGGAGGATATCGCCCGAATGATTGTCAATGAAGCTGTTAGACGCGGTGCGAAAGAACCTGCGTGACTTGACGTTCCATGAAAACGAGTTCAGACGGTTCATCCGCAATTCAGTGCGAAGACCGGCGGGGCAGGACTATACAAACACTCAGAAATTCTTTATAGTAGTTTCTTGCATTGTATACGCATATCAATACCGTTCCGGCGGAAGGAGAATACACTTTGAGCATTCCTTTGGACACACTTATCGACAAGCAGACCAATATCTATGAAATGACCTGTGTCGCTATTAAGGAGGCTACCATTCTGAGCAGCCCCAATGGTGGCGGTCGTGAAATTGAAGAAAACAATGGCAAGATCGTCTCTACGGTGCTTGAAAGAGTCTTGAATGACGAAATCGAGTACACCTTTGACAACAAGGACTGACATTTCGCGACCCGCTGTTCAGCAACGGGTTGTATTTTTGTTCGGTCCTACCGGAGTGGGTAAAACCGAACTTCTTTTTCATTTGTTCAGTACAGCTTTCTCGGTGGTAAACGCCGATTCAATGCAGGTATACAGGCACCTGGACATTGGGTCGGCGAAGCCGTCTCCTGAGATTCGCGCCGCCCTGCCCCACTATCTTGTAGACATCTATGACCCTTGGGAGCAGTTTTCCGTGGGAGATTTCATTCGCCTCGCTGACGAAGCGTGCGCGGATATCGCGTCACAGGGAAAGATACCTGTAATCAGTGGAGGGACTGCGTATTATTTCAAGCATTTCCTGTACGGACTCAGCGACGCTCCCGCATCCAATCCCATAATTCGCGAACAAGTTTCCAAGCAGCTGGAGGAGCATGGCTTGGCTTGGTGCTTTGAACTACTGTCCAAGGTAGATCCAATCAGTGCGACACGCATACATCCTTCCGACGCTTATCGTATCACCCGTGCGCTGGAAGTCTACGAGGGCGCGGGGAAACCGCTGTCCTCCTATGCCTTGCCGAAGGTTCCCCGCAACGGCATGCAACCATTGATCATTGGTCTGCAACGGGATTTTGAAGAATTAAAGCTACGTATAGCACGGCGCGTCAGCCTGATGTTTGAACAAGGGCTGCTTGACGAAATACGTAGCCTCGTTCGCCTGGGGGCTCAGGAATCTTGGCCTGGGATGCAAGGAATAGGATATCAAGAATTTTTCCGCGCAATGAAAAACGGGGAGTTGTCTCTTGAAGGCATCGCGGATCAAATCGTGCGCAACAGCAGGCTCTACGCAAAACGACAAAATACATTTTTCAAGAGCTTCGCCGATGTCCAGTGGATGCATCCCGAAGATGAAGACGGCATCCGTCGCCTGCTCGACTCATATCTCGAAAATTGATGTTCTGTTTCGCCGCCATATGGAGAAAACTATAGAATGGAGCCGCCTTGGCTCATTCCTAGCCCGCCGGCACGTTCCTGCGTATAAAGCTCCACGGTCAACGTACCTGCCGGCGTATAGTAGAGGTCTCCGATATGGGTAATCTCCCACCAGCCTTTCTTGTTGAGTTCAAGGGTGAATTCCTGTGTCTGCTCATATAGGTGGACCGTCATGGTCTTGCTTTCCGAGGCAGGAAGCTCCAAAGTGTCTTCATCATCCGCAGGGCGGAGATCTTCGTAGTCATACGGTGAGTAGAGGACGGAAGTTGCGACCCAAGTATTTTGCCCCGTCTGTTGCACAATGATGTCATCGACCCCATAGATGAATGCATAGTCGGGGATGGCCGGACGCCCCTGATCGTTCCAGTCCGGTGCAGGAATCAAAGCGTTGATGCCTTCATAGGCGATCCGCATCTGCCGTGTCACGAACAGGTTCGAGACCTCCATGGACACCGGGCTTTTCGCTTTTCCCGACAAACTCGCTTCCAGCTTCTGTATATCCAGTTCGTTTTGTCCCGTGTAATATTCTGTGATTACCTGTTCAGGAGTCATGCCCGCCGTATATGGCGGCGTCAATGCCCGCTTAATCTGCGAGCCGGCGAACGCGGACACCCCGGCGACGATTACGACGCACAGAGCTACTATCCAGCCCTTCTTTCTCCAGAATATCCTGCGCGCCGCCTTTTTTGCCTGAGCGGCCAGATATGCGCTACAGGCTGAGTCGGCCTGTAGTCTCGCCATGATGTCCGCGTCGAGGACGCCGGGCAAGGCGGGGAGCTTCCATTGGAGGGCGGCGGTCTGTGAAAGCCACCATTGAAGCCCCTCGGCCGGAGACTTGTTGCCGGTCGCCTTTTTCTGATCATTGTTGGAGAGCGTCAGCGCGGCGTCAATCCATCGGCGGGTCGCTGAATCAAGCGTCGGAGCCAGGACGGGAGCTGAAGTAACCAACGGCAATACCCTGAATTTGGTTTCCCGTACAACGGGACTATGGTACGGAACCTTGCCAGTAGCAGCAAAGTATAGGAACTGCGTCATTTGGTCGCACAAGGTAAAGGACGCCTCCAGTCCATGCCGTATCCATCCGTTGATAGAATCATATCTGTCATTGTCATCGCCAGTGGCGGCAATGATATCTGAAAGAAATTCGGGGAAAAACAGGATCCCTCCGCCTTGGATGAAATATATCCGCCAGATGGGAAGGACGCCGTTGTTCAGTTTCAGGAAGTCCTTCGGCAACTTCTGAATCGCTTCGGCCAACTCCTGGACCAACGGCAACGCTCGGTCTCTCAAGGAAGTACGGAGGCTGTCTATCGGGGATATCTCCATCGCGGGGAAATAAACGTACCGGACGCCGCCCTGTTCGGAAAAGCTCTCCCAATACCAAGGCTCCAAGGAATTCCCCTTGACGATATATCCAGGTTCCTTGCGGCCTTGAAGCATATAGCGGGGCAACTCCCCCGCGGCATCCCCAATCGCGATGTAGGTCAGTCTTCTTCCTTCGACTGTACGTCGCTGGATATCCTGTTGCTGTATCATTGTCCGAATACTCCTTTATTCTAGATGCGCCATCATCGATGCAAGGCGACCCCGTGCCAGACAACATGCCGTTTATCATCCGTGGCAATGTCCTGCAATGGAACCTCGTTGTAGAATTTTTCACCGTCATTGGTTGCAGAGAGCATCATCCAACCTGATGATTGCCAAGGCAGACGTTCCAAAGCGTCCAGCCATTGCAGACCGCAACTACTGATTGCGCCCTGGGCCTTCGCCTCAAGAAGCGACTGTCCAAGCCCCAACAAATCCTGTAGTTTTTTCGCCTGTTCCCATGCCTTCTGCCGCGTCGTTTCATCACTCATGTTCGCGGTGATGATAAACAATGTCTCCCGCTCCGATTGCAACAGGTTTCGCAAAAGCGCTGAGAGACTCTTGCACTGGGCGGATGAACATCCTCCCGCGGCCAGTATGGGAAGTACTGGAGTCTGTGGAAAACGCATCGCAAGCAATGGATAGAGGACCTCCACCCCCGGCTCTTCAGTGAAATAACCGTCCTGGATATCGACGACTCCATCATAATCCTTCAGCAACGATTCTCTGTCATGGACGGCGAATCGCACTATCCCGGTCGGAGTCATTGCGCCATCCTGCGAAGGCATGAAGGCGATATTCGGCATGTCATGGAGCACCACTTGCTGGTGCAATGGCGCCAGCAGTACGATCCGCTTCGGACTTAGGCCGGAGGCTGTCGCCAGTGCCTGCCGCAGCTGCGGCAATATCCATTGCCATGCCGCATGAGGTACGAGCAAAGCAGCGGGAAGTCCCGCCGCAAGACAATTTACCGGAAGATCGTCTTTGTGTTTTTCTTGTGGATCACAGAGAGCCGTCGCTACTTGTGAATCCGATGGATAGAAAATGTCGTGGTGTTCAGGGTTTCGTAATTGCATCGTCTTCTCCAGAAAGTAATCTCGCCAGACGCTTCTCGTCTAGCTGAATGGCAAGATTTTTTTCTTGTGTAGGAAGAACCAGGCCAGTCTTGCCGTCTTTCGCCCGCCTCAGATATTTGACTTGCGTATAATACAGGTCCGCTTTCCCCGCGTTCTTTGCTTTTGAAAATACCAGCGCGAGATTCG
>JAXEWB010000092.1:0-72511 GCA_034114085.1 Sphaerochaetaceae bacterium | reverse complement strand
CTTTCGCTGTCCCAGACCGATGTCGCCCATGAAATCAGTGAGCGGACGAAGGCGGTCAGCGAATATTTCGTCCCTGTTTTTTTCGCCGTCATGGGCATGATGGTCGATTTCGGCGCCATGAAGTCAGTGCTTGGTTTCGGCATTCTCTTCGCATTGATCGCATTCATCGGCAAGCTCATCGGCTGCGGCGCCCCTTCCTTGTTGGTAGGGTTCAACCTGCATGGTGCGCTTCGTATCGGCGCCGGCATGCTTCCTCGCGGCGAAGTGACGTTGATTGTCGCCGGTCTCGGTCTTGCTTCCGGTGCGATCGGTCCTGACATGTTCGGTGTCGCCGTCATGACGATGTTGTTGGCCAGCCTTGCGGCCCCTCCATTGCTGGTAGCTACTTTTAAAGGCGGCAGCGGCTACAAGAAGTCTCTCGCCGTCAAGGAAGTGCCCGATATTATTACCATTGAGCTGGATTTCCCCAACCGCAGGGCTGTTGATTTCGTCAGACGTTCGCTGGCCGACGGATTCCGTGGCGAAGGGTATTTCATTACTTCCCTGGAAGGTGTCAATCCCGCTTGGCAGATTCGGCAGGATGAAACGATTGTCACCATGGCTGTCATCAACGGGACGAAGCTCACCCTTTCGGCCAAACAGCAGGATGAATCCTTCGTGCGTCTGATGATTACAGAGACGTTGGCTGATTTCCAGGAGTTCGCGGATAGTCTGAAGACCATGGAGAGTCCCGACATGATGGGCGCGAGGTTGTTGATCAACATGTTCAGCGACGAGGACCAGCAACGGGAAAAGGTTTCCGCCGAACAGCCCGCGGCGAAGAAGAAATAGAGCCTATGGAGCGACAGGTCGTCACCGACGCATATTCATCTGGAGAAGTCCAGAACTATGAGGTCGTCTCCGGTTTTTCTTGGGATGATGTTTCGTTCGTTTCCGGTCATTGCACGCCGGAGGCTGTCGCTTCGCTGGCCGCATTGTACAGGACTTTCATCATCCCGAAGGCTCCCCGGCGATACGGGACCTTGTGCTTTTGCCATGTGCCGGAGGATATCCCCGTTCCCGTTTCATTTGTTGCAAGGACTGAAGATGGAGTTTTCTACGACCGGCAGGCGTTGGTGGCGCATCATGTATCACGTTTGATGGCCTGCGGCGTCGTGACGGCCCGTGAAGGTGGCCTGTATTCCGCCGATCCCGCGGTCGATGACTTTTTCCATCTCTTGTCTGTCGCCGGATACCTTGTGCTGGCGCAAGGTGCGGCGGAGTCGCTGCTATATCTGCCGGTTTCGTCCTTGATTGATTTTCCGAGCCGGATTGAGGAAAACCGTCGTATCAGGACGGGGGCTTCCACAGTGGTGAGCAACGCCCATTTCTTTTTGATGGAGGTTTCCGACTTGGAGTCTCCGTATGATGTTCTTGGCGTTCCGTTCGGTCTGGCGGTGAAGGACGGCGTTGTCACGCAGCCTCCGCTGAACCATCGTGAGGCGCTTCTTGTCGATCGGCGGGGACGGGCGAGGATAGGATTTCCCGATGTGACGGACCTTCGTGTCGTGATTGATGGCCGGGAATACCGGGACGGTCTGAATTGTTGGTTCTATTCCAGACCTGAATGCCGGGTTACTCCTCCTTGTGACGGTGTGGCGGTGCTGGTCGTGAATAACCGTGTCGTCGCGGTAAAGCCGGGAGGAACCGCCGTAGTGCCGATGGCGGGATTCATCATCCAAATCAATGAGAAGATCGATATTGATGATGCGTCAGTGGCCTACCGAGATATGGAGGACTGTGCGTTCGGCGTCCAGGTAGGGCCCGCGATGGTCGATGACGGCATGTTGATCGACTATCACCGTTGTCCATTCTACGAAGGAAAGGGGGTGGCGTATCCTCCGACTGTATTTTCCTTGCCGTATGACAGTGTTCCAGCCGCAAGGATGGGGATCGGCGTCCGGGATGGCGAGCCTCTGCTCATATGGGCGGAGGGAGCTGGCAAGCTGGGGTATCGGAAGGGTGAGGAGAGTCCTGGATGCGTTCTCCCTGGATTCGCCAGGTATTGCGATAGGACGGGTATTCAGAATCTGGTAAACCTTGATGGCGGAGGTTCCGCCCAGATTGTTTCGGACGGTCGCCGTCTATTGAAGATATCTGACCGGCGGCGGGAGACGAACGAAGAAATGGAACGGCCCGTTCCGTCCTGCCTGTTGATTTCTGGGCATTGAGCATATACGACTACGTGAATGCACGGGGTGGCGACACCACGTTTGCAAGGCCGAGAAATATGCGAAGTAGATTGTTGCGGATACAAGGAACGACATAACGAGCATAGTACAACTATGTGAGTGCCGGAGTAACGCAGTAGCCACAACAAGATACGAGAAGATACGAGAAGGAGATGCGATGCGTAGAAGTGACCGCGAGATAACCACCCGATCCGAAATCCTGCGGATTCTTGATTCCTGCAAGGTCTGCCGTCTCGGAATGAGAGACGGAGATTCCATCTATGTCCTGCCGCTCAATTTTGGGTACCGGTATGATGGCGGGCTGACGCTTTATTTCCACAGTGCATGCGAGGGAAAGAAACTTGATTTGCTCAGGGCTTGCCCGAAAGTCGGATTCGAGATGGACTGCGGCCATGAATTGATCAGTGCGGAGGTTCCATGCAGATACGGATATCGCTACTCATCCTTGGTTGGAAACGGAATTGTGGAGTTTTTGGAAGACCCCGCGGACAAAATAGCCGCATTGCGAAGTCTGATGCTGCACCAGAGCGGTAAGGATTTTGTCTTTGACGAGGCCATGGCAAGAACGGTAGCGGTATTCGCATTGAACGTTTCCGGTTTTGCCTGCAAACGCCGGGTCTGATGACATTCCATGTTCCATCTGCTATAGTCATGGCATGAAATCGTTGATCAAGCTATTGTTGATGGCATCCTTCGCTGTCGTCGTCTTTTTTCGTCCCGCTATATATGGTCTCCCTTTCGGCGCAGTGCTGTATTGGGGACTGTTCGTCCTGATGGGGCTGTTGGTCGTGGCCTTTTATTTCACGTCCTATTGGGTATCGGCCAAAGAAGTCGAGCAAGAAACGGGGAAGCCAGTGGGCTTTTCCTTGTTTGTCGGCCAGACGCCGATCATATCTGATGATGATTTAGTGCGAGGTCGTCTCGTTATCGATAGTTCCAACGTAACGTTATATAAGCGTGTTGATGGTAAAGAACGCACTTCAGGACGTCATTGCAAGGAAGTTTGGTCAATTCCCGTTGGCGATATATCCAGTATAGGAACAGGAGCGATCATATCCATCCGCAAGGGACTGATACTTTATCTTGAGGATGGTGGTGAGGCGAAGTTTATCTGTAGGAAGGCCCTCAAACGCAAGGCGGAAATCATCAAGGCGTTGGGATGGGATTCCGTGCCCGATGTTTCTCCTGGATTCGGCGTATCCGTCGATGTAGAAGGTCCCGCTACGAAAGCCAAGTCTTTTTCCGAAGTTCTGACCTCCGGGGTGTCCGATGAATCCAAAGACACCGATACCGATGAAGAACTAACCGTTCCGAAAAAACATGGGAACAAGCGCATGCGTCGCTAACGGGCGGTTGATGTTCGGATAGTTCCCTTTCATCTTCCTGTCTTAGGTCGAGAAATTTTATCATCTTTCCACTTCTCTTCCATTTAGTCGCCCACCTCTTTGATGATTGTCCATCTGCCTTGTTTGTCAGAACCCTCTCTTGTCAGAAGCTCTTCAGCCTTCAGCTTTATGATATCCCTATTGACAGTTCTTCTTGAAACTCCGATTACCGCACTTATTTCTGATAGCGTTACGTGTTGGTTCCTTTCAAGAATGTTGAGGATCTGTTTCTCTCGTTCCGAGAGTTTGTCTATCTTGGCTTTTACAGTGCCATTTACAGTGTCATTTACAGTGCCATTTACAGTGCCATCATTGTTCAGTGCCAGTTTTATGTTTTCTGGTCTAGAGGGCATATTGAGTGTGATCATCTCCGGGTAGATTGTGTAGCTTGGTTTTGGATTTCCATTTGTTTTGGAGAAATCAAGGATCTTTCTGATACCTGAGCCGAAACGCTCAACCATACCTGCCCGGAAGAATCCTGCGGCTACATTTGGATTGAGCTGTCTTGATTCATGGATTGAAAACAGCGTTTTTTCTGTCCAGCCAGAAGGAAAGATGCACATATTGCTAATCCGAAGTTCCCTAGGGGAAACCCTTATTGCGATCGGCTGGGCTGACATATAGTTGTTATGCATCAGAGCATTGAGAATACCTTCTCTGATTGCTTCCCTTGCATATGGAAGAGTTTCCACTCTAGTCAATCCATCATAGTCGATTGTTGCATACATGTACTTTAGGACAAGTATTTCTTCAATTTTTTTAGCGAGGGACAACAGCGAGCCATATAGTTCGTCCTGATATCTCAATAATCCATCATCATTGAAATAACCAAGCTTGATATGAGCGCCAGAAAAGAAATACTCAGGATGTGAATAAAAGAGAAGGACAGTTGCTCTTGTGAGCTTCCCGTTTCTGATGAGAGACATCTTCTCAAGAAGCTTTACCTGGTCAAGTCCTGCGTCTTCTTCTGATATTCTCTTGTTCTTCAGTCCTTCCGTTCTGAAAATCCTGAAGCTTTCCTCGTCAAGATCATCCAATGAAACAGCATCAACCGTAACATCATCCCAAGAGCCTTTGCTTTTTCTAAGAATGAATTCAATGAGATCATTTCCTTCAAGAAGCTGGTTTGTAGATCCCACACGAACATATATCTTACCTTCGTAGAAAATAGGATGATCAACCTTGGGTATGGTAATTTCCACATAATCCTTACCATCTTGGCTACATGCGTAGATACTCACATAGAGATCAAGCTTATTCCTAAGCGTATTGGGCAGGTCTGTAATTGAATCTTTTGTATCGACAAGACCCGTAAGGTTTCCATCATCGTCATATCCTAGATAAAGTTTTCCTCCATCAGTATTTGCAAAGGCGCAACAAGTCCTGAAACATTTATCATTCAGTTTCGATTTAAATTCAGTGGTCTGATTTTCTTTCATAGACTCATTTTTCCTCATTGGCTAGTTTGCAAACAGATCCTTTTAATTCTCTTCTCATACTTTAAAGATCACAATCCAATAATCACCAATATGAAAGATTTCTCATACCATCCTGTGTATGCTCTTAATGGTTTCTGTTTCTGTAAGTTTCTCCATCATAGGGTGTATTGGACTGATTCCGAAAAAACTTAGGGGTACTACCTTTTTTCCTGTCGTTGAGCCTCATCCATATCTTTAAATATAATATTTGGTAATTCTTTGTAAAAACCTTCATAGTGACAACCCACACTGCAACCATGAAGGTCCTTACAGTATCGCACGGCGATTCTCGCATGTATATACCTCAATGAGCGTATGTCATCCAACGTATGCTAGTCAGCGTATGCTATATAGCGGATAGAATTGTCGTTCTCCCGATGATATGGTCGAAACATGCCGGGAGGCTCCAATGCGGAAACGAATCATTGTCTTGATCAGTATGGCTCTTTTTTCGATGGTCGCTATCGGAGCCTCAGCCGATGGACAGACTGGCATGTCTGGTTCTGGAGACATCGTTCTTGGTGTCGGCGTGGATGCTTCCATGCTTGACGCTATTTGGACGAAACAGTTGCAGGCTCGTATGACCTTCAATCTCAGATTGTCACCGGGGTTCGGCCTTCGGCTGCCGCTTACGTTTTGCATGAACCGGGGGGACGTCTCCGTCATGTTGTTCGATTTCGGGGTATTCCTTGACTACCATCCTTGGGGGGAAGGTCCGTTCATTTCCGTGGCTCTGGTTCAACTTGGAATGCTGGCTGGACGGGAGCGCCCCGCTGAACCATTGCATTTTCTCAACGAAGTCCTGCTGGGGTGGACCTGGCATGTCTATGAAGGCCTGTACATCGAGCCCGCGTTGATCATCCGCGACCCCTCAGGAGGGTTTGAGGTTGAATACGCTGCGATCCGTGAGTTGTTGCCGGGTATCCGCCCCCTGCGTTTTTCACTAACCATTGGATGGGATTTTATGAGGATTCCTTACAATCCCAGGTGATGGGGTTGGAAAAATACAGTATGTCACAATGAAAAGGAGAAAAAGCATGAAACGTTTTCTTGCCACGAAACGGCTGACGGAAAAACTTGTATGTCTGATTCTGATCATCCCCCTGTCAGGATGCAATCTGAACTGGAACCGCTCGGAAGTACCGAAGGTATCCGACAGGGATCTGCTGCCTACCATGTCCAGGGTGATCGACGAGCAGCTGGAAGTTGTCCTTCCGTACCTCGACGAAGAGCTGTCCGGCGAGGTATCCCGCGCATTGCGGTCGATGGAGATGGACGGTCGTGCTGTCGTTGATAGTACGTTGCTGGAGCAATCTGGCCGGGACTATCTGGAATTCGGGTATGCGGTGGCCACTACTGAGGACGCCCGGATGGTCGTCGATTATGCACGGACGCTGTTGCCCGCCGATGAATTCTCAGTTCTGGAGGGCAAGCTGTCGGAGGCGAGGTCTCTGATGCTGGCAAAAGGGGATGAGATGGCTCGGGCGCTTCCCCCTCATCAGCGTCCGGCGTTCATGAAAGACATGCAGAAGCTGGTGACACGTACCATCGTCCTGCTGGTCGCAGGTATCGTCTATGCCTGTATCCCAAACCTCGTGTTCTGGGGCAAGATTACCGCGGCGGCAGCGATTGCCATCGCTGCCGGGATAGTCGCAACGACGATCATGTCCATCTGGCGGTACTATGAGTTCGATATGGACAAGGATGTCGCGTTTGAGGATTGGTTGAAATCGGTGACGACGGAACCGGAGACCGCCTATGCGCTGGCCGCTTCGGTCATTGCGATGGGGGCGACGTTGAAACGAGGGCCGATAGTCACTGGCATCATTCTCGGTATATTTGCGATCTATAATGTCATCGATATGGTTAAGCCGATGCTCAAGACCTACAACTTCAATGCCTGACGCGAGACAAAGGCGATCTGAAAGGGGAGGGCCGGACGGCGAATTGCATGATTTGTCCTATGGTCGTCCGGCACCTTCCCGGCCTTGTGCTGCAAAAGCCTGGCTGAAATAGTGTATGCCGTCCCCAGTACAGTGCTGAAGACTGCGTTGGTTTTCAAGTTCTGAGTCTTTCCGTTTCTGCTCCTTGCCGACAGCCTGTGTTTGTGGAATAATATGTAGCATGATCCTTTCCGTGCTACGGTCAGGTTTTGGAAAACAAGGAGCCGAAGATGAAAGACTATGCGATATGCGGAGATGAACTCCTTCAGAGGTTCATCCGGTATGTGAAGGTCGACACTATGAGCGATCCCCATGCGTTGGAAGGAAATCATCCCTCTACCGCTGGACAATGGGACCTTTTGCGGATGCTGGAAGCGGAACTGAAGGGTTTTGGATTGAGTGAGGTGTCGTTGGATGACAAAGGTTATCTCCTCGCATTGTTGCCTGGAAACGTCGACGGCGTTCCGACTATCGGTTTCATGGCTCATGTCGATACTGCCGACGATGTCATGGGAAACGGCGTCAAACCACATGTCATCGACTCCTATGACGGGCGGGACATTGCTCTGAATGCTGAGGTCACCATGGCCGCCGCCAATCCTGAGCTTGCCAAATACATAGGTGAGACGATTGTCGTCACTGACGGCGACACGTTGCTGGGCGGCGATGACAAGGCAGGCGTCGCGGAAATCATGACCGCGGTGAAATATTTGCTGGATCATCCTGACATTCAGCACGGGCCAGTCGAAATCATCTTTACACCGGATGAGGAAACTGGTGCCGGCATGGATTATTTCCCCTATGATTCGCTCCGCTCGAAGGCTTGCTACACGGTTGACGGAGGTTGCCGGTATGAAATCGAAACTGAGTGTTTCAACGCCGCGACCGTACAGGTTCATTTTTCAGGAATCGCCGCCCATCTTGGCGCGGCGCGGGGCAGGATGGTGAATGCTTTGACGATGGCCGCCGCCTTTGTGCAGGCATTGCCGCAGGCGGAAAGCCCAGAAGCCACTGACGGGAGATATGGCTATTATTGCGCTCAGGAAATTGCCGGCAACGCTACCGAACTTGATCTTACAGTATATCTCAGGGACTTCGACCTGGATAACCTGAAAAGACGGATTTCCGTCCTTGAGCAGTTGGGCAAGACCCTGGAAGGGCTGTTCGTCGGAGGTTCTTGCACCGTTGATTCGAAAATCATCTATTACAATATGGCAGGCTCCGCGAAGGAACATCCAGAGGTCATCTCCGCGATATACGATGCGGGAAAGGAATTGGGCATGCCATTGTTCGAATCGATCATCCGTGGAGGTACCGACGGGGCCCGGCTCGCTGAAAAAGGCGTTCCCTGTCCAAACCTGTTTACCGGCGGGCACAACCTGCACAGCCGCTATGAATGGACGGCGCTTCCCGCCATGAAGGATTCTGTGCGCTTGGTCCTTGGCATTATCGCCCAATGGACGAAGGTTCGCTGATGCGCCGCCGTTTGTTATTCGGACTTGCGGCATTCCTGTTCATGACGGTCTGTCTGTCGGCGGGTACGTTTCCTCAGGCGACAGGACTGTCCATGTCGCTGTCCGGTTCTACTGGAGATCCTGAAACTGACTTGCTATTGCTTGACGCGGTGGAAAAAGGTGTCCGCCGGAGTTTGGAAAGCCGTGTGGATTTCTCCGTTGAGGCATCCGGCCCTGTGGAAACGACTCTGGGCGATCCCAAGTTGGATATGATTACCTTCGAGCCTCAGATTCGGTTCACAGCCTGGCTCAGGCTTTCTTATGGCGGGGAAAGCTTTACGACAGGAGTCGCCGTTCTTGGAAAGAACCTAAAGGAAATAGCCAGGGAACTGTCTTCCGTGGTGACTGCGCAGCTACGGTATGACGCGCTGGATCTGCTGCCGATAGAATCAGACGGACTGACGCTGGACTACGTATGGAGAAATAGCCTTTCTTCTTGGGTTGATGAAAACAGCCTGCCGGTGAAGAAAGGGGACCGCCTGCTGGTGCAAGGCGTCTCCAGCAAGTCCGAGGCGCTTGTCGTTGTGAACGACATCATCCCATATGAGGGGAGAACCGTCGCGGCTTACGATCCTGTATACGTCCGTAACCCTCAGCCGGGGATGCCGTTGTCGCCGGGACCGAACTGGACCGGTACGATAGAGTTTCCCGTCACTGTCGTCGCTTCCGGTCTGTTTGGCGTCGGTGCTGAATTCTCGGCGATGCGTTCCATGGGCTGGTATCCTTGGGCGCCGGTCATGAAGGCAGGGCTTTGTCTTGAAATTTCAAAGCCCCCGACGATGACGTTGCAGGGGCTTTCGGTGTACGCCATGGGCGGCATGCAGGTCGATGTTCCACTTGGGGGCTTGTTCGATACTTCCTTCACTTTGATAGAAGACGCTTCGATTGGAGCTGCATGCCTGGTCGGGTTTGGCGCAAGGATTCCCTTTGACCAGACTGACACGGTATTTATTTTCGGAGGCGAGTGGGAGGTCTGGTATCGGCATACCCCGTCCGTCCATTGGGGCTGGGGAGTTGGCTTCGGGAGCCAGTATTGGGCCAAGGTCGACGCAGGCAAGGTTCAATATCACCGGTTGGCGACGCTTACAATAGCGCCGTCCGTAGTTTTCAGCTGGTGATACATCTCCACATAGTTTGCTTTCCCTAGAAGGAGCTGCATGAAAGAACACCGTATATATCGTCAAGCCGTTTGTCTCCTGTTGATTTCCATGACCGTATTGCTGGTCGGGTGTTCTTCTATTTCCACGTTGGTCCGTTCCGGCATGGAGGGCGTTCCTGCCTGGGTCTATGAGCCGCAGGTATCCAATTCCCAGCGGGCTTTCGTCGGGCAAGGTATCGCATCGAACGCCTTCAATGCGAAATTACTAGCGTATGAGGATATACTTTCCCAGATTTCTACGTATATCGGTGAAGATGTTACGGCGCAGTATTATCGTGAGCTGAGTACGACCGACGCCATCAGTTCCCTGCGCCTCCGCATCACGCAGGAGCATGAAAAAAGTGAGAATGGACAGGAAGTAGTGCATCTGCTCGCCGCGGTCGATGCTGACCAATTGGTTCTGGCAAGGACCGCCGCCTATGACGCGATGCTTGCGCGCCAGGATGAGATCGCTTTGATTCTTTCAAAAGCGGATCTCGCCTATCGCCACAATCGGGATCTTGAAGCCATCTCGTTGTATGTGGACGCCGCCCTTGTGGCGAACGAGGGGTATGTGGAGAATGTAGCGTATCAGTTCGATACGTTGATGAGTAAGGTAGAATCCTTTGTCTCCGCCCTCCGTATAACAGTCTCCCGAATTCGTAGTGAAGAGCCGTCCTGTACCGTGACCGTTCGCAGAACCAGCCGATTGCTTCCTCCTAAGGTAATGGGTGCCATGGTGACGGCCTATTTCAATGCCCGCAATGGCATGGGGGAGCCGTATGTCGACCATGTGTCCTTCAATACCGCTACCAGCGGGACCTTTCAGTTCGTTCCTACGAATCCTGGTATGGTAGGGACGGGAGAGGTGAGCTTTTCGATTGATATATCCGAAGATATCGCCAGATTGGAACGGGCCGCCGGAACGGAAGCTGTGGCCGGTCTGAAGGCCGCTGTGGAAAAATCCGTCGAACGTTTCTCCTACAGCCGTGTCTCGGATGTCGCCAAGGCGGGCGTTGTCGTGGATATCATGGAGTTTTCCTTGCAGGGAGCCCTTCGTGATTCTATGATCGCTACAGACATGCTTGTGGAGGAATTTGGATATGATGGGGTCGAACTGACTTCCGTTTTTTCCTCCGAGCAGGACGAAGAGGATTTCTTTATTGAGATGCGCCGCCGGTATCCTGGATATCGGTATATCATCTATGGTCGCGGCGGGGTCTCAGATGTCCTCCCCATGGATGGCGGGCAGATGGTTCTGGTCAATGGTTCCGTCTCGTTGCTTGTCCTTTCTGATGCGTCAGTCGTCAAGAAAACCGATGATATCCGTATCGCGGTCTGGGGTGAGAACTTGGAGGTGGCTTCCGACGAAGCATTCAGAAGGTTCGGCCTAGTCGCTTCCAGTCTGCTCGATGATGTGATGTATTGACCATGCCGCCGAGAGGTCTTGGGCTTGTCGCGGGCGGGGCGCGTCCGTCCTACAACCGTACAAGAAGGAGTTCTCCCTGTTGAAATCGACGCACGCACCCACGGAAACTGTCGGTCGGCGATACGGTCGCAACGGTAAGCTCCATATGTCGATTTCGAGGTAACTCGCGATACCGTAAATAGTTTTGTGTAAAATCCGGCGATAGCTCCTGGACATAGTACAATGACAATGTTCAGGAGCTATTCATGACGAAGAAGAACAATGCTTCTCCGGAACGGAGAGAGCTGGCCGGAAAACTGGTCAAAGACTTCCGCATCGGGTAGCTTTTGTCATCATGCCCGTTATCATTGCTGACTTTGTGACGGAAACCAACGCTGACCGCAGACAGGGGCGTTCGGAAGCCCAGGCGAATAACAAACAATCATTGATATATTTGTCGTTTCATATTAATAGGACAATTTTATTCGATATAACCGATAAATTTGTAATTTGCACGTTGAATTTCCATCGTAAATGTGGCTTACTATGAGTAAGTACAGGAAAGGAGGCGTTCACGGCGATGATCAGACGTGAGATGTACATGAGCCGGATTCGCCCGTTTATCGGCGATGAACTCATTAAGGTGATGACCGGTATCAGACGCAGCGGCAAATCGGTTATGTTGGAACTGATACAGGATGAATTGAAAGCGTCCGGCGTGGATGAAAGCCGATTTATTGCATATAACTTTGAAAAAATGGGGTATGCGCACCTTTGCACGGCGACGGCCCTACATGATGAAGTGATGAAGCGAGCGGCGGAGATTGATGGAAAGGCGTACCTGTTTTTTGATGAAATCCAGGAGGTGAAGGCTTGGGAAAAGTGCGTCAGTTCCCTTCGTGCAGACATTGACTGCGACATCTACATCACCGGTTCCAATGCAAAGCTGATGTCCGGGGAATTGGCGACCTATCTTGGCGGGCGGTATGTGGAGTTTGTGATCTATCCGTTCTCTTTTGTGGAGTTTTTGGAGCTGTATGCGTCTATCGACCCGCAGGCAACGCCCGCCGCCTGTTTTCAAAAGTACCTTGTCAGCGGCGGGATGCCGTACCTTGCCAACCTGCGGTACGAGCAGGAACCTTGCCGGCAGTATTTGACCGACCTGTTTTCTTCCGCAGAGATAAAGGACATCGTAAAGCGCAACAGCGTAAGGGACGTTGATTTGTTGGAGCGAATCATCGCTTATGTGATGGCGAACGTCGGCACGACTTTCTCGGCTACCTCACTTGCAAAGTTTATCAAGAACGAACAGCGCACCGCCTCCGGGGAAACCATACTCAACTACATCAAATACTGCGTGGACGCTTACCTGTTCTATCAGGTCAAGCGACAGGACTTGCAGGGCAAACAAATTCTAACCACAAATGAAAAATACTATATTGCCGATCACGGAATCCGCGAAGCCGTATACGGCGGCAATATGCGCGACGTGAATCCCATACTGGAAAACATCGTGTTCATGGAGCTGTTGCGGCGTGGCTATAAGGTGACGGTGGGTAAATCTGGCGATAAGGAGATCGACTTCGTTTGTGAAAATCGGAATCAAAAGCTCTATGTGCAGGTGGCCTATTTGCTGGCAAGTGAAGAAACGGTCGCCCGTGAGTTTGGCGTTTACGCCACGATCAGGGATAACTTTCCCAAGTATGTCGTTTCACTGGACGAACTGGATATGAGCCGGGACGGGATCAAGCATAGAAACATCCGGGACTTCCTGTTGGCGCCGGATTGGAATTAAGTAGCCATATTCCTATATAGATGAAGAAAGCGACCGCAAGGCCGCTTTCTTCTTGCTTGTCTTCTGTTGTTGAGCCGCTTAATTATATCAAGAACAGAAGTCAGCGCCGTCCTGTCCGACCAGAGCAAGAAAGTCGCCCGGATTGTTGCTGATGATTCCTTCCACCCCAAGTCTCAGCAGGCGTTCGCAATCCTGCGCCTTGTTGACGGTCCAGACCATGATCGGATATCCGCGGCGTCCATGGAACTTCGTGAACATGCGTTCATCCACTTGATGAAAATCGGGTTTCAGGTATGTACATTTCGCAATATGGCGTCCCCAGCCGTGACGGAAAATCCAGGGGACACCATCATCATCCGCGAAAATAACCGCCGTGGGCAACGCCCCTTTGCTGACCGTGTTGAACGTCCTGATGGTGAACGGATTGAAGGAACTGATCAGGCATCGCTTTTCCATCCCGAATCCTTTGATTGTCTTCCACGTTTGCAACGCCAGGCCGGTATCCTTCGGGCTCTGGCATTTCAGTTCTATGTCGTAGTAGAGCTTGCCTCCGCATTGCTCGAACAGCTCGCTCAACAACGGAATTTGCGCCCCTCTGTATTTCGCGTCCTTGTGGCTTCCTACGTCAAGCGCCCGCAGTTCCCCGAACGTCAGGTTTTCCACTACGACATCCTGTCCGCTGACCCGTTTCAGGTTTGAATCATGGACGACGACAAGTTCTCCGGTTTTGCAGAGATGCACGTCCAGCTCTACGCCGGGAATTCCCCTGTCCACACACATCTGGAAGGACTCAAGGGTGTTTTCCGGTGCGACGGCTGAATATCCCCGATGTCCGAAAAGCATCGGATAATGTATGTTTTCAAGCAAAGGTTTCATGTTCAGGTCCTTATTGGGTGATGATGAAATCAGAGAGTGTCTGTATCTCTTGAGGCCAGAGCGTACTGTCGATCGTCTCAAGAATCAACGGTATGCCTTCAAACCTCTTGTCTTGCATGATCAGCCTGAAAGGTTCCCAGCCGATATTGCCTTGCCCTAGACTATCATGACGATCCACATGGCTGCCCAGCTGACTTTTTGCATCGTTGAGATGCATTCCCATCAGTTTGTCGAACCCGATTGTCTTCGCGAAACGCTCCATGGTTTCGACGAAGGCCCGCTCGGTGCGAATATCATATCCGGCGGCGAAGATATGGCAGGTATCGATGCAGACTCCCACCTGATCGCTTCGCTTCATCTGGCCGATGATGTCCGCAATCTGTTCAAAAGTCGCCCCTAGGCTCGACCCCTGCCCCGCGGTGGTCTCGATTACTGGACGGACCCCCGGGACACGTTCTACCGCTTCATCCAGCGCCTCCGCTACAAAAGCCAGCCCTACTTCCGGCAGTACCTGGTTGAGGTGCGCCCCCGGATGAAAATTGAGCCTGTCCAATCCGAGCCGCGAGACACGTTTCATTTCCTCGATGAACGCCTCGACACTGACTCTCCGTTTGCCGGGGTCCGGGTTCGCTAGGTTGATGAGATAGCTGTCGTGGGGCAATATCTGCGCGGCGGCATAGCCTTGTTCGACGCATGCGTTGATAAACACCCTCGCTGTTTCGTCCGTAAGCGGCGGCGCCGTCCATACCTTCTGGTTCTTTGTGAAGAGAGCGAACGCCGTAGCCCCTATGGCCTTTGCGTTCGCCACCGCCTTTTCCGGTCCACCCGCCGCGCTGACATGCGCTCCTATATAGTACATGATGCCTCCTCTGTTTCATATGCCGCCAGTGTGTCTCCAAAGAGCATGATACCGGGATAGTGTTTCAATATCATCCTTCGTTTCGCACTTCATCGGAGTATCTCCGTCACACCTCCGCCGCATCCTTAAAGTAGAAAAGAACACCGGGGTTGTCAATCGATGCCCTGCGTGGTAAGTTTTGTTCATCCAAATGCGCAAGACGCCGTTTGGGACGCATGGAGGAAACGCTGTGAGCGAAGAATCAGGAATCCCGGTCAAGGAATTGCGCTGTGGAGATATCCTTTTTGGATTTATTCTCGTGTCGATTGACGAGTTGCCCGACTATAACGGAACTGGCTATCTGTTCAGGCATGAACTGACTGGTATGGAAGTCTACCAAGTGGTGAACGACGATACCGAGTTGTTCTTCGCCTATGCGTTCAGGACACCGCCGTACAACGACAACGGAGTGGCCCATATCATTGAGCATAGCGTGCTTGCCGGATCAAGGAAATATCCTGTGCGGGATCCGTTCATGTCGTTGCTGAAAGGCAGTACCAACACATTCATGAATGCGATGACCTACGCCGACAGGACCATTTATCCGGCGGCAAGTCCGCTTCGCAAGGATTTTGACAATCTATTCGATGTGTATACCGATGCGGTATTCGACCCGTTGCTCAGAGAGGAAACCTTCTGGCAGGAAGGAATACGGCTGGTACCGGGAGATGACGGTTCGTTGCGTTACGAAGGTGTCGTCTTCAACGAAATGCTTGGAGACGGGGCTGACCATGATTCGATTGTAGGCCGCTATTCCGTCCGTTCTTTGTTCCCGGATACTCCGTATGTCTATGAATCTGGCGGCGACCCCGTCCAGATTGTGAAGCTTGACTATGCGCAGTTCAAGTCGTTCTACGCCCAGCACTATCATCCATCCAATTGCCGGCTGTTTTTGTATGGTGCCCTAGAACCTGGCGTCAGGCTGGAATTTCTAGAGAATGAATATCTGGGACGATATTCCAACCTTGGAGGAATCGGTCCATCTCCGTTGGCGGAGCAATGGAAAGGTCCCCGGCAACTGGTGGTGACGAGCCCTTGTGAAACGACCGCGGAAAGTTCTTCTGATCGGACAGGCCAGGCTTCAGTTACGCTGAGTTGGGCGACTGCCCGGAGCGAAGACCCGTTGGAGTTGACGACGCTTTCGACGTTGGTCGATATTTTGCTGGGAAATCCCGGCGCTCCATTGTACAAGGCTATCATTGAATCCCATATCGGTACCGACCTTTCGCCGGAAAGCGGCATGAGCGCCGATTTTCGACAGATGCCTTTCGTGGTCGGGTATAAGGGAATCGACCCTGAGCGTGCGCAGGAGGCTGAAGCCTTTCTGTTGGAAACGCTCGGATCGCTGGCGACCGGAGGCATCGCCCGGGGGGAAGTTGAGGCGGCGTTGAAGCGCCAGGAATTTCGCCAGCAGGAGATATCGGGAAATCTGCCCAATGGTTTCAGGGCGATGAGCCGTGCTATGCGCGGATGGGTCCAGGGCGAAGACCCTTCCATCACCATCGGGACGGGAGAACCACTGTCCCGCCTAAGACGGTTGGTGGAGACTTCCTACCAACAGGCGGACGCCGCCTCCGATCCTTCGCTGGGCTACTTTGAAAAGTGGATTGCGGAACATATCGTGGACAACCCGCATCGCTGTTTGCTGACCGTCGTACCCGATACGGAGCATGTCTCCAAACAGAAGGCTCAATTGGACAGACAGCTTGACACGATCCGTGCGTCTATGGATAAAAAACAGTTCCGTGCGTTGCAGGAGCGTTACAAGCGGTTCAGTGATTTTGAGAACGGTGGGGACACCCCGGAAGCTGAGGCGACCGTTCCATATCTGGACCTGGAGGATTTGCCGCGTTCAATCAGGACGATAGAACAGTACGAATCGACGATAGCGGGCAGATCCGTCTGGATACAGCCGCAGTTCACCAATGGCATCGTATATATCGACATCGCTATTTCTCTGGACGATTTTGATGAACGGCAAATGCTGCTGATGCCGCTCTACGCCCGGCTGATCCAGATGACGGGAATGGGCGAACTGGACTATTCTCAGGTCGCCATGCGCATGCGTAGCCTGACCGGAGGCTTTATCGTCTATCTAGAATCGGGAACGACCTTGCGTGCGGGGAACACGGGTAGGGAAGGCGCTACGATGCTGATGGTTCGTATCAAGACTCTGGAACGCGATTTGGTCGAAGCACTTCGTTTTACGGGAGAATTGCTTCGGACCGGAAACATCGATGATCCTGAACGTTTGGCCGCCGCCCTCGTCGATATCAAGACCGAATACGCGGGGAACGTCATGTATTCCGGCAACAGCTATGCAACGCTACGGGCGACTAGCGGATTCAGTCCGATGCTACAGCAGGGAGAAGCCCTCGGCGGCCTGTATCAGTGGTTGTTTCTGGAACGGCAGAACGGCAACGATTCCGCCGCCTTGGACGAATTGGCGTCCCAGTTGCTGCAATTGCGGCGATTGCTATCCGACCGATCACGGTTCTCCGTCCATGTCACCGCGGATACTGCTGTCGCTGACGCAATGGCCGGCCGTTGCGAGGAATTCCTGAACGGTTTTACCACAGGCTGCGAGTTGTTGCTGCCTCGTATACGGGAATTTGCAATCCATGAACTTGATTTCGCCGATAGTACGGAGTTGTTCCGTATCCCATCAACGGTGAGTTACACGGCTCTAGCCACATCTTCCGCAGAGCCTGGTTCCCCTTTGCAGACCGCACAGGTCGTCCTTGCGAATATCCTTTCCGGGAACGGACTTTGGGAGCGGATACGAGGAAAGGGCGGTGCGTATGGAGTAGAGTGCCATACTGATGTTCTGGAACAGGTGTTTTCCTTTTCGTCCTACAGGGATCCCCGTATAGCGGGGACCTTCGCAGATTACCGGACTGTGTTGGAATGCGCAATGTCGGAACCTTTCGACCGCAAGACTATCGATAACGCCCTGATTTCCCTAATTGGACAGGATCTTCGGCCCGTAGCCCCCCAGGAACGGGCGGTTCTTGGATTTCGCAGGATTCTCTATGCAATCAGCGATGAATTTCGAGCGAAACGGCGCGAATTGACGCTACAAGTGGGACCGTCGGAACTGGTCCAAGCCGCACATTCCCTCGTCGAGGCCTTTGACCGCAAGCAGGCGAGGGTAGTCCTCGCCGGTCAGGATCTGCTGACCAAGGAAGCCCGCATGATGCCGCTGCTCGTGCGGGACGCGGTAAGGTTGCCCCTATAGTTCCGCGTTTGTGCGTTTTTTCAGCTGGAATGATGAGACTGTCAGTTTTTCGGCGTTTGCGTCCGTTCTCCCCAGATTCTCAGCAAGGAATTGAGTTCCTTCGGGTTTTTGAGCTTCAGGACGACGCATTGCCGCATGCTTGCGTTGCTTTTGGCGATATCCTCAGCCAGCGCCTTGCAGGTAGGCGCCCCACACAGGCCGCAGTCGATTCCTGGCAGTACTTTGACGATTTCCCGTACTTTTTCCAGCTTGTGGAGGGCCTTGCCCATGTCCTTGTCGAGTTTGAGCGCCGATTTCGGCTTCGCCCGCTCTGTATAAAGCTGCGGCAGAAGGATATCCTTGTAGCTGAGTATCCGTATCCGTAGTTCCTCCGGAAGCTGTTCCGGCAGGCTGTTGGACCAATGCCGGACCCGTTCGGTGGCGAGAAACCTGTTTCGTACCGTCAGGATTCCTCCCGCACAGCCTTGTGCGCAGGCGTCCAGCTCCAGAAAATCAAGATTGACTTCCTCTTCGTTCTCCAGTTCCTCCAGAAACTCGATGACATTGTGCATTTCATCGACCGCCAGGGAACGTTCACCTTTCATCGGACATTCTCCCTTGACCAGGCTCCACTGGACCGCGGTTTTGGTAAAGACGGGAAAATGGAACCATGCCCCGCCGCCATCCTGTTCCTGGAGCTTCTTGTTTTTCGCAAGGAACGACTGGATCATGTTGTAGACGGAATCAAGGTTGAGCACACCTTGGAAGATCGCATGGTCGGTGGACCCCACCGTCTTGATTTGTGCTATCTTGGCTGCGCAGGGGGTGATATAGAAGATGCCGGTCTCTTCCGGCAGGCATCCCTCCGCTTCCAGTTCTACCCTCGCCATGATCGCCGTCATCTGGGCGGGAGTCCTGAGCAGGCTGAGATTCTGCAACAGCACCGGATATCTCAACTGGATAAGGCGTACCGCCGCGGGGCAGAAGTCGCTGATCAGCGGAGTTTCATGATCTTTGTTCTTCGCGCCAAGGACTTGGAGGATATCGACGCCGGTTTCAGATAGATACAGGTGGGTGAAACCACATTCCATCAAAGCCCTGCATACCTGCCGTTCCGTCACTTGGTCGTCGAACTGCGCGAACAGGACCGCGGGTACGACCGCCACTCTCCATGTGTAGGTGAGCAATTGGTCGAAGGTGCTCTGCTCCACGACCATGGCGTTGTGTGGACAGACGGACATGCATTGTCCGCAGTCGATACAACGTTCCCCGTCGATTCTGGCATGTCCACCCTCGATCCTGATCGCTCCGGTAGGGCAACGCTTCATGCAATGGGTACATCCTTTGCAACGTTCCTGCCGCACTGCCAGCGTATGGTGAAACAAAGGCTCGGCCATCAAGCACCTCCCAAAAGGAACGTCATGGTGATATGCGTATGGTCTCCGGCCGCCGTATGGATGTCCAGGCTGTCAGAATTTTTTTTAATGTTCGGAAGGCCCATGCCCGCTCCGTATCCCATTTCGCGAATCTCGTCACTAGCGGTGGAATAGCCCTCCGTCATGGCAAGGTCGAGATCGGGTATTCCCGGCCCCGTGTCCACTACTTGGATGATGACCTTGTCCTGATCGATGTCGCAGATTACTTCTCCACCATAGGAATGGGCGATTACGTTCACCTCGGCCTCAAATGTCGCCACGACGATCCGTTTGATCGTCAACGGCGAGACATCAAGCTGTTTGAGCGTTCGCTTGATTTGGCTTGAGGCGTTTCCTGCTATGGTAAAATCCCCGGCTGTCACAGGGTAGGAGACATGCATCGATCTGTTTTCCTTATGTACTCAATATTTTCTCAATAGACTGATTCCAGCCCATGCGCATATAGCAATCCGCTTACCCTGAACAGGGAAAACGGAGTAGTGATCAACGCGATGTCCAATTCCTTCGCCATGTCGATCATGGCTTGGCTCGGTTGCTTGTTCCTGACCAGGAGGATATTTGAAATATCGCTCATTTCGGCGGTCCTGACGGCCTGATTGTTGGACAAGCCGGTAATCAGGAGAATATCGTCCTCCAGCAAAGTGAGGACATCGCTCATGAGGTCGCTTGCGAATCCCATCTTGACTTCCTGATCCAGATGATTTTCCCCGCAGACGACCTTGCCCTGAACTATTTCCACTATTTCTCTCAGTTTCATCATGCCCAAGAGTATAGCACGAGGTTTTGGATTCTCATAGCGGAAGTGAAAGAAAGAGCTGACCGCCATGTCTTCATGACATCACTGGGACGGGGTGATGTAATCGGAATCCAGTACTAGAAATCTGGAGCGAACACCGAGCAATCACTGTGCGAACACCGGTTTAACCCGGAGTAATCACCAATTGAGCCTAGGGCGAACACCCAAAGGAGAAACAATGGATTGCCAGAGGGATGCCTCCGATGGAACAATAAAAAAACATCGCCCATTCCGGTTCCCCGAAAAAGGCGACGTTCATGGTTGTCAGGAAATGTTCGACCCGCGTCAGCAACTTCCCAGCGCATTGCGTATCCGCTCCATGGAAGAATCGTCGGCGCAAGGAATGGAAACGAAGGCTTCTCCGTCCTTGAATACCATCAGCGACGGAACGGCGGGCGCTTGGAGTATCTTCGCCATCCTATCACCTTTGTAGACATCGATTACCTTCAGGTCGCAACCGCATTCAAATTCCTTGTGGAGAGCCTCTACCTTCGTCAGCAACGCGCGATCCTGTTCCTCGACGGCGTTGTAGACATAGACGAGGACTTTTCCCTCCTTGAGGATGTCCTTTTCCAGAGTCTCGATTTCGTCAACGTACTTTTCGGCCATGTAGCCAGCGATCGCGCCGTCTCCAACGGATGTCGCAACCTGACGCAGCGTCTTGTGGCGGACGTCCCCCGCGGCGAAGATTCCCGGTACGGAAGTCTCCATATCCTCGGTGGTCACGACATAGCCCCTGTCGTCCAGTTCAAGCAATCCCTCGAACACCTTTGTATTCGGCAGATAACCGATGAACAAGAAACATCCATCCACATCGATAGACTCCAGTTCTCCGGTCTTGAGGTTCTTCAATACGACTTGCCTGAGCAGGTCTTCACCCTCGAAGGAATCGACGACGGTGTTCCACAGGAAGTGCATCTTCGGGTTTGACAGCGCCTTCTCCTTGGCTACCTCGTTCGCATCCATGATTCCCGTATCGTGAATTACGGAAACCCAGACCTCCCGACAGAACCTGGTGAGGAACATTCCCTCCTCGATGGCGGCGTCGCCGCTACCGATTACCAGGACTTTCTTGTCCGTATATCGCGCTGCGTCGCAGGTTGCGCAGAAGGAGATTCCCTTGTCTCGGAACTGATCCTCGTTCCTGGCCCCTGTAAGCCGGGGCCTGCCTCCGGTGGCGACGACGACGGCTTTCGCATGGTAGTCGACGCGGAACGTGCTGACCACCTTGTACTTCTGCCTGTCCTCTACGCTCTTGACGTCGGTAAGCTTGACGTCGACGCCGAACCGCCTGAACTGCTTGTCGAACAGCTTCATCAGTTCAGTACCGTCGATTCCCTCAGGGAAGCCCGGGTAGTTCTCAACTTCGCTGGTGTAGGTGGCCAGCCCGCCGATCAAGGACTTCTCAACCAGCAGTGTCTTGAGCCTCGCCCTGCCGGCGTAGAGGGCGGCGGTCATACCCGCCGCTCCTCCGCCGATTACCACCACATCATAGTTTTCGATTCTTTTTTCCATGCCCGCCGTTCCTTAGCGAACCATCGCGTGCTTGCGTTTTTCCCACCAGTCGGCGAGAATCCACAGACCCATCAATGCCGCCAGCTGGATCAACAGCGCGGGAACAAAACCGCCGAATACCGTCGGAAGATATACCTTCGGACCAATGGTCATGAATGTGCCCTTGAGCCCGCCGGTGACGAAGCTTCCGATTGTAGAGCCGGTAACGAAGAATATGAACGCAATCAAGTTCTGGACATAGCCCTCGCCGATACGGATGAACGTACCGGACGCACAACCTCCGGCCAGGACGGCGCCGATTCCAAATATGAAGGAGCCGACCAGCAACGAAAGGTTGATCGGGTTTCCTGGCAACTTGGTCGGGTCGAGCTTGGACAGGTCGGCGCCGTAGCTGCTGATATGGAAGCCGAAGAAGGCGATGGTGCAGAGCGCGAACGCCACCAGTACGGCCTTGGTCAGTTTCGTCTCACCGGTAAGGGTAGGGTCCCGATAGGCCGCGGTGAAACAGAAACGGGAGCGCTGCATGCTGTAGCCGATGCCGACGCCGATTAGGATGAACGCCGGGGCGTTGGGGTATGTCGGCGCTACGAGGAACGCGACTACCAGACAGAGGAGGGACAATGCGACGCCGACGGCGATCTGGATGGTCTTGTTCCGCTTCCGTTGCTCCGCGGTAAGCCTTTTGCGATTCGGCCGTTTGTTGGAAGCCGGCGGCATGAAGAACCGTAGCAACTTTCCTCCGATGGTTGCGCCAAGGAACACGAATAGCAAAAATACCCAGCCTGCGCCGGAGAATTGGGGGAGCTGTGAGAACAGTCCGCCGATATTGCACCCATTGGCCATTTTCGCGCCGACACCCATCAGCAAACCGCCGAGAGCCGCCGCCGCGGCTTGTTTCCAATGCTTGATGTTGCGGATCTTCCACTGTGCGGCGAGCAGACATGCAATCAGTGCGCCCATCAGCAATCCGATGTCGGTGATTGACGCTTTGTTGCCAAAGAACCGGTACTTCGCCAGCGAACCGTTGTAGATGGACCACTTGTCGGCGTCGATTCCCAGCAATGTCAGGAATTTGCCTCCCCAGGTCGCCAACGGACCGGACACTCCCCAGATACCGGAGAACGCGAACAACGCCATGGCGAAAGCGGAGATCATTACCGCTCCGGTAGTGTAGCTCCATTCCTTTTTGAGCAAGCGGTCGTAGTACGACGGCTGCAATTCAGTCTCTTTCTGTACTTCCATGATAATCCTTCCCTCATGCCTTTTCGATGATTACTTCCCATTCGCCTTCGCCGACTTCTTCGATATCGACGTTATAGCCCTGGCTGCGCGCCCAGTCCGGAACGTTCTTCATGGCGCAGGTGTGGTCGATTCCTACTACGAGGACATCGCCGGATGCCATTGTCGCCAATTCGTTCTGAGTTTTTACAAGGGGGACGGGGCAAGCTTCGCCCAAACAGTCAAGATAACGTTCTGCCATAATGATTCTCCTTATGAATCGATATATTTTTAGCGTTTTGTTAGTATAGTTGAGAGTTCTTCAGCTTGCCAGAACAAAGTATGTGATTATGGTGCATAATTAATTTTATTATTTGTGTTATATGTAATTGTATTGTATTCCCATACAAGGTGGTACATCAACGGTCCGATATCCGTTTCCCAACTGGTGGCTTGCCGGGGCGATGAACAACTGGATTGACGCGATATGGCGAGCCGCCCTTTGGCGCGGTTTTTCATGCCTGTTCAAAAAAAAACGCCGTACAAATCGCGATTGACCGCCCCGCCATACAATTTCACCACTTGCCACTGAAATTTTCGGGATTGATATTCGTGTCTGATGTTGCTTGATGAAGCCTGTATCGGTGCGATGAGCCTGAAACATGTCGTGGTCATCCCGTCTGCAGTTCCTCAATCACTGGCCTTCATCAGCGCGGATAGGTCCCTGATGAACACTCCACCCCGGACCAACCTGATGAAACCCGCTTTTTCGAACTGCCGGAGGGTACGGCCCACCACGTTGCGTCCCGTACCAAGTTCCTGGGCTATTTCCGCTTGCGTCACATGAATGAGCGGCGTTCCCTCCCGCGCGCTCCGTTCAATCAGATATGTGGCGAGGTTTTTGGGGAAAGGCTGGAATCCCACCTGCTGGACCAGCCACATCACATCCGAAAAACGTGCGTTCATCTGTTGACGGACAAACATCTTCATTTCTGGATACTCTTCCTGGATCGAAAGGTAAAACTCGGCGGGAATCATGATCAGTTCCGACGTATCTTCCGCCACAATGGTGATTTCGAACGGGACGTTATGCAGTACGGGACATGCGCTGAGGACGCACGCTTCCGATTCATAGAGCCAGTACAAAGTGATCTTCTTGGTTCTGTCATGGGAAAAAATTGACCGGAGGCGCCCTGAAATCAACAAGATCAGACTGGGGCATACTCCATGGGCTTCATATACGGTATCTCCAGTGTTGAAGGAGTGAAGGGTGGATTCCGAGATGAATAGCTCCTGTTTTTCACTGGAGAGCCTGTTCCAGAACGGAAGCTGTTCATGGAACGTCCGCACCATGAGTTCCCTTCGTCTTTCCGAAGGCGTGGCGTTGTCGCTCATCTTCCAAACAAATCCTGTGTCCTGTGAAATTTCATCCCCCGGCGGCAAAGCCGCTGATTCATGATAGACGTGGTATCGAGCGGTTGTCAATCATGGACGATTGACCGCAATTTCTTGTCTGTTGCGCATCTTGGATGCCTCTCGTTAGGATACTGGAAGAAAGATATGGATTCAGTTTGAAAAGGGCGCGGTTAATGGCTATACTACATACAGAAAAGGAGGCTTGTTCCCGTGAAGTATATTGGAGCTCTTGACCAGGGGACTACCAGTACCCGTTTTATTCTGTTTGATGAAAAAGGCAAGCCCTGCGCTTCGCACCAGCTTGAGCATGAACAGATTTTCCCTCAGCCCGGCTGGGTTGAGCATGACCCATGGGAAATCTGGGACAACAGCGCGGAAGTCATCATCAAGACGATACGCAAGGCGGGGATTCAAGGCTCGGACGTCATGGGCGTTGGTATTACCAACCAGAGGGAGACCGTAATCGCCTGGAATCCCAAGACGGGCAAAGTCTGGTACAACGCGATTGTATGGCAGGACTTGCGTGGGACCGACTTCATCAACCGGCTCAAAGAGGAGGTCGATGTAACCTGGATGCAGGAGAAGACCGGCCTGATCATGAGCCCCTATTTCGCGGGAAGCAAGATCGTCTGGCTGCTTGACAACATCGATGGACTGCGGGCCGCCGCGGAGAAGGGCGAGGTCGTGTTCGGTACCATGGACACTTGGTTGGTCTGGAACCTGACCGGCGGCGCCAAGGTCGTCACCGACGTGACCAACGCCTCGCGGTATATGCTCATGGATCTCAAGACGTTGCAGTGGGATGATGAATTGCTGAAGCTGTTCAACATACCCCGGTGCGCATTGCCTGAAATCGTGCCCTCGTCCGGTTCCGTCTACGGGCTGACCTCCGCCAGCGGACCGTTCCGCCGGGCGATTCCCGTATGCGGGATTCTTGGTGACCAGCAGGCGGCGTTGTTCGGTCAGGCCTGTTTTACGGAAGGGTTGGGCAAAAGTACCTACGGGACCGGTTGTTTCCTGCTGGTCAACACTGGTACGAAGCTCTGTACCTCCAAGATGGGGTTGTTGACCACTGTGGCATATCAGATCGCCGGACAGAAGCCTTGCTATGCCCTTGAAGGTTCAATCGCTGTGGCGGGTTCTCTGGTTCAATGGGCAAGGGACAACTTGAAGGTCGTCGAGAATGCGCAGGAACTAGACAAACTGGCCGAATCAGTGCCAGACTGTGGCGGTGTGTACATCGTGCCTGCGTTCAGCGGTCTGTTCGCCCCATACTGGCGGGCGGAGGCCCGCGGGGTAATCGCCGGGTTGACGGGGTTCGTCAACAGGGCGCATATCTGCCGGGCGGTCCTGGAGGCCACCGCGTTTCAGGCCAACGACATATTCGAGGCCATGGAGGCCGACAGCGGCATCAAGATGACGACGCTCAAGGTGGATGGAGGCCTGACCAACAGCCGTCCGCTGATGGAGTTCCAGTCCGATTTGCTGGAGATTCCCGTGATCCGGCCTCAAGTCGTGGAGACTACGGCCCTTGGCGCGGCTTATGCGGCGGGTCTTTCCGTCGGCATGTGGAAGGATTTCGATGAGCTTGCTTCATATTGGAGCGAGCAGGATCGATGGACTCCCAAGATGGATGTCGCGACACGCAACCGGAAGGTCCGGTTCTGGAGAAAGGCTGTCAGCAGGACGCTCAACTGGATATCCGTTGATCCTGAGGACGCCGAAGAGACGAGGAGATAGTGCCGTATGGGCTTTGAGATTCTGAATGCCGTCCTGTCCGTTGTCCGGCCTGTCATCGAGATAGGGGTGCTGGCGTGGCTGTTCTATCGGTTTTACGAGGCGATAGCGCAGACCAAGGCGATGCAGATCGTCAGGGTGGTCTTTATCCTGTTCGCCGCGTATGCGATCAGCTATATCGCGGGATTCAAGACGTTCCTGTGGATTTACCGTTACATGCTGGTGCCGATTTGCATATTCATCTGTATCATATACCAGCCAGAGTTGCGCCGGGCATTCACCCAGTTGTGGAGCGGCCGCAGCAGGTTCTTCCGCATGGGTTCCCAGACTTCAGGCGATCAGATTGATACGATTCTCAACGCCTGCACCGTGTTGACGTCCAAAAGGCGGGGGGCGTTGATTGTTTTTCCCCGGCATCTTGGCATCAAGAATATCATCGACAGCGGTACGAAGCTGAATGCCGATCTCTCTTCTTCGTTGATCCTGACTGTATTCGACCATGATACGCCGTTGCATGACGGCGCCATGATCATCCAGGGCGGCAAGATTATCGCAGCCGGATGCTATCTACCGTTGAGCGAGCAGACGGATATCAAGAAAAGCTTCGGGACGCGCCACCGGGCCGCACTGGGTCTCGCTGAGGAATCCGATGCCGTCGTCCTGGTCGTTTCCGAAGAGACCGGTGCCATTTCGCTGACGTACAACGCCAACCTGTACTACGATCTGGATCCGCCTACGGTAAAGCGGATGCTGCTGGCGCTGTTCAGCTACCACGATGTCACACCGGAAGAATTGATGGAGGCGGCGACCGATGAAGCGGAGTAAGTTTGTCCAGAGCATGTTCTACAATTGGCCGGTCAAGGTCCTGTCCATCGTATTCGCGATAGCGGTGTACCTGTTCATTCACTATACTACGCTTGGAGAGCGGAGAATCACCATTCCGATGGAGGTCGCTTTGCCGTCCGGCTATGTGGCTGCGAGCCTGGTGCCTGATTCTGTCGAGATATCCATCAAGGGTGATGATGACCTGATTTACTTGATCGACCCCACCTACATAACGGCGTCGCTTGATTTCTCCTATGTCAGCGAGCCGGGGATCGCGAAAGCTCCGGTGATGCTGTCCTATATGGAGACGCTGTACAAGGCGGATGGGGTCTCGATTGCGGCGAATCCTTCTCAGTTCCGGGTTCTGTTTGAATCTCCTGGCGACCAGGGCGGAGGCCGTTGATGGTCCTAGGAATAGGAATTGACGCGGTATCGATAGAGCGAATGGCTTCTGGAGCCATCAAGGACTATGCAGTGCATCGTCTGTTCCATCCTGCCGAGGTTGCGAAGGCCGATACCTTGAAGGGGCATGCGCGGGCGCAGTTCCTTGCTTCCCGCTATGCGGCGAAAGAGGCGTTCGGAAAGGCCCTCGGCTGTGGGATGTGCGGGCTGGTTCCCGCGGAGATCGAGGTAGTCGCCGATGCGCTGGGGCGTCCGTCGATTCATCTTGAAGGCCGGACCGCGCAATATGTACAGGAATTGGCCCCTGGCTGCAGGATACTGTTGTCGCTGACCCATGAGCCTCCGCTTGCGCTGGCGCAGGTCGTGCTGACCGTCGGGGAGTCGATGCCCGCTGTTTCCATCGTGGATACAGCGAGTACCGATATTTCCGCCTCGGCGGACGGAGTTCACCCATCGGCTGGAATTGTTGGTTCTGCAGCGAGCGTCGACGATTTCGCACAGGCGGACGAGGCTTCCCCATGTGGGAGCTGTGCGGTTTTCGCCGGAAATGTAACCGGGGAGGAGACCTGATGGCGAGGTCCGATTGGCGAAGACCTTCTCAATGGCCTTTGGCGGAGGGCAAGCGGCGCATACGTTTGACCGTCGCCTATGACGGAACTCCCTATAACGGCTGGCAACGGCAGCAGAACGGCCGCTCCGTACAGGAGGAGCTGGAGAAAGCCCTTGCGACAATGCTCAAGGAACCGGTCGAGGTTTTTGGAAGCGGTCGTACTGATTCCGGCGTCCATGCGCTGGGGCAGGTCTGTCATTTCGACATTTCCAGCAAGCGCATTCCTTCGCAGGCGTTCGTCCGTGCGCTGAACCAGCTGTTGCCACACGATGTCCGCGTCATGGACAGCGCGGAGGTCGATGGAAGCTTTCACGCCCGTTTCTCGACAATGGCCCGTGAATATCGGTATCTGGTCAAGGAAGAGGCTGGCTTCAAGCCGTTTGACAGGGACCGGATGGCGAAGGTCCGGAGGTTTCCCGATTTTGAATTGCTCAACGGCTATGCGGCCTGTGTCGAAGGAATGCACGATTTCACGACGTTCACCGGCGCAGGGGATCTCTGCCCGAGCAAGTTCCGGGACATCTATGTTTCCAGGTTCAGTTGGGAGCATGACTTTTGGGGGGACGCAGTCCTTGTCTATACGATTTGCGGCAACGCCTTCCTCTACAGGATGGTCCGGTCGCTGGTTGGGACGATGCTGCAACTTGGCGGTGAAGGGGCTCCGGTCAATGAGTTCCGCAAGCGGCTGGAATCGAAGGATCGTTCTCGGACGGGGCGGACGGCGCCCGCAGGAGGGTTGTATCTCTCCCGCATCAGCTATGACAGCGATGAGTACGCTTGGTTTGAGCCGCCTTCCGATGCGCCGGAACGAAGTGGCGTAGGGATGACTTTCGCCGCGGATCTTACGTAATAGGAGGGGGGACGCATGAGTACCAAGGAAGATATCGCCATCCAGCGGCAGGCGTTGAACCGGACGTTCGATGATCTGTGGGGATGCTTTGACATGGCGGAACGGGTGCTGAACGGTGAGGTTCTCCCTGACCGTCTCATACCCAATGCGGGTTCTCCCGATTTTTCTCCTCTGACGGAGCTGTTGATTCCCGAACCACTTCCTCCCGCCGGTTCTGAGATTGACGGCTGTTCGATGGAACAGCTGAAGAAGCTGGTCTCGTCTTGTACGAAATGCGGTCTTTGCGCCACAAGGAAGAACACCGTGTTCGGCGAGGGAGTCATGATGCCGAAGGTCATGGTCATTGGCGAAGGTCCCGGAGCCGATGAAGATGCGACCGGAAGGCCCTTTGTGGGGCGTGCGGGGCAGTATCTGGACAAGTGGCTTGCGTCAATCGGTCTGTCACGGGACAGAGATGCCTACATCGCCAATATCGTGAAATGCCGGCCTCCACAGAACCGCGACCCGGCGCCCGATGAAATGGCCGCCTGCATCGCCTATATAAAGCGTCAGATTCTGTTGGTGAAGCCCCAGTCGTTGCTGTGCATCGGCCGGATTGCCGCCCATGCGATGCTCGATACCACCGATGGTGTCGGCAAGCTGCGGGGACGTTTTTTCAAGTATGATTCCATCCCGTTGCTGGTTACTTACCATCCCGCCGGGGTGCTGCGCAATCCTGAATATCGGCGTCCGGTATGGGATGACATGCAGAAGCTCGCCCGATTCCTCAACATACCGATTCCGGGGAGAAGTTAGGTGAGCAAATATGCGTTGGTCGTGGCGGCGATTCCGCTTAAGCAGGCGTTTACCTACGAGATTCCCTCGGCGATGGAAGCCTCTGTCATGGTGGGTGTCCGCGTCGTCGTCCCGTTTGGCAGGCGTGAAGTCACTGGATATGTCGTCGGGCTGTCCGACGACGCCCCCGATGCGTCTTTCGCCGTCAAGCCGATCAAGCGGGTCATAGACAAAGAGCCTCTGTACGGCGACGCGGAAGTCGAACTCGCCGCTTGGATGGGGCGTTTCTATCTGTGCAGCCAGGGGGAGGCGATTGCCACGATGATTCCTGGCGGACGGCGTGACAGTGGTATGCCTGCCCTCGATGTCGACGACGCTCCCGACGCTCCCGTCCAGGAGCTGACAGAACCGCAGCGGGAGGCCGTTGCGGCAATCCTGTCGCAAGAGTTGCCGATGTACTATCTGTACGGAGTGACGGGGTCGGGCAAGACGGAGGTGTTTCTCCAAGTCGCGGAGGCTATGATCGCCCAGGGTCGGCAGGTAATCTATCTTGTTCCTGAGATTACCTTGACTCATCAGCTTGCCCGGCAGGTGAGTTCCCGTTTCGCAGGCAAGGTCGCCGTCTTGCATTCAGCCTTGACTCCAAGCCAGCGGCTGGCCCAATGGAAGCGAATCAAGCGGGGCGAGGTCATGCTTGCGATAGGCGCCCGGAGCGCCGTATTCGCCCCGTGTGAACGGCTGGGACTCATCATCATAGACGAAGAACATGAGAATTCGTACAAATCGGGTTCCTCTCCACGTTATCATGCCCGGCAGATCGCCCAGAAACGATGTCAGGATTGCGGTGCGACGTTGGTGATGGGTAGTGCGACACCGTCGTTGGAGGCGTGGAAACTGATGAAGGATGACCATCAGATACGATGTCTCCATCTTCCGTACCGTGTGGCAGGAGGGGTGCCGCCGAAGGTTTCCGTGGTAAACATGCTTGGCGAAAGCCGGACGATCAGCAGGGGCTTGCAGTCAGAGATGCAGCGGGTGCTGGATCGTCATAAGCAGGTGATTCTGTTTCTCAATCGCCGCGGTTTTTCCTATTTCTTTCACTGCCGTTCCTGCGGATACGAGATGACCTGCCCCCATTGTTCCGTTTCGCTGACCTACCACAAGGAGCATGGCGGCGAGATGGTCTGCCATTATTGCGGCTATACCCGCAGGCCAGTGGATGTCTGTCCTGACTGCGGTTCATTGGATGTCGGATATTCCGGGTTCGGCACCGAAATGGTGGAACAGGAGGTTCACAGCCTGTTTCCCTATGCGTCTGTCGCCCGGCTGGACACCGATAGCGCCAAGGACAAGGATTTGATGGGGAGGGTACTTGACGATTTTCGCACAGGGAAGACCGATATCCTGCTGGGGACGCAGATGGTCGCCAAAGGGTTGAACTTTCCCGGCGTGGAGTTGGTCGGCATCGTTCTTGCCGACAGTGGGATGAATATCCCCGATTTTCGTGCGCAGGAGCGTACGTTCTCCCTGTTGGTACAGGTCAGCGGCCGAGCTGGCAGATACAACGACCAAGGTCGTGTAATCATCCAGACATTCCGTCCTGATAACCCCGCCATCACCTACGCCTGCGGTGGTAAGGTGACGGAATTCTATGAACAGGAGTTGCAGGTCCGCAAGGAGACCGGTTTCCCGCCGTATTGCAGGATGATCAACCTGGTGTTGCGCGGCCGCAATGAACAGAAGGTCGCCGATACGACGCAAGTTCTCGCGGAATTGTTGCAGGAGCTGTGCGCCCAGCTGTCGTCGCAGACCCAGTCAAAGGGGGGCGACCTTGACTCAATGCCTGAAGTCTTCGGCTGGTCGGAATGCCCGTTGGAGAAGATCGCCGGAAACTGGCGTCACCATATCCTCGTCCGCGGCGAATCACCGTCGGCGGTCCATGCCGTCGTATCGAAGGCTCTGGAACTGTATCAAGCCCCGTCTGGAATCTACGTTGAAGTCGATGTAGACCCATTGCAGATGCTTTAGCCTCTTGTGCAGTAACCCCGGGGCTCTCCGCCAGCCGGGGAATAACGCTTCTTGGATAATCTGTCACCTAACCCTACGACCGACTTGCGACCATCGAACCCGAGTGTGATGGGAGCCTCATGTGATCACCGAGTGAATACTGAGCGAGCCCAGAGCGAACTATATGACAAAGCTTCCCTCTTGAACGCTTATGATAGAAGAGGGAAGTCGTTTTAAAAAATACTATCTGATTTACAATGAAAGATTTTTCTAATTCTTGTCACACCAATCATGTATGACATTCGATATTTTCTGTTCTAACTGTTCGACTGTACGTTTGTTTTCTTTTGTAAGCTTTGGAAGTGGGCCACGAGGTTCTCCGATATCCATTCCACGAAGTTTGAGAATATATTTACAAGCTCCAAACATTCCTCCCGCTGCGAGTATCTCAAAAATGAGTCCTGTCGTAATTCGTTGGAGTTCCGATGCGAGTTTGAAGTCTCCCTTCCGAATAAATTCATCGATTTTCAAAAACAATTCCGGCATGACTCCGTAGGTCCCTCCAATACCTCCGTCTGCTCCCATAAGACGCCCCGCCGCGAACTGTTCATCGGGCCCATTGAATACGATACAGCGCTCCCCCCCGATTTCTTTGAATTGCTGTATGTCCATGACTGGAAGGGAAGTGTTTTTTATTCCAATGGTTAGCTCGTTTTGTAACATTGACTTGAATAGCTTCTTTGAAATATTGGTTCCTGTGGTTTGAGGAATATTATAGATGATGAATGGCAATTGTGAAGCTTCTATCATTGCCGTCCAATAGTCAGAAATAGCCTGTTCTGACAATGAAAAGTAAATCGGAGGAACTGATGAAATTGCATCACATTCGAGTTCCTTTGCGTATTTTGCCAGAATGATACTGTCTCGAGTTGATGCCGCGCCTACATGAGCGATGACAGTCATTTTCCCTTTTGCGGATTCCATGGCACTTTTCATGATGGTTTTCCGTTCTTCAACGTTCAAATACGGGCTTTCCCCTGAACTGCCTGTGATATACAAGCCTCTGATACCCTTGGAATAGAAGTAATCCACCAAAGCTTTCGTTCGTTCAGGACTGACATCGCCATCGTCATCATATGGTGTGTAAAAAGCCACAAACACATTCTTGAATTTCTCTAAATTAATCATTACCTACCTCTTGAGTTGTATTTCTTTTCGATTTACTACGTTTGCCGTTAGTTCTTGTTTGAGAAACGCCTCAACCGTCTCCGTAATCATTTTTTGTGTACGCATTTCGCTTTCATATGTTGAAGCTGCTATATGTGATGTTACATAGACATTTTCCATATGAAGCAATCTATCGCTGAGGGGAGGAGGTTCTGATGTGAGGACATCCAGTCCCGCCGCTCTGATCTTTCCCGTATGAAGAGCGTCGATGAGATCATCTTCGTCTATAACTTTTCCTCTACAAGTATTGATCAGTACCAACCCCTCTTTTGCTTTGTTGAAAAGATTCCTGTTGATGCTTTTTTCTGTTGATGCATTCGCTGGGATATGAAGGCTCACAATATCACAACGTTGGAACAATTCCTCTGGGGTGGTCACGAACTGTACCTGATGTTCCTTGGCAAAATTACTAACAGTGACAGGAACAAAAGTATCATAAGCCAACAATTTTATATGAAAACCTGACATCATCCTTGCCAAATGTCTTGCGACATTGCCAAAACCCATCAACCCAATAGTTTTTCCATCTAGTTCGTTGCCAGGACAAATAGGCCATTTCCCTTCTTTGACCTGCTGATATGACTGTGTGAAATGTCTATTGCAATTGAGGATATGCGTTAACGCCAGTTCTGCGACCGGAGGCGCGTTTGCCCCAGGACAGTTCGCGAACGGAATTCCGTATTTTGTAGCCGCTGCAACATCTATGTTGTCATAGCCGGTTCCATAGCGTATGACGAATTTCGTTCTTTTCGAAATCCGTGCGAATTCTTCAGGGCCAAGAGCATCGAACGTATTGATGAGAATATCAGTCTGTTCCGCCATGGCAATAGCTTTTTCATGGGGTACGATACGTTTTTCGATGTAAGTGAAACGTTCATCGTTGCCAAAATGATTGCGAAGACCTGATATGTCTACAGCTTCTGCGTCGAAGTTAACCCAGACCGTGAGCTTCTCCATGATTTCCCCTTCCGGCCTCCGCTGTTTGCGGCGGAGGCCTGTGATACCGAAAATTACTAGAGGGACGCCTTGACGTCGGCGATATCCTTTGCCAACAAGTCTAGTGCCTGCTGAGGAGACATTCCCTTTGTGACGGCATTATTCAAAAGCGTACAAACAGGGAACTGATAATAATGCTTGGAAGCGAGAATCATACCATCCAAAGTCGCAACGGGATATCCATAATAACCAGATGCATTTTCCGCATAATCAATGACGGCCTTGTTTACTCCGGATGCATATTGTGGATTCTCCCGTGCATCCTTGAAAACAGGAGCAAAAACAGGCATGACAAGGGCTAGATATTCATTGTACCAGGTACTGTCATAACTATACTTAATGAAATTTTTTGCAGTTTCGATGTTTGTGCTATTCTTGATGATGCCCCATCCAAACGCCAGTCCAAGTACTGTGTTGCCCGCACGTCCTTCCGGAGGCGATGTCACTAGGGTGTTCGACAGCAGTTCTGAATAGTTGGGATCGTTCACCATTGCGTTGTAAAGAGTAGGTGCGTTAAATACCATTGCGGCTTCTCCCATCAGGTAGGATGCGTTATTGCCGCTGGGACCCCAAGTTACTGCCGCAGGGGGGATCGCTCCGACATTATACAATTCTTTGTATTTTGTGACCATTGCCAATGTGACGGGATCTGTATTTGCTACAATTGTACCATCTGGAGCGAATAAAGCACCGCCATTGGACCAGTTAATCATCCTGAATGTATTTTCCCCATCTTCATCGGTAGGTCCACATCCCATTCCAAAGCCATAGAACCCATTTGCAGGATCGGAAACCTTGACGGCCGCATCCAATAGTTCATCCCAAGTCGTTGGAATCGCTACGCCTTTTTTTTCAAATACATCTTTTCTCAAGAAGAGAAGGGTTGAGGAATTATAGAACGGGACATAGTAGTTATGACCGGCGATCTTTGTTCCATTAATCGCGGAATTGAACATGGGTCGGATCTGGTCAATTTCTGTAATAAGGTCTGTAACATCAAGAAATGGCGAATTATGACCATAACTTAGCACCTTGTACAGATTTGCAGTGACGATATCAGGAGTGTTGCCAGCTTCAATCGCCGCATTCAATTTCGTCATAAAATCAATTGCATTGATGAATTCATATCGGACTTTGACACCATTTTCCTTTCCAAACTGCTGGATACGTTTTTCCATCAGGAGGTTTGCGTCATCACTGAAACTTTTTTCCACCCAAATGGAAAGCTCTTTGCCTGAAATTGTTTTTTCTTGTGTCCCTGCTGAGAACACAAATCCTGTAACCGCGATTATCAAGAAACAGATTGCCAAAAGTTTCTTCATAACCATCCTCCTTTTCTTTCTGGCGCTATACTCGCACCTTGATTTATTGCTTTACTCCTCCGGCGGTGACTCCGCCGACAAGGAATTTTGCAGTGAACATATAGAGAATCAAAATCGGCAGACAGGCTGTAACCGCACCCGCCATGATTTGCGCCCAAGGGTAGATATCCCCAAATACCAAACCAGAAACTACTAACGTGAAAGTTTTGTATTGTGATGAACTGATATTTACCAATGCGTAAAGATATTCTCCCCAGCACATCGAGAATGCGAAAATGCAGGTAGAGATAATTCCTGGTTTTGCAAGTGGAAATACAATTCGGAACATCGTCTGAATTCTAGAGCACCCATCTACGACTGAGGCTTCTTCAATGCTTTTCGGAACGGCTCCGACATGAGGAATTAACATCCAGACTGTATAAGGAAGGGTAAACGTAGGATAAATCACCATCAACCCCAACAAGGTATCGGTCAGTCCTATCTTTGAGACAAAAATGAACAGTGGGATATACAGTACGGAAGTGGGAATCAAGTATGTGAACAAGACAGCTTTCGCCATAATTGATTTACCTGTGAAACGTATCCTTGCGATGGCGTATGCCGCTGGATACCCGATAAGCAAGGAAACTATCGCAGTAGTGAAGGCGACTGTAAAACTGTTGAATAATGATTTTAGAAACGGTGTTCTAATATAGAGATATCGATAGCCATCCAATGAAAAATTCTTGGGAAACATGGTTGGAATGCGACTATATACCTCATATTGTGTCTTGAATGAAGTATTCAGCATCCAATAAATTGGAAATAATGCAATTATAAGAAATATCAGGACGGATATGATGGCGAGGCTATGGATTCTTTTCTGGGATTTCGTCATGCTTTCCTCCTTATCGGGCATCGTTTTTGGCGAACATATATCTGCTGGCGAGTGAAATCAAAATAATGAGTATCGGTGCCGCCAGTACGGATACTGTGACGCCTCGGCCGATCATCAGACTTGTCATTGCTGTTTTGTAGCTGAAAACACCGATAATTTCCGTTGCGCCAGATGGGCCACCTCCGGTCAGCAACCAGACAGATTCGAATTCATTAATGGTCCATATTGAGGAAACAAGAGAGGACAACAGCATGACATCTGTAATTTCCGGCAATGTGACATGAAAGAACCGCTTGAAAGCCCCCGCACCGTCTATTGCCGCAGCTTCATAGAGGTCTTGTGGGATGGTCTGTAGTTTTGATAAAATTGAAAGGCCAAAAAATGGGATTCCTCTCCAGATGTTTACGATTAAGACAGCTATGAATGCCAATCTTGCATCTCCCAACCATATCAAGTCCTTTTCAATCACCCCAACGGACTTCAACAAGTAGTTTGCGATACCACCGGTGTCGGAGAATATCCATCTCCAATTCAGAACCGCCACAACATTCGGAAGCGTCCATGGTATGATCAACGCCGCTCTTGCCAGATTCCTTCCCTTGAACTGGTTATTCAAGACCAATCCCATCAAAAGTCCGAACAGAAGTTTAAACAGAACGGAAAAAAACGTATAGGCGAATGTCATGACCAGAGAACGTAAAAACTGCTTGCTTTTTAATAATGCGATATAGTTCGCAAAACCAATAAATTTGGCCCGTCCTCCAATACTTTTATTTGTAAAGCTCAGACTGACACCCCAGATGACTGGAAACAATAGTACGGTACAGACGTATATTATCATCGGCAAACAAAGCAGGTATCCGAACCGTATGTCGGTCATCCTTCGTTTTTCCAAATTCCGCACTCTTTCGCCCCCTGAATTCGATTTGATATGGCTCAATATATTGATGTTCCATATTAAATATCTTGTGATATATCAATATTATCATGAAACATTCCTTTGTCAACTGAAAAAAAGTAGGAGGATGCGGATGATTTTTGTTAAACTGTTCTGATGAAAAATAAATATGACATTAACGCAAAGGACAGATCCATTCAACTTGCCAACCACTGATATATCATATTATAATAACGATGATATTTTTATAGAGGGGAATAAGTAGCTATGATGATTGACAACAAGGCGGTGAATGATCTCAAATCATCTTTGACTACGCCACGGATGAAGACACAGAAGGAATCCTTGGCGCAGGAAGTATATGAAATTCTCCTGAACATGCTGACAAATAGAGAAATACTTCCCGGTACCGTACTGAACCGGAGGGAAGTCGCTAAAAACCTTGGGGTGAGTGTCGCGCCCGTCTTGGAAGCGTTCATCCGTTTGGAGTTGGAAGGTTTTGTTGTATCCTTGCCAAGGAAAGGGACGATTGTCTCACCCTTTGGATTGAGAGATGTATTTGACAATCTCATTTTTCGTGAGGCATTGGAATGCCAGGCCGCCAGGATGTATTGTGGGGAGCCTGTGAAACGCAATCTCGAACGATTGTTGCCCTTAGCCGTGAATATAGATTCTACGTTTGTTACAAGTTGGGAAAACTGGCAGATGGAGTACGAATTTCATGGAAAACTTATAGCATTGGCTGGATGCCAATCTTTAACGAATGAGTTTTCCCATATGTTGAAGCTGGGAATGTTCTATGAGATTTATAATCTGTTTTCCAACGGCGAATATAACAATCAGTTTATCAATTTACATCAGGATCTGCTTATGAAACTGACCAACCCCGATCCTGACAAAGCAGAGGCGGCAATGAGATGCCATCTCAGTACTACAAGAGACTCTATTGAACAGAAGCTCATGAGAAGCGAATGAAAGTCCTTTTTTGCTTGAGCCGTAGTCTGTAGGAGGCCGTCCGCGGCCAACTCATCGCCGAACCTCTGCACAACCCAGGAACAACGTGAACCTCAACCTTTGCGTGAACACTGAGCAATCGCTCATCGAACATAGAGCAAACCTGAATCTACATTGACGATACTCTCCATTTCCAAGTATCATACAGACATGCTAGATATATATACACTTGGGGAAGAGGTTCTCCGTGAATCTTGTGACCCCGTAAAGACATTTGATAATGCGTTGAAAGTACTTGTGGACGCTATGTTCGAGACTCTGACAGAAGCCGATGGCGTAGGGCTGGCAGGCCCGCAGGTCGGCGTGAACCAGCGATTGTTCGTCATAGATATCCGTGGTGAAGAAAAACGGGCGTACATCAACCCGCAGATTCTTGAGACTTCCATGGAGCAGGTACCCTACGAAGAAGGCTGTCTCAGTATTCCCGGAGTCTGGCACGATGTCGTGCGGCCCGCCAAGGTCACCGTGCAGGCGCAGGATGTGAACGGCAAGGCGTTCGTTGTGCACGCCGAGGGGCTGCTCGCCCGTGCGATTCAGCATGAGAACGATCATCTGAACGGTACTCTGTTCATCGACCATCTGCCGGACGAAGAAAAAGAGAAAGTCGTGAAAGCATATGAACGCAGGCAGAAGTCAAGGAAGCGACGCTAAGATGGAAAATGGAAGACTGAAGGTGCTGTTTGCCGGTACTCCGGAAATTGCCGTGCCTTCTTTGCGTGCGATTGCATCAGAATTCGAAGTTGCCGCCGTACTGACCAACCCTGACAAGCCAGGCGCACGCGGGCGGACGTTGATACCGCCCCCCGTCAAACAAGCCGCGTTGGAGCTTGGACTGCCGGTACTGCAACCTGAACGGCTGTTGGGCGATGCGCGCGAAGCAGTCTCTTTGTATCACCCTGATTTCCTTGTTTCCTTCGCCTATGGCCGATTGTTCGGCCCTAGGTTCCTCACTCTGTTTGGGAGGGGGGCGGTGAACATCCATCCTTCGTTGCTTCCCCTCTGCCGTGGGTGCGCACCAATTCAGAATACGATTCTCCGGGGAGATTCGGAGACCGCGGTCAGCGTCCAATGCATTGCCCGGCAGATGGATTGCGGTGATCTTTTTTATGTCGACCGTTTCCCGCTGGACGGGACGGAAACCACGCCTGCTCTGACCGATTTCATCTCCCGCCGGGCGGCCAGGGCCATTGTGCATGTCCTGCACGGCATTGAGTCCGGAACACTGACACCTGTCCCCCAACAAGGGGATGCAACATATACAAAGATGGTCTGCAAGGAGGATGGTGTCATTGACTGGCATGAAAGTGCGAAGACGATACATGCGAAAGTCCGTGCGCTATTGCCCTGGCCAAAGGCTACAACGTCATTGGACGGTACTCCGCTGATGCTGACCGGCGTTGTAGGACCGCTGTCTGAAGCGGGGAGCGATCCAGTCCCCGACGGGGTGCTTCCCGGTACTGTCGTCCGTTTTCAAAAAGGGAAGGGGATCGCGATAGCCTGCTCCGATGGACTGCTCTGGGTGGATCACCTGCAGCTTGCCGCTCGAAAAGAATTGGACTGGCAGTCGTTCCTCAACGGAAATTCTTCGTTCATGGGGTCTGTATTAGGAGGATAATCGTGTCACATGTGCGTCGCCTGGTTTTTTTGTTCTGTCTGCTCGTCTATCTGCCGATGGTCTTGCCCGCGACGCATAGCGGCTTGGTCACTATCTCCGTTCCTGAAAACCGCATAGGACTCGTCGATGTCCTGCAAACGAAAGCTCAGGTTGATCCTATCGACACGTTGCCGTCTGAACGCCCTCGTGTTGCGTTGGTTCTGTCCGGAGGCGGCGGACGTGGACTCGCCCATATCGCCGTAATTGAAGCTGTCGAAGCGTATGGTATTCCTGTGGACATGGTGTTGGGGACGAGCATGGGGTCTTTGATCGGAGGTCTGTATGCGGCGGGGTATTCGCCGGGGGACATTCGCCGTCTGATTGAACGAAGCGACATGCCTTCCCTGTTTATCGTCAGCCCATTGGAGACGAAACCATTGATTCCGTCTCCATTTGAAAAAATCAACGACAATGTATTCTCCATCAGCTTTGATGACAAAGGCTTCGGGGGGGCGCCAGGACTGATTGGAGACCAACGGATACTTGCTTTGCTCAATACGGCTTTAGCCAACGTGGCCCCCATTGCTGATTTCGACCATCTGCCCATTCCGTTCCGATGCATCGCAACCGACGCTGTGACAGGGGAGGAGATTATTTTCTCAGGCGGTTCACTCGTGACGGCGATACGCAGCAGTATTTCCATACCCGTCGCATTTACCCCATACCCAATCGGGGACGGACGGTTTGCGATGGACGGAGGCATCGTCAACAATATGCCGGTCGCATTGGCCAGGTCTTTGGGCGCCGATATCGTGATCGCCGTAGACGTGACTGCGACGCAGACTATAACGGGAGATGAGCTGAATACGTTGTCCGGTGTCGTGACCCAGAGTTTGAACATCGTCACTCAACGAAATGTAGAAGTCCAATATCCCCTTTGCGATATTCTTTTGAAGCCTGAACTCGGCGATGTCAGTACCTTCGACTTTTTCAATGTAGATTCAATCATTGAGTCGGGAAGGGCGGAATGTGAAGCTCATGCGAAGGACTTCCAGGCGGTCGTCGACCGGGTGGCTCGGACAAGAGCGTTGGTACCTGTTGATTCCGATGCTCCGGGCCCGTATCAGGCTTTCCGTGATTCTACGATTGTATCCGTAAGCCGACTTGATATCTCGGACAATACGTCCGATGTCATTCCTTTGGGCCTTGATTTGTTTTCGTCGTTCATAGGACGTGTCGCTGATGAGCGTTGCCTGTCTGACCTCTCCGCCATGTTGGGGAACGTGCGAAAGCTGTACAGGCTTGCTTCGGTGAGCTTTGAACTTCAAGCCGTCGGTACAAATGAGCAGGGAACGGTTTTGACTGATCTCATCATCATCACCAGATCGTTCCCAGAACAGGATTCCCGCCTGTTCGTAGGCATTTATGGAACGACATCCATGACGTTTGGTGTCACACAGCCCTTCGGGCTACAATTCCTCCCTGCTTTGGAGCTGGGCGTCCATTTCGCCAACTTGACGAAGAACCAGTTCGATTTCGATATCCTTGCTCGGGTGGACGACGCGGTGAACCTGGGCTTCTCCCTGGACTATCCCCTTGTATCGACATCTCCTACGAAACTGACGGTAAATGCGGGGTTGGATCTTTCTCTGGGCAGCCTGTCGGTGGTGAACAACCGGGCGAATCAGAAGCCTGTGGCTTCCATGGATTTCAGTTCCACCCTCAACTTTTCCTTGAGCGTCGACTTCCTGTCGCTGGGAAGAGCGGAATTCGGAGGGTCGATGTCTGTCGTTGCTATCGGAGCGATGAGGTTGCCTTCGAACGTGACACAGGTGGTCATTCCATGGAATAACAGTTTCATCGGCCTTCCGATGGCCCGGCTTGGTGTTGTCTGGTCGGGGCTGGACCGCGGCATATTCCCCGGAGCTGGCATCCGCGCCGATTTCCTCGGCTCGGTCGGTTTTGACCGCGGGGCGGTCGCTTATAAAGTCGAAAGTGCTGTGAAGCAGGTATTTGAATTGTCTCCGACGGACACGCTTTGGTATGATGCTGCACTTGGAGTCTCCCGGATGCCAAAGGAACTTTCTTCTTCCTATTTCGACTATGGCGCATGGGATGGCATGCCTGGATATGGCGGAGCTTCATTGCGGCGTGACTATCTGCTTGCGGGTCTGGGGTGGCAGCATACATTTGATATCATGGCGTTCCCCCTTCGACTTCAACTGCTGGTCAGATGCGGAAGCAAGGATTCCTATGATCCGTTTTCTCCGCTTACCGTTGACAATACACCGACTGGGCATGCAGTTTTGGATGCGCCTTTTTCACATCTGGATGGTGTGGATCTCGGTTTTGGCGCCGGTTTTGGAGTGACTACGCCTATTGGGGATATTATGATTGGATTTGGCGCGAACATCGATGGTCGTTTCTCGATTTGTGTGGAAATGTGGTGATGCCGGTTCAAAGCATGTATACTCGGTGGAATTCCTATCGTGACTATCTGGTCCGGGAATATGGCGAGCCTGTTTGGCGTGTCGGTGTGGACGCAGGTTTTTCCTGTCCGAACCGTAATCCCGACCGTAGCGGGGGGTGTTGTTACTGCGATGGAACTGGTGCAAGCGCGGCATATCAGCGGATGAAGGAAAGTGGATGGTATCACGACAGCCCCTTTGTCGAGAGCGTGGCTTCTGGCCCCGCTTTCGGTGTTCCGTCCGATATCCCTGACAGGATTTTGTCAATTGCCAGACAGGTGGAACATGGTAGGGCGTTCCTTGAACGCAGGTATCGTGCGAATCTCCTGAGCCTCTATTTCCAGGCGTGGACCAATACTTATGCGCCAATTGAGGAGTTGCGGACGATATACGATTCTGCGTTGGCGTTGGGAAGCTGGAAAGAGCTGATTGTCTCGACTCGTCCTGATTGCGTGCCGGACGATGTAACCGAGTTGCTCGCATCCTACCGGGGGACGGTGGACAGGGTCTGGGTCGAACTTGGCCTGCAAAGCTCCTGTGACAACACATTGGAGCGGATAGGCCGCGGACACGATAGTAAATGTTACCAAGACGCCGCCAGCCGCCTACGGAGCCGGGGCGTTGGAGTCTGTGCCCATATCATTCTCGGTCTGCCAGGCGACGGGTATGAAGAATACGACAGAACTGCGGATATGCTCAATGAAAGCGGCTGCGAGGCGGTAAAGATTCACAATCTCCATATTCCTGGAGGAACACGTCTCTACGATAGCTATCTCCGGGGGGAGGCCGCATGTCCCTCCGTCCGGAGACATATCGAGGACACCGTCTACTTGCTGAGAAGGCTCCGGTCTGATATCGTGATAGAGCGTCTGATATGCGAGACTCCCGCGCACCGATTGGCCGCGCCTCGCAGTTTCGTTGACAAAAGCCGGTTCCTTTCGATGTTGCATCAGGCAATGATTGAACGGAACGTTCGACAAGGGGATCTGTCATGACCAGGCCGTTGCCTTTACAGAAGATTATCCGTATTACGGGAATAGTGCTTTCCCTGATCATTGGAACTCTCATTCTTGTATTTTCATTGTTACCTCCCACGAAGATCGCGAGACGGATTCCCTCGTGGATTCCGTTTGGTGACAAAGGTGTCCATACCTTGGCCTACGCCGCTCTGGGGTTCAGCCTATTCCTCGCCTGTATCAGAATTCCTGGGTCGGGGCGGACCCCCACTTGGAAACGTTATATGTCCGGGACGAATCTGCGGTTGACTTCATGGTCGGGATTCGCGGCCATGGAGGTTCTTGTCATAGGTACGGTGATTGGGTTCGGGATCGAACTGCTCCAACCGCTGTCCGGTCGCAGCCGCGAATTCGCTGACCTGTGCGCCGACCTGCTCGGTCTGCTGGTCGGTACCGCCTTCGGATTGCTGGTACTCCATCTTCTCTCGGAATGGTTCGCCGGTCGCCCTTGGCTATATGACCCTACTTTCTGCAATGTGGACGCAGGTACGGAACAGGTGCAGATGCAAGCTGTGACGTTGGCGTTGGCCGATGTCCTTGCGGAGGCGGCGGTTGAATTGCCTCCTGATGCGGTACGGGCGTTGAACCGGGCGAAAGCCCTTGAAGCTCGGCGGTTGGAGGACTTGGAGTCCTTTTCCAATTCCGTGGATCCTGCGGTTCAGGAACGCATCCTGCATTGTCGCGCCAGTCTGGGAGTCTTTGAAATGATTGAACGCAACTTGGCGCAGGCGAAGTTGAATGGGCTTCCCATGTGCCAGGATACCGGTATGTTCGTCGTGTTCATCGATGTCGGGAAGGATTGTCCTGTATCCCTCGCGGAAATTGAGTCCTCTGTGTGTCGGGCGGCTGAAATGGCCGTCGCTCGGAGTTCCTATCGTCGGTCGGTAGTGTCGGAACCTGTATATGACCGTAGTAATACCGGAACGAATCTTCCGCCCGTCATGACATGGCGTCCCATAGAGGGTGACGAACTGCGTATCTCCGTTCTGCTGAAAGGCTTCGGAAGCGAGAACTGCTGTTCTGTTCGCATGTTGAATCCCACTGGAGGGGAGCGGGCGATTATCGATGGCGTTCTGGATATTGTAAAAAAGGCCGGTGGCAAACCGTGTCCTCCCATTTTCCTCGGTGTGGGTATCGGCGGGACGATGGAACACGCCGCCACCTTGTCGAAACGCGCTTTGTTGCGGGAAGCTGGCGAGCCGAATCCCGACCCGCGATATGCCGAACTTGAACAGAAACTTCTTGATGCCGTACAGGGGCTTGAAATCGGTGCGGGGGGGCTTGGCGGAACGGTTACGGCTTTGTCCGTAGCCGTTGAAACCGCACCGACGCACATAGCGGGGATGCCGTTGGCGGTGTCGATCAACTGTTGGGCTGACCGCAAGGTTTCCTTGGTGTTTTCACAGTGGGAGAAACGTACTCCGGAAGTCCTGAACCTATATGAGAGGAATGATGGGGAGGGGAGCCATGTCTGAAGTGTTTCACCTGAATCTTCCGGTGGAGGACAAAGCCGTGCTTGCCCGGCTACGGACGTTTGACCGAATATCGTTGAGCGGGAACCTGCTTGTCGCGAGGGATCAGGTCCATAAGCGGTTGTGTCAGTTGTTGTCGGACGGATTGCCGCTTCCTGTCGGGCTGGAAGGCGAGATGATCTATTACATGGGGCCGTCCCCTGCGCCAGCTGGGTTTCCTATAGGGGCTTGCGGGCCGACGACAAGCGCACGTATGGATCCCTTCGCTCCGACGTTGCTCGATCTCGGTTTGGCGGGTATGGTGGGGAAGGGACCCCGCTCCCGCGAGGTCGTGGATGCGATTGTCCGCAACAGGGCGATCTATCTGCAAGCGTATGGAGGTTGCGGAGCCTTGTACGCTTCGACCGTCAAGGATGTGGAGACGGTGGCGTTTCCAGAACTCGGCCCAGAGGCGTTGCTCAGGCTTCAGGTGGAGGATTTTCCAGCGTTGGTAGCTATCGACTCTTTGGGTAATAGCGTGTATTGATTCGGAGTTCTGGAGGAATCATGCGCCGATGGTTTTGATTTCTCTGGAAATTGACGGTTTTTCCTCTGTCCTGCCTATAGTTTTTCTAGACGTTTTCATGTTTCTGGGTTACATTTTCTCTAGTCGGATTTGAAGTTTTCCATCCTGTTCCGGGGTGAGGGGTGGATGGAGGGACGAATATCCGGTAGACCGTAAGTGTAAAAGGGACAAAAATCATGAAGAGACTTCATGTGCTTGCGGCGGTATTCATGTGCGTCTCATGCACCATATCGCTTGTAGGCTGCTCCAAAACAGAAGAACCTTCCACCCCGGCGTCAACCACCCCGCGTTCGTCCATCGACGCATCAGTTTCCATATCGGTGTCTTCCCCGGCGATGGCCTCATCCACCTCCAATAGCGATGCGGCCAGTGCAGGCACGATGCTGCTGGCTGATTTCGATGAACTTCCCAAGCCGGCTGAATTCGGGGCGCAGATGAGCTATGTGTACGGGTATGCGACGATGGCTTCCGCATTGCGGATTCTTGCCCAGGGAGAGGGTGTCGATACCAATATCGGCTATGTTCTCAAAGGCGTTCTTGATGCGGGCAATGGCCGTAATAGCTTTTTCACAGATGAGGAGACCAGGGAGCTTTTTTCTCAGTTCCAGACCCTCCTGATCGAGACGCTACATGCGAAGGTTACTGAGCTGGCGTCCAACAATCTGAAGCTTTCTCAAGAATTCCTTGCTCGGAACGCTTCTGCGGAGGGCGTTTTCTGTACTCCGTCAGGTCTTCAATACAAAGTATTGACGGAAGGAACTGGGTTCAGGCCTCATGTGAATGATACGGTTTCGGTGGACTATCAGATCACGTTGCTGAACGGAACGGTCATCGATAGTACTTACATACGGGGCAGTTCTGATACGCTCAATATCTCCTGGCTTGCCGTGGAAGGTTTCAAGGAGGGGCTTCAGCTGATGCCGGTCGGCTCAAAATACCGGTTCTGGATATCCCCCGATCTTGGATACGGCGTTTCCGGCGGCTCCATCATCGAGCCGAATTCCCTGTTGATCGTCGATGTCGAACTGAAGGCGATCATCAACTGATCTGCGTTCGCCGTATTCTGTCCGCATCTGGCCTGTCTGAAATTCCGAGAGGCGGTAATCGAATAGCATGGACGTATTCTGCATCTACTCTACATATGTCTTTCCACCTTGCATTGTTTGATTGCCCGCCAATCGGCTGTTCGTGTGATGAGTGCTTGGGGAATTCCGGCCGTCCTGCTGTTTCCCCTGTCATTCCAAAGGGGGGAGCAACGCCAGCAATTCCTGAAGCAGTTCGATTTCATAAGTTGGCCGTATGTCGGGGTCTTTCGGTTTTCCCGACGGATTGTACCAACACGTGTCAATGCCGGCGTTATTGCCTCCAAGAATGTCGCTGGACAGGCTGTCCCCAATCACCAGGCATCGCTGTTTGTCCGACTGCCCAAGATTCGCCAGATTGAAAAATCTGTCAAAGAATTCCTTCCTCGGTTTCTGGACTCCTATTTCCTCGCTGATGCAAATGACGTCGAAATACTGTTTTGTCTTGGATGAATCCAACCGTCCATGTTGTACGTTCGATATACCGTTGGTGATGAGTGACAGCCGGTATCCCCTGTCCCTCAGTTCTTCGAGCAACGGGATTGTTTCGGGATAGAGCTGTCCTGCATGGGAAAGATGGTCGGCGAAACGCCTGCCAGTCTTGAAGGGATCCGCGACGATGCCCTGCGCAAGGAAAAAACGAGCGAACCGTTCGGTCTGCAAGCTGTCGAGGTCAATGGCGTTCTGCTCAAACTCCTTCCACACCTGCCTGTTCGCTTCCTTATAGTCCTGAAGCCTGTCCAAGGTTGGCTCTACGCCGATTTCCCTGCAAGTGGTGTCGAACGCCCAGGTTTCGGCGCTGTCGAAGTCGAACAGAGTACCATCGGCGTCGAATAGTAGGTATCGATACATCTCTTCCTCCATCTTCTTGGTCTTTGCGCCCTGAGCCGCGTCACCGCGTCCGTTCACGTAGGGGTACTACGCTCGTTCCTTGTTCCTTGCTCAGGACGCAAATCCCTTCACATGTTTTTTCGAATCATGATGACTATACCCATTTCCATTGTCCAGTTCCAGTGGGATGTCCGTGTCTTTGTATTCCGCCAGGGCATGTCATCGTTTCCGGGCCGTACTTCGCTTCGCCCTCATCGTCAGAAAGTACTCCATGTATTCGAGCTTTCTTTCGATGTGTACTGTCTCGCATTCTCTTCCGATACCATTGGTACCGAAACTTTTGTACAATACGACCTATCTCCGCTTTACTTTAGGGTTGAGTTTTGCGATTATCATAAATAGCACTATAGACAAACCTAATGTCCCTGTACAAGGGCGGGCGAGAGGAGAGAAAAATGAAAATGACGAATACGCTGAAAGCCCATTGGTGGCTGACATTGCTCGCTGGAGTCTTGGTCATGGCGTTGGGATGCTACATGTTGTTCGCTACGGCGAGTTTCGTGAAATTAGCCGTCATCATCATGGGAATCTTTGCCATTGTTTCCGGGGTGGTCACGTTGGTGGAGCTGAATTCCTATTCTTTCGGAGCCTACAGCAAAGGAGCTACGATTTTCAAAGGCGTATTGAGCATCGCCGTGGGATTCCTAGTCCTGTTCCTTCCCATGGTCACTGCGAAGGTTACTGTGGTTGTTTTGCTGTATATCATTGGAATCCAGCTTGCCATTTCTGCTGTGATTGCTTTTTGGGATGCGTTCGCACTGCGTAAAAGCGGTTTTTCCCTTTCCGGGTTGATTATGGAAGGCGTCCTGTCCTTGGTGTTCGCCCTGCTCATGTTCCTGTTTCCCCAGAGCGTCGGAGGCATGCTGGTGAAAATTATCGGGGTGCTCATCGCGTTGAGCGGTGTGGGTTGCATCATCTGGGCGGTACGAATCCGTAGCGCGGCGAAGCACTTTTCCAATGCTGTATCCTCCACGTATGTCGAGGGAGAGGCCGAGATCCTGGACGGCGACAAAGAAACGAAGTAACGACTCGTTGTTGCGAGATTCGGTGCTCCGCTCACTAAAATAACTCAATGACTTGAGCTCTGGCTGGTGGTATGTTCTCTGCGCTTGCGCATCGTGTCGCTTGCATTGGAACATCGCTATCAGGGGGAGCTCTGTTTTTCTGTTTGATATATTGTTTTTCGAGATGGCGGTGATAAGGCTCATGCCGTCTGATGTATGTCCGTAGGCATGTGTTTGCGGACATATGCCCGCAAGTTTTTCCTAGCGGTATTTTTCTGGTAATTCTTTAGCTGTCTGTGTATACTGGATATCATCATCCCTCAAAAGCATAGGGGGGAGCGTACTATTTCGCGGGAGGTTTGTGCTATGAGACAGAAAGCCAGACGGTTCATAGTGTCCTGCATGGTCGCTATAGCTGCTGTCGTTGGTATCTGTTCCGTATTGCTTTCCTATCAGGATCGGCTCAGTCGTATTGTCAGGGAAGAAACCTACCTGTCCTTGAAAGAGGTTTCCAAACAGAATGCCGGTCTGCTGTTTGAACGGATAGACGGCGATCGCAGCGGCTTATGCGGCATCGCTGATGATTTCAGCCGTTCTCCTGAACCATGTACCTCGCGATTCCTATTGGAGTCTTTGGCTGCGGAAACCGAGTATACGAATTTTTCAAAGCTTGTGTTCGCGGATGTTTCCGGTACAGTCTGGACGCTTGACGGCCCTGTCGGGCGAAATATCTCCAGCCAGGGCTACTTTCAGAAAGCGGTCGGGGGCGAGGTCGCGATTTCCAGTGGCATTGTGTCTGTCGGCACCGAGTTGCCCGTCTTGGTGATCGCGTCTCCTGTATATCGGAACGGTCAAGTCGTAGGAGTGATCGCCGGCGGATATCCGTTGGAGACGTTGACCGAGCTGCTGACCATCAGAAGTTTCGGCGGGCGGGGATATGGCTATCTCGCTACAGGGGACGGCTCCGTTCTCATCGAATCCAGAAACGCGACTAGACGGATTTCCGATTTCAGGGTCGCATTGCAAGGGATTGCTCCAGCGGATGATGTCGCGCGGATGATTGCCGGCATGTCGGGAGGCTTTGACGGTACGCTGACCTTCCGGCAGGACGGACATACCATGTTGATGATGTATGCCCCCATAGGCATCAACGGTTGGTACCTGGTGACTGTATTGCCTGAGAGTATAGCGAGTACCCGTTCCTGGGGCATGTTCCAGCAGGTGATGAGCATTTTCATCCTGTTGTCAATTCTGTTCGTCGTGCTCATGGCCTGTATCCTCTGGCTATACTTCCGCGACCGCAAGCGGTTGATTCAGGCCAACCACGATATGATGAGGTTTTCCGATATCCTTCCTGGGGGAATCTGCCGGTTTCGCAACGACAAGGACTGGACCATCGTGTTTGCCAACGAAGGTTTTTTCCAACTTGTCGGTTACTCTGAGGAAGAAGTCGAATCCCGGTTCCAGAACAAACTATCCGCTTTGGTTCACTCTGCGGACATTCCCCGACTGTTCGACATTATCCGGAAGCTTGCCGGGACGGAACGCTCCACTACGGAGGATATCCGGTTGATTTGTTCCGACGGCTCCGTGAAATGGATTTGGTTCAACGCTGAAATGGGATTCGATGAGGACGATGGTGACTGCATCCATTCCACCTTCGTCAACGTATCTTCTCTCAAACAGATTCAGGAACAGCTACAGCTGACGAAACGGCGATATGATCTTGTGTTGGACCAGACGGAGGACATCATCTTTGACTGGAATGTCAATAACCGGACCATCTACCTCTCCCACACGTTCCGTAAGAAACTGGGTTTTGATCCAGTCGCGGAGAATTTCCCGCAGAGCGCCGTCATTTCGAATATCATCGACGATCGGGACGTCGATCGCTTCCTCGATATCTTCAGTCAGGTAGAGCAAGGGGTGCCATCTTCGACGGTGGAGATCCGTATCAAGAATGTCTCTGGCGGTTCCATCTGGTTCAGGGTCGTTACGACGACTGTATTCGATGCCGAGCATGTACCGATTCGCGCGGTAGGGACGATGCAGGATATCGACGCCCAGAAACAGAAATTGCAAGAAATTACGGATTCCGCAGGAAGGGATTCGCTGACGCAACTCTACAACCGCCGCATGACGACGCATCTTGTGGAATCACAGCTTGCCGAACGTTCCGGTACGATAGCTTTCGCAGTATTGGATATCGATGACTTCAAGTTGGTGAACGACTCCATGGGGCATCTGTATGGCGATATCGTCCTCAGTGAAATGGCTCGCGTTCTGTTGGATAACTGCTCTTCCTCCGATATCGTCGGTCGAATCGGCGGCGATGAATTCTGCATTTTCTTTCCAGATGCCGATAGTGAAGAAACCTTGCGCTGCCGTGCTTCGAAAATTCTGGAGGCACTGTGCCGGTTTGGCCAGAACAATACCTCTGGATATGAGATTTCCGCCAGCATGGGGATTGTCGTCTATCCTCCCGGCATCCAGGTGTTGCAATTCGAAAAATTGTTCCAGAAGGCTGATGCCGCGTTGTACTATGCGAAACGTCAGGGAAAGAATCGCTACGCTTTCTATACCGAGCAGATTGGATGTGAAGTGAACCTTGGCGGGAATCCTGCGTCTGTCGCGGTGCAGACGAAGGAACCCGTCGTGGGACAGAAGACTTTCGGGGAGAATGTCAGCGATTATTTCTTCAAGATTCTCCTTGAATATTCGGATGTGGACAAAGCGCTTCCGGTCATGCTGGAGCTGGTCGGAAAACTATTCGGTATGGGGCGCGTGTTCGTCTGTGAATATAATCTGGACGAGACGTCTTTGTCGAATACCTTTGAATGGTGCAATGTAGGAATCTCTTCAGTCAAGGCGCGGTGCCAGCGGATTCCTGCTGGGGAATTCAGCGATGTCGCATCGTATTTTGATGAAAATGGCATTTCCTTTTGTCCCGACGTCCGAAAACTGGACGGCGGCTCCAGACTCCTTGAAGCAATCACAGGATGTGACTGTGTGTCGATCTTGCTGTGCTTGATTTCCGGAGGGGGAGGCCGCAAGGCGTTGATGGGGTTTGAACATTGCGACAAGGTCTGGTATCCGTCTGGAGAGGAGCTGGATACCTTGTCCCAGCTTGCGAAGATCGCCTGTCTTCTCCTGTTGCGTGATCGTGAACAACGAGGGCTATTTTCGTTGCTCCTTGACCGGATCGGTGGTTATGCGTATGTGATTGACATGGCCGATTATCGGTTGATCCATGCAAATGAACGTATCATTGAACAGTATCCCGACATCGTTTTGGGAACCCGTTGCTATCAATCGATTCGCGGAAATTCCAGTCCGTGCGCCGACTGTCCGCTGTCTACCGGCCATCTTGTCAGCACTAAAAATACGATTCTGACATTTTCCGATGGTTCTCTGGTCGTCGCGTCCTTTTCTCCGTTCCAGTATCAGGAACAGAAACTGTGCCTGATTTGCTGTGATGATATCTTTAGCTATGGCAAACAGATGTTCCTTCCATCAAAAGGGCGTTCCACGGAACGAAGCCTGCTTGTCGACGTCCTGGATGAAATTGTCTATGTGAGCGATATCGTTACATATGAGCTGCTTTATGTGAACAGGGCCGGAAGGATTCTCATGGGGCTGATGGATGCTGATTATGTCGGGCGTCATTGTTACGAGGTCCTTCAGCACAGGACATCGCCTTGCCCGTTCTGCACGAACGACAAACTTTGTCACGATGGCTTCTATATCTGGGAACATGCGAATACCGTATTTAACAGGCATTATATTCTTAAAGACAAGCTGATTGCCTGGGATGGCCGACCCGCGCGGATTGAGTTTGCCATAGATGTCACCGTAAAGGAAAATGTCAGCAAGGCGCTGAGCGACAAACTGGATAAGACACAGGTCGTCGTCGATTGCATAGGTGCGCTGATCTCAACGGAAAAACTTGATGATGCGGTTAATCTGGTATTGGAAAAGCTTGGACGTTTCTACGAAGCGTGCCGGAGCTACATCTTTGAGTTTGACGCTTCTTCCAAGACTGGTTCAAATACCTATGAATGGCTGTCGGAAGGAGTTTCATCCCAAAGAAATGTCTTGCGACCGATTCCTTCATCCCTGATGCAATGTTTGATAGCCACGTTCAGCAAACATGGATCCTTGATTGTCGACGATGTAGAGAAACTCAGATCAACCAATATGGAAGGGCACGAGATTCTGAAGAAACAGGACATCAAGTCGCTATATGCGGTGCCTTTCTTCATAGAGGACAAGTTGGTCGGTTTCATAGGGATGGATAACCCCTCGTCGCATGGCGATGATTTGTCAACGTTTGATTCCCTTTCCTATTTCGTCATCGAGGAAATCATCAAGCGCCGGATGCAGCAGACGCTTCGTGACATGGGCTATCATGATGCGTTGACGGGGTTGCCGAATCGGAGCAGCTATGTCCAGCGGATTGGTGAACTTGAACGCGACGCGCCTGCTTCCGTCGGCGTGTTGGTCGCTGATATCAACGGGCTGAAGCAGACGAACATGGACTACGGCCATGCCTATGGGGACAATCTAGTCAGAACGGTGGGAAAGCTATTGGCGACGCGGTTCGCCGGTTATGACGTATTTCGGCTCGATGGCGATGAATTCATCGTTATCTGTGAGCAGATTAGCCAGAATAAGTTTGTGGGATTGGCTCAGAAGCTTCGGGATGATCTGAAGGACTGTTCGGTTTCTATAGGCCATACTTGGGCGAACCTCTCTCCTGATATTGAAATGCTGATTATTCATGCCGATGAGCTGATGAATATCGAGAAGCAGCAGTACTATCAGCAAGTCACCACGGCTGGCAAGCATTACAGTCCAGTCAGACATGATGAATTGCTCGACTCTCTGGAGAAGGGCGAGTTCCTGATGTATCTCCAGCCAAAGGAGGTTGTCGAAACCGGGTGTCTGTGCGGAGCGGAAGCCTTGTGTCGCTATCGGTCGGAAGAAACGGGGCTGATAGCCCCTAGCCGGTTCATCCCAACGCTTGAAAAGGAACGGCTGATCAAACATGTCGACCTCTATATGTTCGAACAGGTCTGCATGTTGTTGGATCGCTGGATCAAGGAAGGGAAAGATGTCTTCCCGATATCCCTGAATTTTTCGCGGATTACATTACTTGAATATGCTCTTGTCGATGAAATCCTGGCGATTCATAGCAAATACGATGTTCCTCGTGAACTGATTGAGATTGAGATTACTGAGAGCGTCGGAGAAATGGAACGCGAACTGGTCGCGGATATCGGCGCTCGTATCCATGAGCAGGGCTTCTTGATCTCCTTGGACGATTTTGGGTCAAAATACACCAGCATGGCGATACTCTCCATAGTTCCGTTCCATACGTTGAAGCTGGATAGGAGCCTCGTGGAGGATCTTGAGCGCAATGAACGTACCCGTGTTCTTGTCAAGCATGTTATTGTGATGTGCAATGATTTAGGAGTGCGGTGCATCGCCGAGGGGGTTGAAACCGCTGGTCAGCTGAAAATTCTCCGTGAGCTGCGCTGTGGCTTTGTGCAAGGCTATTACTTTGACAAGCCCTTGCCGTTGGAGCAGTTTGAACAGAAATACATGATTTCTACCCCCCCCCCCCCCCGAGGTGTATGGGGAGTAATGAGACGTATAATACATTATAATAAAAGAAAATATAGATAATTTTCAAAGCGCGTGTAGTGCTTGTTTTGTATATTTTTTGCATGATTATACGAAATGGCACTTGACAATGCGGGGTGTGGCTGGGTATGGTAGTGCCATGAACATGAAGCATCACAGCATCCATCACCATCATCTCACAGGTTGTTGACCGTAGACGTGGAGTGGGCTGTATTGCCATACTGAGAGAGTTACACAAGCCTCCGCTGTCGCGGGGGCTTTTTTTCTACTCGGAGAAAGTTCGTCTGGCGTCGTTGGACTCGCATGGCCGTACCGGAGTGCTGTCCATGTTCGCCCGCCTAGCCAGACAAGCTTTCTCCTTCGTGGGACTGTGTTGGGGATGGAAGATGGTTGCTGCGTTTGGCTCGCAAGGCCGTACTTCGCCGACTGGAAATGCGTTGCGCATTGAATCAATATATGTGTAAGGATGAAGTCCTTGCATAGGAGGAAAGACCATGGAAAGACTGAGAATCGCCATTCAGAAAAGTGGACGTCTGAGCGAGAAGTCGCTGGAAATCATTAGAAACTGCGGAATCAAATTCGGTTCGGATTCCCGCGTACTCAAGGAACATGCGTCCAATTTTCCCGTGGAATTCCTCTATGTGCGCGACGACGATATACCGACCTACGTATTGGACGGGGTGGCCGACGTCGGCATCGTCGGTCGGAATGAATTCGACGAACAGGGGTTCGACCTCGCTGTGGTTCGGGATCTTGGCTTCGCCAGATGTCGGCTTTCCATCGCCGTACCAAACCAGTTCGTGTACGAGGGCTTATCATCCCTTCAGGGAAAACGTATCGCGACAAGCTATCCCAACATCCTTCAGGAAAAGCTGACTGAAGCCGGAGTATCGGCCCAGCTGTGCGTTGTGTCCGGTTCCGTTGAAATCACTCCCGCTGTAGGTATCGCCGACGCCATTTGCGACTTGGTCAGTACTGGCGCTACCCTGGCCATGAACGGACTTCATGAAGTCGAACAGATATATGAATCCACCGCGATCATGATTGGCCGCAAAGATATGCCGCAACTGGAACCCGAACGGCAAAAGATACTGGAACGACTGTTGCTGAGAATCGATGCCGTAATGCGGGCGCAGAACTACAAATACGTCATGTTCAACTTGCCCGAAGAACATCTGGGGGAGGTCGCGAGGATAGTCGGTGGTATGAAAAGCCCCACAGTGACCAAGTTGCTGGAACCTGGATGGGTCGCTGTACAGATCGTCGTTTGCGAGGATGTCTTCTGGGATGTCTTTGAACAGCTCAGGGCTTTGGGTGCTCAGGGTATTCTGGTTACGCCGATTGAAAAGATGACTGAATAGGGGAATGGAACATGGCTGATTTATTACAACGGGCTTGTGAGCCGACCGATGAGGAACTTCCGTCCCTGCTGGTACGTCCTTCTGACGATTCGCAGGAAATCCAACGGACTGTTTCTGATGTGATAGACACCGTCCGTATAGAACGGGATTCCGCTTTGTACCGGTTCGCATTGAAATTCGATGGTGTGGAACTTTCTTCCCTGAATGTTTCGTCCGCGGAATTCGAAGAGGCCGAACGTCTTGTTCCTGAAACTTTGAAACAGGCGATCCGGGTTGCGGCGGACAACATTAAGGCGTTCCATGCCTCCCAGCTGCCCCAAGGAGAGCGGGTGGAGACGTCACCTGGTGTGGAATGCTGGCGGAAAATCGTGCCGATTCAGCGGGTCGGACTGTATGTCCCTGGAGGTACCGCTCCGTTGTTCTCGACCGTGCTGATGCTTTCCATTCCCGCCCGTGTCGCGGGGTGTCCGCGGATAGTCCTCTGTACGCCGCCATCCGGAGACGGTTCCGTGCATCCGGCGATCCTCTATGCGGCGAAGATCGGTGGTGTCGATACGGTATACAAAATCGGTGGGGCGCAAGCGATAGCGGCCATGGCGCTCGGTACGGAGAGCGTACCCAAGGTCGATAAGATTTTCGGACCGGGCAACCGCTATGTGACCTGTGCAAAGCAGCGGGTGAGCGTCAACCTCTGTTCCATCGACATGCCCGCCGGGCCATCGGAAGTCATGGTCGTAGCTGATTCCTCCAGCGAGCCGGCGTTTGTCGCCAGCGACCTGCTCAGCCAGGCTGAACATGGCAAGGACAGCCAGGCGATGCTCATTATCCATGCCCCGCGGATCGAAGGAATGCGAATCGCCGACGAGGTTGAAAAACAGCTTGCGCGACAGATTGACTACCTGGGACGGCATGAATATCTCCTGCCGTCGTTGTCCCATAGCCGGGCGATCATCTGTGAGCGGATGGAACGGGTCGTGGAAGTGGTGAACCAGTATGCGCCGGAACACCTGATTATCAGTACCGCCGAACCAGAGGCACTCGAACGCTCGGTGGTGAACGCCGGTTCCATTTTCCTCGGCCCTTGGTCGCCGGAGTCGGCCGGAGACTACGCTTCCGGCACGAACCACACTTTGCCGACAAGCGGTTGGGCGCATTCGACCAGCGGCGTGAGCGTGGATAGCTTCATCAAGAAGATTACCGTTCAAAAACTGTCCGCCGATGGATTGCGACGGCTCGGCCCTACGGTTCAGGCAATGGCGACGGCTGAGCATCTTGCGGCACATGCGAACGCCGTATCGATACGTCTTGGCGACGCAGGGAAACTCCGCGCCGATATTGGAGGAACGTTATGACGGGTTGTGAAGAAATACAAGATTTGCTTAGGCCGAACATCGCTTCGTTGATTCCGTACAGCTGCGCCCGCAACGATTTCAAGGGTGTTGCGGAAGTCTATCTGGACGCCAACGAAAACTGGCGGGACTTCGTTGGCAGTCAAGGACGCAACCGATATCCGGATCCCCTTGCGACCCACGTGCGGGAGAGCGTCGAACGGGCGTTGGGACTTCCCGCCGCCAATCTGGTGATCGGCAACGGCAGCGATGAAATCATCGACCTGTTGATGCGTATTTTCTGTATTCCCGGAAAAGATTCCGTAATGCTGCTGCCTCCGACCTACGGGGCGTACCGGGTATTCGCCGACATCAACGACGCGGCTGTGCTGACCTGCCCGTTGACACGAGGGTTTCAGTTTGACTTTCCTGCGCTGGAAGCTGCGTTGGCAATGGAAAATGAGAATAGGACATCCAGGGGGGGGCGGTGCAAGCTGCTGTTTGTCTGTTCGCCTAACAATCCTACCGGCAATGCGTTTCCGATAGATCAGATTGAGCGGATTTGCGCCATGTTCGACGGCATCACCGTGGTCGATGAAGCCTATTTCGATTTTTCCCCGTATCCTTCGGCGGCGACACTGCTGCAACGCTATCCCCGTCTTGTCGTCATGCGGACTCTTTCCAAAAGCTGGGCGCTCGCGAACGCTCGTGTCGGTATCGCGGTGGCGTGCGAGGCGATTGTTCAGACCATGGTCAATACCAAGTATCCCTACAACCTCGGAGGTCCATCGCAGGAACTGGCCGTGAGAGCGTTGGAACATGCTTCGGAGGTCAAGGAAGCTTCCCGGAAGATCGTGGAGGCCAGAAACGCATTGGCTGACAAGTTGAGAACGTTACCTGCCATCAAGAAGGTTTTCCCCAGTGACGCGAATTTCCTGCTGGTGAAGATAGCGGATCCCGATTGTCTATGCCAGTGGTTGCGGTCGCAGGGAATCATCATCCGAAATAGAAGCCGGGAGCTGAATTGCGAGGGGTGCGTCCGTATCACGGTCGGTAGCGATGTGGAAAACCGTCGTCTTGTCGAGGCTTTGGAAGAATATGGCCGTGGATGAGATTGTCCGGGGATATGGTTTTCCAGTAAGATGCTTGCATAGCATTTTGATGACCGTCAGCGGCTGGGAGAAAGAATCGTCGATTGGTTTGATGTCCCGCAAGATAACGAGGAGAGGAGAGTAACGATATGGCGCAGCCCCACATGTACAAGCCGGTTCTGTTTCTGGACAGGGACGGGATACTCGTCGTAGAGGATCAGATTGATAGCTTTGAGAAAATACAATGGATTCCCGGTGTGTTCAATGCGCTGCGCAAGTTGCGGGAGGAGTCCAACTATTACTTCGCCGTGGTGAGCAATCAGGATGGCGTCGGCACTCCGAGCTTCCCCTTTGAAGCTTTCTGGCCCGTTCATGAACGAATCATTGAGACGCTCGCCGGTGAACGGATTACGTTCGACGCCCAGCATGTCGACTTTTCGCTGCCAGAGGACAATTGCCCCGGACGAAAGCCTGGAATCGGCATGCTGGATGAATATTTCAATGGAAGCTATGATTTGGAGCATTCGTTGATGATCGGCGACCGGCTTACCGACGTCCAGTTGGCGAAAAACATCGGATGCAAGGCCATCTGGTTCGCTGATCCTTCGCGTTCCGAGGAACTGAAGCAAGGCATGGCTGGTGAAATGGGGCTGGCGGAGGTCTGCGTCCTGGTGTCCGATTCTTGGCAGGAAATTGCCGCTTTCATCTTGGGCGGAAAGTCCGTCAAGTTGGAACGCCGGGTCCGGGTACTTCGCAAGACCGCTGAAACCGACATTTCCCTGAACCTTAATCTCGACGGTTCCGGCAAGGGGTGCGTCGCGACGGGCATTCCGTTTTTCGACCATATGCTTGCGCAGCTTGTGCGTCACAGCGGAATAGACGCCGACCTCCATGCGAACGGAGACCTTCAAGTGGATGAACATCATACCGTTGAAGATATCGGCATCGTGCTGGGACAGGCCTTCTTGCAGGCGTTGGGCGACAAGCGGGGTATCAGCCGGTATGGCTATGAAGTCCTGCCGATGGACGATGTCCTCGCCCAGGTCGCCATAGATTTCTCAGGCCGTCCGTACTTTGCCTGGGATGTGGAGTTCTCCCGGCAGTCGGTAGGGACGTTCCCTACGGAAATGTTCATCCACTTCTTCAAGTCTTTCTGCGATGAAGCGAGATGTAACCTCAACATGCGGGTTACTGATGGAAATACCCATCATCAGGCCGAGGCGCTGTTCAAGGCGTTCGCCCGCGCTATCAGGCAGGCCGTCCGCCGGTATCCTTGGTCCAATGCGCTGCCCTCGACGAAAGGAGTGCTGTAGATGGTCGCCGTCGTCAAGTACAACGCCGGAAATATCCGGTCCGTGCTGTGCGCTTTGGGACGGCTGGGGGTGAACGCCGAAGTCACTGACGACCCATCCGTTCTCCGCGGTGCCGACAGGGTGGTTTTCCCTGGCGTAGGGGAGGCTTCCACGGCGATGGCGTATCTTCGGGAAAAGGGGCTGGATACAGTGCTGTCCGGCTTGACCCAGCCGTTCCTCGGCATCTGTCTCGGCATGCAGCTCATGTGTTCCTTCAGCGAGGAGCATGACACCGGAGGCCTCGGCATGTTCGATACGACTGTACTGCGTTTTCCCGATGGAACCGGTTGCAAGATTCCTCATATGGGATGGAATACGATTTTCTGTTCCGATGATCCGCTGTTCGCGGGAATCGCGCCGGAAAGCTATGTCTATTTCGTCCACAGCTATTATGCGCCGCTTTGCGGGGGGACGCTCGCGACCTGTAAATATGCCGGCCTGACGTTCAGCTGCGCGCTTCGCAAGGACAATTTCCGGGGGGTTCAGTTTCATCCTGAGAAAAGCGGTGCGGTGGGGGAACGCATACTCCGTAATTTTTTGGCGTTGTAGATTGTCGGGGATGATGACGTTTTCCTGATAGCAGCTGGTTTCACGCATGTGGAAAGGGCGTAATCCCGTATTGTGTGAAGTTCTGACGCTGTGGACAGTCGTCAATTTGATTCATGGGTATGAAAAAGACGAGGAGCGAATCCGTTTCCGAGAAGGAGGGCTAGCGATGGAAATTATTCCGGCCATAGATATCATCGACGGTTGTTGCGTTCGTTTGTCCCAAGGCGCGTATGATCAAAAGAAGGTATACGACACTGATCCATTGAATGTCGCCAGACGATATGAGGATGCCGGGCTGTCCCGTCTGCATCTCGTGGATTTGGATGGCGCCAGGAGTGGCCATGTGGTGAATACCGCTGTATTGGAACGAATCGCTTCCGGTACGAGGCTTGTTGTAGATTTCGGCGGAGGAGTCAAAAGCGATGAGGATTTGCTCCGGGTGTTCGATTGCGGGGCATCGCAGGTGACTTGCGGCAGCGTCGCCGCCCGTCAGCCGGATATGGTGTTCGGCTGGCTGGAGCGTTGGGGCGCCGACAGGTTGATTCTCGGCGCGGACTGTCGGGATGGACGGATCTCTACCGTTGGATGGACTGAAAAGACTGATCTGGAGGTAGGGGAATTTATCGCACGGTATCTTCGCGCCGGTTTGCGCCGGGTGATATGTACTGACATCGCCTGCGACGGGATGCTGGGAGGCCCTTCTTTGGAACTGTACCGGCGGTTAATCGCCACCATGTCCGCAGAGGGATTGCCGATGGAGCTGATCGCCAGCGGCGGTGTTTCTTCGGTCGAGGACCTTCTTTCGTTACGAAAGGCGGGTCTGACAGGGGCGATCGTCGGAAAAGCTATTTATGAACGTCGGATTACGCTGGATGCGCTTGTTTCCATAGACAATGCTTCTGGCGGCTGCCCGGAGGAGGGTGCCTGATGCTTGCCAAACGTATCATTCCCTGTCTTGACGTCCGTGACGGACGTACTGTGAAGGGGATCAATTTCGTAAATCTGCGGGATGCCGGCGATGCAGTGGAGCTTGCCGCTTTCTATGCGCAACAGGGGGCTGACGAGCTGACCTTCCTCGACATTACCGCTACCGTTGAGAATCGCGGCACGTTCTGTGACTTGGTGCGCCGGATTTCTGGCAGGATCGACATACCGTTCACCGTCGGCGGGGGGATCAGGACCGTCGCCGATGTCGGCCGTTTGCTTGAAGCGGGGGCCGACAAGATTTCAATCAACAGTGAAGCTGTGAAAAACCCCTCCATCATCAGCGATATCGCATTGCAGTTCGGCTCACAGTGTGTGGTATGTGCGATTGACGCCCGCCGCAACCCTGCTTTTGACACTGATGGAAAAGAGGGTTGGGAGGTCTATGTCCATGGCGGGCGGATTCCTACCGGGATAGAAGTACTCTCATGGGCGCGCAAGGTGGCTTCCTTGGGTGCGGGGGAGCTGTTGGTCACTTCCATGGATCATGACGGTACAAAAAACGGATTTGCTGTTGACTTGACCCGCCGTATCGGTGATAGTGTTGATATTCCCATTATAGCCAGCGGTGGGGCTGGAACGATGGATCATTTTATTGATGTTTTTGAAAATGGGGGGGCTGACGCGGCGTTGGCGGCTTCAATTTTTCATTTTCATCAGATTGATATACCGGAGCTGAAGATTTTTTTGCGGAAACATGGTATAACTGTCCGCATTCCGCAGGAGACACCGGAGGAGTAGTTGTCTATGCCAGTTGATTTTGCCAAAGGAAATGGTCTTGTGCCCGCGATTGTGCAGGATGCAGTGACCCGTAGGGTCTTGATGCTGGGTTATATGAACGAGGAAGCGTTGCATATCACCAAGGAGCGTGGGCTTGTTACGTTTTGGTCCCGTTCCCGGCAGAAGCTTTGGACGAAGGGCGAAACCTCCGGGAACTATCTTCAGGTTCGTGAGATTCTTGAGGACTGCGATGGCGACACCCTGTTGGTCAAGGCCATCCCTACCGGTCCTGTCTGCCATACCGGCGCGGATACCTGTTTTGACGAGGACAACAATCCGTCGGAGGTTTCTTCCTCGGAATTCCTGTTCTATCTTGAAGAGGTCATCCAAGATCGCCGTGAGTATCCCGTTGAAGGTTCGTATACGAACCACCTGTTCAGCCGCGGTCTGAATAAGATCGCCCAGAAGGTCGGTGAGGAGGCGGTGGAGCTGATTATCGAGAGTAAAGACGACAACAAGTCGCTATTCTTGGGCGAGGCCGCCGATCTCATGTACCACTTCATGGTATTGCTTGCACAGAAAAACGTGCAGTTCAGCGAGGTGATCGATGTCCTGAAAGGACGCCATAGTCGCTGACGAAGGCTGTTTTTGATAGATTCACCGCATCGGCGGTATTTTGTTGATGATTGGAAGGACGGGATGCCCTCACGGGCGTTGCCGTCCTTTTCCCGTATTTGGGGGAGGTTAGCGATGAATAACATGGAAAATCTCGATATTCAACGGGCGGAACAGGAAAAAGCTTTGACTCGCAGCAGCCTCAGGGCCGCTGTGATATCCACCGCCTGCAACATTATGTTAGCCGTAGTAAAACTTATCGCCGGTATCGTGGGGCATTCAAGCGCCATGATCTCCGACGCAGTAAATTCCTCTAGCGACGTCATCAGCAATTTCGTCGTGATCGGTGGTGTCGCCGCTTCCGACAAACAGGCCGATACCCGGCACCAGTATGGTCACGACAAGATTGAATGCATTGTCTCGATTTTTCTCGCAGTGGCTATTTTCGCTACGGGGTGCATGATTGGCTACAACGGTATCAAGCAGATTCTTCATCCGGAAATCATCGTCGTTCCGACTTTGTTGCCCCTATTGGTCGCGCTCGGTACCATGGTGGTCAAAGAATGCCTGTACCAGTATACGATTCGGGTCAGCCGCAAGACTGGCTCGAATTCCCTGCGTGCTACGGCGTGGGACCATCGGTCCGATGTCCTCTCCGCATTGGGTGCGTTCATCGGTATTCTCGGTGCCCGGCTCGGCGTGCCGATTCTTGACCCGATCGCCTCTTTGGTGATCTGCCTGCTGATCATCAAGGTCGCCGTTGATATCTTCAAGTCCGCCATCGATGTCTTGCTGGACGCTTCGGTTGACGCGGATATCTGTAAGAAACTGGAAGAGGGGATCCTTGCCGTCGATGGCGTGAAAGCGATCGACCTGCTCAAGACCCGCATCACCGGGGCGCGGTTCTACGTGGAGGTTGAGATCCGGTGCTGCCGCTATCTGCCCCTGTTCGCATCGCATGCCATAGCGGAGCGGGTGCATGACAAGATCGAACAGGAATTTTCCAATGCGAAGCATGTCGTCGTCCATACCAACCCCTGTGAGGGGCGCGAGCCGTTCTGCAAGCCGGATGACAAGAACCTGATGGTGGCGGATAGGTAAGGGGCTGATTCTTTCGTATCTTTTCCTTCACCCCGTCATTCCGGAATCGCCCGTATAGTCTTCGATTTTTTTCATCTATGGTTTCATTGATTGACTTGATTTTCATTTAGTCAATTTGAGTTTATGGAGGACGTTGAAATGGAAGAATATACCGTCACCCCTTGCGGCGGCATAAGAATTGAGGCTACGAAGGGGAGGCAAATCGAAGTAGTCGATATTGACGGAGGACAGGTCGTTGATTTCTTTGCAGAAATGAAAGGTGATTCAACTGAATTTATATCACCAGGTGTTACGATTGACTGCAATGAATCGTTAAGGTTGCATGTAGGGGATATAATCTATTCTAATAAATACAAACCAATGTTCAAGGTTTTGTATGATGATGTACAAGAACATGATCTATTGCATCCCTGCTGTAGGCCGGAGATGTACGATTTCTTTTATCAGAACGGAGAAAACCATCCGAATTGTTTCAATAATATCAATCATGCGCTGGGGACTTCTCATCCGGTTCTTCAACCAATCAATCTGTTTATGTATACAAAGGTCAATGCGGATGGGAGTATTGAAGTGCGCGAACCATTGTCAAAGGCAAATGATAGAATTGTACTTGAAGCGCTGGAAAATGTTGTCTTGGGGATTGCCGCTTGCAGTGTTTCAGAAAGCTCCTGCAATAGTGGGAAATGTACTGCCATCAAGATTCTCGTTGGATGATTTGGGATAAAGCCCTGTCGCCCTTGTGCGCAACCTGATTTCGAGCAACTCCATCAGACGGTCACAGAGTTCATGCAATGTCGGCAAAGCATACAACTCACCCGACGCTTGCCGTATGATAGGCGTCGGATGGTTCCGTTGTTCTGTTTTCGCCGGTGGACAACATCAAACATCGCAGCTTCTGTCCGCACAAGGCGCCAAAAGGCTTCCGTGGAAACGACTGATTCGACCGGTGCGGGATTGACCCTTGCTAGACGAATCTGAACGCTGCGGGCCATTCGTCATATTCGGAACTGTATACACCGTTTCGTTCGGAGCCGACAAAATGGCTCTGTCCTTCCATCACCTCAAACGTCGCGACTCCTCCCGCTTCGAAGCTGATGACTCCGGCGTGAACGGCGGCCAGACCTATCTGGGAATCGTCGGTATAGACGTCAGTGCCCCAGATATTGCCAGCGAAAGGTTCATGAGGCTCGAAAACGATTGTTCTCTTGTCGCCGACGGCAAGATGTTCTTCGTTGATGAAGTCATAAGCGGAGAGATCCCAGTTGAGCCGCAGAACCTCAGGCTCTGGTTCGTGTTCTACGACGGCGACCTGTTCTTCCACTGGTGCGGGCAATGATATTTCGGGAACTATTTGTGTTTCTTCTGCCGCCGGTGTGGCGCAGGAAGCCAGAAGTCCAATAGCCATGGCGATAATCAATATGAACTGGTATTTTTTCATATCATACTCCTGCTTTGAATTTTTACATGGAATATCTATGAAAGCAAGGAAATCTCGCTGTTGGTCGAGTGTTGAATCGAGTTGAACCGATATCACCGAAAATAACCTACTGGAAAATAAAAAAGGCCGTCCCGGAAATTATTTGGAACGGCTCCGGAATCCAATGCTGATTAGGGCCGTACATATGCGATAGGGACGAACTTGACATATTGTGTTTCAGACCTCACTACTTCTTCGAAATCCGTCCCATAGACGCCTTGGTATTCGGGCGGAACACCTGTTGTCGCAGTGAAATCGGATATTTTGACGTCATCGACATATGTGAATGGCACATTGCCGTACTCTATACCATCGATTGTGAGGGCTGCGATGCACTTGTTGTTCGAGGTGGATATGATTTCAAATGTATATGGTACATAAGTTTTATATCCGCTAATAATTTCCCATGCGCCTTCCTGTATTTTCATTGCATTAAAGTTCAGTTGGTTTGGATTGCTTTCATCAAATGCGTAGTGCTTGCCGGCGTCATAATATCCCAGATACAGCCATGTAAAAAAGGGAAGACCCTTTACCGCATCAGAATTAACATACTCAAAGACAATGACACTCTGAGTAGATGAATCAAACAGGATTGCGAGCAAATGAGGATTTCCGCTCATTGCGCGACTTGTTGCGAGGTCGTCGTCCGCATGATTATCGATGGCTGGACACGAAAACGGACCGCCAAAACGACGGTCCGTCCGAATATCATTCGCAGATAAATTATTTCACTGTGCAGGTAAAGGTCTGGCTCCAACTGTTTCCTGCGCTATCTGTCGCCGTTACCGTAAGCGGCAGTTGCGTTCCGCCCTGAACTCCGTTGTGTATCAGGATTCTGAAACCGGAAGCGACGCCGGAATCATCAGCCGAAAGTCCCCGGTAGGTAATCGTTGGGTTCAGCACTGTCAGGTTCGGGCTATCGGAGGACAATGTTACCGTTATGTTCCGAAGTGGTTCAGTCCCTTGGCTTTTCAACGTGAAGCCGACGGTGAGCTGTGTGTTTACCGGCAATGCGGAGACCGAATAATGCTCGGTATATAGGTCGCTGATCATCAAGCTCTTCCACATCGCTTGGAATGCGGCGCCTTTTCCTACTACGGTATAGTTCGATGCATCGGACGCCAAAGTCTTTCCGGTACTCCGTTCCCGCCATCCCATGAAGATGTAGCTGCCGTCTGGAGCCGTAGGAACGGGAACTGCGATATTTGCGCCGTCTTCGACATCAGCCATGGCGACATCCATCCCCGACACTGGATCGGAGAAAGTGACGGCGGACTGCCACTGTGCGTACAGGGTCTGGCTTGTGAACGGCATTGTGATGGTCTCACCGGCCTGGTATGCCACGCTGTCGGGCGTCAGTCCCCAGCCGACAAGCTGTCCTGTCCTGCTGGTGTTGAAACGAAGGGCGTCCGCGTCGGGAAGGGTGATTTCACTTCCCGGCATAAGCGTCTGCTGCTGGCTGTATGAATAACTGTATCCGTCCCCCTTTGTTGAATAGTCGAGGCTCAGGGTCGGCCTGTAATACTTGCTGTTCCGGTACAGCCATTGGGCATCGGCGGTTCTCTGCGGCTCTTCCTCTGCGAGAATGGCTTTCAGCAGTGAATCGGTCTGCTCCTTGTCCAACCGGTAGGACGCAAGGGTGTTGAGCGTGGCATATGCTTCGTCATAGCCCTTGCGGTCCCGTTTCTCATACGCTTTTGCCATATCCTGCACTGCGTTTGAATACTCTTTTTCCATTTGATTCTGCAAGTCCTCATAGGCTTTGATCGTCGTTGCGACATCTCCCGCGGATAGGGCCTGCGTCACGTTCTGGTGGAGTTGTTCCGACTGGGCACTTGCAAACACGAGCGAGACGCTCACAAGCAATATGCCCAAGCATGCCACCAGACGTTTGATGATGGATGATGATTGATTGATATGCATGTGTATCTCCTTCTTTCCGGCACACCCTCCGAACACTTGCCATACAAGTTTCATCCTGCCCGGAGAGATCTGCCGAGTAGTTTCATATTGTGATATACACATACCGGTCCCGATTGGCAAGTGATTTTTTGTGAAGAAATTTATTCTTTTTGTAGCATGATGTTAAATGTGAAAAAATGTAACGGTAAATTGTAAAGAATCTTCACAATGCCAGACAAATCTTCACAGTTCGGTGGTCGGGACATGACAAAAATATCACCCCCGCAGGAGTTGTTTCGTCGGGATTGCAATACGATATTGGTTCGCTCGCCGAAACGCACCCAATAGGAAAGTCTGTCGTTGGTCAGCTCCACTTGTACGATATCCTTGTCCTGTACCGTGATCATGGGTCTTTGCGCATGCTTGTGCATAAGACTGTACTGGTCCTGTGATGTACCCTCAAAGCCACCACCATGTTTCTGGATGATGATGAGGTTCCTGCGTTCCTCCCATTGATATTTCCTCATCATCATGTACCCTGATATATTTCAAAGCACAACACGATTTGCATTACAAATCTCCATGTGCACTCAGAATTCTCCCCCCTCCACCAGTGAATAAAAATGCTCGTGGTCAAATATCAGATGGTCCAGAATCTTGATGCCGATGATTTCCCCCGCCTGCTTGAGGCGTCTGGTCACTTCCGCATCTTCTCCGCTAGGTTGCAGGTTGCCCGAAGGATGGTTGTGCGCGATGATGACCGCCGTAGCCCGTTCCCTGACCGCTTCGGCGAATACTTCGCGTGGGTGGACCAGCGTCCGGTTTACCAATCCGACCGAGACTACGGAGACGGCCATAACCTCGTGGGCGCCGTTGAGCGAAATGCTGAGGAAATGTTCCTGCTGCCGGGTACCGTAGTGCTGAATCAACGGATAGACATCGGCTGGCGACGCAATCTGCCGTTTGCGAGTCGGCAAACGTCTTCTTCCCAGTTCCAACGCGGCGCAGATGACCGACGCTTTCGCCGGTCCGAGCCCCCGCACATTCAGTATCTCCGGCAGGTCCACCGAAGCCGGGGCGTGGTCTAGGACTTTCAATAGGTCCTGTGCGAGAATCTGAACCGGTCGGTCCTTGCTGCCCGAACCAATCAGGATTGCCAGCAATTCTTGGTCGGACAGAGCCGTCACGCCGCTTTTTTCGAGCCGTTCCCGTGGCCGTTCGTCCCTGGGAAGTTCCTTGATGTCCATGGTGATTGGTGCGCTGTGTCGATATTTCATGCCCTCTATATGGGGGAAATACTCCGTGGTGATTCAAGATTACATGGTGTACACAAGGATTTTCGGGCGAATATGCGCCGATGGCGGTATGTGCGCGTGATTACAGGAAAACCGAACCATGGTGAATGTTGTACACCAGGCGGTTCTTGCGGCTCGGTGGGGATCCATGCTACAACAGGGATATGGAAACAGGGAGATATCGGATCGGGGAATTGGCCCGCAAGGCCGGAGTGACGGTACGGACCGTCAGGTATTATGAATCCTTGGGGCTGTTGAAGACGCAAAGCCGCAGCGATGGCGGGCAACGGTATTATTCCGACGCCGATCTTGTCTATATCTCCCGCATCATCGAACTGAAGGGCCTTGACTTTTCACTTGAAGAAATCGGGCAGATCATCCGTCTCGGCAACGAAGACTCCACCGGCGAGCTGCGGCGGTTGCAGTTGTTGAAGCAGTATCGGAGCAAGCTCAGCGACGCTTTGGAGCGGAAAGCCTCGATTGAGCATCGGATCGGGGAGTTGTCTTGGCATGTCCATCAATTGGAGGGTGCCGGCGATGGTTTCCAGGACTGTCCGGGACAGGCCTGCGCCACCTGTCAGTTCGCGGACCGGTGTACATTCCAGCAAAAGGTACATGCTTCCGCGAATTAACGAGAAGCCTCCGTAGGCGGTTCATCCCCCATCATCGAGCATAGATACATTCCGACATCCATAGCGTGGCGTAGCATCGAGGGTTTCAAAGGCTCCGGCAGATGGCTGGTGAAGAACATCACCTCATAAGTGAGATATCCCGCATACCCGATTTCGGAGAGCGTTTTCATGCACTGTTCCCAAGGCACCGTACCGTAGAAGGGGAGGAGATGCTCGTCGGTCTTGCCGTGGTTGTCGGCGACATGGGTGGCGACCAGCCGTCCGCCGTATGTCCTGATGTTCCGCGCATGGTCCTGCCCGCCGAGATGGGCGTGCCCGAAGTCGTAACAGACTCCGACGGATGGAGTGGCGAAGGCGTCGACCAGAGCGCACAACTCTTCGGCCTCCCTGATCTCCCCCTGCGCGTCGAGGTTTTCCAATGCGATGGATATGCCCCGCTGTTCGGCTATCTCCACGAAAGGAGAAAGCCAGCGGATATTCTTTTCCCGTAGCCGCGCCGCTGGTTCAGAACCGTCTCCTTTCGCCGGATGAATCACGACATGCCGTACCTCAAGCTCCGCCGACGCTAGGATCGCCCGCTTGACCAATGCATCGCTGGCGGTCGCGGCGGATTTCTCCATCGCGAAGCGGTCATAGTCATATGGTGCGTGGGACTGGATGTACCGGAGGCCGAATTCCTCTTTCATGGTGCTCAGTCGTTCGACATACCCGCGCCATGCGTCGGTACGGAGAACCGAGGAAGGATTCATCATCTCACAGAAATTGAGATCGAGATTTCGCCAGCCCGCTTCTGCCAGACGGGGTATCAGCTCCACCATGGGGGTTTTCCCCCCGTCCCGGCGGAAGCTGATGATATTGGTGGATGTCGCCAGTCGTTCATTCGTCATTGCTGATTCATCCGGTTGTAGTCGCTGATATACTTGTTGATTTCGGCGGCGAGGTCTTGTACCGTCCGCTGGACGCTCTTGCCCGTCTCAAGCATCTCCCTGATGCCGTTCTGGAAAGCGTAGTAGACCTGATAGCCGGAAGGTATCCATACGCCCTGCACACGTGGGTCACTGTCGTGCAATTGGTCAATCGCCACTTGGAACAACGGGTTCTTCGCGACATGCTCCTTGAAGCCCTCCAGCTCGTATGTACCGATGTTGACGGGGAAGTATCCGGTCTGGACATGCCATTGCAATTGTTGCTCAGGACTGACCGCGAACTCGATGAACTGCGCGATGGCCCGCTGATGGTCCAGGCCTCGGTCAAGGGCGAACAGCGCCCCGCCGCCTACGTTCACTCCGCTGTCGGCGCCTTCAACTACCTTGGGCAGATAGGCGACGCCAAGCTCGAACTTGCCGTCGATGGCGGACAGAAGCGTCGTCAGATTGCTGGTGGACGCGGCGATCATGGCGACCTTGCCCGCGGCGAATTCCTGGGAGACTCCGCTGGTCAGGTTCACAAGTCCCCCGCTTTGCCAGAGTTTTTCCCATTCGCTCAGGAATATCTCCATGGTACCGTTCTCATCGAAGATCACCTTGGTGGGGTTGCCGTCATGACCGTTGCGCATGTCGGTCAGATAGGATACGCCGTTCTGCTGTCCGATCCACGCGGTAAGTTCATAGGTGGTCGGCACTCCCGCGAAACCATAGCGTTCGACCCTGCCGTTCTCATCCTTGGCTACGAGCCGCTGCGCATACTCCGCCATCCGCGCTATCGTCTTCGGCGGTTCTTCCGGGTCAAGGCCCGCCTCTTTGAACGCATCCTTGTTGTAGTAGAGGAGGATTGTCGAGCTGTTGAACGGCATGCCGATCATCTTGTCCTTGTAGGTAATCGACAAGGCGGCACCTTCTTCAATCTGACCCAAATCATAGCCCGTACCGGCCATTAGCTCATCCATCGAAAGCAGTCTGTCGTAGTCGCGGATATCGATGACTCCTGTCGCGTCGAGCTGGGCGATGTCGGGAAGGGCCTTGGCGTCCTTGCCCTGCATCACCGCCCGGAGCTTGGTCAGCACGTCCGCCGCCTTGCCCTGGTACACTGGAGTGACCGTGATTCCCTGTTCCGCGCCGACGGTCTCATTGAACTCCTTCACCAGCTTGTCGGTCGCTTGGCCGAGCAGTCCGCTGTTGGAATGCCACCAGACGATTTCCTCGGGACCGTCCGTCTGGCCCGAAATCTCTTTCGCGCCCCCGGCGAATATTGTAAAAGCCGGAATCAGAAGCAATGCGCAGATGACTGTATGCATTTTCACAATCGGTTTCATGATGCAATTCTCCTTGTGGTTGTCTCTCTATGTCCTTGGCCAGCGTGGCTCCGAATGATTTTCAATGTCTTGGCCCCTACCAAGGTTTTGGCATCGCAGAAGCACTTGTCCCGGCCTGTCCAGAAAAGTATCCTTTTACAGGGCGACCTCTTCCCGACAAGCGCAAAACGCAGGATTTCTGATTTTGAACCGACTTTCTGGACAATCTTCATTTCCTCCCTCATCATCCTACGATACCAGAGGAGGTCACTCCGTTGACGATTCGCTTGCGCAGGAAGATGAACGCCAAAACGACGGGTATCGTCACCAGCGATATCGCCGCGAATGTCGGCCCGAAATCCAGGCTCTCTGAAAAGCCGAGCATGGTGACGCCTACCTGTACCGTCCGCATCCGGGGGGTATTCGTGACCAGCAACGGCCAGAGATAGGCGTTCCAGATTCCGGTAAAGGACTGTAACGCAAGCACCAAAACCACCGGTCGCGCCATGGGCATGACGATCTTGGTCAAGAAACGGATGTTTCCGCATCCGTCTATCGCCGCGGCCTCGCGGTATTCATGGGGAATCGTCTTGAAGAACTGGCGGAGCATGAATATCTGCGTCGGCGCCAACAGGTAGATAGATACGATGCCGAACCAGGTGTCGAGCAGCCCCAGCCGCTGGACGGTCAGATAGTTCTCGATCAACAGCGCGTCGGATGGAAGCAGCATAGTGGAGAGAATCAACATAAAGATGAAGTCCCTTCCCCGGAAGGTCAGGAACGCCGCGGCGAACGCCGCGAGAATCGCCACCGTCATCCGTATGATTGTGCCGCCAACCGCCGTCACCAAGGAATTGACCATGAACCTCAACAACATCGATTCCTGGATAGCCCGCGCATAGTTCGACCATTCAATTTGTGTCGGAACGAGTCTGGGCGGCCAGGCGCTGAAATCCCCGATTGGGAAGAACGAGGCCATGAAGCTCCAGAATATCGGGAATATCACGATGCAGCCAATCAATGTGGCGACGGCGAATACCCCGTAGTCCTTGATCCGGCGGATGTTCATGAGTAGTATACCCCCCGTTTCTCAAAGCGGAACAGCAGGAGCAGCAATACCAGCGACAAGAGGAATACGACGACGCTGATCGTCGAACCCAGCGTATAGTTGCCTGACCTGAAACCTTCGAGGTACATCTGGTAGACCAGTGTCTGCGTCGAGCGGTACGGTCCCCCTTCCGTCAAAATCATCACCGGTGCGCAGATCAGCATCGCGTCCTTGATATTGGTGCAGATGACGAACATCAGGGTGGGGGTGATGAGCGGCAGCTGGACGCTACGGAACTTTCTCCACGCTCCCGCGCCTTCAAGCTCCGCCGATTCAGTCAACTGCGGAGGTACGTTCCTCAAGGCGGCCAGCAGCAGGATGAAATCGAGCCCGATGTCAAGCCATACACCGAGGGTGACCAGCGTAAACATCGCCTTCGAGGGGTCGTTGAACCAGTTGATATCGACGCCCAGAATCCAGTTGACGACCCCGATCATCGGATTGAAGAGGGCTTTGAATATCATCGCCGCGCTGGACATGGCCACGGCCATCGGCAGGAAGAACAACAGTTCGTTGAACGCCGTCCCCCTCCGCTTGCGATAGCAAAGCAGGGCGCAGAGCATGCAGACCACTACATTCACCGGTACGAAAATCGCGGTAAAGCGGAATGTATTCTTCAAGCTGGTCCTGAAGCTGGAGCTTGCGAACAGTTCCCTGAAATTATCCAGTCCGACGAACTGCACGACCTTGCCGGAATAGTTGACGATGCTGAGGCTGTTGACGATGGTCTTGAAGAACGGCCAAAGGCAGAATACGAACGCCAGCGCCAGTGCTGGGAGCATATAGAGGTATGGCGTGGTTTTTGAAAGCTGTTTGTGTTTTGTGACGATGGTACGCTGCCTAACCGATTGCATGTTCTCTGCTCCAACTCTGATTCGCTATGCCGATAATACGCTTCTTTGCCCGGAACGACAAGCGGGTTTTGAGAGTTAATTCTATAGTTTGTAATAAAATATCTGACGTAGCGATTTGTTACGTTAGGTTTCTGTACGAAAAAAATGACGTTCAGTTTAGGTGCGTTATGTTTTGTGATGATGGAGGCTTTTCAGGCCGTCTATTGATGAGGGGCTGTTACACGAATAGGTCTTTTGGCTTTTGGGCGATGCCCTCATCTTCTTGTGAAGTCAATCATCTGGATGGCGCTGCTTATTGAGTGGAGCTTCAGCGGAAGGCAAGCCCAGCGAGCAGGACGTAGCCAACAGATAGCTCCGACATGCAGGACGTA
>JAXEWB010000091.1:0-12898 GCA_034114085.1 Sphaerochaetaceae bacterium | reverse complement strand
GTGACGGGACGGTGTGGGGCGCCGGGTGGAACGGCAGCGGAAAGCTCGGGCTGGGGAACCTGGATGATGGCGGGGCCCGCGACGCGCCTGAGTTCACGCGTCTGCCCGGAATCGACGGAGGGAGGCAGCTCCTTGCGGGAGGCGACTATACCATGGTGCTGAAGTCCGACGGGACGCTGTGGGGGACCGGGCGTAATTTAAGTGGCGAGCTAGGCTTGGGTGATAGTCCTACACACCAGTTTGCATTCACGCAGATTCCCGGCGTTACCGGTGTCAGGGGGATATCAGGAAGACGCAACCACACGTTGCTGGTCAAGGACGACGGGACGGTATGGGTGACGGGGTCGAACGAGTACGGCGGGCTCGGGCTGGGAACGGGCTCCCCCGCGAAAGTGACCGTGTTCACGCAGGTGCCGGGCATCACCGGCGCAAGCACGGTTGCGGCAGGGTGGAACTTCTCGTTCATCGTCATGGTGGACGGCAGCGTATATTCTACGGGCTGGAACGATGAAGGCCAGCTCGGGCTGGGGGACAAGGTGGACAGGGACGAGTTTGTCCGGGTTCCCTCCGTGTCGGGTGTCACGGCGGCCGCGCCGGGAGCCGCGCACACGATGCTGCTCAGGGGCGACGGGGAGCTGCTGCGCACGGGGAGCAACCTGTACGGGCAACTGGGGACCGGCCTTCCGTTCGGTTCCGGGATGTAATATCCTTACCTATGAGGTGAGGAACAAAATCTGATTTTTATGATGACATGGAAGACTGGTGTCTTCCATATTGCGACTACCGTTCCAGGAGGTTACGACATGACATTCGCGATACCGATGCCTCAAAGCGTGATAGAGCGGCTGTTTGAGACGCGGGAATACTACCTGCTGGTCCGGATCCATGACGGGCAGAACGGAAACATCGACCTGTTGCCTGTTAAGGTGGGATGTTCCTGTAGTTCGAGCTGCCAGTCCTGGCAGTTCACACTGAAAAATCGTGGTGAATATAGCGAGGGTCTTTGGAGTGGATTGAAAGCGGAAGTATTCTTCGGAACGGACAGCATAGTCTGGTATCAGTTGTTCAGCGGATACGTCTCAGGAGAGGGGCTGTCCCGCAAATACGGGAGGATCACCGACGATACTGTGATGCTGGAACTGGAGGACCGGACGAGGGGCAAGGGAACGAAAAGAAAGCCCGACTCCCAGGTCTTGGCTGGATTTTGCGTCTGTGACCCCGATAACGTGAGTAACTCGCTGGTACATCGGTTCGCCGCCATGATGGGAGTGGAAATGGTGAACTGCGGGAAGGTTCCTCATGTAAAGGATGTGGTGTCGATTGGAGAAGGGACGGTCTGGAGCGAGTTGCAGTCAATAAGGGAGGCATACGACGCCTACCTGTATTTCGACCACATGGGGAGGCTGTTTTTCCATACGGCGCAGGAGGATGGGTGGGTCGAGCCCGAATCCGAATGGACGCTGAATGGAGACCCTGAGTATGTCGCGGATGAACGGTGCTCGCCAGTCATGGGGAGCGTGGCGGTGACTGTGGAGGCGCCGGCCTGCTCCCGGGCGAAGTCCTCGCTCAAACGCTATGAACACTTGGAAGAGAAGGGCGTCTACCGGAACACCGAGAACTGGAAAGAAAAAGACAAAACATGTAAAATCATTATTTCTCCAAAAACTGCTTGGCCGGAAGATGGCGTTGCCTCCCTTAAGTTCAAAGACCCAGAAACTGGCGAGGAATACGACTACGCCACCGATATCGTAACGCCGACGATTGGACAATTCGATACCTTTGATATCCAATATAATAAAGGTGATCTCCAACTGGTCAGCTTCAATGGTTCGACGCCTGCGACCCGGCCTCAAGCGGGGGCCGCCCAGATCCAGTTGAAGAACGATGGGCTGGATGACTGCACGATCAATAAGTTCACGGTACGCGGGAGGCCGATGCGGGCCCTCGGGGAGTTGCAAGTCGAGAATAGAGCCCCTGACATCGCCGAAGAGGATCTGATCGACATGGAGATCGACGGCAAGTACGGAATCTCCAAAGACCAGATGGCAGTCACGCTGGCGGCCCTCGTGGGACGGGGAAAGTCCTCCCACCGGCAGTTCTAGCTTTCCACCACGTTCCTGCCGTTCGTGCAACGTGGCATGCGGATGACGTTGCGGCTGCCGAGACGTTCCGGACAGGACTTGGGCGAAGTCGTCCTCGCTGAATTGGTTTCCTACGGCCACAAGCAGAGCGGGACGACGCTGGCGACGATGCGGACGAGCCTGTTTCTGAAGGAAATCGTCCCGTACACCCCTGTGTACAACACGAAGGTGGTGTCGAGCGGTCCGAACGTGCCCCCGCCGATCAAAGGAGCCGACGGAGAGTCCGCGAAATATGTCGCCCTGTCCCTGTCCGATTCACTTTTCCATTATACATACGACGGTGTCGCCCACGACAACCAGCGAATCACAGCCCGATGTGACAAACTCGGAATCAGTGACGCCCTGGCGCTGACGATAGGCGACGTGTCCGTCCCCTTGGATGACGATGGGGTGGGAGTCATCACTCCCGGCATGTTGCTGGAGGATTCCGCGATGGCGGTCGTCGTCGCCGGGGATTACCGTGACAGTAAATGCATCACAAGGATTTTGGACAAGCCGCTTCTTTCAATGGGGCTGTCAAGGGAAAGCGTCCGGTACTATGCCGATGGGGCCCCCCACCCGGACCAGGACGTGCTGGTGACCGTCGAGACCCAGGGGTTGGCGGAAAAGGCATTCCTAACATGCGACGGCATTTCATATGATCTTGTCCATGGTGTCGCTACGATTCCTGCGTCCGTTCTAGCGCAGAGGGACCAGGTCGAGCTTGTCGCCACCTGTTTCAACCTCACCCGCACGAAACGGCTGGTCAAGGCCGTCGATTCCGCGTCCCTGCGGATAGAGCTTTCCGCTGACAGTGTCTTGTTCACAGCCGACAACATGGCGGTCTCAGGTGCGGTCTCCGGCAAGGTCGTATGGTCCGGCTATGCCGGGATACCTTCCGTGCGTGTCGCAGGAGCATTGGTCAGCAGCGGAAATGACGGGACGTTCTCAATCGACCCGTCCCTGCTGTCCGAAGTGGACTCCATATCGGTGCTGGCGTCAATCGGTTCGGATTCAGATTCCCGGACGATAACGAAGCTGGTACAGCCCGGTGCGTTGGATATGACGCTGTCCGGGAATACCTTCGTGTTCCTCCCCGACGGGGACGTTCCCAAAGAAGGGCAGGCTCCCATCGTAGTATCGGTTTCCAAAAGCGGCTTGGCATCCGACATCAATGTCTGGGTTGACGGACAGCCCGTAGCGTTGGCAGGGGATGGGACCTATACAATCTATGCATCTTCACTGATCGGCAAGGCTGTGCTTGACATCGAAGCCGTCTGCGGCACTCTTTCCCGAACCGCGAGGATCAGCAAGATAAAGGATGGAGGCACTGGGATATCGTTTTCTGTTCTCACGAGCGGTGTCTCATTCCGGTATAAGGCGGACGGTACGCCCTATCCGGGCCAGAGCATCGGCATATGGGTGGACAAGTCCTTCGCCGGGGACGCCCGTGTCGATGTCGAAGGAGTCGGCGTAATCCTCAACCCCACCAAGGAAAATCCAGTAACAGTCACGCCGGACGATATGACCGACGGCATCATGTCGATCACGGCCACGGGCGAGGGGCTGACTCGTTCAGCGATGATTGTCAGGACCCTGGACGGCCAGAAGGGCGACAAGGGCCAGTCCCTGGTAGCCCAGTACTCGGCGTCCGAAACATTTGAGATGGAGCCTGTGGCGGAAGAGGTCTGGTTTTCGACCGACTATGTAGGGTTCGGGGGGGATTCACTCGCTTTTGAACCTTGGACGGTGATTGTTCCCATCCTCCATGAGGGGCAATACCTGTGGAAGCGCGAAGGGTATGCGGAACTGGGGCGACTACCGACCGAATGGCAGTACTACTGCGTCGTGAACGGCTATTACCAGCTTACAAATGCGCAAGCGGCCCGTTCCATGAGCCTGATGTCCATGGAGAAACAACCCATCGTGACGAATGTCTCGCATATCGATGTATCGGTCTTGCCAACTTCTCCTGATGGGCTTGCTCAGGGGGATCTGTGGGCGAGCGCCGACGGGATATTGCATATCGTTCTATAAGGAGATTTTGATATGGCGAAGAAACCTATTTCCGGTTTTGATTCCTATGACTTCACTGCGGCCACGGACACCCAGGAGGAGAACTTGCAGGTTCTTGTGCAGGATCCGTCATACAACGTCGAGAAGGGTTGGAAAGTTACGGTCAAGCAGATACTGCAATGCCTCAAGCCCTCGTTCCTGGCGGCCAAGTTCCCGAGCGTCAATCCCGCCCGTACCCATAGCCTGGCTTCGACCAGCGGTCTGTCTACCGTAGGCGATATCCTCAAGCTGATCCAGGGAGGGGATTTCTCGGACGCCAATTTTCCGGCCAAGTCTCCGGCGAGGACTACCAAGCTGATTTCGCCTGAAGGAAAGGTCGCGATCAGCGCGCTCCTCGCTCTGGCCCTTACAACGGATGTCAAGAATGGATCGGGACAGACTGTAGATGCATTGATTACGGCTTTGCAGACCGCAGTCAATGGAAAGGCTCCTGTTTCCCATACCCACAATTCCGCACAGATCAACAGTCTGGATGCTGCGAAGCTTACCGGGACTATCGATATGGCAAGGTTGCCTGCGGGGGCGATGGACAAGCTGGTGACTGTCGGGAGTTCCTCTGCCATGCTCGCCCTGACCATCTACGATGTCCAGAACGGAGACACCGTAAAGCGGACGGATCTCAACGGACAACTGTTCATGGTCAAGGATGATTCAAAACTGGGAAGCCTGGACGCTTTTGAAGCCTATTCCGCTGCTAGGGCCGCTTCCGTGCCTTGGTCCGGTGTAGAGGGCAAACCGACCGATTTCGTGAGGCTGCAAGGCAACTACGTTCCGGTCGGATGCGTCATGATGTTCGCTGTGGAAGTGAACATAGACGGTTGGATGTACTGTGATGGACGGGCTGTTTCCCGGACGGCATATGCCGCTCTGTTCGCGATGATCGGGACTACCTTTGGTTCTGGAAACGGTAGTACAACTTTCAATATTCCGAATTACAAGGGTGTCTATCCCCGATTCTACGGTAGTAGGTCGATGGCTGTGACTTGGACGGATACGGCAAATGCTTCCCATACAGTAAATACCACCTATGTTGCACCTTCTTTTAATGAGGTTCAGACTGATGCAATAAGGAACATTAGTGGATATGCTGATGCAGCCAGTGCGGGAGATCATACTGTGGCAAGTGGTGCTTATACAATCACGTATGTTGGCAAATGGGACGGGAACATTGGAAATTCTGGAGCAGGAGTTCAACACTTTCGTTACGATTTTAGAGCTGATCGAATTGTTCCAACTAACACAGAAAATCGTCCTGTGAGCATGTCATTATACCCATGCATTAGAGTACTCTGATACATGGATAAAAAGACATTGCAACAGGGCGGCTTTCAATGTCTGTTGGGACTTGCAAAGAAGCATCAAACTTGAAAGTATGTACGAAAGTTTCTGACTGTCCGTAAGATAGTCCTAATTTACTTGCGGCTATTTTTGAGACAAAACCAGAGACTCCACCAGACGATCCATATTTAAAACCAAAGGCTTCTCCGCTAATGTTCCTTATGACACCCGTATGCAGGGATACAGAGACATACTGACAGGTCGATTCTCGGTAGAGAAAGGCACAACTCGGGAAGCATCGAACTGAAGGCTTACCGTGTAATAGATTTGTTTTGTATTTTTTGTCCAGTCCTGCCTGTCTAACCATCTTTGATATTTCTCAAGTTCAATCATGGCGGCCTCCTGTTTGTGGTACGTGCTATTTGGATATGAAATCCACAAAAAGAGGAGGTGGATAATTGAATCAAAGTCTTCAATGCCCCTGTTTGACAGTGGATTTGAATTGCATGCCTTATACATCGTAAAGCGAAAAACTCATAACAACAAAATCGAAGCGTTATCGCTAAACTGGCGAAAGACCAGCAAAGGCATTCCCACGAAACCAGATGGTGTATTGCCATGAGCCTCTGCCGTCAGCGTACTGCCGGTTTTGTGGGGCAGGTACCCGCCTTGGAGCCTTCTTCCTTCAACACGATGTTGTCGTCGATATAGACGAACAGTCCCGTCCTGTTTTCGATCCCATCCACCTTGTGGAACAAGGATTTCATTCGGTTCTTGACTGTATATAAATCCAGACCCATTAATTGTGCGATGCTGCCGTTGGACAAATTCCCGCGATGGATGTAGAACAAGAATAGCAGTTCTATTTCGCTTTCTGTGCAGGTTTCCAGTCCGGGGATTTTTTTCAGGCCTTCACGGATATTGTCGGCGAGGGCGTTCAGTTCCTTCTGCTGACCTGCGGAATCCAATTGTTTCGCAGAAAACTTGGCAAGTTTTTCGAGGATCGCCTGTTTTTCGTGTTCGTTTGGTTGCCTTGCCAGTTGTTCCTGCAATTCATCCTTTAATCTTTGTGCGGCGGCCCGCTCCTCTTCCAGATTGTCGTTAAGCCTTGTCACTTTTTCCTGTAGCGCTTTCAGTTGGCTTTTGTCCCTGAGCGCTTCTTGGATTTCGTCACGGAAGATGATATAGGAGAACGAAAGGATGAAGATGAGGAATATTGTCGGGCTGAAGATCGAGCCAAGCGGCTCGTGGTTGACGAACGTGGAAATGATACAGCTCAGGAGAAAGCTCAGATACAGGATTACGGCTTTCAGTATGATCCTGGTCTTCAGAAACCTGTATTTCTTCATGAGCAGCAGCGTAACCAGTCCAATCGCCCATCCATAGAAGCTGGACACGGAATACAGGAGCCCTACGTAGCTTTGGAACAGAAACGTGGCGACATGCAGTGCCCTTGCCCATCTTGCGTCGTACATCCATGTCAGCAGGTTGCAAAGAAGCAGGACCAGGAAGGTCGGGATATGCGCCCCGAAGACGAAATAGCGTGGGACGAAATAGCTTTCCCAACCGTACAGCGAGACCAGAGTGTAGGAGTTTATGCCGATCATGACCGTCAGGAGGCAGAGGTACACGGCGCTGAGCGTCCGCTGTATCCTGAACGTCCGGTTCGTGTATGCCATTTACACGCCGCCCCAATCCCAGAAGAACACCTGTTCCGCGACCTCCAGGGGAAGTATCTCGTCCATTTCCGCGCAGGGGGTGTTCGTAATCTCTTTGACGAGCTCCGTCCTCGTCCTTTCGGGCGGCCAGATTCCTGCGGCGACTGGGTTGTACTTCCCCGCGGCGGCGTCAGCCGCCATGTCGTGCATATGGTCCTGGACCATCACCAGGGCGAGCAGATTCATCCCTCTTTTGATAATCCGTCCATCGCCGTCTGGAAACGTATCGAGCAGCGAGAGGCGGGCGAACAGGTTTCTGTCGTCGAGTTCGTCATGCAGGAACGCCTGCTTGGGCAGCCCCGGTTCCGACATGAGGATGTATGTGGCCATGTGCACCAGCGCGATTCGTTCCGGCTGGGAACATCCGGCAAGATAAGGAAGAGCGGCTATAAGGCGCAGAATCCGGTTGTCCTGATGTCGATGCATGATGTTCGGCTTGTTGAGAAATTGGGTGATGGATGAAAGCAAGACTGAATATGTACTTTCTTCATATGAATTTGTTTTTGGCTTCATGGTTGTTATGCAACCTCCGAGGTATGGGATACTGATTGTAGTATCACAGATATGAATAGGTGTTTCAAGCGAGAATCACACGTTTCTCCTAGATCGTGACGCATACTTGGAAATCGTTCAGGAAATTTTTGATAGAAACGGTTGAACATAATTCTGTCCATCCCGTCTGCGCTTGGTTCGGTTGTTACAGGTTCTTCTCCATCTGTTTCTTTTTTCTATAAAGACACCCTCCAAGTCAGCTTGTCATCCAACTCAGAGGGTGTACGTCATATATTGGATATGTGTTTTTGCAACATATGGAAATATTTATCCAATACCTTGGTTCAGACGGTCCGCCCCATCTTCGCCATGTTCGCCTGGTAGACCCTCCAGGTCGATTCAATGATTGAATCAAGGGAACTGTAGCGGGCCTTCCAGCCAAGCTCCTTGAGCGCCTTCGCCGAACTCGCCACAAGCTTGGCGGGATCTCCGGGGCGCCGATCGACGTATTCAGCGGGGATGGGTTTTCCGGTGATCCTTCTGGCGGCGTCTACGATTTCCTGAACGCTCAGACCATTTTCACTACCGAGGTTCACCACTAGGGACTTGTTATTCTTGATCAGGTAGTCGACCGCCCTGACATGTCCGTCCGCGAGGTCGGTCACATGTACGTAGTCGCGCACACCGGTTCCGTCGGGAGTAGGGTAGTCCTTGCCGAAGATCAGCAGGTTCGGGCGCATGCCCGCCGCGACCTCCATGACTACCGGGATCAGGTTCGCCGGATTGCGTTCCAACCCAAGCATACGACCGTCCGGGTCGTAGCCTGCGGCGTTGAAGTACCGTAGTGCTGCGTATCTTAGCCCTTTGAGCTTGTCGAACCATTCCAGGTTCTCTTCAATGCAATATTTTGTATAGCCATAGTAGTTTTCCGGATGTTTCGGATGTTCTTCATCAATCGGGAGATATGCCGGTTCTCCATAGGTGGCCGCGGAGGATGAAAGTATGAAGTTCTTTACACCATGTTTCACACATTCAGTCATGAGTATCAAAGAGCCGGTGATATTGTTCTCAGCATATTTTTCCGGCTTGATCATTGATTCTCCGGCGGCTTTGAATGCGGCGAGATGCACTACTGCGTCCCACCCCTCCGAAAGGACTTCTCCGACACGTTCGCGGTCAAGGATGTCCCCTTCGTACAAGGTCGCGTTCGGACTTACGTTACTCCGCAGTCCAGTCGAGAGATTGTCGTAGATACCTACCGCGTCACCCCTGCCGAGGAACGCCATGGCTACGTGCGTACCGATATAACCTGCTCCGCCGAATAACAAGACCCTCATATGCTCCTCCCTTGGGATGAACACGTGTTCATCCCGATGATTTCACTATATCGCAAGATGTTATTTAAATGCAATATAGTACATTCCGAGTACGATGCGCACCCTGTCCCGTGCATTATGAGAAACTCTTGATAACGGTGGAAAGCTCGCCAAGCTTTTCCTTGAGCATTTCCTTCGTCCTCGCTTCCACCACTAGTCGCAGATACGGCTCGGTATTGGACTTGCGGACGTTGAACCACCAGTCGGGGAACTCCACGCGGTATCCGTCGAAATCCATGACCTTCTGAGGATGGTCGTGGGTAACGTACCTGTCATACAGAGCTGCCATCGCCTCATCCTTTTGCTCCAGCTTGAAATTCGTCTCCCCGCTGTTCGCATAGGCGATGATTGAATCGATGAACTGGGAAAAGGTCTTCCCTTCACGTTTGAGCCGTACCACCACTTGCAGGACGATCAGCGAAGCGAGGATGCCGCTGTCGCAGTTGAAGAAGTCGCGGAAATAATAATGCCCCGCCAGTTCTCCGCCGAAAATACCGCAGATGTCCCGGAGCTTCGTCTTCGCGTACGCATGCCCTACCTTCCAGGTGTAGACGGTCGCGCCGAGTTTCTCCAGGTATTCGGTGGTGGAGCGGCTGGTGCGGATGTCCTGGAGAACGTTGCCCTTCTCCTTTGCGAGGAAGTAGGATCCGAGTACCGCCGTAACATAGTCCGGCTGGATGAACCTGCCGTTTTCATCGATGAACATCACCCTGTCGGCGTCCCCGTCGTAGATAATGCCGAGGTCGCTGTGGTTTGTGACTACGGCCTTTTCCAGATCCTTGCAGTTCTTTTCTTCAAGGGGATTCGGCTCATGGGCGGGAAACGTGCCGTCGAAATGGTCGTACAGGTAATGATGGTCGGCGCCGATCAGGTCCTTGATCAGCAGGTTGGCCATTCCATGGGAGCAATCTATGCTCAGGTTCATGCCTGTCAGGTCGGGAACGAATTTCTTGAGGAAGCCGATGTATGCCGGCTTGACATCCTTGTCGATGACTACGCCCCGCTTGTCCTTTGCGACAGGAACGGCCGTCTGTGTCTCGACCATTCGCTGAAGCTCCCTCAGTCCGCTGTTTTCACCTACGGGAATCGCCTTTGCCCGGCTGATCTTCAGACCGTTGTATTCCGGGGGGTTGTGGCTGGCGGTAATCTGGACGGAAGCGTCGGCCTGGTAATGCACGGTGGCGAAATAGACCATCGGCGTCGTTGCAAGCCCGAGGTTCCACACATCGCATCCGCAGTCGTTGATCCCTTTGCACAGATACTCAAAAATCTCGTCGCTGGTGGTCCTGACGTCACGTCCCACCACTACGTGGTCGCTTTCCAGAAGACGGGGGAGGAAGTAGCCGATTTTGTATACGGTCTCCTTGTCGAAATCCTTGTTGTAGACACCTCTGATGTCGTATGCCTTGAATGCACCCATATTGATACCTCCGTTGCTATGCTGTTCTATGAAATATGTCGTTCCGCGGCCCTGTCGTCAATGCCCCTCCGGCTTCAGACCGATGCAGGGCATTCCTCCCGGGCCGGAAGCTTCTTTGTTTCGTCGAGAAAACGCTTGCGGTCCATCAGTTCGAAGAAATGGGCTTGCCCGTCGGTCGTCTCGACCAACAGCACCAGTTGCTTGAACAACTTGCCGAACATGCCGGCTCCTTTGATGTCCTCCACGTTTCTAGAGCCTCTGATGCAGTCCGTCGCCTGGCCCTTCGTCACAACCAGCGTTCGCTTGATATCGCCGCCACGGAAGCTTCCCTCGTATTTTACGTATGGCGGGGTGTTTTTCTTCGGTTTCAGGACATAACCGAGAATCGACGGCAGACGTTCAAAATCTTCAAAATAGAAGATGCTTCCAATCACGTAAAGGAACACCCCGTATTCCCGCAACGTGCCGTCGGTGTTGCCGTACCACGTGGCATAGGTCCTCCACTTCACGGGACCCCCATGCTTCTCTTCCAACTGGGCTAGGAATTTCTTCGTGTCATCGTCCATGCGGAGCCTCCGTCGGTCACTATCTTTTTTTTTTCGTTTCTACTATATTATCATATATTGCCAAAGGCAAGAAAGGTAATCGGTACGGTCAATGAACTACATAGAGAAAGATTTCGGAAAAATTCTCAAGCACAATGCGTTGCAGATGCGCCGTCTGACGCTCAAAAACGGGACGGACTGCATGCGTGTGTACGACAGGAACCTCGAAGCTCTCCCTGTGACAGTCGATCTGTATGGTCCGTATGTACGGATTACCGATTACAGTGAAGAAGGTCTGGACGACGACCAGCGGCGGATTTGCTGCGATATCGCCGCGCGTATGTTGTACGTCCAGGCCGACCACGTGGTTTTCCACCAGCGAAAGAAGCGTCTGGGTCGTGAACAACATGAGCTTCAGAGCGAGGAGTCGTTGCTGGTACCGGTCATGGAGGGTGGACTGTCGTTCACCGTCGATTTGACCAAGCGTATCGACACCGGCCTGTTTCTGGATCATGCGCAGACCAGGGCCATGGTGCGGGAGCTCAGTTCCGGGCTGTCCGTACTGAATCTGTTTGCGTATACTGGTGCTTTTTCAGTATATGCCGCCAGCGGGGGTGCGAAGAGAGTTGTTTCAGTCGATATGTCGTCCACGTATTCACAGTGGTGCGAGGAGAACCTGAGGGCCAACGGTTTCGTCGGCCCCGCATATCCTTGTGTCACCGAGGATGCCTGGGGATATATCCGGAGGGCTGTGAAAGAAGGCGAGAGCTTTGACCTGATAGTTTTTGATCCGCCGAGTTTTTCCAACAGCAGGAAAATGGAGCATGATTTTGATGTCCAGCGGGACCATGTGCGCTGGATCAGACTGCTCAACAGGTTATTGACGAAAGACGGGATACTCCTGTTCTCAACGAATTTGGGAACGTTCAGGATGGACGGTCGGAGTATCCGAGGGTACGAAATGCGGGAGATTACATACGAGGTTGCAGCGCCCGGGTTCTCCAAGCAGAAGGGTAGTACAAGGAGTTGGATTTTGAAGAAGGAACATGAGGTTCAGATTCCCGCGGAAGATCTGCGGGAGCCAGAAGTTCCGGTATCGGCGGCGGACGCCGATGAAGTGGCCGTGAAAACGGTGAAGAAGCCCAGAAAGGCTCGCAAGAAGACGGAGGCGCAGGACGCGCCGGTAGAAATGGTTCAGGTTGAAGAAGTAGCGATGAAAGACGAAACCCCTGAAGTGGCGGCGGTTGTTGAAGAACCCGCTGAAGAAACTGTAGCTGAGGCCATGGTTGAAAACGAAGAAGTAGTGGAGCAAGGGCAGGAGCCCGTCCAGGACATGGTCGCGGCCGACGACCTGCTTTCCCTCGATTGGAATGACGATGACGCCGTCTCCGAGGCTGACGACCAGGTTCCCGCTGATGGCGTGATTGAAATGGAGTCTGTGCCGGAGCATGGGTCTGATAGAAAGACTGAAGGCCGAGAGGAGCGCCCCCGCCGCGATAGCAGGGATGATGACCGTCGCGACGGTCGTTCCCGTGATCGTGATGACCGCGGTCGTTCCTCCTATGGCGACCGCGACAGCCGCCCTCGCCGTGATGGTGATCGTGACCGCCGTTCCTCCTATGGCGACCGCGATAGCCGCCCTCGCCGTGATGGTGATCGTGACCGCCGTTCCTCCTATGGCGACCGCGACAGCCGCCCCCGGTACAATGACGACCGCCGTCCCTCCTATGGGGATCGGGATGATCGCCGTTCTTCCTATGGCGACCGCGACAGCCGCCCCCGATATAATGACGACCGCCGTCCCTCCTATGGGGATCGGGATAGCCGTCCTCGGTACAACGATGACCGCCGTCCCTCCTATGGCGACCGCGAC
>JAXEWB010000090.1:0-77595 GCA_034114085.1 Sphaerochaetaceae bacterium | reverse complement strand
GGGATGGTTGCCGATGATGTCAGACCGCCATGACGCTGAAGGTCATCTGCCCGGCGTCGGCCACGACGCGGCCGTTCTCCACCTCGACGACGCGGCCGTTCTGGTCGAGGACGGAGTACTGGAAGGAGTCGTTGTTCGCGGCGACGGAAAGCTGTCCGTCGATGCCGGCGGAGAAGGATGCCTGGGGGGCGACATAGCCGCGAAGCCTCAGGACGGCGGTGTCGGACACGGAGCCGGCGAACGCCGATGACGCGGCGAGCAGCAAAGCCATGACCGCGAGCATCTTGCAAACCTTGTATGAATTTTTCCGTGTCATCTTCCCGTTCCTTCTCGAACTTCTTACCGTTTGATATAGGCAAGTTACTCCGATTGACGAAAGAAGTCAACGACAAAATTTAATTATTTATTGTAATATAATGAGTTATCAAATGTCAGAGGTCATGGTTGACTTTGCGCGACATATAACATCTACCATGGTCATCGCACATGTGGAACAAAGTTCCTTGTGCTTGCGCATGGACTTGTGACACTGAGTCCTGGCGGCTGGAAGATGAAAGGGGAATGGAAATTCGTGGTTTTGCGCTGGACGGGGGCTTGCGGGGGGGTGTGACATGTGCGACCTTGTGACATCGGTCAGCATCGCGGGGTGCGGCGGGCGTTTGACAGAAGTTTTCCATCGCGAAAAAAAGACAAATATTTTTTGGCCGTAGGAAGTTCGGCAATGGTGGCCGGTACATGGGAACTCCGTGGCGTCGCGCCCCGCGCATGCTAGGGGCGTCCCCGGTCCCCCTCTTTGCGGAAAGCCCGGCCTTGGCCCGGTAGCAGCCTCGGAGCATTCCCATGTCTTGTCCTTTGTTCCTTGGCGTACTTGGAAAAGACTAATTCCAGTCGGGGCATCCTAGTTGTCCGTACCGTGAGCGTAGGGAAGAAGCTTTGCTATGAAAAGATGACGGGAAAAAGAGAAATCTGGCCTTGCCGAGAAAAAAAATATTGCCAGAGCGAAATAATATCATATACTTAATGAATTGCATTTGCACAAGAAGCCTTGAGGGAGGGCTTGTAAGGATGTTGTTTCCGAAGAAATCGAAACGGAGGACTCTGTTCGTATTTTTCTTCGTGGCGGTCGTACTCAGTTTCATGATTGGACTCTTTTTCATACAATATAGGAGAGCTTGGAGAGAGAAGTCAATGAACTGGTGCTGGCGAACCTGGATGCCTATACCCAGAGCCAGAAAAACGAAGTGCTGGCGAGGATTGACGATGTACAGGGGACGATCGAAGCGTTGGCGTTGCTCGTCAATTCTTCGCGAGTCGGTCCGGATTCAGAATGGTTGAGCCAATATTTGGACAACCTTTCCGAATATCATGAAAACTATGATATTACCTCTTTTGCTTTCTCATCTATTTCAGATGTCGATGAAATCGTCAGCAAGGAAGATATTCCTGTGGTTAATCGGTTGCTGAACGGTGAGAAAGTCATATCGGACGTATACTTCTCGGAGCGGCTTGGCTACAAGTACTATTTCAGTGTCGCCATTCCCATGGAGAAGGAAGGACGGGTCGTAGGAGCCTTGCAAAGCTTGCTGGAGGCTTCTCTCCTCGTGCAGACCTCCCAAGGAGGATTCCTGCGGGAGTCCATCGTCAGTCATATCGTCAAAAGGGATGGGACTCTTGTTCCGCTGGACACGGAGACGACCTCTTTAGGCGTTTCAGTTTCGGACGCGGTGCTTGCTGGCGCGACACCTTCGATGTGCCGGAAAATTCAAGCGGCGTTGCAGACCTCGGATTCCGGTAGCTATATCGTCCCTGTCGGTGGCAAGGATGTTTTTGTGTCGTTTGCGGCCCTTGGCTATAACGACTGGTGTATTTTCAACTATTCAAAGTCCAGCGACCTGTCATCTCATTCGCAGATAATCATCAGGAACACTCTTTGGGTTTCCGGTACATTCATCGTCCTGGTTCTTGTCGCGGTGTTCATCGTGTTCTGGTATATACGGCGGCAATGGTACAAGATGTTCGTGGATCAAGAGCGATATTCAATGCTGTCACATTTTTCCGATACGGTTCTTTTTGAATATTCCATCAAGGACGACTCGTTGGTCTTTACGGACAATGTCCGTGAAATGCTTCCTTTGGACAAGCTGCGGATACCGCATGTAACCAATCCTGAACATACTTTCTCGCCATTGGCTCCGGAGAGCAAGGAGACGATGCTTTCCATTGTCAGGCATGTTTCGGATATCAAGGGTATCCAGTCACTGGAGTTGCAATTCCTTTTGCGAGACGGTCAGTCGCTCTGGTGTGAATGTGTCTATCAGGTGGTATATGATGATCGGAAACAGCCCGTCCTGATTATCGGCAAGTTAGTCGATGTCAGCAATAGGAAGAAGCAGATCGAGGAGCTCCAAAGGGAATCCCGGATAGATGGGCTGACAGGCCTGTACAACAAGGATACGGAAGAAAAGCTGGTCAAGAGCGCGTTGCCCATGAGCAAGTCAGGATATCTGCTGATGATAGATGTTGATAATTTCAAAGCGCTCAACGACCGTTTTGGACATCACATCGGGGATTCCATACTGAAAAGGCTGGGAAAGGTCCTACGAGATACCTTCAATGGGTTCGATGCGATTGCGGGTCGGGTCGGCGGCGATGAGTTCCTGATATACATCGCTGGCATCTCAAAAGACAAGGTGACTGAGAAGGCGGACCACATCCTGTCGGCGGCTTCCGATTTCTGCATCGACCAGAAAAACACGGTACACATTTCGACAAGCATCGGCATAGCCGCCTATCCTGCGGACGGGGTATCGTATGATTTCCTGTATGTCGCAGCCGATACGGCCATGTACCAGGCGAAACGGGCGGGCAAGAACACCTTCCGGTTCTATGAGCCATCCTTCGGCTAGTCAGTTTTCAAAGAATCTGTTGCCGATGTCCTTTCTGTACCATGCGCCGTCGAAATGGATTTGCTCCACGGCCTCGTAGGCATGCTGGTTTGCCTCGATGATATTCTCGCCCATGCCGACGACGGTAATGCACCGGCCGCCGCTGGTGATCACTTTATCGTTGCTCGGTGTTACCGCGCCAAAGAACAGCAACGGGGTTGTCAGGAAGATGTTGTCCTTCAAGGCGCTCTGTATCGGCTTGATCTCCTTGCCGATCTGTGGTTTCTCCGGATACCCTTTGCTGGCGATCACGACGGCGACCGCCGACCAGTTGGAGACGTCGAGCTTAAATTCGCTTAAAGTATCGTCGTTCATGGCTTCCAGTATTTCAACGATGTCGCTTTTGATGAGTGGAATGATGGCCTGTGCCGCAGGATCGTTGAAGCGCACGTGATAGTCCACCAGCATAGGGCCGTCGCCCGTCAAGATAAGGCTGAACGTCAGAACGCCTTTGTAAGCCATTCTCTCTACCTTCATCCCGTACAGAGTCGGTTTGATGATGTAGTCGATGATCTGCTCGTGATACTGGGCGGTCAGCGGGACGGGGGAGATTGAACCCATGCCACCGGTAGGCAGTCCCTCTTCTCCTTCCTCTGCTTTCATGTAGTCGGAGCAGATCGGCAGCATCAGGTATCCATTATTATCTACAAGGACGGTAATGGTAACTGGCAATCCCGTCAGATGATCCTCTACCAGAATGGAATCCTGCTGCATCAGGTTTCGCGCGAAGTTCATCAATATGTCAAAATCCGAAGAATCCACCATGACGCGGCTCGGCGCCAGCGCGTTTCTCTTCAATACGAACCGCTGTCCCGGATGCCGTTTAAGAAAGTTCGCCAGCGATTCTTCATCGGAAAAAAGATGGTGCGTCGGCGTAGGAATGTTGTGCCGGTCCGTGAAAGCCCTGGCGAAACAGCGGTCGCCCTCCAGTTTCAGCACTCTTCCCGGCGCTCCAAACGTCGCAATTCCCCGTTCATTCAGATAGTCGATCACCCCGGTGAACAGCGGAGCCTCAGTGCCGACAAAAACGAAATTGATGGAGTTGTCCAGACATGCCTGATACACCTCTTCCGCAGAAGACGGGTTTACCGTCGGAAGGTTCATTGCAATCTGTTCCGTCCCGACGTTTCCAGGGGCTACAAACAGACCGTCGATCAGTCTGCTTTGGGAAAACCACCATGTTACGGCATGGTCTTTTGCGCCTGAGCCTAATACCAGAACTCTCATCTCAACTCCTCTACTCGGATAAAGGTTGTTTGCCGTCGTCAGCTTCGGAAGGCCGTATCAGGATACTGTCCTTCCTCCGCTTTCTAGGCCACCAGCCTTTCTCCTTCGTATGTTCTACTCGGATAAAGTCCGTATCCCTGCGTCACTCGTCGCAAAGCCGTACTGGTCGTACTGTCTTTGCTTCGGTTTCTTGGGCCGCAGCCTTTTTCCTTCGTATGTTCTGCTCGGATAAACAACGTCTGCCGTCGTCACTTCAAGAAAGCCGTACCGGAGTACTGTCTTTCTTTCGTTTCCTTGGCAGCTGTCGTCTCTCCCTCGTATGTTCTCGGATATAACCTTCTTGCATGCCTCAATTCAGAAACCGGCGTCTTTGAGCCGAGTTCTCGTCTTTGACTGAACCCTACTTCATGAAGCTTCTGCGCGGATGTACATCTCTTGCTGCAAAACTTTGGACAAAGACCTCTGCATGTCTACACTTGATGGTGAAAACATATAGGAAAAATATCATGCAAGCCCGTCGGAGGTCAACTGACTGATGGTCGTGCGGTCAATCAGGCAATTGCGCCAGGGCTTGTTCATAGTCCGTAATCGTGGATGCCTGGACGACCGACTGTTTGACTTGCCCTGCGAAGGGAATGCCTTTGAGATAGGCGCATACATGTTTTCTCATCTCCCTGCAAGCAGGGGCTTCGCCGATATCCGCCGCAAGCTGTTCCAGATGCAGTTTGATCGTCTGCTTCCGTTCCATAACGGACGGCGGAGGCGGGACGGGCTTGCCTTGCAACAGGGCTTTTGCCTCCCTGAAGATGAATGGATTGCCGATTGCCCCGCGAGCGAACATCACTCCATCTATTTCCGTCTGTGAAAGCATGTTCTTGGCGTCTTCCGCGGTAAACAAGTCGCCGGAACCAAAAATCGGTATCTGGGAGAAATGCCCCGACGTCCATAGCTTGAGGTTCTTCAATTGGGACCAGTCGGCGGTTCCCGCATACCCCTGCGCCCTCGTCCGCGCATGCATCGTCAGCATGGACGCCCCCCCCTCCAATGCCGCGGCTGCGGTCTTTTCCCAACTGATGGCGTCTTGATCCCAGCCCAACCGGAATTTCACCGATACGGGGACGTCGCAATTCGCCGTGATATACGAAACAATTTCATACAGGCTCGCAGGGGTCCGCATCAGCTGGGAGCCCGCTCCAATCTTCACTACCTTCGGCACTGGGCAGCCGCAATTGATATCTATGATGGTTGGGGAGAATGTCAGCAGGCGTTCCAGACATCTTTTGACGGGATCTACGTCCCCCATGAAGATTTGGATTGCAAATAGCTCCTCTCCGGCGGCCCTGCGCATCAGCGGGTCGGTTTTTTCACTCTCCCTGGCGACTCCTTCCGCGCTGACCATCTCGGAGTAGGTGAAGTCGGCGCCGAAACTACGACATACCGACCGGAAAGTACGGTCGGTATATCCCGCCAACGGAGCGAGGAAGATGTTGCCGGGAATAAGTACGGAACCAATCCGTACCGGATGGTACAGACTGGAGGGCTGTTCCGTCATGCGTTCTCAGGGAGATGGAAGGCTTTCAGGCTATTCTGGTAGAGAGCCTCCGTCGTTTCTTCAAGCGGCAGATCCTGCAATTCCGCCACAGCTTTGGCCGTTTCAATCAAATATGCGGGCTTGTTCCGTTTTCCCTTGTATATGGCGGGAACCATGAACGGAGCTTCGCTTTCTATCAGGATACGGTCCAAAGGCAGGCGCGCTACCGTTTCGTGGAGGTTCTTTACGTTCTTATAGGTAATATTGCCTGCGAAGGAGAAATAAAGCGGCATGTCCAGGGCCTCTCTGGCGAAAGACCAGTCTTCACTATAGCAATGGAGGATTCCTCCTGCGGGCGGAAGCTTGTCCCTGAGGATGTCGAGTATGTCCCGGCCCGCCTCCCTGTTGTGGATGATTACCGGAAGTTCCAGCCGCCTGGCGATGTCGAGCTGGCGAAGGAAGAGTTCGATCTGGCGGTTCTTGTCTCCGAACATACGGTAGTAGTCAAGGCCGATTTCCCCGACCGCCACGATACGGTCCAGCTTCGCCCCGGTCATGATTTTGTGTTCCCAGTCTAAGCCGGGATTCGTTACTTCCGATGGTGAAACGCCTACCGCATGATAGACGCCGGTCGCGGTTTTGAGGTTGTTATAGACCTGCTCGAAGTCTCCGAGGCTATTGCAGATGCTTACGATATGCTCCACATTCTTATGCTTTGCCATCTGCACCACTAACAATTGTTCCATCTGGTCCTCATGAATCAGGCCCAGGTGAGCGTGAGTATCAAATAATTTCATGATTTCTTCCTAACGAATCGCGATACATGCCATACCGCTGTTCCGGCTTTATTTTTCGGCGGCTCCTACTGTTCAAGAACGCCACAATGTCTTTTGCGTGTTTTCCGATACAACAAGGATTATTCCATAAGAAAGATATCATGAACCCCCTCTGCCGTCAACCAAGAGTTTTTTCATGGAGCGTATTCCATTATACTGCTTTTAATTGTATAGATTCATGACTTGAAGCGATAGCCCTGCCTTGCGGTTTCGGAAATCCTACCGGGACTTTTTTCGTATGGGTTCAAGTTTGGTCGGAAATATGCTTGAGTATGAATTTACGGTACAAGAATGGTATCGTTTCTGGGGATGATGAACATGCCGGAGGGTGTCATTGATAGCCGTTGATATCCTTCTCGTATGAGTATGGCTTATGGAGGTGCGTCATCAGCAGCATGCTGATTGAAAATGAAACCGCCACCAACCGGCGATGAAGAGTACATCAACCGGCGATGAAGAAGAGTACATCAACTAGCGATGAAGAGTACATCAACTAGCGATGAAGAGTACACCAACCAGCGATGAACTTCAATGCGGGGAATGTTGGTAACAGGTTGTAATATATTAAGATAGATGAATTCTCCATGAACGAGGGCGTTTTTGAACGGCGGGACGAATTCTTGTGATTGCCGTAGTACGCTGATATCCCTATGGTTTTGGGGCTGAGGCAGAATGGGAGAAGGCTTCGCTGACAACGGGGCGCCGGGATTTTCGGTACGATGTCGGGGCCTTGCGATGAGTTTGACAATTTTTATCTGGCGTGATAGCCTTGTACGAAAGTTTATTGGTCTGTAAGCCATTTAAAGGTAAGTAGATAGGATTGATATGAAAAAAGATAGGAACAAGGGTGGCTCCGGTCGGCCTGATCGTCAGGAATCGGTTGAACATCCTGAAGAAGCATATGTGTATTTGGTGAAGAACCCCAGTTCCAACGAGATATGCGTCTGCGCATGGGATTCCGCGCTATATCCAGGAACGCAAGTCGTAGCCCCTACCAGATATGGGCTTGACCTCGGTATGGTGCTGGGTTCCGCCGCGGACATCGGACAGGCGTATGAGCCGGGGTGCGTCCAGTGCAGGGGAGTGTGCCTTCGTGCCGAGGAACCGCCTGTCGTGAGCCGGCGAAGTTCCGATGAGGCGGTGGAGCAGGAGGCGTTCGGGGAATTGACTGCGGATGGCGCTGTGTTGGTTGAGCAGGACGGTTCTTCCCTCGTGGAGCGAGCTGCCGGTGAAGACTCGCTTGACATGGCCGATGTAATGGCGTCGGACTTTTCCTGCGCTGAAACGCAGGACGGAATGGTCGATATGGTTTCCGATGATATACCATCGCCTGATGCGGCGGGAATGGATGGCGTGGTGGTCGAAACGGCGGAAAACGTACTTGACGAAGCGCAGGCGGCGAGCGAGGCTGTGGCCGATGCAGGAGCTGTAGCTGCGTCCCGGTTTGTCGCGGAACCGTTGGATATTTCGTGGATGAAGGAGCCTGATGAAGATTCATGCGCCGGTTGCGGGGAATGCTACAGGAAAAACCAGCCGCGGCTGGTGGAAATCGACGGCGATGTGGATTGGATAGACCGGTTGGCTACGCCTGACGATCTCCGGCGATATCAGGAAAATCTGGAGAAGGAAGGGGAGGCGTTGAAGCTTTGTCGGGAAAAAGTGGCCCGCCATGGCCTTGATATGAAGCTTGTCACCGCCCATTACCTGTTGGGGGAACCGAAGCTTCTCTTCTTCTTCACCGCCGACGTGCGTGTCGACTTTCGCGAGTTGGTCAAGGACTTGGTCAGCATCTTCCGCATCAGGATTGAACTTCGGCAGATCGGCGTGCGCGATGAATCCCGTGTTCTTGGCGGCTTGGCCGTCTGTGGGCGGGATTTTTGCTGCCATAGTGTCACCGACAAGCTGAACCCCGTTTCAATCAAGATGGCGAAGGAACAGAACCTCTCCTTGAATTCAATGAAGATTTCGGGGCCGTGCGGCAGATTGCTCTGTTGCCTTTCGTATGAATACGACTTCTATATGGAGGAGAAACAGAAATATCCGCCGGAGGGAAGCCGGCTGAAAATCGACCATGACCTGATGAAGATTACGGAAGTGAACATCCTGTCCCGGAAGATTTCATTGGCGGGGCCTGACGGCAGATTCCTGACGATTCCCTGTTCCGCGGTCTATTTCAATGAAGAAATGAACCGATGGGAGATTACAAAAGCGTATTTGGATGAATTTTTCTCGAATTGATATAAAACTTTGTATTGACCGATTTTACGGTCTGTGATATTTTGATAGACCGTCGGCGGCTTTCAGTTCTTTGAAATTTAAGCCGACTATGAATGAAGAGACTATTACTATAGTTGTGATATGTTGGAGGTATTACGTGTCTAATTCCGCTGAGAAGAGAGAACGCCAGAATCGCACGAGAAGAATGAGAAACCGTGCAACCAAGAGTGCTGTCCGCACCGCCATCAAGAAGTTCGACGCCGCCGTCGTCGCCGGGGACAAAGATGCCGCGGCTACCGCCATGCAGTTGAGCTTCAAGCTGCTTGACAGCGCCACGAGCAAGGGCGTCATGCACCGCAATACGACTTCCCGTAAGAAGTCCCGCATGCATGTCAAGTTCAACGCACTGAACAAGGCTGAGTAGTTTTGACTCTGGCTGGAATTGGTTCCGGCCTTGGTTTCACATGAACGCCAGATAAGGCATATGTATGTATAACGAAGGAGCTAGCATGGCGACTGAAGAGAAGCTGACCAAAGCGGCAATTATTGAAAATCTCCATGACAGGATCGGCATGAATCGTTCCGATATCCACATGATTATCGATGAGTTCTTTGAAGAAATCAAGAAAGGGCTCAAGGATGACCAGGTAATCGAACTCCGTGGTTTTGGTACGTTTGAAGTTCGCACCCGCAAGGGACGGGAAAAAGCCCGCAATCCCAAGACTGGCGATCTTGTCGCCGTAGATACCCATGGCGTGGCGATTTTCCGCCCCGGCAAGGAGCTGAAGGATTTCGTGTGGGAGCTACGCAAGTAGTTTCCTTTCCGCAGTGCTTGACCGAACAGACACGTAGGGCCGCATATGCGGCCTGTTGTGTATGGGGGATATGCGTTTGGTGAATCTATATGCCAGAAGAAGCCTCAGGACATATTGTTCTGAGGTTCTTGTGTTGATATTGACGGCCGTTTTCTATTCCTTTGCGTTCCCGGGGTTCCTCAGTGTCAATGGGCTGGGGTTTCTTGCGTTCTTCGCGTTGATTCCGATATTCGCGGTCATTAGGAATACCACGTGGAAGGTGACGCCATTCTACGGGTTTCTGTTCGGGTTCTCGTTTTATATGTGCTTCAACTATTGGCTGAAGACCTTCCATCCATTGGCGATACTGATCGTTCCCATCATCAAAGGCGGGGAGATGCTGATGCTTTTCCCCTGTCTCAAAGCCGCGGACAGATGGTTCAGGCGGTATGGGCATCTGTTCCAGTCTTTCATTTGGATTGCCTACGCCTATCTTAGCCAGTCTTGGTTCGCTGGATACCCATATGGTACTTTTGGATATGCGGTCTATCAGTACCTGCCGTTGATCCAGATTGCTTCAATCGCCGGTGTATGGGGCGTTACGTTCCTGATGATTCTTCCTCAGGCTTGGCTCGGCGCCTGGCTTGGTGACTATGTAGCGGGAAGAAGCGAGGGGTTCAGGCCATATGTGAAGACGAATCTCGTTGTGATTATTTGCTATGGCGCGCTTGTCGTAGCGTCCTTGGTGTTTGGTTTCTGTGCCATGTCCTACTGGAACAGACAGGAGCCTGACCGGACGTGGAAGGTTGTGACCGTACAGCACAACCATGATTCCTGGAAGGGCGGTTACGCGACTTACAAGAAGAATTTCAATAATCTCCGGCTGTTGACGTTGCAGGCGTTGCAACGGAATCCTGATGTCGATATGGTCATCTGGTCCGAGACTGCGTTCGTTCCGTCGGTCGCTTGGCACGAAAACTACACCAGTCCTGATGCCGACATAGCGAAGCTTGTTGAAGAATTCGTGAGTTTCGGCAAGGAGCTTCCAGTTCCATTGCTTACCGGCAACCCCGAGGGTGTTCTCGACGATCCTTCGTTGCCCCCGGTGCTTGAAAACGGGGAATGGAACAGAACCGATTATAATACCGTCATCTTCTTTGAAGACGGAGAAATCAAGGAGACTTACCGCAAGCAGCACTTGGTGCCGTTTACGGAGCATTTCCCTTATGAGAAGCAGATGCCCTGGTTATACAACCTGTTGCTTGCCAACGACTACAACTGGTGGGAGAAGGGGACCGTCCCCGTTGTATTCAGGACGGAAGAGGGTGTTACGTTCTCAACTCCGATTTGCTTTGAGGATGTGTTCGGGTATCTGACCGCTGATTTCGTCCGCAATGGCGCCGATGTTATCGTCAATATGACCAATGACAGTTGGTCTGGAGCGGTGTCGGCGGAGATGCAACATCTCGCCATGGCTGTATTCCGGTCCGTGGAGACCCGCAAGACTACCGTTCGCGGTACAAACAGCGGCATGACCTGCGTCATCGAGCCCGATGGCAAGGTTGTCGACCCTATGGAGCCGTTCAAGATGGCATGGAACGTCTATGACGTCCCCGTCTATTCCAACGACACGCATGGACTCACCCTGTATGCGAAGCATGACGACTGGTTCGCATGGATGATGGTGTATGTTTCTCTCGCCCTGCTGGTTGTCGGCGGGGGATATCAGATTTTCAAAGCGGTACGTAATCGTAGGGATGAAGGCCGCTAAAGGTTCGTGTCATGGAATATCAATCTGCATCTTTGTTCATTATCGGCACGGAGCTTACCCGTGGCGTCATTTCTGACAAGCATGGTCAGCTGATGGCTACGGAGCTGTCCCATCTCGGCTATCGGGTGGACAGGATTGTCATTGTTCCTGACGACGGTACGATCGGTACTGTGTTGCATCAGAGCATCGAGCAGAGCGATGTCGTCCTTATTACGGGCGGGCTGGGACCTACCAGCGACGACATGACTCGGCAGATGATCGCCCAGATGGCGGGGGTTCCCCTAGTACGGGACCAAGTTGCATGGGATGAATTGTATCGGCGGGTCGGCGAGCGAATCTATGGCGCGAATGAACGGCAAGCGATGATTCCCGATGGTTTTGAGCGTATTCCGAACCCGAAGGGGACGGCTCCCGGTTTCAAGGGGTTCATTCCCGTTTCCGATGGCGACGGGGGCGTCAGGCAGGTTGCTTGCGCGGCGATGCCGGGGCCACCCGTCGAAATGCATGAGATGTTCTTTCATCAAGTGCTGCCCTGGCTGGCGACGCTCAGGGGACACGATGACGCGGGCCGTGACGAGTATTCAGTCTTCATGATCCCTGAATCGAAGCTGGAGGATTTGTTCAACTCCGCCGCCGAACCGGGCGTCATGATGGGGGACCGTTTCCAGGAGTTCCGGATTAGCCTCTATCTCACCGGAGCGGACGCTGAAGCCCGCCGCATTACCGCGGAGCGGTTGGAAACTCTATTCGGGCCGGGGCTGATGGTTCCCGGGGATGTCCAGGCGGTAGATATTCTGACCCGTTATCTGGAAGACAACCGCCTTACCGTTTCCTGCGCGGAGTCCTGTACAAGCGGATTGGCCGCGAAGCTCTTGACCGACCGACCGGGAAGTTCCTCGTGGTTCTGGGGTGGCGCCGCGACCTACGCCAACGACGCCAAGCGGGCTTTGCTCGGTGTGAAGCAGGAGACGCTGGACGCTTATGGCGCAGTCAGTGAACAGTGTGTCAGGGAAATGGCGGAGGGAATGCTGAAGGTGTCCGGAGCGGATCTTTCTTTTTCAATTTCCGGCATCGCGGGTCCTGATGGCGGAACTTCTGACAAGCCTGTCGGCTACATTTGGTTCGGTTTCGCATCAAAGCAGCATGAAACTCAGGCTGTATCCTTGAAGATGACGAGCTGGGGGCGTGATGCTGTCCGTAGAAGAGCCGCTGTATCGGCGATTCTTCTCGCTTCATTGTATATAAACGGGGTTGATTTGCTTGACACTGTTCGTCAGTGGCAATATATTTGAAGTAATCCAGTGGAAAGAAATAATCCTGTTTGATGAGAGCGTCGTCCGACGTTGTATCCCGGAACGATGTTCATATAAGGATTATGAATGAATTTCTTCCACAATATCCTAATGCTATTCGAAAGAACTGAGGGAGAGTCGTGTACTACGGCTCAAGGTGTACCGGACTGTGTGCTGGAAATGCTTGGACTCGTTCTATCTATATTGGAGATCCGCATGTCTTCTGAATTGTTTGATGATGAACCAATGGCGGTAACGCCGAATCCGGCTCATGAGGGCGAATCCTCTGAGAGTTCCTCTGTGGCGAAGCCCGTTAAGAGAATCGTCCGTCGGCGTGGCGTCGCGGCGAAAGCTGTATTCGCCAAAAGCGTAGAGACGCAGGCCGTGTTGCCTGAGATCGCCGTGCCTGCCTCCGCCGAGGTCTCCGAGACGTCGTCCCCTGTGGCTGAGCCGCCGAAGAAACGTCGTGGCCGTCCTCGGAAATCCGATGTGGCGCCAAGTTCCCCTGAAACGGTGAAACCGGTCGCCGAAGTGACTGCGGAGACTGCCAGGCCTACGCCGCCTGTGGAAAAAAAGGTTCCTGCCGCTGGAACCTTGGTCGGTGAAAACACTCCAGCGCCAGTAGCGGCCGCCCCTGCGGTGGCTTCCGCCGTTCCGGCTGTCGTCCCAGCTCCTGTTGCGCCACCTGCTCAACAGGGTACGCCCTTCCAGTCACAGCCGTCGCAGCAAGGTGGCGGCCAGGCATACCAATCCTATCGGCAGCAGAACAACTATGGCCGGAACAATCAGAATAGAAATGGCCAGAATCGAAACAACCAGCAGAACAACAAGCAGAACCGCTTGAACAAGAACAACCATGGGAAAAACCCTTACCAGCAGAACCGGGGCCGCAACAGCGGCGGAATTCCGTCCGAGGAATATGCCGCGTCGGAAGCGTATGAGGAAAATCCCGACGCTCCGAAACTGGTAATCAATGAATTGTCCGTCATGCCGATGGACGAGCTTCGGCAGAAGGCCATCGGTTTCGGCATGGATCCCGACTGGCTCACCGACCTGAAGAAGCAGGATGTGATACTTGAGATCCTCAAGAGCCATGCGGCCCAGGGCGGGGTTATTTTTGCGTACGGTACGCTGGAAATCCTTCCAGACGGATATGGATTTCTTCGCTCAGAGTTGAACAACTACCTTTCCGGCCCTGAGGATATTTATATCTCGCAGTCCCAGATCAAGCTGTTCAGCCTCAAGACCGGCGACACCGTCGAGGGACAGATTCGCTCCCCGAAGGACAATGAACGGTTCTTCGCGATTCTGCGGGTCGTCAGCGTGAACGGCGATTCTCCCGCGGTGGCGAAAACCCGCTCCAGCTTCGACAGCCTGACGCCGTTGTTCCCCGATGAACGCCTGAACCTGGAGACGGAGGACGGCGATATCTCAACGAGGATCATCAACCTGTTCTGCCCGATAGGAAAGGGGCAGCGCTCTCTGATTACCGCGCCGCCGCGAACCGGCAAGACCGTCCTGTTGCAGAAGATTGCGAACGCCATCACGACGAACCATCCTGAGGTCTATTTGATGGTATTGCTCGTCGATGAGCGTCCCGAGGAAGTCACCGACATGCGCCGCCACATCAAGGGAGAGGTCATAGCCTCCACCTTCGACGAACAGGCCACAAGGCATGTCACCGTCGCGGAGATGGTCATCGAGAAAGCCAAACGCCTGGTTGAGCACCACAAGGATGTCGTGATCTTGCTTGATTCCATCACACGCCTCGCCCGGGCCTACAACCAGACCGTTCCCGCATCCGGCAAGATACTGTCCGGCGGCGTAGATTCGAATGCTCTGCACAAGCCAAAGAGATTCTTCGGCGCGGCGCGCAATATCGAGAACGGCGGTAGTCTGACGATTATCGCTTCTGCGTTGATCGAGACCGGTTCAAGGATGGATGAGGTTATCTTTGAAGAATTCAAGGGAACAGGTAACAACGAAATCGTCTTGGATCGCCGTATGTCCGACCGAAGGCTTTTCCCTGCGATCAATATCAAGAAGTCCGGTACGCGCCGTGAGGATCTTTTGCTCTCTCCTGAGGAGACTGCGAAAATTTGGGTCTTGAGGAATGCGATTAATAGTATGGAAGATATTGAACTTACTGAGTTCCTCATTGACAAAATGCGTAAAACAAAGAACAATGAAGCGTTCCTGCGCTCTATGAATACAGGGTCTCCGCAGGCGCCCGCATTTTAGAACGCGGTATATTGGAAAGCTGTCCGCTGTGAAGGCCCTTGCGCCGTATCAGCGGATACCACATATTACTGGAGGAAAGTATTATGAAAGAAGGAATTCATCCTAAATACGAGTTGCAAGAAATTCGCTGCTCCTGTGGCAATGTGATTAAGACTAAGTCCACTGCCAAGAATCTCGAGGTGGAAATCTGTTCCGCTTGTCACCCCTTCTTTACCGGTACTCAGAAGCTGGTCGATACCACTGGTCGCGTCGAACGCTTCAAGAAGAGATACGGTATCAAAGACTGAGGAATCGAGACATTGTACATGGTCCGAAAAAACCGCCTTGTTCAACAGGGCGGTTTTTTGTTGCATTATCGGATTGCATACCCTAAAATTACGCATATATTCCTCAGGGGTCGGGCTGGTCATGGGTGCATGTGTGGATAATATAAGATTGTACCATCAGAAAGAATATGGTGATATGCCGAAGGTATTGGTACGGGTGCCTGGGGTCTATACGCTGCTTGGTATTTTTTCCGATTATTGCAAGGGACACTGTATCACTGGAACCGGAGAGCAGGCGTTGCAAATAGCGGTTTCCATCCGGGACGACCAAATGGTCCGCCTCTATAACGCCACGCTCAACGACCGCAAGCGGTTTTCCTTGGGCAACATCAAGTTCCGCAAGGAGGACCGTTGGGGTAATTTCATCAAAGGGGTGATTGCGGAACTGGTAAGCGATGGGGTGGTGCTTCCGGGGTTGAATGTCACTGTGGGCGGTGAATTGCTTCACTGTGACAATATTACAGTTTCGGGTGCGCTCGCATTGGGTACGGTCATGGCGTTGGACGAATTGATGTCCCTTTCGCTAGATCAGGCGGCGATGTTGCGTATCTCCTATCTTGCGAATACCTCCTTCAACAATGAAACCTGTCGGATCGCGGATCTCCTGACCATGCTCAACGGTAAGGAGGGCAAGCTGATGTTGTTCGATCTGCAGCATGTCAGCTATTCCTATTTCGACTATCCGTTCCATGAAAAGAATTCGCCGCTGGGAATCATCGTGGAGAGCCGTATTCCGCCGCATGCGATGCGTGAGGAAATGATGCATCGTCGGCTTGCGACAAAGGACGCTTTCGCACGGTTGCGGCAGCAGTGTCCTTCCGGTCCGATCCGGGACTTTCCTGAAAATGAATTGAAGGAGCGTACCGTCCCGTTGGATGAGGATTCCCGCCATATCTGTAGCTACGTCCTCGCCGAGTCCCGTTTGGCGACTGAGGGCTCTGTCCAGCTTGCACAAAAAGATGCTGTATTGTATGGTAAGACGATAAGTCGGATGCAAGCCGGCTTGCGCGATCTCATGGAGATCACCTGTCCGGAAGTGGACTGGCTGACGAAACGAGCCTCCGAGATTCCCGGTTGTCTGGGAGCCGGTCTTGTTTCCAATGGTCTGAGCGGTACTATCATGATATTGCTCGATGAGACTGTGCTTCCCGTGTATCTTGACCGTCTGGAGGAATATGAGCATATCTTCGGTTTCCATCCTCGTTGGATGATTTATCAGCCACAAGGATGCGCCAAGGTGATGCCTGTTATATGCGATGCGGATTCTATTGACGAACGATGATGGATATGAGAGCCTCGGTATCAACACATTGAGGACTTCTTTGCTTGCCGCCGGTCATGAAGTCTGGGTTTGCGCCCCTTCCAATCAACGAAGCGCCACCAGTCATTCCATGACGCTCCGGGGAGATGTTTTCGTTACCAAGTACGCTGACCGTTCATATCATTGCAGCGGTTCTCCCGCGGACTGCATCCTCTACGGGCTGAAAGGCGAAGCAGTCCCGGTTTCTCCTGATGTGGTGATCAGCGGCATCAACCATGGATACAACCTCAGTACCGACATCCTGTATTCGGGAACGGTCGGCGCTGCAAGCGAGGCTGCGTTGATGGGTATCCCCGCGATCGCCATTTCTGCCATGTGCGATCAGGATAAAGTCTATCCGTTCTCTCAGGCCGCGATGTTTCTGGTGGAGCACCTTGAGCGGTTTCTTCCGCTATGCGATTCCGATACATTGGTGAACATCAATGTGCCGCCAAAGCCGAACCAGCGTTCCTGGCGGGTAGGAAACCTCGGGCATCTGGAATACTATGATTCCGTAGAACGGTGCGAAACTCCATCTGAACATGTCTTTGATACAAGCGGTACCCATTTCGGCACTTCCACCGCGTTGGAGCGTTCCGTCTTTCGTTTGCGTGGCGGGGTGGCTCCTGACTTGCGTTGCGATACCATGCACACTGATTTTTCGATTGTCGTTGACGGTGACATTTCCGTTACGGCGTTGCAGGTTCTGCCAGCTACCGCCGTTGACGCCTGTCTGGCGTTGCGTGCGATGTCCGAGTGTGAAAAATAATGTGTACTGTCTGTGGAAGGACGAATACCTCGTCCTGGGAATCAAAATGCCATTGTTGCGGCCTATGCTGTCATGAGAAGGCGGTCTATGGCCGACAGCTTGTCATAGACCTCGATTCTTGGTGTGAGCATTTCGACCCCGCTACCCGGCAGTGCAAGATTTATTATGAACGTTTTTCCCAAAGCAATCGATGCAGGAAGGTTTCCGTATGGAAGGCCATGACCGCATCGTATCTTCCTCCTGAATGCGGTTATGTCCAATGGGCGCGAGCCCTGCATATCCGTATGGCGTTCCCGCGGCGGATTCGGTATATCCATTCCCGCGGCGGATCGGACGGCTCTGGCTCCGATGATACGGATCTTGCGCAAGTGTTCCGTAACAGTATGTCGGACAGGTAGTCTACGTACATCGTTTCCTTTGGAGGGAGTTGGATTTTTACGGAAAAGATGGGCGTACTCTCTGTATTTTCCCTGGAGCCGCCGTTCTTGGCGGTGTGCTCCTTGACGTTTGCCGTCCGAGCAGGTAACTTTCAGACGGAAGAGGGTGTAAACCTATGGATAATAAGATTGTATATCTTGATAACAATGCGACGACGCAAATGGCTCCTGAAGTTCTGGAGTTCATGGAGCGGTCGTCTGACTTATATGGCAATGCTTCCAGCATGCATGACTTCGGCCGGAAGGCCGCCGCTGGAATCGCATGGGCCCGCAATGAGATCGCCGCGCTGATCGACGCTTCTCCCGATGAAATCATCTTCAACAGCGGGGCTTCCGAGGCGAACAACACAGTTTTCAATATCGCCCGCGACTTGATTGATACCGGGTCGCCCCGCAATAGGATCGTGACGACGACGATTGAGCATCCGAGCATCGTGGAAACCGTCAAATTCTTTCGCAAAAGGGGCTATCTGGTCGATGAAGCCCCTGTCGATGTGACTGGCAAGGTCGATTTGGAGAAGCTGGGTGCGTTGCTCGGTCCCGATGTACTGCTGGTCTCTGTGATGACCGGCAACAATGAGACCGGAACGATTCAGCCGGTGGCGGAGATTACGAAGCTCGCCCACGGTTGCGGTGCGCTGATGCATACCGACGCTACCCAGGCGATTGGAAAGATTCCCGTGACGGCCCATGCGTGGGGCGTCGATTACCTGAGCCTGTCCGGTCACAAGTTCTATGGTCCGAAAGGTGTGGGGATCCTGTTCGTGCGCAAGGGCGCTCCGTACGAACCGTTCATCAACGGAGGGCATCAGGAGGGTGGCCGGCGGGCCGGTACCTACAACACCAATGCGATTCTCGGCATGGGGAAGGCTGCCGAACTTGCCCGTCTCAACCTTGCCGAGGAACATGACCGTCTTTGGTTCATGCGGGAAAAGCTGCGCAAGGGGCTGTTGGAGCGTGTCGATGATATCGTGATCAACGGGCATCCCGTCGAGTGTCTGCCGGGTACGTTGAATGTCTCGTTCCCCCGTGCGGAGGGTGAATCGATCCTGTTGTATCTGGATATGTGTGGAATCGCAGTTTCCACCGGCTCCGCCTGCGCTACCGGTTCTCTGGAGCCTTCCTATGTGTTGCTCGCTTCCGGTCTGGACGTTGAGCTGGCCCATGGGTCGATCCGGTTCAGTTTCGGTCGGTTCAATACCGAAGCCGATGTTGACTATGTGCTTGAAAAGTTGCCGCCTATTATCAGACGGCTGAGGGAGATGTCTACAAGATGAGCAATTTGAATAGTTTCATGGACCAGTGGGTCTATACGGATACGGTGAAGGATCACTTCATGAACCCCAAGAATTTGTGGCGGAAGGATGAGGATTTCGAGGCGGATGGGATCGGGGAGGTCGGTTCGCTGGCCTGTGGCGACCAGATGCGCGTCGGTATCAAGGTCAAGGACGACAAGATTTCCGACCTTCGCTGGCTGACCTACGGTTGCGCTTCCGCAATCGCCAGTACCTCCATGATGAGCGAGATGGCCATCGGCATGACGCTGGAGGAGGCCTACCACCTGACTCCGAACATGATTACCAACGCCCTTGGCGGCTTGCCGGAGCACAAGTTCCATTGCTCAGTGCTGGGTGACAAGGCGCTTCGCGCCGCCATCGACGATTATCTTGAGAAGCAGGGGCGGGAGAATCCTTTCAAGAAGAAGGTCGCCAAAATCATCTGCGAATGCAAGGGCGTGACCGACCAGCAGATCGAGGAGCTGGTCAAGACCGACAAGGCCAAGACGTTGGACGACTTGCAGCGTCTCACTGGGTACGGTACCGGCTGCGGCAAGTGCAAGGCCAGGGTCGCCGCGCTTTTCGAGGAGATGAAGCACATCTACGCCAAATAAGTTCTTTTTTATATGACTTGTTTCCTGCGTGTTTTGTATCTATATGTCCTGTAATTAATAGAAAGCCATTCTCCGTTGTGTTGGAGGGTGGCTTGTGTTGTATTTGGGCGAAATTAGGCTCGATTCCCATTTCTCAGGTAGGCCTGATGGGGGCTCCGGCACAAGAAAATTCGGTTCGCTATTTGCCGTATGGAAATTATCCGACAGTATATTGAACTGACCAGGTAAAATTAATTTGTAGTTGGTTGTCGGCCATGATGGGGCGACTGCGATGCTCTGTGTTTTTGATTTGTCTGTGCCAGAAACTCAAGGGCTGTTCCTGATTTGTAAAAGCTTACATTCAAAACAAAAAAATTCTCATAATTGACCAAATGAAGATTATTCAAACAAGCCGAAAAAAAATGTTGACAATTTACTAAATGATGGTAAAGTTTATGAATAATGAAATAGAATTTAGTAAATTTAATTTGGTCGTAATATTGGTGGATGAATGATTCACCGAGAGATTTAAAGGAGGGTCGAGTCATATTCTCGACAAAGGACTATGAAAAAACTGTTGATGGTCGTATTGATGGTTTCTATGGTTGCCGCGGTTTTCGCCAACGGCAATTCTGAAAATCAGGCTTCTAGTGAAATGGCCGCTAAAAGCAAACCGCTGATTGTCTATTCTCCACAGGGGGATGAAGCGAGAGGTGGCTGGATCATGGAGAAATGCAAAGAACAAGTTGGTTTGGACATTCAATTTCTTACTGCTACCGGCGGGGATATCGCCGAAAGACTTATGGCTGAAAAATTGAACCCGCAGGCCGATGTGGTGTTTGGTCTGGTGCAGACTGCGATGTATCAACTGAAAGACGAGAATATGTTCTATTCATATGTTCCTGATTGGGCGTCCGGCTTGATGGATACATATAAGGACAAGGATGGTTACTTCCACTGTTTCTGGCAGACGCCAATTGTTATTGGCTACAATAGCGAGGTCATGACGGCAGAACAGGCGCCGAAGGATTGGATTGACTTGATCAAGCCTGAATATAAGGAAAAGTACATTCTGGGTGGGGTCGGTTCCCAGACGGTAAGAACCTATGTCATTGGCTTCTTATGGAATTATCTCGACAAAACCACCGGGGAAGTTTCTGAGGAAGGTTGGGAGGCTCTGAGAGTTTTGTTTGCAAATACGGGTGCGTATCCCACTGGATCTTCTTCCTATGCGGCGATGAAAGAAGGCTACGCTCCAATAATTCTTAACTGGTTCGGCGGGGTGAAGAGCAAAACTGAACAGATGGGAATTCCCGTGGCATATGTTACGCCAGCGAATGGAACACCTGTGGTATCGGAGTCCATTGCGATTGTGAAGGGAAGCAAGAATCTGGAGGATGCTAAAAAATTTGTAGAATGGTTTGGCTCTCCTGCTTTTATGGCGGAATATGCCAATCATTTTGGACAGGCTCCGGTTCACCCCGAAGCAATAGCGCTTTGCAATGATTCTGTAAAAGCGGATGCGATGATGTTCACTGCCCAAGAAATTGACTGGGAGCTCGCGTCTGCGCATTTGAATGACTGGCTTGAGAAAATTCAGCTTGAAATAATGCCATAAGGATTTCCTGATGATAGAAATTAATAGCTTGGTTGTTAAATACGGTGAGTTCATAGCAGTCAATGGTATTGATCTTCAGATCGAGGAAGGTGAATTCTTCACCTTCCTGGGTCCGTCGGGATGTGGCAAGACTACAACCTTGAGAAGTATCGCTGGATTTGAGAGACCGGCGGACGGTTCAATTATTGTTGATGGTGTCGACTTGAAGAGTTTGGAACCCGAACAGCGGAAGATAGGGTTTGTTTTTCAGAATTATGCATTGTTTCCCAGCATGACGGTAGCCCAAAACATTGGGTATGGCCTGAAGGTCAGGAAGGTTAATAAGGCTGAGATTGAGGAAAGAGTCAAAGCTACAGCGGAGAAGGTCGGCATTTCAGAGCATCTGGACAAAAGGATTTCTGAGTTGTCGGGAGGCCAGCAGCAGAGAATCGCTGTGGCCAGGGCGCTTGTTGTCGAACCTAAAATTCTTTTGATGGACGAACCCTTGTCCAATCTAGACGCAAAGCTGCGAATATCGATGAGGCAGGAAATAAAGAAGCTTCAGAAAGAATTGAAAATTACAACAATCTATGTAACGCATGATCAGGAAGAAGCGCTTTCCATTTCTGATAGAATCGCAGTGTTCAATGTCGGGAAGATTGATCAGATAGGTACTCCCATACAAGTCTATGAAAACCCGGAGACGGAATTTGTGGCTAGGTTCATCGGGGACATCATGCATCTTCAAGGTCGGCTTGCACAAGAAATAATCGATGATCTGAAGATAGACAGTGAGGTTCGTCTGTTCGTACGCCCACAGAATATCCATATGCTTTCTCATGAAAGTGTTACAAAAGACATGTATCTCATAAGAATCTCTGTTACTGGATTTGATTTCCTGGGGGCCTCGACAAAAATTCAAGGCGTCACCTCGGATGGGTTTGCCTTGGAATGCCAGGTTTTTGGAAGAAATCCTGAAATTCAGGTTGGACATGAAATTTTGTTTGGGATATCTAAATCCGACATTCTAAAATATTAAGAGGGGAAGTTATGAATAAATCACGGCTGCTGACTCGATCAAGTCTCTCATTGCTTTTCCTTGTGATAGGCTGGTTCATCGTAGCCTTTATCTTGCTGCCGGTCGTTGGGGTTCTGAGAGAAGTGTTCTTTGCGGGGGGAAGGTTTTCTTTTGAATCCTTTAGAAAACTTTTCAGTTCCAGCAGAGTAGTCAAATCTTTGACGAACACATATCTGATGACTTTATGCACGATAGTGACCGTAAACATTGTCGGAATATTCCAAATTCTCGTTACTGAGTATTTTGACGTCAAAGGAAGCAAATTGCTGAATATTGGGTTCATGACTACGCTTGTGTATGGTGGTATTTCACTTGTTTCAGGCTATAGCTTTTGTTATTCGCCCAATGGCGTCATTACAAAACTTCTGGCGTCAGTGATTCCCGGCATAAATATGGATTGGTTCAAAGGCTTTGCGGGTGTGCTCTTTGTTCATTCTTTCTCACTGACAAGCAGCCATCTTCTGTTTGTGAAAACCGCGTTCAAAAAGGTGGATTACTCGACGATTGAAGCCGCGAAGAGTCTGGGGGGCTCCAACCTGAATGCATTCGTCAATGTCGCTTTGCCAATTGTGAAACCTTCACTTTTCACGGCGACTATACTTGTCGCGCTTGCTTCAATGAATTCTTTTGCCGCGCCTTCCATGATTGGTGGAAAAAACTTCTATATGATAAACAGCATGATCCAGAACCTGAACTCCATCAATAGAAGGGATTTGGCGGCGCTTCTCTCTTTGATCCTGGCGGTTACATGCATTGTGTTACTGACGGTATTCCGGAGCATAGAGCAGAAAGGTAGTTATATTTCGGTGTCAAAGGTGCCGACGAAACTGAAAAAAATCAAAATCAAAAACCCTATCGTGAATATAATAATCCATGCTCTGGCCTATGTGATATTTTTGATTTATGTGATGCCAATAATAATGATTTTCTTGTTTTCGTTTAATAATATAGCGAACATTACCCAAGGAGAGCTTTCTTTTAGGCTCACCCTGGAGAACTACGCAAGGGTGTTTTCAAGGTCTGTGGTTATCAAGCCTTTTATCAACAGCATGAGGCTCAGCATCATTGCCGTGGGAATTCAATTGATGATCTGCGTTTCTTCCTCCCTGGCCATTCATAAATTTAAAAACAAAGCTACCACGATTCTTGAATATGCATTGCTTATACCATGGATTCTCCCTGCGACATTGCTGATCGTCGGCCTGATCTCATTGTATTCGCTTCCTTCCCCGTTGGTATTCGGTCAGACGCTATTGGGTGGTTTCTGGCTTTTGCCCATAGCGTATGCGGTTGGAAAAATTCCTTCTGGAATGAGACTGACAAGAGCTTCGCTGTATCAAATCAATCATTCGCAAGAAGAGGCCTCTCGAAGCCTAGGGGCGTCTTCCTTCTACACGTTCAGAAAGATCCTCATACCGGTCATTACGCCGACCATCATTTCGATTGGAGCGATCTCATTCAACGGTCTGCTTTCTGAGTACACGATTTCTGCTTTGCTGTACAACGTTAACAACGTCCCCTTGGGAATCGTGCTCAGGACACCGGAAATGGTTCCTGATCCATATGCGGAAGCCAGCCACCTGGTATTTTTGGTTATGTTGATCAGCATATCGACGATAACCTTGTTTGCAACAAAGAAAGCTAGAAACAAAATGTAATGTCCCACTAGCGAAATCAATCATTAAGGAAGAAAAGAATGAATAACGAATTTGGTTTTAACATTAACCTGAAAAATTCCCCAGATGAAATTCGAGCCCTCGGGGAAAAATATCTGTCTTCTGGGTTATTTTCAGCTATTGAAGTAACTTATTATGAGAATCTAGAAGAAATCGACACCTTTGAATACAATAAGGCGATCAAAGAAATTTGTGATCTATATCACCCCGTCGTATTTGTGCATATCATCGAGGTGATGCCGAGCGAGCAGAATACGGTTATCCGTTCGGCGATTCTATCGGAAATTGAGAATTGCCTGCGCTACACGAGATGGCTTGGCGGAGAACACATGGTTATTCATGCGGGGAGGCAATATGGCAATTTGCACGCTCCGATTGTCAGGCCCGACGGTTCGCGGGGGACATCTGAGGACTCTTATAAAGTCACATTCGCCCTGAGCGTCGACATGATGAAAAAAGCTTGCTTCCTTGGAAAGAAATATGGCGTTGCACTATATACAGAAAACCTGGCGGCCCCATCTTTCACCCAGACAAGCAGGATTTTGTTGGATTACATAGAAGCCGTCGGGTTTGATAATCTGAAGATTGTCTTTGATGTCGGGCATTGCCACCATACCGGCCATGATGTGGTTTCTGAAGTCAGGGAAGCGAGCCCTTTGCTTGCTCATCTCCACATACACGACAATGATGGCGTCAAAGACCTGCATCAGAGTCTTGGAGAAGGGAACCTCGACGTCAAGGAGTTCGTCCAAGTTCTTGAAGAAGTGAATTATTCTGGATTGCTCATGTTTGAGCTGTACAGATGCACGGTGGACAACTTGGCCAGGAACCGGCAGCTGCTCATCGACAATATGAAGGAAAAACCTGCAAGATGAACATAGTAGCCGATTTGCATTGCCATACGATTGCCTCTACACATGCCTACAACACATTACGGGATAATATCAATGCGGCGAAAAAGAAAGGTCTGATCGGACTGGCAATCACGGATCATGGAATTGCCTGCCCGGACGGGCCGCATCTCAGTTATTTTGAGAACCTGAATTCCTTGCCTGATTGGGTTGAAGGAATCAGATTGCTCAAGGGTGTAGAAGCCAATATCATTGATTTTGATGGTAATCTGGACATGCCGGATGAATTGATGAAAAACTTGGATATCGTTGTCGCCAGTTTTCATACGACTTGCATCAGCCCGAGGGAAAGTATCGATCATACAAGGGCGTATCTTGGTGTGGCTGAGAATCCTCACGTTGACATTATCGGTCATTCCGGTACGCCGGAGTTCAGTTTTGATTACCAAAAGGTAATTCCAGTTTTCAAGAGGCGCAATAAAATCGTCGAGATCAATGCCCATACTTTTGTGTGTAGAAAGCGTTCGATCCCCAATTGCGAGGAAATACTCCGTATTTGCAAAAGGAATGATGTCCGCATTGTGGTTAATTCTGATGCGCACTCGGAGTTTGAAGTCGGAACATGGGATTTGGCTTTGGAAAAAATCAGGCATATTGATTTTCCAGAGGAATTGATCATCAATTCGACCGAAGATCGTTTTTTCGCCTATCTGCGAGAAATCGGACGAGACAGTGACGAAAAGGCTATCCGATAGGGACTATAGCGGCGTCATCCCTCCTTGGGGCTGACGCCATTTCTTCGCACACTGCTCCTTACCTGAAGTTCTGGTTCCAAAAGGATGGTCTCGCTGATCGTTCTCTCCTGATTTATTTTCTCCAACAGGGCTTTCGTGCCTTCTCTGCCAAGTTCATAAGGGTGGACATCTACCGTTGTCAGCGCAGGACTCGAAAACTGGGATGAATAGACAAAGTCATGGGAAACGATTGAAATGTCGTCGGGAATTCTCAGACCGCTTTCGTTGATTGCGTTTACAACTCCAAGGGCGACAGGATCATTCGCTATAAAAATCGCGCTAGGTAGTTTGGTTCCCTCTTTTAGCCAGTCCTTCATTAAGTTATAACCTTGTTCGACTCTGTCAGAACCATGTTCGCATTCCCTCAGCCATTCTTTGTTGTAGAAACGATGGGCTTTCATGTAGTCGATATAGACTTGTTTCCTGCTTTCGGTGGTACCCGCGGCTTCTATTACCCCGATATACCCGATTTCCGTGTGTCCATTTTCAAGAAGGTATTCCAATCCCATGGTAACGGATTTCTTGTTGCTAAAAGAAATCTGGTCGACCTTTTCATGAAAGTAGGAAACGATTCCTATGCAAACCGCGGGAACACTGCCAATGTCGCCTATAATCATCGCAAAATCCTGATAACTCAGGTTTCCTACGATAATATAGCCGCAATAATCTTTCTTCGCTTCTTTGAACTGTGAAATAGGAATGAACGTCACACTGATTTTTTTGTTGATGCAGTACTCTTCAATTCCGGAACGGATCGCATAGTAGTAGGAACTGTCTATTTGATTTCTAAAAGCGATGTGCCTGTGAATCACCGCAATTGCCGTGGCATGGGTCTGGGGTTTCTTATACAGGGTAGGGAGGCCTAACAGGTCTACCGCCTGTTGTATTTTGATCCGCGCTTCAGGAGATACGGATATCCCTGGGTCGTTTCTCAATACCCTGGATACTGTTGCTGATGATAGATTGCATTTTTTTGCGATTTCTTTAATTGTTGACATCTCTACGATCCTGTTAAGATTATACCAGATTTTATTTCTTTTTACCAACAATTTACTAAATAGTCGAGACTGGTGCCGGTTACGGTCAGTCGTGCCGGAAGGTTTGTGCGAAAAGGAAAAGCCGACCCCCAATGTCATTCGAGGTACTGGATAAAGTTCCGGCTCCATGCCCGCCATGGTATCGTGACCATGGCCTCGTTCGGAATCGCCTATGGCTTTACGCTTGCCTGTGGATTTCTGAATGTAGGGAAAAGCTCTTGTTTCCCCCGTCCGTCTTCAGCTTCGTTTTGAAATTCTGGAAAAGAATGCTATCACCGTGGAATGGGGGATTGTCCATGAAAAGAAGGGAAATGGCTGTAGCCTTCGTCTGCGTGATGGTGAGTCTCCTGCTCTGCTCATGTGTTAGTGGCAAAGATATCGTGGCGATTGATCATGAGCCTGTTGGCACCAACGAGGTTTCCGCCGTCCCTGAATCGGCTGGTGAGTATAGGATTGTCGATAGCCATCTGCATTGTCTTGATTTCCTGCAACGGGCCGATGGTTTCGGGCCGTTGGTTGAGAAGATGGATGAAGCGGGCGTATCGGAGGCGGTTCTGTTTGGAATGGCGATGTCCAAGCGATGGGATGAGCATGCGCCGAACAAGCCTGCTTGCTATCTCGGCAACGATTCCCGCGCCTACTATTTTTCAGAGACCGACTATATCATGCTGGAACAGTATGAGAAGGAGAGCGATGCGGTACAGGCGCGGTTCTTCCCGTTCGTATGCGGGATGAACCCAAACGACAGGAACGCGGTGGAATATATCAGTCAGCTTCTTGATCTGTATCCGGGTGAGATTTATGGAATCGGCGAGCTGATGAGTCGGCGCGACGACCTGACCGCGCTCACGTATGGAGAGCCCACTCGGACGGACCACCCCGCATTTCTCGCGATCTATGACCTGGCGGCGGAGAAAGGGCTTCCCGTACTGATCCATCACAATATCGCGGGGGCGTATATGGACGACCCGATCTACCTTGAAGAACTGGAACGCGCGCTCGAACACAACCGGAAGACGAATATCATCTGGGCTCATGTGGGGATTTCAAGAAGAGTCGAGATTTCAAACCTCGTTGAGATCGCGGATGGGCTTCTCGAGAAGCATCCGAACCTCCATATGGATCTTTCTTGGGTTGTATATGATGACTACATCAACAAGAACGGTGGAAGCTTGAAGGAATGGGCCGCACTGCTGGAAAAGCATCAGGATCGTATCATGATAGGTTCTGACAAGGTAGGCAATTGGGGGACCTGTCCAGGCGAAATTACCAAGTGCTATCCCCTGTTGGACTTGTCGAGCGACGCCGCCGCAAGGAAGGTCTCCCACGAAAATATACTGAAGCTTGTGCGGCGCTGATGGAGAGTTGTTCGTTTCCATGTCCGTTTGTTCATCGGCATGGACGGTTTATACGGTGCATGGCATACTATGGCCAAAGGTGTGCCGAGGGTTTCCTGTTTGCCAAAAAGATAGTATCTTTATAGCGGCATGTCGTATAGGGGAATGCCGTAGAGTGCGCGAATACAGGTGCGTGAGGTGGCTGTTGCGCTCCAGCTAGTCGAACCGTGCCATCATATGTGTCAGGATATCGCAAGCCGCCCTTCCAGATGGGTGGCTTGTATCCGTTTATGAGGGGCTGTCGATTGGTCGGGAGGCGTATCGCCTGTATCGTCGCATGTCGTGGTTGGATGGTTGGAGGAGAGGATTATGCAGTTCTTTGCTAGTACTGAATGGGAATATCTGTTGAGAATCGTACTTGCCGCGGTCTGTGGCGGTCTGGTCGGCTGTGAACGTGAGAAACGGTTCAAAAGCGCGGGCGTCAGGACCCATATGCTGGTCGCCATGTCTTCCGCACTGATGATGATCGTCTCCAAGTATGGCTTCTTCGATGTAATCGGATACGACGGCATCTCGCTGGACGCCTCCCGTATCGCCGCCGGAGTAGTCACCGCCATAGGCTTTCTTGGCGCGGGCGTCATATTCGTCCGCAAGGAGAATACCATCGGGGTGACGACGGCCGCGGGGCTGTGGGGTACTGTAGGCCTCGGCATAGCCCTTGGCGCCGGCATGTATGTCACGGGAATCTTTTTCACTCTGTTGATGATCCTGTTCCAGATTCTACTGCACAACAAGCATCTGCGTCTCGGCACCCAGTTGATAGGCACCGTGACCATTCCCTTGAATGATTCCGATCGGTCCGCGGAGGCGATCGGCACGTCGTTGAAACAGGGCGGGCTATCGGTACGGAACCTTCAGGTGAACCGTAGTGCGGACGGCCAGCTGATACTGACGGCGAGCATCATCTTCCGCAAGAGGATTCCCATTTCACAGGCAATCGCCCGGTTGGAGGAAATCGGGACTGTCGTTTCCGTAGAGAGCTTCACAATCAATTGATTTGGTTGGTTATCGTCTGCCAGTGCGCCAACGAGCCGTTTTATTGCTGGGTCGCCTAGTTCGTCAGGAAATCCAGAATGTTCCAGCCCTCCGAGGTCTGCGCCTTGTACAGTTCGGTATAGCCGCAGCGTGAGCAACTGACCGTGATGAACCGTTTGTTCTGCACATCGAAGATTTTTGCGAAATTCCCGCCGGTCGCCTGGAACTGGTCATGCTCAAAGCTGGTACAGCCACATTTCGGACAGACATATCGCTGGCGGTCATTATCATCATATGACATTTTTATTTCCTTCCTTTCTGGGAGTGCGAGTATATCGCATCATTGCCCATTCCATCACATAGCGTACTGAAAAACTCACCGTACCGCAACAAATATTTTAGGGCTGGCAGGGGAGGTTGGATGGCTTGGAGGCTGGGCTGTGGTAGCGAGGTGCATAGGGGGGCTTTGGAATGAATACTGAACAAGCCCAGAGTGGTCACCGAGCGCTCACCAAGCACCCCCAAAGCAATCTCCATGTCTAGAGCGAACACCGGTTGAGCCTAGGGCGAACACCAATCAAACCCAGAGCAAACCTAAAACCCCGCCTTTTATATCACATCGAATTCGCTGCCGCCGATGAATTCTCTGAGCAGGGAATCTCTGGGAACGGCTGATTCTGAAATCGGATACACATTCTCAAGGAAGGCAAGAAGCCGTCTGGCAAGAGGGTAGGCTTTGTGCGCCGAGGGCTTGACCGTTTTGAGCAATGGTTGCGCGAAGGGGGCGAGCACGCCCAGTTCGTAGTCCAGCGCGGAATTGAGCATGACATCGGCGTTGTTCTGATAGGGGAAGATATGGAGGTTTTCACCGCGTTGTACCGACGGCCACATGGCGAGGGTGGTTTCCGCTTCGACGCCCCTGGTCCTGTTGTCCCTGACGATTCGCCGAAGGATTCGGTTGTCGGTAGTGCTAATCCTGTTGTGGTCGTCGAGGTTCAGTTGTGTCAGCGCCGAGATATAGATGCGGAACGTAGTCTCTTGGTCTATCTGCGGAACGAGCGCCGGGTTGAGCCCGTGGATACCTTCTATGACTAGGATTGAATGACGGTCCAGCCGTATCGGATTGTCCGTGTAGTAGCGTTTGTTCTGCTTGAAGTCGAAATGGGGCAAGTCTACCGCAAGACCATCGTACAAGTCGTGGAGATCTCTCTGGAACTGGGCCGTGTCGAGGGCTTCCAGCCTTTCATAGTCTTTTTCTCCGTTTTCATCGACTGGCACGAATTCCCGTGTCAGATAATAGTCGTCCAATGAAATCTTGATCGGGCGAATCCCCACGACCTGTAGCTGGATGCAGAGCTTCTGGGCGAACGTCGTCTTGCCGGAAGATGAAGGCCCCGCGATGAATACGACGCGGATGTTGCTGTCGCCAGTGATCCTGTCGGCGATCTGGGTAATTTTTTTCGCTTGGAGGGATTCCGCCATCCGTATGAACGACTGGATTTGTCCCGCCGCGCATATCTTGTTCAATTTTCCAAGCGACTCGACATCGAGGATCCGTCCCCATTCCTTGTATTCCTTGAACACTGAGAACAGCAACGGATTGTCCTTCCATGTGTCAAGCTGGGTGAAATCGAAGGAACGGGGATATCGCAGCAGCATACCCCTGTCCCCATACGGTTTGAGTTCCCATACCGTCAGCACCGAGGTTGTGTGTACCAGAGGCTCATAGGTCACATCCCAATAACCATTGAGCTGGTAGAGGCTGATCGTCGGTTCGTTCTGATAGGAAAGCAACGCTTCCGTCTCCTCGAACTTGCGGTGATGAAAATATTCCATCGCCTGTCCGTACGGAATGTTCACACGTTCGATGGGAAGATTGCCGTGCGCGAGTTCCCTCATCACCTTGGCGATCTGCTCGATGTCCTCGGAGGACAGAAGATATTGGTCGTTGAACGAATAGTAGTAGCCATCTCCCAGGGAATGACCGATTACCAGCCGTCTGTCCGGATACAGGCCGGCGACTGCGCAACCGAGCAGGTAACATATGCTATGCCGGTACATCCGTTTGCCGAGATCGGAGAATATGCGGACTGGTTCCAACGTACAGTCCGATTCCAACCGTGCGGAAGTCGGTTGCAGGTCATTGTTGACCATGGCCCCGATTACGGGATTATCCTGATAGGAAGGAACGATGGACGAATCCACGCAGCCTAACGCCACCAACGCCTGTTCGACAGTGACGCCGAACTCCAGCTCGAACTGATTTTTCCCATATGTAACCGTAACAGTCTGTTTCATCTGCTTTTTCTCCATCCGTTTCTATCAATATACGGTTCGTGTTCCAGGCATTCAAGACAATTCGGACGCAACGTCTTCATTGACAGTTCATTCCTCTATGAGTAGAGTGGATAGCATGAGCCACACAAGCGACGAACATACATTGCAGCTTCTCCCTCCGGGGCATTGCCTGGTGGTGGATCTTGCGACTGAACGTCGGGAAGTCCAGGAGATCTCCCCTGATGTTCTGCGGTCATATCCGGGAGGCAGGGGACTCGCCCTGCGGCTGTGGGAAGACTATGCGGACGAGACGGTGAACGATCCTTCCTGTTATGAAGCTGGCAATCCGATTGTGATCGCATGCGGACTGCTGACGAACACCTCGACGCCTTGCGGCGACCTGTTCTGCATCGCGACCCGTTCCCCCGCGACCGGACGCATGACTGTCGGACGCAGTTCATCGAGTTTCGGACCTGCGTTGAAGGCCGCGGGATATGATGCGCTTGTGGTTCGTGGACGTTCCCGGAGACCGGTGGTCATGGTGGTGGAGTCTGAAGGCATGTCCGTGCTGAATTCCGAACGGTTCATCGGTTTTTCGACATCACGTATCTCTGAGTTGATGACCCGCGACCAATACGACTGCGTGCTGTCCATCGGGCCGGCGGGAGAGCAGAAGGTTCCGTACGCTTCCGTCGTCTGCGATGGCAAAAGCATCGGCAGGGGGGGGATCGGCGCGGTGTTCGGTTTCAAGAACGTCAAGGCCGTAGTAGTTAACGGCAACCCCTCCGAGCATCTGTCCACACCGACCATAGCTACTTCAAAATTGCAAAAGACCTTGTTCGGGGTCTGCGAGACAAGCCCGTTCGCAAAGCGGCTCCGCAGTGAAGGTTCCGCTACCTTGGTGGCGGATGCGAACGAGGGCGGGTGGCTTCCGTTAGTCAATTATACGTTGCGTACCGATCCCCGGACTTTTTATCTGGGAGGAAGCGAACAACGGCGTCGATATGGCGATTGTTTCAATTCTTGCTCCAGTTGTCCCATTTCATGCTATCATGCGATTACCGATACCACGGGTAAGATACAGACCTTGTTGCCTCAGTATGAAGCGGTGGCCATGCTTGGCGCTAACCTCAATATCTTTGATCCTGACAAAGTGCAACGATTGCTCCAGACCTGTATCGAAGACGGTGTCGATCCCGTTTCAATGGGTAACATACTCGGTTGGGCGATCATGGCGCGTCGCCATGGGGTGTTGCCGATGCTTCCCGATATCGAGCATGGCGGGGTGGATGCCTTGGTCAAGGTAATCGACGCCGCGGCCTATCGCAAAGGCGCCGGGGAGACGCTGGGTCTTGGCTTGGAGGCATTGGTCGAGAATTTCGGGGGAGGGGAATGGGCCTATATGTCAGGAGGCCTGGAGATAGGGCCTTATGATATCCGGGGGGCGTTCGGTCAAGGCCTGTATGAAGCTACTGGTTCTGAGTTTCCGTTTTTACCCGAAGTCGTCCTGCCACGGCTTCGCGATGTACAACCGAAGACGCTGGCGCGATGGGCCGTATTCAATGAGGACCTCTGCCATGCGTTGGAAAGTATCGGAATTTGTCCGATGCTCGCGGTTTCTGCCTTGTATGAAGGGTATGCGGGAAACCGGTTGTTGCGTAGTCCATTCTTGGCTCGTTTGCTGATGAGGCATTCTCGCCGTCCTTGGAAGCTTGCCGCTCCAAAAATATTCGTGTCGCTTGTCAGTTCCATGTTCGGAGGAAAGCTTTCTGCGTCGGAATTGTTAGAAATGGGACGTGGGGCATGGCGTTTGCAGATGGACCTTGACGCGAAGCTGGGCAAGGAGCGGTTCGGCGGGGGGGCTTTGCCCGACTATTTCCAAATCAATCCCGAAAGCAACTATCCGAAGGACGAAGTTCTTCCCTTGCGTCGCTTGCTGGAGGCGTACTGGATGTTGCGTAGGTGAGGATTCCAAAGACGGAAGTCTCTGTCCGCCGAATGTCATAATGTTGTTGGAATGGCGGCTTTCCTTTCAAGGTCGGGATTTGGTTGTCACATGGCGGGCCAACGTAAAATACCTGAGCAAAACTTTCTGGAGCGGAGTCTTGGAAGTTCTCTGGCGCCAATAATCACCAATACGCCTGAAGTCCGGCAATCGGTCTGTTTTCATCGAGAGAGCGGATGGAAATGCCGTCCGTATCCACGATTGCGAAAGTGGCGCCTTCCCGTCCCCGGGGATAGGTTGTGGAACCGGGGTTGAGGTGCCAGGGCCGCCCTGGTTCATGGTGTACCACCGGACGATGGGTATGCCCGCAGATGAATATGTCCTGTTCCTTGAGCTGGACCGGTAATCCTACGGGAGACGGGAACCTGTCTCCGTGTGTTACCAAAATCGCCCTCTCTCCGAATGTTTCGGTTCTGTAGATGGGAGGGACGGGCAGGCCTGCTTCCTGAAAGTCCCATGGGCTTTCGCAGTTTCCTCGGACCATCAGTATCGGTACGGGAGAGTACCAGATTCCTTTGACGATAGCGGTTGAGCAGGCCGGGCACGTGTCTCCGGCGAGAATCAGCATGTCAGCGCATAGTTCTTCCGCATACCTCAGCAATTTGTCCATGGCTTCGTGTGAGCCGTGGATGTCCGACGCTACAAGGATCGTCTGCAATTCTGTTGTTCCCTCTGAAGGCATGGTAGTTACTTCCCGTTGGTCAGCCATTATCCATCACTATAGCATACGGTGTAGAAATGTGACATGCGCAATTTCACAATGCACGCATTTTGTGCGATGAATACAAGTTCTTTGCTTGTCAGCTATTCATTATACTGCTATTATGATATAGGACTTATATAGAATACACAATATGGACCAATAAAAAAAGGTGGGGTTTCGCCATGGATACAAGAACAATAACTTGCTCGGATGGACATGTCCTCGTATATCGTGTATGGATTCCTCAAAAAAAGGAAATTCGCGCTGTACTACACATCTTTCATGGTATGGCAGAACATGCTTCCAGATATGATCGTTTCGCTACGTTCCTGAATACGCATGGTATCGCGGTCTATGCGCAGGATCATCGTGGTCATGGTGATACCGCCTTGGACGGTGAGCTGGGGTGGTTTTCGGATGAAGGCGGCTGGATGCGTGTGGCGGAGGATGCCTATGAGCTGTCCAACCTCATTGCGACGGAGAATCCTGGTCTGCAATTGTTTCTCATGGGGCATAGCATGGGCTCTTTTCTTGCCCGTACCGTCATGGTTCTCCATCCCGACTTGTATAGCGGTGTCATCATCATGGGGACCGGGGCCGCAAAAGGAATGGTCGGCAAGGTCGGCATGTGGCTGGCGAGACGGCATGCAAAGAAGAACGGTTCCCGTACTCCGGACAAGGCCATCGACAAGCTGAGCTTTGGGTCGTTCAATAAAAAATTCAACCCGACGAAGACTCCCTTCGACTGGTTGTCCAGGGACGAAGCCGAGGTTCAGAAATACATTGACGATGAGTTGTGCGGGTTCGTGTGTTCTTCTCAGTTCTTCGTAGATCTTTTGACGGGCGTCGAGTTCGCGAACAACAAGGTGAACGCTGAAAAGTTGCCGAAGGATCTGCCGTTGTTGGTCATCAGCGGAGACATGGATCCCGTCGGAGACTACGGTAAGGGCGTACGCAAGGTCTATGCCCTGTATCGTGATGCCGGCATCGCGGATGTAACGCTGAAGCTGATTCCCGGAGGGCGGCATGAACTACTCAACGAAACGAATCGCGACGAAATCCAACAAGAGCTCTATCTTTGGATCAACCGCCGCATAGAGGACTGACGATGGGAACCGAGAGCGATCCATTCATGCATTCTCCGGATGTTGCCGAACCGGAGAAGAAAGGCGTGTCCCGCGTGCTGGCGGTCATTAGGAAGAAGTTGCTTCTCATGGTTGATTTTACTTCAATCGTGTTCAGGAATGTACTGAGGGACCGTGTCACTATCATGGCCTCCGGTTTGGTCTATACTACGCTGATGGCGCTTGTCCCCTGCATTACGTTTGTATTCGTGTTCCTTGGCGCTTTCGGAGTGTTGCAGTCGGTCGTGAACGTACTGACGCAGTTTTTCATTGAGATTTTCGGTGCGGATGCGGGACGTGAGCTGGTGCGTATGATCGAGACCTATACCGGAAACGCCACGAGCCTTGGCGTCATCGGCATCATCTCGTTCATTATCACGGCCCTGTTGCTGATCAACAAGGTCTGGTCCATCATCAACCAGATATACCATACCTCTCTCAACAGAAATCCGATAAAGCGTTTCGCCGGTTTCCTGACGTTCTTGATCGTCGGCACGCTGATACTTGCAGCCTATTTCTCGATTCAGTCGATGCTGAGCAACTGGTTCACACGGTTGATGGGGCTGCCCGCGATCAGCGGGTGGATGAAAGTCGTGCGGACGGTCGCTCCCTGGCTGATCATCTGGGTAGGATTTTTCCTGCTGGCCTTCGCCATTCCGAACGCGAAGGTCCGGGTGTCCAGCGCGGTGCTTGGTTCTTTCCTCGGCATGGTGGCTGTGGGTGTCCTCAATGTCTTCTATACTCGGTTGACGACGAAGGCCGTCGCGTATTCGGTGATCTACGGTTCATTCGCCGCGATTTTTCTGTTCCTGCTGTATGTCTATGTATTGTGGATGATCGCCCTCACCGTGGTCGAGATCGCATATGTGCACCAGTACCGGCCGGACAGACAGCAGTTGCGGGGACTGCCGCAGTCTCCCGCGCGTCAGTTGACGGAAGGCGTCAATATCATGATGCTGATCGGCAGCAACTACAAGAACGGCCGTGGCGTCACTACCACGCGGGAGTTGACGCAGCGTCTGATGATTCCCGACCGGAGATTGTATGGGTATCTGGACTTGCTGACGGAGCTCCACTACATCATTCCCACGAACAACGGCAAGACATCCTTCATGCCATCGCGACCTCTTGAAGACCTGAAGGTGCGGGAGTTGGTCGAATCGCTCTATGGATTCGATGGGATGACGGAAGGAGAGCAGGACACTCCGGGCGAGGCTGTCGCCGCACAAATACAAGGGCATGGCATCGAGTCCCTGGGGACGCTGACGATCGAGAATCTGCTGGAGCGGGTGTAAGCGGCGGGGGGAGAATGGATGTGCCTTGTGTCCGCTCCGCCTATTACCCCAAGAAATTCAGAAGTATCATCGAGTAGACGCCAATTGATATCCTGGAAAGTTGGTTTCTGCGGATAATATGCGGACAGCCCCCAATTGGGGCTGTCTGTCTAGATATATGGCGAAGGTTATCAGCCGAGAGCCACGTCGAGAATCATCATGATGGCAAAACCGACCATGCATCCGAATGTCGCGAAATGGGTGCCTGCATGGTCGTTGCCTTGTGCGCCATGCTGCGCTTCGGGGATCAATTCCTCTACAACGACGTAGATCATGGCACCTGCGGCGAAAGCGAGGGCATAGGGGAGTATCGGCTTGGCCGCGACTACGAGCAATGCTCCCAGTACGCCCGCTACCGGTTCAACAAAACCTGACGCCTGCCCATAGAAGAAGCATTTCCCCCGGCTCAGGCCCTCTCTGCGCAACGGAATCGAGACCGCCGCCCCTTCCGGAAAGTTCTGTATGCCGATACCGATCGCTACCGCCACCGCCGCAAGCAATTCCGCATTTCCGCCGCCCATCGCCAGCGCACCGAAAGCCACTCCCACCGCCATGCCTTCGGGTATGTTGTGCAGGGTGATGGAGAGCACCAGCAGGATGCTTCTCCGCAGGTGTGTCGGAAGGCCTTCGACTTCCCCTTCCGGTGCGCCGAAATGCATGTGGGGCATCAGACGGTCGGCTAGCCAGAGGAACGCTCCTCCCGCGAGGAACCCTATCGCCGCGACGAGCCATGCGGGAAGGACGCTGGATTCCGCCATTTCAATGGCCGGTGCGAGCAAGGACCAGAAACTGGCCGCGATCATGACGCCGGCCGCGAAGCCGAGCATGACGTTCAATACCCGCTGGTTGATCTCCTTGAAGAAGAATACCAACGCGGCTCCCAACGCGGTGAGCGCCCATGTGCCGAGCGTGGCCAGGAATGCCATGAACACAGGATTTTGCAACAGTTCTTTCATATTGTAAAACATACGCTTGTGGTAAAGAAATGTAAAGCTGATAAATGTTCAGTAGCAGGTATATCGTTCATGGTACGATGAAACGCCGGACGGTCTCCTATGGTTCGCTGCTGATATTTTTCCGCATTGGTAATTTACGTTCTTCGGGATATGTGCTATACTCACTATCGCGTTTCTGGTTGTTATGCATGTAATTATGTGCTATGCAAGAAGATATGCAAGGGCCTATAGCTCAGTTGGTTAGAGCATCGGACTCATAATCCGTGGGTCGAAGGTTCAAGTCCTTCTGGGCCCATCATTAGTTACGATTTTAATACAATCGTACATATCCTAAAACCTGCAAATCCTATTGGAAATGCAGGTTTTTGCTTATTTTAGGGTTCAATACAGAATTGGGGGGATAGGTAGCCTATTCGGAGCCTGTAGCTCTCAAACATCACCTTCAGGAAGAAGTATGGGTTTAAAGGCTCTATGCAGAAATCCGGGGGGGGGGGAGGGGAAGACAAAAAGTCAATAGTCCTAAGTTTTGATAGAAAAAGGGAACGGAATCCAATTAAAGTGTAGTTGGCAAACAATGGCTGAGGATGTCGCGCATGAAGCGTACCTTGCATCTCTGCCAGCCAGCTCCCAGGAATGCTGTGCTGACAGCCTTCCGCAGCCCCTTGTGCGCGTCACCGGCCACCAGCCATACTTTCCTCACGCCACGATCTTTCAACCCTTCAAACAGCCCCGGATATGTCCTCCCGCTTTCCTCGGCCATCGGCTCCACCACCAGGATATGGACAAGTCCCTGCATGCCGACGGCTTCTACTGCCAATACAGCCGTACCGACCACCCGGTCGAACTCCCGTGCCTTCTCATACAGGGCGTCCGCCCACAGCACCGGATATTCCTCTTCCAATGCGGAAATGGCAGGGACGAACCACAGCGTCTCAGTCTTCATCGACCGCTGGCTAAACGGCTGACAACTCGCCGCGCGCTCCATTTCCTATGGAAGCACCATTGTGCTCCCTGTTCCATCGGAACTCAATTTCCCTCCAGAAACAATTTTCATCATGCTTGAGAAAATAGGACTGCAATTTTCACACCATGATGTCTCCATCCTTGGATATGCGGTTGAAAAGGAGAAGGGAGAGAACGGTGAATACGGTCACAATCGAGGCAAGCGCACAGGCTCGTCCGTCGGTTCCATTGGATACTGCCTTGTACACAGCCACATTAAGTGTCTGCGTTCTGAACGAATACAGGAGAAGCGAAGATGACAGCTCTGTAATCAGGGTCACCCAACTCATGACCGCTCCGGCGAAAATTCCATTGAACATCATCGGAATCGTAATCGTGCAAAGGGTTTTAAGCTTCCCGGCCCCCAAAGATTCCGCCGCCTCGTCGATTGACAGAGGAATTTGGGACAAAATCGCAACGGAAGAACGTATTGTATACGGAATACGTCTGACGCACATGGCGACTATCATAATGGTGGTGGTTCCGACAAGCGGAATGACAGGGTTGTTGAAAGCAAGAATCATCGCAATCCCTACAACGGCGCCGGGAATGACATAGGGAACCATTGAAAGTGTGTCGATGACCGCATTCAGGACGTTTTTCCTTCTTACGGTCAGATATGCGATAAGAATGGCAAGAACGATGATCAGGATCAACGACGAACCGCAGATTCTTACTGTATTCCAAATGGTCGCACCCATTTTGTTGAAGACATAGCGATAACTGTCCAACGAGAATCCCGGATGGAAAACCTCCCCGCCTGGATTTGTTTTCCGGAAAGAAAGGTAAACCAGATAAATCTGTGGAAGCAAGGCAAGCAGGACCAAGCCATAGCCATAAAGATGAATGAGAAAATTGGCCAACGGCTTCGCTTTTTTCCGCTCGACATGGTGCATGGCGTTCATCGAGAAACTGTTCCTGTTGTTGATGTACCTTTGTATGAGAAAGAAAACCAGAGTGATGAAAATGGCGAGCACGGCGATTGCCGATGCAAAGTTGTGGTTCGTTCCGACTTCGCCTACATATTCATTATAGATAATCACCGGAAAAGTTGTGAATCCTTCACCTATCATCAAGGGTGTTCCGAAATCCGCAATGGCCCGCATGAAAACCATCAGCGTAGCCGCGAGAATGGAAGGAAGACACAGGGGGATGACGACCGTGAAGAAGCGTTTTACCCCCGTTACGCCCATGTTGGACGAAGCCTCGAGAAGAGAGTTGTCGATGTTTTTCATCGCACCCGAAACATACAGGAATACCAATGGAAACAGCTTGAGGGAAAGGACAAGCAATATTCCGTTGAATCCGTAAATATTCGGTATGGTGATTCCCGACACTGCCTTGATGAACTTCGTGATCACCCCGGCCCTTCCCAGGAGTTTGACCCAGGCATAAGCCCCGATGAACGGAGCCGACATGGAGGAAAGTATGATTAGCATCTGAAGGAGTTTGCGCCCCTTCATCTGATACATATTGTACAAGTAGGCAAGGGGAACCCCAAGAACCAGGGAAACGGCGCAGGCGCAGACGGCAACCTTGAAGCTGTTCAGGAGTGTTCTTGAATAGAAGGGCTGACCAAAGAATTTTATGAAATATCTGAGCGTCAGATGTCCGTCATTCTCATCCGTGACGGACTGTGTAAAAATCTTCAGCAGAGGATAGACCATGAACAGCAGGTATAACCCAAGTAGGACAAGGCTGGCGACAATCCAGAAATCAAGCTTCTTTTTCTTCATTTCTTCCTCACTTTACCAGTGACTTCTCGTCGTCAGAAGTGAATACGTTTATTTTTTCGGCATTGACTGTCATTTTGATTTCGACCCCGTTCTCGATGATGTCATCGATCTGGGATTCCTGGATGATCTCTACTCTGTTGCCGTCTTCGAGTTCGACCATGTAGTGGGTGTTCAGACCCAGGAAAGTGCTGTATACCACCTTTCCGGCAAGACAATTGGAATGGTCGACGGTCGCAGAATTCTCTATCACGAGCTCTTCGGGTCTGATCGATACCACTACGCTCTGCCCGTCTTGGACTTCGTCGATAAGGTTGGGCATGCTTACGGTGTAACCGTTGTCAAACACGATCGCCCGCACAGTCTTGTCCTTCTTAATCTTTGCATCAAAAAATGTCGTCCGACCGATGAAAGTTGCGACGAACTTGTTTGCGGGTCTCTGGTACAGGGCCTTGGGGGTTCCAATCTGCTGGATGACGCCGAGATTCATCACCGCGATTCTGTCCGAAACAGCCATTGCCTCTTCCTGGTCATGGGTAACATACACAGTGGTGATTCTCAAACGGTTCTGAATCTCCTTGATGACGCTCCTCATTTCTACTCTCAGCTTTGCGTCAAGGTTGGAAAGAGGTTCGTCCATCAACAGTACTTCTGGTTCGATGGCAAGCGCTCTGGCAAGGGCCACGCGCTGCTGTTGGCCGCCGGAGAGTTTTTCCGGAAGGCGGTCGGCATATTCATTAATCTTCATCAAGGCCATGAATTCTTCGGTTTTTTGCTTTATCTGGTCTGGAGGAAGCTTCCGGTTCTTCAGACCGAATGCAACATTTTTTCTGACGGTCAGGTGCGGAAAAATGGCATAGTTTTGGAAAACCATCCCGATATTTCTTTTTGCCGGATCCAAATCATTGATCAGGCGGTCGGAAAAGTAAAACTCGCCCCCTTCGATGGAGTTGAATCCCGCAATCATTCTGAGCAAAGTCGTTTTCCCGCAACCCGAAGGTCCAAGCAGAGTGAAAAACTCACCGGGCTGTATCTCCACAGACAAATCCGGAATGGCGACAAAGTCACCATATTTTTTAACTGCATGATTGATTCTGATTCTTACGTCCATTTGATTTTTGCCACTCCGCTTTTTTGAAAAAGTCTGTGCCCCTGGAACCCAGGGACACATTGATAAGTTTTATTCTTAAATGCTTGTGATTAGTTCTTGCCGTACTGAGCCCAATAAGTGTTCCACTTGTCGCAGATTTCAGCTTTGTTCTTCGCAAGAGCTTCGGTGTCCGCGACCTTCACGTTGATGGTGGCAAGGTCGACCATCGTCGGGCTTCCACCGGAGAACCTGGATGTCGATGCAGGCCTGGCGGCGGCGTCGAGGTAGGTCTGCTGTCCCGCGTCGGACTGGAGGAAATCGATGAAGAGTTTGGCATTTTCAAGGTTCTTGGCGCCCTTGATGACTGCGGAAGCGAAACCGACGCTGGTCGTGCCCTCTTCCCAGAAGACCATGTGTGCGGAATTGTCTCCGCCGTCGATGATTTTCACAACCTGCGGCTCATAGGAAAGGCCGACCACATACTCGCCTGCAAAGGTTGACTTGGCGGGGATTGAGGATGAGTTTACGACCACCAGACCGTTCTGCATCAGCTTTGCGATGTAATTCCAAGCCGCGTCGCTGTTCCAGCCGCCGAAGTCGGTAAGCAGGCACTGGAGGTTGTTCCAGGCGGAGGAAGAGGCCGTCGGATTGGCCGTGACGACTTTTCCGTACAACTTCGGGTCAAGAAGAGAATTCCAACCTGTGACTTTGAGACCGAGCTCGGATTCGAGTGCGTCATTTACGACGAGGCATGGAATCTGAATGTCGTGGAACGTGAGTTTTCCCGAGGTGTTCTTGTATCCATCGGCCATCTTGTTGTCATTGACGCTGACGTAGGTCTCGAAGAAGTCGCCGTACGCTCCCAGATCGGCATACTGAAGACCGCCGAACATGGCGTCGGCCTGCGGGTTGGAAGACTCAGCCTGGATTCGGGCTTTCATGTCCCCTGCTCCGCCATAGGTCGAGTAGACCTTGATGTCCGGATAGAGTTCGTTGAACTTTCCGATCGTGATATCATAGTGGGCATCCTTGACCGTAGTATAGAGAATAAGTTCTCCTGTGCCGCCTTTCTGAGTTTTCTCAGAAGCGCCTTGCGCGAAAATTACCGTGCCGGCAATCAATGCAATAAGGATGATGCATAGTGCTTTCTTCATGTTTTTCTCCTTTTTTTTTCTACACAATGTGTAGTTAAGCTCTTAATCAAATCACCAAATCTCCGATCAGAGCCGAAACTTCCGCCCTTGTCGGAATTCCGGCCCTGCCTCCGAGTTTTTCACATTTCAATCCTGCTGCGATGCCCGCGAAGACAATCGCCCGACCGACATCCATTCCCAACACATACGCACAAAGGAACGCTCCGTGATAAACATCTCCGCAGCCCGTGGTATCAACCACTTTCTTCGGGCGGTAAGGCTCGAACCGGCAGACTTTTCCGCCGATCACCGCCAAAGAGCCCTGCTCTCCCAAAGTGCAGACGACGATTTTTGGTCCCCAGGAAGCGATCTTCAGGAGCGCTTCATCATAAGAAAGCTCTCCGCTGACCTTCAATGGATACTTCCGGTTCATAATCAGAATATCGGACAGCGAAGCAAGCTCGCGGTTTTTCCGATTGTCTTCCTGCATGGAGCATCCATCCAGAGAAACAGTCACTCCGCAGGATTTTGCAATCGACGCCGCTTTGACGGCGTTCGCATAATTGGTTCCGTCAAGATGCAGTACTTTTGCCTCTTTGATCGCCGCTTCCGATTTGCTGTTCCATTCAATCGGCGGATTTTCGTCTTTTTGTGGAAACTTGGTTCTGGAGCCGTTCGCGGGATTCACCATCACAAACGATTCCAGACCATGGCAATCGGACCTTCTTGACATAAGCGCAGTGGAAACACCGTCCGCTTCGAAGAAACCGACGATTCGGTCGGATACTTCGTCATTTCCGATATTTCCGATGAAAGCGGCGCCGATGCCAAGGCGGGATGCAGCGACCAAGGCAGTGGCAACTGCCCCGCCGCCTTGAACGGAGGTGGAGACGATATGGGTGGAGTCATCTTCTTTCGGATAATTCTCCACTATGCAGAGCCTATCCAGGCAGCTGTGTCCCACGCCGACGATTTCGTACATTTCAAGCCTTGCCCGTGCTTCCGAAAAGGGTCATCTTCTTGATGCACATAGCCTTTGTCGCCTCAAGGCCGGGAGCCAGCACCGCCCGCGGGAAAAAACCTTTGCTCTCTTGATCCTTGTTTTCCAAAAAGTACTGTTTGGTGGCATCGGTGAAAGCGATCTGACACTCTGTGTTGACGTTTATCTTTGCCACGCCCAAAGAGATTGCCTTTCGGATTTGATCGTCCGGGATGCAGGAACCGCCGTGAAGAACCAGAGGAATGTCTCCGACCTGCTTCTTGATCTGCTCGAGAAGATCAAAGTGAAGACCTTCCCAATCCGCCGGGTATTTTCCGTGGATATTTCCGATTCCGGCAGCAAGAAAATCCACGCCCAACTCTGCAATCCTTCTGCACTGATTCGGATCGGCGCATTCACCTCTGGAAATATGCCCATCTTCCTCGCCGCCGATTCCGCCGACTTCGGCTTCCACACTGATTCCCTTGGCATGGGCAAGCCGGACGACTTCCTTGGTTTTCTCGATATTCTCTTCAATCGGATAGGATGAACCATCGAACATCACGGAAGTAAAACCATTTTCGATGGCTTCCAAAGCTTCGGTGTATTTGCCGTGGTCGACATGGGTTGCAACAGGAACCGTGATTTTCAGGAAATCCACAAAATCCTGGACCATATGGGCTATCGTGCGATATCCGCCCATATATTTTGCGGTCCCGCCCGAAACGCCGAGAATGATTGGGGATTTGACCTCTTGGGCCGCAAGAAGGAAAGCTCTGACGCTTTCCATGTTGTTTAAATTAAAATGTCCGACTGCATAGTGGCCCTTGGACGCATCAATCAACATTTCTTTTGCAGAAACAAGTTTCATTTGAGACTCCTTAAGAACACTGTACAACGAGTTTTCTCATCTGTAAAACTAATTTTTTCATTTTTCTGTCCAATATTTTCAAAATTTTGCAACTTAAGAAATATTTTTTGCATTTTTTATGCAAATTTCTCTTTCCTTTTCATCGATTCCATTTTACAATCAGGACATGGCAAACCAAACACTTATTCACGACAGACGCAACCGAATTCTTGAATACATAACGAAAAACCCCAAGACGGACGTCGTACTGCTTTCAAGGGTCTTCAATGCTTCCGAAACGATGATCAGAAGAGATCTGATTGCGTTGGAAAAAGCGAAACTCATCATCAGAACCCATGGCGGCGCAATCTTGGTCGAGCAGAAAAGAGCGGTCTGGCAGACTTCCGCGCTCAATGACAGGCTGGAAAAAAACAAGGAGTTCAAGCAAAGAATAGCCGCTTTCACAGCCGGTCTTGTCAAAGACAACGAAAGTGTCATCATCGACGGAGGAAGCACAACACAGACTCTTGCCCCCTTAATCAAAGATCGGCAGAACATGCTCTTCGTCACAAATTCTCCCGATATTGCGGATATCCTTTTGGCAAACGAAACCAACAACATCATTCAAATCGGAGGGGAACTGAGACGCGATACGCACCAGACCCTCGGGCCGGACGCCGAGGAGCACCTTGGCAAGTACTATGTGGACAAATGTATCATCGGAGTCTCCGGAGTTGACCCTGACATTGGGTGCTATACGGCACTGCCGAGCGAAGCAAGCTTCAAAAAGAAAGCCATCGCCCACGCAAGGGAAAAAATCCTCATAATCGATCACATGAAATTCGGCCGCAAGGCATTCAGCCTTGCTTTCGGTTTAAACGAAATCGATATCCTTGTCACCGATTCCGAAACCCCAAAGGAAGTCGTCGAGAAGCTTCGAAACCGGAACATCACGGTCTTTGTGGCCTAAAACAAACCTTTCCCCTTTCTGCGATCGAGCGTCCATCGTCGGTCACGGAAGAAGCAGTCGGAAGAACGAAAAAAACAAAGCAAAAAGCTGGAGTTTAGTGTTTGAATAGCGAAACAAAGGGGGGCGATCATGCTGAGGGTTGCCGTATGCGACGATGGGCAGAGATTTTTTGGATGATATCGGTCGGCTCTTGGAGGAATACGGCGCCTGGCGGGGCGAGGAAATCGTTGCGACCCTGTTCGCAAAGCCTTTTGAACTGGCGGCCAGAGACGAAGGATACAGAATGAATGCCTTGCTGCGAAGGTCGAGGTGTCTTTGATACTCTAAAAACCAACAGAATGATCGTGTGGATTTCAGCATTTTAATCAAGATAAAAAGGGCTCAACGTGGAAAACTGTGGGATGCGGGAAACAGTGAGCAGGCAGTCAGAACGAAGGAATACGGGGGAATAGAAAGAAGGATGGGAAAGCTGGTAGATTTGGTTTGCTACAACACGAATCACCAGAAGAACCGCCTACGGCTACCAAGACCAGAAGTATTTCTTCCTCAAGATATGGGGCAGCTCCCGTCGCTATCCCAAATCAGCACCCCACAGAAAAACGAGTTGAGCCCTCGTATGCCCAGTAAAGGGTTCTGTTGGTTTTCCCCCAATTCTTCCTGTCCGCTTCTCATCCTATCGAAAAGTTCAATGTGTTTCTGGGGTTTCGTTTTCGGATTAGCCGGATGGAATGCGGAAAGACTCAAGTTTGGGGATGATGACCTGAAAATAGCAAAATCCCTCAAATTTCAATGAAAAATGAGCGTTTCAGAGGTGTGAGATTGTATCAATTCCGACTGCGAAGATGTCACCAAATCTCTTTTATTCTCATTTCTTGCTTACGTAGATAATCGGCTCAGTCCGATTTCCATTTGAATCTGCTCCAGTACATCCTTGTTTTTCTTCCATCCTTGAAAACCACTTTCATGCTTGAACAAGGAAGATTTCTTCAGAGAAATAAAAGACCTGCGAATAAGAACCTTCCGAAGTAAATCTTATTTGCCAACAGCCCTATTTCCCAAAACTGAAATATTCTTTCTTTTGGGAAACGGATATGATATACTTTTTTCTATAACCGCAACGGCATCAATCTACAGGAGGGCTTTCCGGTGAAGATTATAGAACGTGACTATTACATAGAGAAAATAAAGAAATCAATAGGAACGCCCGATATAAAGGTTATAACGGGTGTCCGTCGCTCAGGAAAATCGAAACTTCTTGAAGCGTTAAGGGATTACATTGGCACTGTCATGCCACATGCCAATATAATTCACATCGACTTCAACCTTACTCAGTTTGAGAATTTGAAAGACCATCATTTGCTGAATGACTTCATAGAAAAGGCTTACGTTTCTGGAAAGGAAAACTTTGTTCTGATAGACGAAGTACAGTTGTGTCCACAATTTGAATTAACAATTAATAGCTTGCACGCTCAAGAGAGATACGATATTTATTTGACTGGTTCCAATGCATTTTTGTTAAGCTCGGACCTCGCGACGCTGTTTACAGGCAGAACCTTTGAAATAAAGGTGTATCCGTTCTCGTTTGAAGAATATCTAAAGTATTATGAATATACTGACAAATATTCTGCGTTTGAAAACTATTTCAAGGAAGGAGGAATGTCAGGTTCTTACCTATATAAAGACATTGAAGCAAAATATGATTACATTGCCGAGGTGTTCAACACACTGATAGTTAGAGATATCAGGCAAAAGTATAAGATACGCAATCCACAATTGATGGATAGAATTGCAGATTTTCTTATGGACGATATATCTAATCTGACGTCTTCCCGTAATATTGCCGAAACACTGACAGACAACAAGGATAGAATCAATCACAAAACCGTTAGCGCATATATCCAGTATCTATGTAATGCTTTTGCATTTTATAAAATCCGCAGATACGACATCAACGGGAAAAAATACTTAGCTTCCAATGATAAGTATTACTTGAGTGATCATACATTCAGGTATGCCAAGCTTGGAACAAAAAATCTCGATTATGGGCGCGTCCTGGAAAATATCGTTGCAGTGGAATTACTACGCCGCGGATATGAAGTGTACGTTGGCGTACTCTACAAGAAGGAAATAGACTTCGTTGCAATAAAACGTAATGAGAAAATTTACATCCAAGTAGCCGATAACATAAGCGACTCATCTACTTTTTCAAGAGAAGTAAGTCCTCTCCTGCAAATCAGGGACGCATATCCAAAAATGATAATAGCTAGAACGCATCACGAAGAATATCAATACGAAGGCATAAAGATAATTGATATCGCCGATTGGCTATAACCAGTACAAAGAACTTTCAAGGGGTGTCGGAATTTTCAGAGGGGTGTCAAATTGCCAATGCGACATGCCCACGCAAATCCGCCTCAGAAATATTGAAAAATCAGCTTCCTTCCACAAGGTATCTTTGCAGTAACCGGTTGATATGCTTCCGTTTGAGGGGAGCGTCCTGGCGCAGCCATACATGAGCGTGCAGATCATCAAGCTCATTCAGATAGCTCATTCCTTATGTCATAAATTGAAGCATTTCTATGGAGTTCCGGTACTTTATCCTTAACTATTGTGGGTTGCGGAATTACAGGACTCCATGAAGGTTTTACTATATCTCCAGCTTTCCCTGTGATTATAGCTTTTGGGTGGTTTCTATTCTTGCCCATGAAAGCATTGTACTTCCGCTTCTGTTTTCTGACAACAAAAAACCTGCGAGCGTAGGGGCGGTTTCCCGTGCCCTTTGAGGAGGGCATAGGAAACCGAAAGTTTTTGCAACATTGAATCTGAAATAGGTTGAAAACATCCTAGATATTGCACTACAATGCAAAACAAGGAGAACTGTCATGCAAATCAACACCAATCAGATAATCACCATGACCGAGGCCAACCGGAATTTTTCAAAAGCTGTAAGGATAGCCGAGAAAAACGGAAATGCCATCATTTTCAAGAACAACATGCCGTCCTACATGATTATCGATTTGAAACAACCGGGGATCTATGATCTGACCGATGACGAAAAGATTGATGTAGTCGCGAAACGTATCCTCGACAAGTACAAGGAAGCGTTCATGAGGTTGGCTGAATGATTCGGTTTTCCACTGACAAGGTACTTCTGTTGCAAAAACTGATGATCGAAGAGACCGGAGGCAGAGCAGGTCTGAGGGATTTCAACCTGCTGGATTCCGCGATAGCGAGTGCGTTCGCTACGTTCGACGGCAAGGAACTGTATCCGTCAAAGGAAGAGAAAGCCGCGAGAATCGGATATTCGTTGGTGTCCAACCATGCGTTCGTCGATGGAAACAAAAGGATAGGAATCTATGTGATGCTGACTTTCCTTGAAGTCAATGGGATCAGGATTCTCTCGACCGACGATGAACTTGTCGAATTAGGACTGAACCTTGCGAAGGGCGAGACATCCTATGAATCATTGCTTGAATGGATTGGAACCCATGAGATGTGATTTGAAAGAGGCCAGCCGGGCGTTGTGACCCGGCTAGTCAGTGAGCGTCCCAAGTGTCTAGGATTGCAAGTCGTTCAAGTCGGCTAGACGCTATATTTCTATATCGGCATCTAAAATTTTATTTACTCTAGTTTTCTTTATCAAGTTCAATATACGAATCCGTATTTTTCATGACAAATTGCATAGGTTCGTCAATATTGGATGTTCCAAGTATAAATGTAATAGCATCGCCAGAAATGAATAAGTCTCGCAACTTTATTGAATCAGGTTCTCTTATTTCTCTGAATCGAGAAATAGGACTATCAAATTGCCCGTGTGAATTTATTGCAAATATGGTAATCCAATCATTTTCATATGAAGTTACTTTGCAATATCCATCGTCATATTGTTCATATATATTAAAACTAAATCTATATTCATTGATATATCCTTTGCGTGGCGTTACAATAGAAATAAAATTTTTACTTTCTGGGTCTTGTAGAAAAATCCAATTGAAGTTGCTGTTCATATGTGTCCATTCATCGAATGGGATGCTGTCTATTCTCATTAATACATCGCCACATGTTTGTTTGAAATTATTACTAGGTATTTTGAAAGAAATCTCTTTATTACTATCCCGTATCACTATCGAGAGAGATTTGTTTTTTTTGAGTAGATCTCGTATTGTTTTCGCATCGTCACCATACAAATATAGCTCATGATATCCGTACGGTTTTATGGTGTATATATCAGAATTGTCATCTCTGATTTTTATTATGGGCTCATTGGAAAATTTCAGCAAGTTTTCCTTAGTAATTTGACTACTAGGTGACTTGCGATTGATAATAAACCAAAAAGTTATATCCATTTGAGGAAATGGTGCGTTCTCCCCAGAAATTCTTACATCACAATATCCATAATTTATTGAATCCGACATTCCTTTTGTTTGTATTTGATTCGCTGGAATCACATATCTTGCAGCCCCTGGGTTATTAATTTCATTGCTGGAGAGATAGAACCATTCGTCTTTTGCAAATAAAGGCTGTATACAGAGAATCAAGGCCAGCGTGACAATAAGTTTCTTCATTCTATCTCTCTCCCCGAAGATAGATGACTGACTTTGAAGTATAGCTGGGGGACAGTATAGCACGGCTGTTTGTTTTGGAAGCGCAAACATGTATCATTTGTACAAAGGGGCGAACCCTGAGTTTCAAAGATTAATTCGACAGAGATTCCAAAGCCATCCGCACGGGTGGCTTTTTTCATGTCAGAAAATCACTCGCACGACCCTTTTTGGGGTTATGCGAACGGTTTTCAATCCGTTGCGTATGCGATGGAATCGTTTGCAGGAGGTGCATTATATGGGAAACAGAGGGTTCGTTCGTGGTCTTTCGGATGATGGAGTGGGGGTATACCTGCACTGGAACGGCGGAAGGGACAGCGTCGAGGCGTTCCTGAGATATTGCGAACTCAAGGGGTGCCGTGGCTTCGGGCATGACGATGGGTACGCCGCCGCAAGGCTTGCGCAGGTCATCGCCAACTACTTCGGCGGAACCTTGTCTGTCGGGGTCTATCCCGCTACGGATGAGATCGACGAAGACAACGGGGTCTACGTCGTGGACGGCTGGAAGATCGTCGAAAGACGGCATTTCTATGGCTATGAACAAAGGGAATACGATCTTGCCGAGATGATGGATGACATAGACTTTGCGCAGCCGGAAAAAGACAGGCTGGGGGAAATCCTGCATACGGTGGAAGTCCCCACGTCCACCGTCAAGGCGGGTGATCGTGTCGTCGTGCAAGGGTTCGAAAAGAAGCCTGAATTGTGCGAGGTCGTCGGGATAGGGAGGGACTGCAATATCAACGGGAGATGCGTCAAAGGCTTGCCGTATGTCGGCAAGGCTTTTCACAAAGAACTGGTATTTTGTAGTCTAAGACTTGTAGTACATTCTGGTAATGAAAGTTGTTTGTTGTGGCAACATATACAGCGTCAAGCTTCTCTTTGGATAGCATTTCTTCGTAATCACTATAGGAAGAAGGGACATCGTTATTCTTGGCGAATTCTTGAGCCCGTTCTTGGCTTTTGCTTCCTACCGCAACAACTTCAATATTTTTTACTGTTTTTGCTGCATTGCAAAATCTGTTGGCAATATGGCCAGCTCCGATTATTCCAAATCTAAAGTTGGGTTTATTTTCCATATTTTCCTTTATCAATCAAAAATTGATGGAATTTTCTTGTTTTGATAGTTCGCAATTGCGTCTGCAATGAGTTGATGTTCTTCCTCTTGTGTTGTTCCAGATAAACCCAAATACCCTATGACAAGATCATTGATTTTGATAGGAAAGGCCCCTCCTGAAAGAGCATACTCGGAGATAGCGACTCCTCGATTGGATAGATCTTTTCCATTTATTCTCATCTCCAGAGTCACTCGATAGGAACTTTTTCCCAATAGAAGGGTAGTGTTTCCTTTCCGTCTTGCCCAATTCTCATTGTCAATGGAAGCATGGGGAAAACTTTCGGTATAAAGCGATCTCCCATTAACCTGAGCAATCAGAAACGAAGGAGATTTTCTTCTATGCAATTCTACTGAAAGGGATTTGGCAATGTCTAAAATCATTTCTGTAGTGATTGTGGGAAAACACAATGTGTCTTCTTGCATGATGGTAATTGCCAGCTGTTCTTTATCTGTTTTCATAGATGGACTCCTCCATGAGTTTTAGAAATGAAATTGTGAGTTCGGGAGTACATATTCTACTTTTTGTCGCCTTTTGTTTGAAAAGATTACACGCTTCTTGAATTTCATACTCAAACCCATTTGAGACAAATGATGTGAATTCTTCCTGTAATATAAAGTTGTCATCAAACAGGCGCACTGTATCAGCTCTATGGGTTTGTTCAATAAGGATGTATCCCTTGTTGCCAAAGATACCTGAAGGGGAAGGAATTCGAGCATATACAGTAGTCGCTATCATTCCTTTTGTTCCTTCGAAGTCCATGATGATTGAGTTGACTGTATCTACCCCGTTTGCAAAAGTGAGGTCAGATTTCACAAGTTTCCCAGGTTTTCCCAAAAGAAAAGATAGGATCTCATAGGGATATACCGTCAAGTCTAGAAATGCTCCGCCGCCAAGTTCCTTGTTGAAAATCCGATTGTCGGATGGAGCATGAATTCCTCCAAAATAGGAGGCTAGTGAGATATCACCTATTCTTCCATCATCAATCCATTGTTTTGCTTTTTGTATGGCAGGCAAAAATAAAGACCACATGCCTTCAAACAAGAAGAGTCCTTTTTCTTTTGCGAGGGAGAAAAGCTCTATGGTTTCTTTTGAGGTGGTCGCCATTGTTTTCTCACAAAGGACGGATTTGCCAGAAAGTAAGGCTCCTTTGATATTCTCATAATGAAAATTGCATGTAGTCGCTACATAAACTATGTCGACTTCTTGGGAAGAAAATAAGTCTTCATATTTTCCATAAGCTGTCTTAATTCCTGTTTCCCGTGCAAACGATTGTGCTCTTGAGAGATCATGGGAGGCACAACAGGTCACTGTGGCTTCATGGACAAGTTTTACAGCTTCCGCAAATTTGTGCGCAATGTTCCCACATCCTACAATACCGAAGTGTATCATGCTTATTCCTCCGCAATTGCAAGAATATCAGCGATCAGCTGATTGTTCTTGACTGATTCTTCCCATGGAAGAAGTTCTTTGGATCCTGACAGAATAGCTTTTGTAACTGCTTGTACCTCATCTTCGTAACGGGCAGAAACGGGTATTTCGTATTTTGTGAGTTTCCCGGTGGAGTTCATGACAGCGACTATGGGAGCATCCGTGTCCAAGAAACTGTCTCGCATTATTATGGAACCTTTTGTCCCGGAAATTTCAGTCAAAAGACAAGACTGGCTGTCAAAGCCGCAATCGATTGAAGCAATAATACCACTGTCATACTTGAGAATGGCCGATAGGGAAGTATCGACTCCTTGATATGTATTCTTTACCGCTTTGATCTTGGTGGGAATTTTTCCGGTGATCATCCCTAACAGATTGATGGGATAACAGCCCACATCATGAAGAGCGCCTCCCGCTAAATCCTTATTGAGCCTGATATCATTGGTTTCAAATGAATCCATGTAAAACCTATACGAGGATTTTATGGTCTTGATGTCTCCGATAACCTTGGAAGAAAGTAACTCTTTGAGTTTTTGAGTTCTGTTGGTAAACCTATACATGAAAGCTTCCATGAGGAATACATGGTTTTCCTTGGCAATATCAATCATTTCCTTACAATCATCTGCTGATAGCGATAATGGTTTTTCGCAAAGAATACTCTTCTTGTGCTTTGCCGCTTTCATAACCCATTCTTTGTGAAGTCTATTGGGAAGAGGAATGTAAACAGCATCAACCTTGGGATCTTCTAGAAGTTCATCATAAGATAGATATGTCCTTTCAAAGCCAAACGAGGAGAATGCTTCATCAAGCTTTTCCTTGTTACGGGAAGCTATCGCGTACAAGTGGGCATTTGCGCAGCTTCTCATTGCAGGTAAAACATGTTTACGTGCAATTCCTGCATATCCCAATATACCCCAGTTGATTATTCTTTTATCCATAATTCATTACTCCTTATTGACTTTGTAAACAAAAGCAAACTCATTGCCTATGGCAAACTCTTTCAATTCGATTTGTCAGTTTTGCCGCGAGGCATCTTCTAGCCGTACGGGCTTATGGTATCTGAAAAATGACTTTGTTTATCGTTACTCTTTTACAGCCCCTACAGTTGCGCTTTGTATAAAGACATCTTGGATAAAGAAGAACAGGATAAGAATAGGGAGTGACATTAAGACAGAAGATGAAAGAATAGAACCCCAATCTACTTTATATTCCATAGAGAACATCTGAATACCTACAGAAAGGGTTCTGACCAAGTCGCTTGTGGAGAATGTCAAAGCATACATGAACTCTTCCCAGCTAATCATGAAAGCATACATTGCCGTGGCAAAGATACCGGGAGCACTAATGGGGAGGATTACCCGGAGAAGAACCTGAAGCTTTGAACAGCCGTCGATTGTTGCTGCTTCCTCAAGGCTTCTGGGTATTGTAGCAATAAAGCCTCGAAGCATGATGATAGAGAAAGGAAGCATGCAAAGAAGGTGAGTAAAAGAAATCGTAAAATGCTTGTTCAGCACTCCCAACGAGTTTAATGATCGATAGAGCGGAACAAGCGTAGAAGCCTGCGGAACCATATTGCAAAGGAGAATGACAAGAAGGAAAAACGTTTTCCCTTTATACTTGTGACGGGCAAAAGAATATGCAGCGGGTAAGGCGATAATGATACAAAGTAATGTAGCAGTAACAGAAATGATTACTGAATTCAAGAAAAATCTTGGGATGTTTGTCTCCGTAAGTACATGCTTGAATGCGGCAAACGATACGGTCGAAGGAAAAAGACGTGGTGGGGACGTGAGCAACTGGTCTGATGGCCTCAATGAGCAAGATATCACCCAAAAGAATGGAAATATCATAATAAGAGCCATTAAAGAAATAAGAACATATATAAATATGTACGAGAGTCGTATTTTTGATTGCCTCATGATGTTTCCTCCTTATTGGGTTTTCTCTTCAGTTTTGTCACCGACTTTTATATTGATGAGTGCAACGATCATCACGATTACCAAGAACACATTTGCCGCAGTTGCCGAGTATTCAAATTTGAATTGTTCGATACCCGTTTTGTAAATGAAAATCTGTACGGTCTCAGATACCCTGGCAGGTCCTCCTCCCGTTAATGAGTAGACATACACAAAGGAATTCAAAGCCCAGATGGTGGAAACCAAGATAACAGAACGCATGACAGATACGAGAAGAGGGATAGTAATCTTGAATGTTTGTACGAACCAATTTGCTCCATCTATTCTTGCGGCCTCATAGATATCCGGGGAAATGCCTTGTAAACCAGAAAGGTACATAATCATGACAAAAGGCGATATCTTCCATACATATACAGCTGCCTGACATGGCAGGGATTGTTGGGCAGATGCAAGCCAAAGTTGATACTTGGAAATAATATGCAGTTTCATGAGGATGCTGTTGAGAATGCCGTAATCAGCGTTGTACATCCATTTCCAAATGATACAGACAACCGTGGCAGGAATAACCCATGGGATAATGAACAAAGTCCTGAAAAATTTCTGGAAACGGATTTTCATATTCAGGAGAATTGCAATAAACAGACCAAGGACCATTTCAAACGGAAGCGTATACAAAAGCCATGCGAAGGTGTTCTTCAAATCTTTGAGGAACTGCTTGTCAGTGAATAATCTTCGATAATTCGCTAATGAAAAAGAGTCCTTATATGAGAAACTTTTTATGATGTTTGTCATCAAGGGGACAAAAACCAATACTGCTAACACGAGCAGTGCGGGCAGCAAGTAGAGAATAGGCTGCTCTTTGACTATACGGTTTGTACTTTTTTTCATGAAACAGTTCCTTGAAGGGAACCGGCAAGTATTACCTTGCCGGTTTGATAATCAATTTATACATCAAGAGCTGCGGTAATCTGTTCATTGGCATTCTTTAATGCCTGCTCTGGAGTAGCGATACCAGAAAGAACAGATTGAATCATCTCCATAATGATGGTTTGACAGGTAGGGGTATCTCCAAGAAGCTGGAAATTCCTTGTATGGGCCAATTGCTCTCTGTAACGCTCATCGCGATAATTATTGAATCTCTCTGCCTTTTGAGCTTCAAGTTTTACAGGGAAAGCAACAGGGAACCATTCTTGTACCTTTGTATCATAGAAGTAATTGAGGAATGTCCAAGCATCGGTTTTGTTCTTTGCGTTCTTGGGCATAACTACATACATTCCCCCAAGACCAGCTGTTGTGGGGCCATTCTTTCCAGGCCACAAACAGATACCAACATCAATATTTGATTCCTTTTGCACATTCATCACACCGGATTGACCATCGATATACATTGCGACTTTCTTGTTGATGAACAAGGTCCTGTTGTCACCAGAGTTGTTATTGACAGAACTTTCTGGAGCTACATGGTATTGTGTAAGGAATTCTGTATAGTATTTTAAAGCTTCCAAAGCCTCTTTTGTATCAATATTTCCATGTTTCAAGTCGGATGTAGCAATCTCTCCACCAGCTGACCACAAATCAGGAACAAACCGGAACCAGCAATTACCCGGAGCATTTCCACAGACGGCAAATCCATATTGATCAATGATACCATCTCCATTCTTGTCAACGGTAAGTTTCTGAGCATATTCAATCATTTCCGCCCAAGTCCTTGGTGGATTTTCCGGATCAAGACCAGCTTCTCTAAACATGTCTTTGTTATAGACAAGACTCATTGCTTCCGTGGACCAAGGAAGGCCATAGATTCTTTCATCCAATTTGCCCAATTCAAGAGTGACTGGATTGATTTCGTTCTGGAAATTCTTCAAGTTGTCATACTTCTGCATCTCATCGGTGAGATCTTCAAGCAGGTTCATCTGTGCAAAGCTGTTAACCCAAGAATTGCTTTGCCACATCAGATCGGGCCCTGCATTCGATTGGCAAGCAACAAGTTCCTGGTTTGCAAGATTTGAATAAGGAATGTTGACCAATTCAATTTTGATACCAGGATTCGCACTTTCGAATTCAGGAATCAAACGAGTAAACGACTCAGCTTCATTTCCCTCATACCAGATGGTAAGAGTTCTTTGCTTTGGGGCTGCTGTTTCTGCAGAACCGTTGGCAAATACACTGCCGGCAAGAAGCAGGACGCAAAACAGAACAGCCAATGTCTTCTTTTTCACCATAATTCTCCTTTTAAATTAGTACGTTTTTTTCGTCATATGACGATATTACATATTCCCGTAATTTGGTTTCATTCAAATCAAGGCCCAGACCTGGTTTATCAGAAACATAGAAATCACCTTCTTTCCACAAAAATGGAGTGTCGAGTACTTTATTAAACCCACCGAAATCACCCATTGTGTCAATTGACTCTTGAATGAGAAAATTGGGACAGCAGGAAGCGAGTTGCAATTGAGCAGCAAAATTTACAGGCCCTGCCCAAAAATGCGTAGTAATCAACGTATGGAAGGCTTCACACATAGAGGCGATTTTCTTTGATTCAAAAAGCCCTCCTACGCCACTTATATCAATTTGATAAATATCTACACTTTTGTCTTCAATATAAGGAGTATAATCGAATTTTGTTGCCAGTCTTTCTCCTGTGGCAATAGGAATGGTTGTTGCTTCGCTTACTTTCTTGAGGATTGCAGGATTTCCTGGAGGTGTGGGTTCTTCAAACCACAAGGGATGGAATTGCTCCATGGCTTTTGCAAAGGATATTGCTCCCGCTGCGGTGAACTGACCATGGGTTCCAATAATGATATCCACAGTTTCTCCGACAGCATCTCTAATCTTTCCAATTGTTTCCACTGAATGATCAATTGTCTTTTGCAAAGGGTAGTGCACTTCATAAGCATCAAGGTAGGGGGCGGTTGGATCAAGTTTTATGGCTGTAAATCCCATGTCAACATATTCCTTGGCTCTTTTTGCACAGGCATCAGACATCGTCCAGAAGTCTTCACAGAAGATTTCATCCTTGGGGTCATAAAGATAGGTGTAAGACCTTACGCTTTGATTTACTTTTCCACCAAAAAGATTGTAAATGGGCTGATTAGTAATCTTTCCAATAATATCACACAATGCTATCTCAAAACCGCTGATTATTCCCATCAAGTTGAGACAACTATGACTTTTACATAATACGGAAAAAGCCTTGAGGTATATCCTTTCTATATCAAATGGATTTTGTCCTTTGACATAGGCAAGATAAAAATCCCTACACATAAGACCTAATGTATCCGCATTGAACGGATTCCAAATAATTTCCCCCCAACCTTCAACTCCTGTGTTAGTTGTAAGCTTGATGAGAAACCAGTATACACCACCACCGCCATTGGATCGGATTTTTACTGGGTAGTAATTCATTTGTTCAATCTGGAGGTTGTTTTTCATAGTTTTTATACTAATCCCGAAATTTCCATAAATGAATGTAGGAATTCATCATATATATGTATTATTTTAACATATTTCACTTTCTCAAATCATTTCCATACTCGTTTGCTCTATTTCATCTCCATATTCCAAATATCTGATTTAAACAAAGAAATCTAAGTAGTAATTGATATGCATTGAGGAAATAAGCCACACCAATCCATAATTTGTGAATTGATATCACATTAAATGCTTTAATAAAACGGAGATGTCTACAGAAGTACATTTTTTGAGATATAGAAATTCTTATCCTCGAAAGATTGAAGGAAAAGAAAAATCCATTAAATTCCACCGTACTTACTTATATGTATTTTTCCATTGTTTTGGCGATACACCAATTTTCTGTGAAAACTGTTTGGAAAAGAATAACTGGTCAGAATAACCGAGAGTCTCAGCTATTTCTTTAATTGATAGAGATGATGTTTGTAATAGCTTCTTAGCTTCGGCAATTTTTAAGTTTATCATGTATTCTCTTGGCGATATGCCATATCTTTTTTTGAATTCTCTCGAAAAGTGGGTGAGACTTACATGCATCATATCTGCCAATCCTTCAACGCCGAGTCGTCCATAGGTTGCATTTGTATGGATAAATTTGAGAATTTTCTCATATGAATCCAAGCTTTCTTCTTTTCGAGTGATATCGAGAAGAACACCTTTATTCATGTGACAAATAACAGCGTCAAGATAGTAACTGATAATCTCGATATCTTGCATCTTTGTTTTCTTATATGATTTAAAGATTTCCGAACATAACGTCTCAACTATTCCATTATAATCATGGAGTTTGATTATCTTGTCCGTTGGAAGCATTTGCCTGCCTTTTTCAGATGCAGAAAACCAAATAACATAATTATCAAACTTCTTCGTAACCGATTCATTGAGGATATGGGGAGTATGAGGAGGAATCAGAAGGAAATCAAATGAACCATAATCAAACAGTTGCCCGTTGATTTCCATCCTTGTTCTTCCATTCGTCATAAAATTCAGCTCATAAAACGGGTGTTCATGAGCTTGCATTCGCTCTGTAACAGAATCACTATATCGAGAACCTATAAATTTCCCATAATCTTGCATGGATCAACATTAAGTTTACAAAGAGAAAAAAGCAACTAGGACGTGAGCTTCATTCAGCTCGCATTTGGCCATTTCCGATTGGGACAATAATTCTTGTGCTTTTAGGTACTTCAGATAAGCCAGTACTTTTTGGCATTCAAGCTGAGTCCTGTATTGAGTCTTGTGCATAGACAACGCCTGCACCTGAAAGCAAATGCTTTTCAGGTGTCAGATAAGTCACTCTGATTCAAATAATTGTCAAGACAGTCATGCTAAAAGATACCAAAGACTAGAAACATGTACCCATGTTCTTTGCAATCTCTGCTTATTATGCCATTCTCTCTGTCCGAAGACTGAAAGTCTCAAGACATTGAAAATGAGAAACAATGGGTTTTATTCCTGTTATTAAACAGCCGTCTCTAAAATAGCATCACTCATAATAGGTAAAAATGTCGTGCTTACGTGAGATAATTCATAACTCATCTTTACTGTTTGTTGGTTGAACATATTTCTGGTTTTTGCTTTTGGGTTTATTAGGAATGGTCATCACAATCCGATTGCTTTCCAATAGCGGCTTAAGAAAATGGTTTACAAAATAATCTCTGCTACGAATGCCGCACAGCTCTTGAATCTCTTCACGAGTTCTAGGTGAACTACAGTACGAAACTATTTGATCTAATAACGAACTATTGCTTATGATATCAAGTCCACCAACTTGTCCACTATCATGTCCACTATCATGTCCACTTGCACTCATCTTGTTAGTATTCGGAAGCTCAACAACAAAGAAATTGTCTGTGGCTTGGAATGAAGGCTGGACTGGGTTTTCAGAATAAGCCTGAAGGATTTTCCTTAATCCGGTAGCGTAATTCTCAATGAAATTCAATTTGTTCAGAATGAATATCAAATTTGGATTCCTGAATGATTGCCGTCCGTTGAGCACCTCGTTCATACTTACACGAAACAGGGAGCCTGGAGATGCAATCTCAACTTTATCCGGAAAAAACTCTATCTTGATGTTTGATGGAAAAGAAAAATCCAGATGACCAAAGGCATTCACCACAGCTTCTCTTAATGAGGGATCAGGATAGCTTTGGATTTCAGTTCTGCTCCGATTGCTTCCGATGACTCTAGCACTCACATCGTTGTAGAGGTTGGAATACTCAAGGACCTGGTCGAGCATGACAGCCCAGGAACCTGAGAATTCCTTCTTCACCTTGAAATCCATTTTGTTGTTTGCATAGACAGCAAACTTGACGATATATGGGTTCTCGTCACTGAGCACAAGCCCAAGGTTGTTGAATTTGCCATTGCGGTCAATCAGCCTGAGACTGGAGAACATATTCTCTGAGAATTCCAGTCCCTTGATTTCCATCAGCAATCGAAGCCCCTTAAAATGCAAGCCCTGCTCATGTGAAACCGACTGCTCAAATGAAACCTGATTCAGTGAATTCCAAAGCTTCTGCTCAAGCTGAGGATGCTTTCTAAGCTCCTGTCTGTAGCTCCCGACTCGGATATATTCTATACCTGCAAAAGATGTAGGTTGGATAAATGCGGCAGGAATCTCAACTATCACGATATTCTTAATAGCAGAATACTCAAAGGTGTAGAAAGCAAGTCCCAGATGAGGTGAAACAAGTCTTGTAAGCCAGTTCTGCAAATCTTCATTGCCGTGCTTTGCTTTTTGATAATCAAATCTCGTTCCTATCACTTCATGAGAGCTGTCTTCCACTCCGAAAATCAGATAACCGAATGGCCTGCCCATTAGAGCTGCGCCATTGCTAAGTGCTGAAACATACTCTCCTATATCCTGATCTGAAATATGATTTGATTTGAACTCTAGCCATTCATTCTCAGTACTGTTACGGGTTCTGAAAAGGTCAACCATTTCAATCAAATCTTTTTGTGTATACATTGCCTTCTCCCGTAACTATTATTGTAACTTATATCTGATAAAAATTTAAGACTGAATTTGCATTTATCAAAGCAACTGAACCATTGAAACCATCCATCTTGAGAGTTTCACTTTGCCATTCATCATTTCATCTCTGTCTTCACCTTTGTAATCAAGTTTGATTACCCTCAATTTTTCAGAGGGTATCATAGAGCATAATCAAAAAAGGTATTCGATGCTGGTCAACGGGACGCTGTACCGCTGCGGGGACGGCATGGAGCAGGGCGAGATGGAGGAGTACTGGGGGCGTATGCAAAAATGGCCCGTTCCTGCGAGTGCTACGGGGAGCTCGTGGAGAACACCATCCGCATGTACGGCAATGAATTGTATCATCGCGACAAGAAGAAAGGGGCCTCTTGACGGAAATCATAGAAGCAGTGGTAGCCATTGGGTCTTGTGTCTGACTGAAAAATTTCTGCACATGTGCAGATAATTTTCACTATCATACTTGATTCAGTACTTCGTCATCCAACATGTCCTTGTCAATGACGAAATGCACGTTTGGAATTTTGAACACTCTTTCGCTCAGGCCGATCATTTCAAGCACGATCCAGATGTTTGTGTCATTGATAAGATACATGTTCGAGGTTTCTACGCAAGAAGTTTGACGGCTTCATCATACGGAACGTCAAGCAATTCTGAGGCTTTGCTTCTGGTTACAAGACCTTTGCTGTAGGCGCGGCAGACAAGTTGCTCCATCATGGTGGGGCGTTCATTCCAAATGGGATCAGCATTGCTCTGTACGGCATCCATAAGGTTTTTGAAGTAACTCTTTGATATAATTCTTTCTAGTCTTGCCCGTAGAAAGATACAGGGATCGGACACCCCAGAGATATCCAGGATTTCGCAGATGCGACGGAGGGTGTCCATTGGAGGAAGCCGTTTGTCATTTTCATAATATGACAAAGCCATTTTGCTCATGCCGAGCCACCCTGCCAAGGCATCAAGGCTCAATCGTTTCCGAGTACGAAAATAACGAATGCTTTTGCCTATCATGGACATGCAATTTCCTTCCGTATGTGTTTGCGTATGACTATATTTTTATAAAAAGAGTAAACAGAAAATCTATAGACTTTGATCATATGGTGGCATCGCAAGGCGACAACACCTTCCAGTGAAACGTTGAAAGGCATTGTTGTTTGAAAACAAAAACACTGTCGTCCGTCTGAAAGTTCTGAACGGCAGCGTTACTTTGTTTTTGTATGAATGTGGTGGAATCTCGTCACGCTTCCGTCCCGAACGCCTCGATCTGCGTCAGGGCGGGGAAAGGGGAGCCGTCGTCCGCTTTGATCAGCTTGTTGAGCTGTAGGCTGGTGATGGTCTTTGGCTCGAACGTGAACTTCTGCGGCAGGACGCTCTTTTCAAGGGGAAGAACCATGGCCGAACCATCGCTGAACGTAACCGTCCCCTCGGTCCAGTAGCTGTCGTGGGGGAAATCGGCGCGCAACGTGAGGCGGATTGCGTCCACGACCACCGGTCTGCCGAAATCGAGCGTCAGGCAGGCTTCGGGGTCGCGGTTGATTCCCCAGGAGCTGTACGGGTATTCGCCGTGCGAACCGTTCTCAAAAATACCGTCTATGGCGTTGCGGGCGGCGAACGTCATTTCGTTGCGGGTCTCGACGTTGGCCTTCGCATGGGGGAAGAACCCTTGGATGGCGTGGTTGTCATACGGGTTCAGCGCGAGATTGCGGTATACGCAGCCGTCGGCCTTCGAAGCGGGATGGACGTACATGACATGCCTGGAACCGGAGAACGCCTTCGGGCTGAAGCATACGCGCTTGTCGGGCGAGGGGATCGGGTAGCTGAATTCGCCGCCGTCGAGATAGACCAGGGCTTTGCCCAGGGTTTCGTCCAATTGTATCCAGAACAGTCCCTTTTCCCCGCCTGCGTTGACGACGATCCTGTCGCCGTCCCTGTATTCCATCGTGTGGACGGCTCCGATGCCGTCGCCGGAAGGGTGGCTGATTGTCAAGGTGTGCCCGCAGGCGTCGAGAACTTTGAGTCGAAGGTCTTTCATGTAGATGCTCCTTGTTGCATGTTTGCTTTATTGTTTTGCACGAAGTCATGCGGGCTGTCCGGATGACAGTCTTCGCACGACGCCATGGACTGTTGTCACCGTGGCCCGTTCCGCCGCCGTCCCACCATCATCCATCATATTCAATGTGTTCTGTCTGTTCAACGGGCGGATGGACGGATGTCCCGTCCGGGGCGTTCGCCTCGTCCGGCGTGGGTATCATGGGGGTGCCTTTGCTCCTGTGCTTATATCGTCGTTTCTTCCTCCGCCACGATCTTGTCGGCATAGGCCTTGGGGGATATGCCGGTGTATTTGTTGAACACCCTGATGAAGCTCGTCGAGCTGTTGAAGCCGACTTCAAGGCTCAGTTCGCTGATCTTGACCTGGGGGTTCTGACGGATTCGCAGGCAGGCCTGCTCGATGCGATACTGGTTGAGATAGTTCTTGAACGTATCGTTGCTGAGCTTCTTGAACAGGGTGCTGCAATATTTCGGCGTGATGTTGAACTTCTTGGCGAGGTCCTGGAGCATGATGTCGTACATGTAGTGGGAGTGGATATACCCCTTCATCTTCTCCAGCAGCTTGTCGTCTTCGGCGGAGCTTGAAGCCTGTACCGACCGCACAATCTTGACAAGTATCGCCCGTAGAGTCTCCAGCGCCTCCGGCTTGTTCCACTGGGAGTAGAAGTCGAGCCAGTCGATGGACGTCCCGATGATGTCCTCAGGAGAGCTTTTCAGCTCTTGGAATATCCTGAGGAAGGTTCCAGAGAGCACGAATACGAAATGCTGGTAGGTCGGCCCCGCCAGTTGCTTGGCTGCATTCTCCTGGATGATTTCATCATATAGGGAAATGGCGTTCTGACTGCCGTTGAGGGTATAGTTGACGAATGTCTGCTCAACCGAGGCAGGGTAGTAGTAGTCCTCGCTCTCAGAGGACGACACGTATTCCTTTGTCAGGATTTCAGCGGCCGGGTAGATGCGCCGGTAGTCGAGTATCACCTGCGCCTGCCGGTACGCCCTGTAGACGTTGTGCTTGCCCACGACGATATCGCTGACGGCCACTTTCAGGTTGTCTTCGTTGCGGACGCTGTCGAGAAGCGCCTGGACGGTCCGCATGAACGACTCATGGGGGGATGTCTCCGTCGAATCCGGCGCGGCGCAACGGAAGATCACCGCGCTGAGGGATGGGGTTAGCGTGATGCATTCGATTCCGTCCATGAGGTTTGTATTCGCCTGGAGTGCGATCAGGCTATAGGAATAGCCGTCGGCGGGGGATTCCTCCACTTCAAACAAAGCGATGCCGTACCTGTCGGTATCCTGCGTGTTGGTCGGAATCGTGCCTGCGAGCAACATGCGGTAGTCCTGTTGGGTTGATGCGTTCTGCTGGTTCGACGTAATCTCCAGCAACTCCTGCGTCAGTTCCTTGATGCGGCTTCCCATGTTCTTGATTACGGCGAATTCATCGACGGGCGCTTTTGGGACGATGTGGGGGGTGCCGTCGTTATCTCCTGTTCCGTCGTGGTCGAAAGAGAGCAGGGGGATCTCGCTGGTGTCGATAGCCTCGTTGATCGGTGCGTAGAGGCGTTTCGTCAGGGAGTTCGCCAAGAGCAGCGCGCAGACCGCCAGAACCGGAATGCCTATGATCAGGCAGATGATCCAGATATCCGTGTTCCTGTTGTGCCGCGTGTCTACGAAACCGATGGTGATGCCGATGCTTGGCATTTGATCCAGATACGTCCTGTAGCCGCCATCGTTGAATTCTTCGATGTCCTCCGGATGTCCGGCGGGAAACGCCGCGACAACGCCGCCCAGCAGTCTGGCGGTATCCTCGTCGTTGTCGCTATATATCCGGGAACCGTTGGGGCCGAGCAGGAAATAGGGCATGGCGTCGGGATCATGAAACAGGGTCCGGGCGGGAATATAGGTGAAGAATACCAGGTCGTGTCCGTAGTACGAAGCTTTGAGTGCGTAGGTGATCGTATCAAGCTTGCCGGAACCATCGTAGATGGGAAGTACGAGAGCCCCTTTGTTCGTTTCGAAGAACTGATATACTTGGGAAGCGGTTTCTTCGGAGATGCGCGATTCATTTTCAAAATACCATTGCTTTGGTCTGGTGCCGTTTTTCGTCACGACGAAGGCGTCAGGCTCTGTGGAAGTAATGGCGATTTCGTATTCCCGGTCATCCAGCTGGCTGGTAAGGTGCTGTAGTTCCTGATAAAGCTTCAACGCCCTGTAGTAATATTCGCTCGTTCCCGGAGTCTCGTTCGCCCAGTTCGTCGTAGCGGAGCTTCCTATGAGGTTCGCCATGGTGTAGTTGATGACCGAAAGGCTGGTCCTCGCGAGGCTGAACTGCGACTGGACGGAGGTTTTCAGCGCGGCGTTGCGGCTGTTGATCAATGATATGGACAGGACGCAGAACAGGATTGTGAACAATACGATGAACAACGTCGCGATGGAAACAAAAATACGAACAAGCTTTCTGTGATATAAACCCTTGACCATCGGAATGGGACTCCCTTGGAAAAGATTGTTGCACGTATTGCCGAATCTCGCAAGGAAAATTGTATAACTATATGTATTTCATAGAGATATGAAAAAGATAATTGTTGATGAAAGGGAATATTGATGATTTACAGGGCGGAAATTCGGGGCGAAGATAAGGTCACTTCACGGGATGGACTGGTATCCGTGGGGAATTGACCGGACGTATCCGGCTGGTCGTGCGGCGGGGTGCCCCGCATAGCCGACGCCATGGGGATCTGTTCCGGCGGGAGGTCGTTGATGAAAAGGAGAGGACGTCAGGAGATGGCGTTGATGAAGCCGTCGCTGCTCTATCGGGCGAAGAAAGGTCTTGTCCGTGACTGGGATCTCTATCTGTTGTTGCTGCCGGGGCTGGTCTGGTTCCTGATGTTCGCCTACAAGCCGATGGTCGGCCTGCGGATGGCGTTCTACGACTACAATATTTTCCGGGGCTTCGAGGGAAGCACGTTCGTGGGGCTGGACAATTTCAGGGAATTCGTCTCCGGTCCCGATTTCATCCGCACGGTGAAGAATACGTTCATGATCGCGTTCTGGCAGATCGTGGTATGCTTTCCCGCTCCGATCATCCTCGCCATCGCGGTTACGGAGATGAAGAACAAGTTCGTCAGCAAGCTGACCCAGACCGCCACGTTCCTGCCTCACTTCATTTCGGTTGTCGTCGTTTGCGGCTTGGTCGTCAACTTTCTGTCGCCCAGCACCGGCATCGTGAACCTCGTGCTGAAGAAGCTCGGTCATGAACCGATTTATTTCATGGTATTGCCCGAATATTTCCGCGGAGTGTACACCGGCATGACGTTGTGGCAGAACGCGGGGTTCAACGCGATCGTCTATATCGCCGCTCTGGTCGGCATCGACCCGCAGCTGTATGAGGCGGCGATCGTCGATGGGGCGGGGAAGTGGAAGCGGATCGTCCACGTGACCATTCCCGGGATCATGCCGACTGTCGTGACCATGTTCGTGCTGAACATAGGCAAGATGGTCAAGGTCGGGTACGAGGCCATATTGCTGCTGTACAAGCCGACCACATACGCTACCGCGGACGTGATCGCGACCTATGCCTACCGTATCGGCATCAGCAACCGCAACTACGGGCTGGCTACGGCGGTCGGGCTGTTCGAGGCCGTCATCGCATTGATCATGGTGGTCGGGGCGAACAAGCTCAGCAAGCGCATCACCGAGTCGACCATCTGGTAGGGGGGACGATATGAAAAGTAAAGCTCAACATCTGATTCAGAGCCGGGGAGAGAAGGCCTTCAACATCATCATGATCATTGTCGGCATCATCATTTCCCTAGTGGCGCTGTATCCGCTGTACTATACGCTGATCGCCTCCGTCAGCAAGCCGTTGTATGTGGAGGACGGGTCGGTGATGTTCGCCCCCAGGGCGTTGACGTTTGAAAGCTACCGGCAGGCGGCGGCGAAGCCGGGGATCTGGGTCGCCTATGCGAATACGATCTTCTATACGGTGGCCGGCGTTCTGGTGAACATGTTCTTCACCACCACGATGGCGTACGCGCTTTCCAAGAAACGGCTGGGGTTCCGCAAGTTCTTCACACTGTTCACCGTATTCACCATGTGGTTCTCCGCCGGCTTGATTCCGTTGTACATGACCTTCCGTGACTATGGGTTGCTGAATACCAGGACATCGATCATCTTCGGGTTCGCGGTCAACACCTACAACCTGATCATCCTCAAGAGCTTTTTCGAACAGGTGCCGGAGTCGCTGGAAGAGGCGGCCTTCATGGATGGCGCAAGCAACTTGCGGATATTCGCCACCGTCTACCTGCCGCTTTCTAAGCCGGCGCTCGCCACGGTCGGGATGTTCTACGCAGTCAATCGCTGGAACAGCTATTTCTGGGCGATGAATTTGATTCGCGACGACGACAAGATGCCGTTGCAGGTGTTGCTGAAAAAGCTGATTGTCGATCGTGTCGCCAATGAAACGGAGGCCGCAATCATCACTCATGAGTCGATGAGCTCCCCGACAACGGTGATTTATGCCATCATCATCCTGGCTATCATACCGATGATGATTGCGTATCCGTTTGTCCAGAAGTACTTCAAGTCCGGTCTGACCATCGGCGCGGTGAAGGGTTGATGAGAGAATGAAAACCAAGCCAACTGTGACGGTTGGAGGAAATAGGTTGGAAGCCGCGAGGGAAACGGATATCTTCAAGAAGCCGGGACTGCGATTCTGTTTCGTGTCAGGCGATGTGGGGGCATATCCGGGATCCAGGCGGAAAAGGAGAATTGTATGAAGAAACGATGCATCGTCTTGTTGTTGATCCTTTGCGTTGCAACAGCATTGTTCGCCGGTGGAAGCGCCGAAAAGGGAACTTCCAAAACTCCCGTCGTGGAACAGGAACTTACTGGCAGCCTGATCAGTCCCACCCCGAAGGAATTCACGATCTTCCTGAATTTCAACAATATGCCGTTCAATTCCGAATGGCCTGTCTGGAAAGAGGCGGCGAAGTTGACCAATGTATCCCTGAAGGGGATCATCCCCCAGAGTAGCTCCAACGAGGAAGAGGCGTTCAACCTGATGCTTTCCTCCGGCGATCTGGCCGATGTCATCGGTTACAAGGATGTCGCGGTCATCGAGCAGCTGGGGCGTGATGGCGGCGTGCTTCCTTTGAACGATCTGATTGACCAGTACGCCCCGAACATCAAAGCGTACATGGAGAAGGATGCGAGGTTCAAGCAGGCGTGCTATTCGCTGGATGGCAACATCTACATGATCCCCAAGAACCAGGAACTGATTTCCGCCGAATATTGGTGGATCCGCAAAGACTGGCTGGACAAGCTCGGCCTTGAGGTTCCTGAGACGGTCGACGACCTGTACAATGTCCTGACCGCGTTCCGCAACAATGACCCGAACGGCGACGGCCTGAAGGACGAGGTCCCCCTGTTCGACCGCGCCGGCTGGAAGATGCCCGATGAATATCTCTATCTGTGGGATTCTTCCACGGAGTTCTATCCCCGCGACGGCAAGATCACGTTCGAGCCGCTTGAGCCTAATTTCGCTATCGCGGTACGCAATATCGTCAAGTGGTACAAGGAAGGCCTGATCGATCCGGAAATCTTCACCCGTGGTCCGAAGGGGCGTGATATCCTGCTTTCCGGAAACCTCGGCGGCTGCACCCACGACTGGGTTTCCGCGGGTAACTACAACAGCACGCTGCCCAAGTCGATCCCTGGTTTCGAGATGGTCGCGTTCGCTCCTCCGATGGACCAGAACGGCAACCGCGTTGAGCGTGTCATGCGGTATCCTGGCGCCGGCTGGTCGATTTCTTCCTCCTGCAAGGATCCTGTGGCCTTGATCAAGTTCTTTGATTTCATGTTCAGCGAAGAGGGCTACACCTTGATGAACTGGGGTATCAAGGGCGAGACCTATGAAGAGCGTGAGGATGGAACCAGATATTTCACCGATGTCGTCATGAATAGCGACCAGAGTCCGCTTGGCTATCTCAGAAGTGTCGGCGTCCAGTACCGTATCGGCATGAGGCAGGATTCCCGGTATGAATATGCTTTCATGACTGAGGCTGGTGAAAAGGCCAACCTCCTGTATGAATCGCATCCTGAATGGTTCCCTGAGGATCTTCCTCCATACCTGGACGGTGCGCTCGGTTTGAAGTACCCTCCTGAGTACGAGGCTGAATATCAGAAGATCATGGCGAACGTCCGTCCGTACGTCGATGAGAAATTCCAGTCCTGGATGCTCGGGACGGCCGATTTCGACAAGGACTATCCCGGGTTTGTCAAGGAGCTGAAGGCCAGGGGTATTGATCGTGCGATCGAGATCAACCAGATCGCCTACGATATTTTCCTTGGTAGCGACCGATAGTTTTTGATTGCAACGACGGGGCCGTCGCGTTCATGGCGGCGGCCCCGTCTCATATCTGGCTGTTGGCGGTTTTGGCTGACAGAAGATGGTTCGGAAGTGGCGTTGGTCACCGCACGCCTCGCAGTTGATTCAAAGGATTGGACGGGATCATGATGATGGACACCTTGTGGTTTGACAATCTCCCTGAGAAATGGGAGGATGGGCTTCCCTTTGGGAACGGACGTCTGGCCGGAATGCTTTGGGGCGACCGTTCAAAGGATATCGTCAGCCTCAACCATGAAGACCTGTGGACTGGGGATTTCAGGGACCGGGAATGCGAGGTCGGTTCCCACTTTCTGCCGTATGTCCGCGACTACTTGAAACGGGGCGAGAATTTCAAGGCGACCGCGCTGGCCGCCGTCGCGTTCGGTGGCAACGGCGGGATATCTCCATTGCCGCGGAGAATGGATTCTTTCCAACCCGCCTGCGATATCGTTTTGTCCCATGATTGTCAGGAGCTTGTACGGCGTGAACTTTCGTTGAAGGACGGGATTGTCTCAAGTCGGAAGGAGAATCTGTTCGTTACGGCCTTCTGCCACTGCGTGGAAGATATCTTCGCCGCAAGATGGATTTCCACGTATCCGTTCAACGCCCGGTTGGCGGTGACAAGGGAGGCTCGGGAAGGGGTTTCTTGTCGGTACGATATCAGTACGGAGACGCAAAGCGTCGTATTGTCCGTTGACGCGGGAGCGGGAGTCAACTACTCGGTGGCGTGCGGGGTTCTGACCGATGGGTGTGTGTCCACGATATCAGACGGGTTCGCTGTATCGCAGGCCACGTATGTCACGGTGCTTGCGAACATAGGTTCCGAATTGCGCGGGATTGAGTCAGAACTCACTTCTCATGGGCTTTCAAACGATTACCGGTCGCTGGCTGAGTCCCAGTCCGTGGCGTTCTCCGATATCATGGGACGTTGGGCGTTCGACGTCGAGGATTCGCGTTCCGCGGAGCTTTCTCAGCTTTCCATAAATAAAAGACAAGAATTATTCCGAGATGGGGCTGATGACGCCCAACTCGTCTCATTATATGCCCGTTTCGGTGTTTACCTCATGGTGAGCGGTTCTGTGTTGGCGAAACTGCCGTTGCATCTCCAGGGCAAATGGAACCATTGCGTCTACCCGAAATGGAACAGCGACTATCATCTCAACATCAATCTCCAGATGAACTACTGGTTCACCGATGCGCTTGGACTTGACTCCTATACCAGGCAGATGACGGACTATGTGCTTTCCCTGTTGCCCAAGGCGCGTGAGGCGGCGAAACGGCTGTACGATTGTCGCGGCGTCGTATTCCCGCTGAATTCCGATATCTGGCGGAATGTAACGCCTGAATCCTACAACTATGCCGTCTGGATTTCCGGGGCCGGCTGGCTGACGATGCATTTCTGGAACAGTTTTCTCCATACCGGCGATCTGGAATACCTCCGCGACTATGCTTTTCCGTTTTTCCAGGAGGTGGCGGCGTTTTACCAGGACTATGTGGAATTCGATGAAGACGGCGTGGCGCAGCTCATGCCCAGCCAGTCGCCGGAGAACCGGTACGAGGGATGCGGCTATTTTCCCGTAAGCATGTGCATATCTTCGGCCATGGACGTTCAGGTCGCCCATATGGCTCTCGATATCGCCATACAGAGCGCGAAACTGCTCAACATACCTGAAAAGACATACGCTCCATGGCGGAGAATCTTTGACAAGCTCCCTCCGTTCAGGATTGGGGGCGATGGACGGTTGCTGGAATGGGACGATGAGGATAAAGTCGAGCTGGAAAAAGGGCATCGGCATTTTTCCCATCTGTTCGGTGCGTTCCCCGGCGACATATTCACCCCTGAATGGAATGTTCTTCAATTCCTTGCGGCCCGCAAGTCCCTGGAATACCGGCTTGCCCATGACGGCGGGCATACCGGATGGAGCCGGGCTTGGAGCGCATGTCTGTTCGCCCGTTTTCAGGCTCCTGACAAGGTATCCGAATGTTTCAGGACATTGATCGGCAATCTCTCCTCAACGACGTTGCTGGATCTGCATCCCGATTATCATCCGTTGAAAAAACGGCCTGACAAACCGAAAGACGATCCGTTGCTGTTCGACAAGCCGGTGGAGAATCCCCCGATGGTCTTCCAGATCGACGGGAATCTGGGCGGGACGGCGGCGTTCCTTGAGGCGTTGATGCAATGCCGGGACGGGCATCTCTACCTGTTGCCGTCCGTTCCCGCCTGTTGGACGGCGGGGCGGATCGGACCGTTACGGACGAAGGGCGGGCATCTCGTTTCCTTCGCCTTTGAGAATGGGAAGGTCACGAAGCTTGACGTGACGCTTGGTTTTGCGAAACAGCTCGTAGTCGTCGGTCTGGGCGGGGATGGTTCCGATCTCCTGCTTGAAGGGGCCGCCGGTACGAAATACACGATACGGTGATGCGATATGCTGCAAGAACGTGACCGGATTCTGCTGAACGCCCGGAGAGTCCTTGAAAATACTTTTCTGTTCGACAACCCTTGGGACATGGAGGCGACTTCAATTCCCCAGGTTCTCCCTGAACCGATTGATTGGGAATACCAACCGTATGATGATCCGGAATGGACTTTCATGTTGTCCCGGCACGGGTTCATCTTGGATTTGGCGCATGCGTATGAGCTCACCGATGACATGCGGTACGCTGCCAAGGCTTGTTCCCTGATATTGTCGTTCATCGGTTCCGTCCCGTATGGGAGTCATCGGGGGAGCAACTGCTGGCGGAGCCTGGACAGCGCGATTCGGGTGGACAACTGGCTTGCGGCGCTGCCCCCGTTGGAATCCAGCGGGATGCTGGATGACGGTTTCCTTTCGCAGTTGCGGATGTCCGTCCAGGTACACGCCGAATTCCTTGCTTCGGTGGACACGGTGTTCTCAAAGCTGTCCAACTGGGGGTTGATTTCCAATGGCGGACTGTACCATGCCGCGTTGTGGCTTGGCGACGCCCGGTACGAGGAACTTGCCGTCCGGCGGATCGTTGAATGCGTCGGGTATCAGGTGCTGGCGGATGGAATGCATTGGGAGCAGTCCCCCATGTACCATGCCGAATGTCTCCGTTCATTGATGCAGGATGTCCGTTTGTCCCGCAGGTATAGGCATGGTTTGCCCGACGAGATTCCTGAAGCCGCCCGCCGTATGTGCCACGCTACGCTGGCTTCGATGAAACCTGACGGACGACAGTTCCTCCAAAGCGATTCCGACGATACCTCGGTACGGGGTCTTTTGTCGGAAGGTGCGTTGCTGTTCCGTGATCCTGTATTGAAATTCGGTGGGCTCGCTCAATTGGAGCCTCCATTTCCTCCGGCGGAACAAGCCGAATATGATAGTCTGGAAGTCATGGGTCCCGCATATACATCAGTCGCCCTATCTGAAAGCGGCAATTATTACTTGCGAAGCGGTTGGGGGCCGGACGCCACAGTAACTCATTTTCGTTGTGGCGCGCTGGGAAGCGGGCACGGGCATGCCGACCTGCTGCATGTCGATCTGTCCGGGTTTGGTCGGGATATCCTCGTTGACAGCGGCCGGTATACCTATGTGGATACCGTTGAGCGCAGGACGTTGAAGTCCGGGTTCGCCCATAACGGCATCATTCTCGACGGTATGGATTCGTTTGCCACTACCGATTCCTGGGGGTATTCCAAAAAGGCCGTGGCGGTTCAGCGGCAGTTCGTCGAGCGGGGCGATTGGTGCTATTGTTGCGGCGGCACCTTGGGATATATGGAAGGCGGACGCCCCATGTTCGTCCAACGGCATCTATTGTCGCTCGGTTCAGGTCTGCTGGTGATTTTCGATACCTTCCACGGGGCAGACGGACATGATTGCCTGAGAAGTTTCCATTTTTCCCCTGATGGTTATCTCCATTTGGGAACGGGATGCATCAGGTTCGATACCGGGGATGTCCGGGCGCTCTTGTGGTTCGACGGAAAAGAGTCGGCAAGGTTGGCGCCTTCGTCCTACTCTCCACGATATAATATTCTGGAAAAGAACGTGGCTCTTGAATTGCGGAGCACAGTCGGGCATGGGGCTTCCCGTTGTACGGTCGTCCAGCTCATGCCCTGTGGCGGTCCCTCCTTGGACGATGACAGTCTCCGGGGTGTGCGCGTTGGTGGAAGTCTTGATGATGCGGATGGTCGTGATAGCTGCTGCGTCAAGGGCGAACGTGATCGGAGCGATGATGTGGACGGAGCATGTACTGATAGTATCTGTGCTACTGACGGTGGTACGAATTGCGAGTGTATGGACACAGCCAGTGTTCTCATCTCTGATTTAGGGCGCTGTTCGTTTTCTCTAGTTGAAGAAGTTCCCGTTGTCGGCGCCACGACCGGCAAGGTGTTTTCCGAAACTGATGCGAGGGCTTTTACCGTTCATGTCGCGGGACGGGATGACGTGACCGTGCTATTCTGTCTGGAACAATGCATCAAGGGTGTGGATCTGTTGCGGGCGGGTGATATTCTTGGGTACGGCAGTGTGATCGTTCGGCAGGGAACCCGTCAGGAGGTGTTCACCGTATGAGCGTGCCGGGAGACGATTCTGTGCGTGCCGGAGATGCAGGAGGGGACGAAGTGCGGAGGAAGAACCTGTTGCTGGTCGTCTGCGACCAATTGCGCGCCGACTATCTTGGTTGCTATGGGCACCCTTCAATCGGAACGAAGCACATTGATGCGTTGGCGAAAGAAGGGGTTCGTTTCGAATCCTGCTATTGCGCCGCTCCGCTGTGCGGGCCGAGCCGGATCAGCCTGGTCACTTCGACCTATGTCGGGGAACATGGGCACCGCAACTATGGATCGACCATCAGCCCGGACGTGCCGAACCTTGTCACTTCGATCAAACGGGCCGGATACCGGACCGGCATGTTCGGCAAGAACCATATGTTCACTTATTCGCGGCTTGGCGAGGTCTGGGATGAATTGGATGAAATCTGCCTCGGCAACTACGACGACCATCCCTCCTATGAGCATTCCTTCTCGGCGTTCCCTTTGGAGCAGGACCACCCGTACAATATCACCGGACGGCTTACCGACGAGGCCATCGATTTCATGCACCGTGCCGATCGGCCGTTTTTCGCCATGGTCAACTATCAGGATCCCCATCCCGCGTACACCTGCCCCCGGCCATATGCGACGTTGTTCGATCCTGATTCGGTTGAATTGCCGGATACCTATTATGACAGGGAGCGGCAGCCTGTGCGCAATGAGGTGTGGCGCGTCCATTCCGAGATGTCCCTCTGCACCGAGCGGGACATGAAGAAAGCCATCGCCACCTACATGGGGCAGATCCGGTATGTGGATGATTGCGTCGGCCGCCTGTATCAGTTCCTTGCGACGGAGTCCTTGCTCGATGATACGCTTGTCGTGTTCATGAGCGACCACGGCGAGCTGCTGGGCTCTTTCGGCATGACGCATAAGATTCCCGTGTTCTATGAGCCGTTGGTACGGATTCCGGTCATCATGCGGTTCCCCGGCGGGCTTGGCGCGGGAAGTTCCTGCCCCGGTCTTGTAGAGGAGGTGGATCTCGCCCCAACCATCTTGACGGCTTTGGAAATCGACGTCCCCAGAAGCATGGTGGGGCAGTCGGTCTACCGGGATATCCTCGACGGATCCGTGCCCGGCAGAACATCCGTATTGGTGGAAGCCGGGGGTGGCGGCCCTACTTGTTCCGTGCCGGTGGAGGGGTTGCGGCTGAAGGCCCCGTTCCTGCCTACGAGCCTTGGGCCTGGCGCGATGGTCCGTACCGGGGACTGGAAGCTCTGCCAGTACAGCGACGACCTTTGCCAGATGTTCAATCTCGCTGAGGATCCCGGAGAGCGGAATAATCTGTATGATGATGAACGGTACGCCGGCATACGATGGAAACTGACCTTGCTGCTGCTCAACCGGTTGCTGACGGTAAAGAACCGTGACATGGGCTACGAGCGATGGCCGAAGTCGGTGGAACCAGGACGTGATCTGCGCTTTGAGCCCCTGGAGGGGCATGGGCGGTAAGTAAGGGGTGCCGACAAACTGGTTCATCCATGGTGTGTTGGTATTAACTATATATATGGTATGTAGAAAAAGAATATAACGAAGGATTGCCGAGATGAAGAAACGTAAGAACCTGCTCTATATTTTCGCCGACCAGTGGCGTTATCATGCCGTTGGCGCCGTTTGTCAGGATTCCGTACTAACCCCGAACATAGACGCCTTCGCCAGGGAGTCGATGCGGTGCGACCAGGCGATCAGCACATATCCGCTGTGTTCTCCCCACCGCGCCGCGCTGCTGACCGGCAAGTATCCGCTTTCCTGCGGCATGTGGACGAATTGCAAGCCGGGCCTGTACGACAAACTGATGCTCCGCGACCAGGAGACGCTGATCAGCGACGTCCTGCACGGCGAGGGGTACGCCACCGCCTATATCGGCAAATGGCATCTCGACGCCAGCGAGCTGAACTTCCATAGAAATCCCGCCTCCGGCGCGGTGAACTGGGACGCCTATACTCCGCCGGGGGATCGCCGGCATCATTTCGACTTTTGGTATTCCTATGGCGCTATGGACAATCATCTTGACCCCCACTACTGGATGGATACCGACAAGCGGCTCAAGCCGGGCAAATGGTCCGTGGAGAACGAGACTGATGTGACTTTGGATTATTTGGAACGGTTGAAAGCCGCTTCCGCCGGTCAGGAGGACGCGAAGCCGTTCTGCCTGTTTCTCTCATGGAACCCTCCTCATCCCCCCTACGACCAAGTACCTGAAAAGTATCTCCGGCTGTATCCCGAAGGGGGCGAATCGTTCCGTGAGAATGTTCCGCGGGCCATGAGGGATGACTCCGCGTACCGCAAGGCATGGCGTGAGTATTATGCCGCGGTCTCCGGTGTCGATGAACAGTTCGGACGGATTCTCTCATATCTGAAGGAGAACGGCTTGGAGAATGATACCATCGTAGCGCTGTCCGCCGACCATGGCGACTGCATGGGTTCCCATGGGGTATACGGTAAGAATGTCTGGTGGGAAGAGTCCGTCAGGATTCCACTGTATGTGCGGGGCCCGCAGGTCGTTTCCGGCGTTACCGACACGCTGCTGGTCAGTTGCGACCATATGCCGACGTTGCTGGAGCTTCTGGGCGCACCGATTCCTGATTCCGTGGAGGGGCTGAGTCATGCGAAGGTGTTCCGCGGCGAACGGCCCGGCCGTCCCGTGCGGGAGCATGCATTCCTCTGCATGGTTCCCGGCATGCCCTCGATGGTGGCGGAATACACGAAGCGCGGGCTGGACAACAGGTGCTTTGGCTGGCGGGGTATCCGTACCCTCCGCTATACCTATGTCGTGGACAACGGGACTGTTCCCGGTACTGCGCAACGACGTTTCCTGTATGACAATCTTGAAGATCCGTATCAGCTTGCCGGTGCGGAGCTGCCGGCCGACAATCCCGTTTGCAAGGACTGGGATGAAATACTGAGAGGCTATCTCGTGCAACAGCAGGATGGCTTTCTATTGGAGAACAGACTATGAAGAAACTGGAAGAACTACCGTTGCGAAATTATGTACCCTTGAAAGGCGCTGGTCTGGATGCGGCGATTCGTGGCGGGATACGTCAGACGCGAAGTTGTCTGCCGGAGTTCGCGCATGCGTTCAAGTATTCGCACAGCGTGAACGGGTTCTATACGCCGCCTTCGGAGAACGTGGAATGGACCACCGGCTTCTGGACTGGCGAGCTGTGGCTCTCCTATGAAATGTCCCATGATCCGACGTTCCTTGACGCCGCCCAGTGGCAGGTGGGAAGCTTCCTTGACCGTATTGAACGGAAAATAGACGTTGAGCACCATGACATGGGGTTTCTGTATTCCCCCTCCTGCGTCGCTTCCTACAAGTTGACCGGCAATCCAGTAGGACGGAAGGCCGCCCTGCTCGCCGCCGACAACCTTGTTTCCCGCTTTCAGGAGAAGGGCCAATTTCTTCAGGCGTGGGGGCCGCTGGGGGCGAAGGACAACTACCGGTTGATCATCGACTGTCTGCTGAACCTGCCGTTGCTCTATTGGGCGAGCGGCGAGACGGGCGACGAACGATACGCCGGTATCGCCACCAGACATCTGCGCACCGCGATCAAGTATGTGCTGAGATCCGACGATTCGACGTATCACACGTACTTTTTTGACCCGGAGACCGGCGTTCCCGTCCGGGGCGTTACCGCCCAAGGCTACCGGGACGGCTCCGCTTGGGCGCGTGGCCAGGCTTGGGGGGTGTACGGCGCGGCTTTGGCGTACCGGTATCTGAAGGATGACGAATCGCTGGACGTATATACGCGGGTATTGGACTTTTTCCTCGCCCATCTGCCGGAGAATTGCATCCCATACTGGGATTTTGACTTCACCGGCCCGAGCGATGAACCTCGGGATTCCTCCGCATTGGCCATAGCCGCCTGCGGCATGCTGGAGATGGCGCGGGTCATGCCCGGTACTTCCGGGTCCGAGGTCTATCGGGATTATGCGGCGCGGATGTGTTCCGCTTTATGGCGCCATTGC
>JAXEWB010000089.1:0-64855 GCA_034114085.1 Sphaerochaetaceae bacterium | reverse complement strand
GTGATGTGATGCAATGTGATGTGATGCAATGTGATGTGATGTGATGTGATGTGATGTGATGTGTGGTATGATATAGCGTTGTCTAAAAGAAGGATATTCACCAAGACAATTTACGGAAACATTTTTATATTACCGCTCACTCGTTGCTTATGTTTTTCGATTGAAGCTATTGGAGAGTTATGATAAAGTGTCCCTGTAATATATAAAAAAAAGAGAGGGTGCAAATTATGCCACGAAAAAATTGTCTCGTTGCGCCTGTTATAAAATGGGTTGGTGGCAAACGACAACTTTTAGATGATTTAGCACCATTATTTCCAAAACAACGAGTTTCTTTCTACTGTGAACCATTCTTAGGGGGCGGGGCTGTCTTATTTAAGTTACAGCCTAGTACTGCATATGTTAATGATATTAATCCTGAGCTTATCCAGATGTATGAAGTTATCAGAGATAATGTTGAAGAACTGATTATTGCTTTAGGCGAACACCCAAATGAGGAAGAGCATTTTTATCGTATTCGCGACTGGGATAGAGATAGAGAACAATACGAACAATTAACCAAAGTTCAGAAAGTTGCCCGTCTTATTTATTTAAACAAAACATGTTATAATGGTCTGTTCAGAGTGAATAATGCAGGAGAATTCAATACTCCTTTTGGGCATTATAAAAATCCCAATATTGTAAATGCTCCTATATTAAAAGCAGTCAGCACTTACTTTCAGAAAGCACAATTAACATTTAGTAGTGTGGATTATGCAGAGGTTCTTGCGAATATAACAAAAAAAGAAACTTTTGTATATTTAGATCCGCCTTATGATCCAGTTTCTGATACAGCCAATTTTACAGGCTATACAAAAGGGGGCTTTGACCGTTCAGAGCAAATTCGTCTACGACAGTGTTGTGATGAGCTTAACCGACGAGGGATTAAGTTTATGCTTTCTAATTCTGCAACAGACTTCATCAAGGAGCAATACAAAGCATACAATATAACTATTGTAAAGGCGAAACGTGCTATTAATTCTAATGCTATGAAACGAGGAGAAGTTGATGAAGTGGTGGTGAGAAATTATGTGTGAGCAAAAAAGCCAAAATGATAAAGCTTGGGAAGCCTTATTTGAGGAACATGATATTTTGTCACACATCGAAGCAGAGGGAGAGTTTATCATCTCTGCACCCCAAATAAAAAAATATCGAGAACCACGATTGATGGCAAAATTTGATCACAAGATCAATCTTCCACAGATTTTTGATAAAAACAAACTCGCGATTTTACCCATATCTCGTGGAGAGTATATTATTTCTCATTTTGAGGCATATAAACCATTTGAAATATTGGATGAATCTATTACACACGTTTCTTTACCAACTAATCTTCAGAGTCTTAATGCAAACAATATTCCAAGCGAAACCATTGCCATAAATTGTGCGTTAGCAGCAGGTATGCTTTCTGATTTTTTAGAAGAAGATATACTCTACTCAACTGTTTCAGGACGCATGGGATCTGGACAGTTTGATTTTAGCATTCAGAATTCTTATACGAAAACACCGACAGCAGTTTCGGTGAATAATTCTCAAATAGAAATTGATGCTGCATTTGAAGGTATTCATAGTCTATCATTACTGGAAGCAAAACGAGATTTATCAGAAGATTTTCTCGTACGACAATTATATTATCCGTTTCGGGCATGGAGTACTCAAATAACAAAAAAAATAAAACCTGTCTTCCTTGTTTATTCAAATGGAATATTTAGCTTGTACGAGTACAAATTTGAAAACCCTAATTCATATAATTCGTTAGTTCTTGTGAAACATAAAAATTATTCCATTGAAGATACAGCAATAGAACTTTCTGATTTACAGGATGTTGCTTCACGTACTCAACTTGTTTCCGAACCAACCATTTCTTTACCTCAAGCGAATAGCTTTGAACGGGTTATCAATCTTTGCGAATTGCTCAATACTCAAGAATTAAATCGCGAACAAGTTACAGAAAAATACGCTTTTAATATCCGACAAACAAATTATTATACTGATGCAGCAAGATATCTAGGACTTCTGGAAAAGCATCATGAAGATGATCGAAAGTCAGTGTATGCTTTAAGCACATCAGGCAATCGCATTATGAAGTTGAACTACAAACAACGACAACTTGCATTTTGTGAAGCCATCTTGCAACATCACGTTTTCAAAGAAACATTCAATCTTTGTATGCAAACAGGTTCAATACCGGATACGTCAGTAATTGTTGATATCATGCAAAAAGCTGATCTTTATAAAATCAAAAGTATGCAAACATATATTCGGCGTGCTTCTACAATCAGTAGTTGGATAAATTGGATGCTCAGTTTAATTGAGGAGTAGAATTGCAAAATATAAAATGGAAACCTGATAATTTTAAATTACAAATGACAAGTGCTTGGGACTTTCCAGAAAGAGGAAGATGGGCAACTCATGATCCATCTTATCGGGGAAATTGGTCGCCATACATTCCTAGAAACATCATCCTTCGATATTCCGATGAACAGGACTTAGTTTTAGACCAGTTTGTTGGCGGTGGGACAACTTTAGTAGAAGCTAAATTATTGAATAGAAATGCTATTGGAGTGGATATAAATCCAGCTTCATTAGGCTTGGTCACTAAAAAATGTAATTTCACATTAGAAAATTGCGGAAAAGTATATTTTAAGACTGAAGATGCAAGAAATCTAGCATTTCTTCCAGACAAATGCATTGATTTGATATGTACACACCCACCATATGCAAACATAATAAAATACAGTGTCGATATAATAGAAGATATTTCAAGGATTCCGGCCGAGCAGTTTTTATTAGAAATGGGTAAAGTGGCAAATGAAAGTTATCGCGTTTTAAAAGCTGGAAAATTTTGTGCTATCTTGATGGGAGATGTTCGGCAAAGAGGATCTGTTTTTCCATTAGGATTTAAGGTTATGGAAATGTTTCAGCAATCAGGTTTTCAGTTAAAAGAGGTTATAATAAAGAAACAACATAATTGTCAGACCACAAGTAAGTGGATTCAAAAAAGTAAAAAATCTAATTTCTTGCTTTTAGCACATGAATACCTATTCATATTTAAGAAATGAGGTATAACTATGTTATGCAAACATTGTGGATTGCCATTAAAAGATGCCCAAGAACGTGGAGAATATAAATCATGCCCTCATTGTTCACAGAAGAACAATGAGCATATCTTTTACCCTAAATCAATATTTGGCTGGACGGAAAAACGAGTAACTCCTAATAACCCTGCTGGTATTCAGAGTTGGTGTACACGCTGTCGTGGAAATGATAGTGGGCCATATTCTGATGGTATAAAATGTAGTGAAGTGTAAATACAGTATAGAAAACAAGTCACGCAATCAACATGAAATCTATTCTTAATATTTGACAGTTCAGAGGTTTGTTATTGTTTTTATTAGCCCTACTAGGAGCAAGTTTGTTTGTAATTCGCATTCGTATTGTTCTGATCCATCAAATAGACAATTTCACATCCTGTAAAACACAAAATACACTCCAGCCAAAGTAGAACTCAGTTTTTTCTCAGATCAACTATCTTGTCAATTGTTGCATAAATACATCATTATGTTGCATATTACAGTGGAATTAAATGTATTGTTGCAATTTTTCTGCATACATGTTGCACAAGTCGTCTGTTTACGATATCATCCAGTCAATTTGGACTAACGCGGGGCAAGCCCTGAGTGACAAGGCAGGTTCATCACATGGACAAGACGTTCCTAGTACTTGACGACGGTATCGTCCTCAAGGGTGTCGGGTTCGGAGCCGAGGCTCCCTACTGCGAACAATTGCAGGAAGGCTCGTTTCCTGCCGGCGAAGTGGTGTTCAACACAAGCATGACCGGATATCCTGAAATTCTTACCGACCCCTCCTATCATGGGCAGATGGTCGTCATGACCTACCCTCATATCGGCAACTACGGATGTAATGAAGCCTGGGCGGAAAGTACCCTTTCCGGCGGCGGCATCCATGCGGCCGCGCTAATCGTCCGGGAAGCCTACAAAGGACCGCTCCCTCCCGAAAGAATTTCATTGGACGCGTTTCTCAGGACCCATGGGATTTGTGGCATCACCGGCGTGGACACCCGCTTCCTGACGCTCCATTTGAGAACCAACGGCTCCCGCAACGGGATATTGGTCAGAAGCAAAAATGAAACGCTTTCACAACAAGAACTTCAAGTGGCGCTTCAAACGGTCAAGGCGTTCCCCGATATCACTGAACGGGATTTGATCGATGGCGTAACCACCAAACAGACCATCGCAGACCCCCGGCTAGGCCCGGACACCTGCCCGGTTCCGACACATCCCGACCTGCGGTTCGCGGTCGTGGACTATGGAATCAAGAAATCCATCATCAACGAACTGTACAAAAGAAACGCCGCGGTAACGCTCCTTGGAGCGAAGGCGACGGCGGAAGATATTCTGAAGCTGACGCCGAAAGTGGACGCAGTATTCCTTTCCAACGGCCCCGGCGACCCGGCGCTGCTACAGGACGCCGTCGCCATGGCGAAAACGCTGGTCGGCAAGCTGCCCGTCGTGGGTATCTGCCTGGGACACCAGTTGATCACCTGGGCGCTGGGCGGCAGGACGGTAAAGATGAAGTTCGGACACCACGGCGGCAACCATCCGGTGCGGGACATGATTACCGGCAAGGTGTTCGTCACCAGCCAGAACCATGGGTTCATGACCGACCCACAAAGCCTTAACGATGATATAGAAGTCTGGTTCACAAATGCGAACGATGGTTCAATCGAAGGAATCCATCACAAAACATTGCCAGTCATGTCGGTTCAGTACCATCCGGAAGCATCTCCCGGCCCACAGGACGCGACATGGATTTTCGACAGGTTCATCGCCTGCGCAAAGACGGGAAGAACGACAGGCTAGCATCATCACCCAAAAAAACGACCTTTTACAGGGAACGGCGGAAATCGGCGGTAGAAAACTGGAAGCGATTTTCGGTGGAGCAAATCGAGGAAAGAAACCAAGGCAAAGGAAGGATACAGCATGGGTGCTCGGACAGACATACATCGCATTCTCGTGATTGGAAGCGGGCCGATTGTGATCGGGCAGGCTTGTGAATTCGATTATTCGGGGACGCAGGCGGTCAAGGCGCTCAAAGAGGAGGGATACGAGGTGTTGCTCGTCAACCCGAACCCAGCGACAGTCATGACCACTCCGGGCATCGCCGACCGTATCTACCTCGAACCGCTGAAGGTCGAATATATCGAACAGATATTCCAGCGGGATCGCCCGGACGCCATTCTCTCCACCATGGGAGGACAAACCGGCCTGAACCTGACTATGGAGCTTCATAAACAGGGGCTCTTGGAGAAATACGGCGTACAGGTCATTGGAGCGGGCATCGAGTCCATTGAGCTCGCCGAAGATCGGGGACGTTTCAAAGAGGTGGTGGAGTCCCTGGGACTGGAAAGCGCCCGTTCCGCCGTCGCCCATACCGTAGCGGAAGCCGCCGCCTTCAAGGATCAGATTGGACTGCCGCTGATCATCCGTCCGAGCTTTACGCTGGGGGGCATGGGAGGCAGTATCGCCAATACGGAGGATGAATTCATCCCGCTTATCGAGCACGCCCTGGCGGAAAGCCCGGTCAACGAGATACTTGTAGAGGAATCCCTGATCGGCTGGAAAGAGTTCGAGATGGAAGTCATGCGGGACAAGCACGACAACGCCATTATCGTCTGTTCCATTGAAAACATAGACCCAATGGGGGTTCATACCGGAGATAGCATTACCATAGCGCCGATACAGACCCTCAACGACCGGCAGTACCAGCGGATGCGGACCGCGTCGATTGATATTCTCCGCGCCGTAGGCGTCGATTGCGGCGGCAGTAACGTGCAGTTCGCCATGCAGCCCGATACGGACCGCATGGTCGTCATCGAAATGAATCCGCGGGTATCCCGGTCTTCCGCTCTGGCCAGCAAAGCGACGGGCTTCCCTATCGCCCGATGTTCAGCGAAGCTTGCCGTCGGCTATACGTTGGATGAAGTCCTCAATGAAATCACCGGCCAGTCCGTATCATGCTTTGAACCTGCGCTGGACTACTGCGCGGTAAAAGTGCCACGCTTTGAACTGGAGAAGTTTCCCCTGCCCTGTAGCGCCCTCGGAACACAGATGCGGAGCGTCGGCGAAGCCCTGGCCATGGGACGGACCGCACTGGAAGCCCTCAACAAAGGCATCAGGGCCTCGGAACGGAAGTTCGAGGGGATCACCGTACTGGACGAGCGTACCGGACATACGCCGGAAGAAGTTGACAGGCTGCTGCACAGCGCCCACCCCCTGCGGTTGCTGGCGGCCTACACCGTACTGAAGAAAGAGGGGCCGGGAATGCTCGACGAGGTATCCGGGATCACCGGTTTCGACCGCTGGTTCCTGACGCTTCTCGTCCAGCAGGCACAGTTGGAGAAGGAACTGGAACAGCTCAACGGTTGGAACGACGTCCTGTCGGTTCTCGCGCAGGGCAACCTGCTGGAACGCGCCAAGCGGGCGGGCATTTCCGACAAACATATCGCTACGTTGACCGGAACGACCGAACGGGACATAGCGAAGTTCCGCAAGCAGGCGGGGTTAATCCCCGCCGCCCATTTCGTCGATACCTGCGCGGGGGAGTTTTCTGCCATCACCCCGTATTGCTACACGACCTACGGGGAAATCGACGAGGGCGAACCGATGGGCGACAAGGCGGTGGTCATTCTGGCGAGCGGCCCGAACCGTATCGGACAGGGGCTGGAATTCGACACCTGCTGCACCCTCGCTTCGCTAGCCTATCGCAAGTTGGGGCGCAAGACCATCATGGTCAACTCGAACCCCGAGACCGTCTCTACCGACTTCAACATCTCCGACAGGCTCTACGTGGAACCACTGACCGCGGAGCATGTCCAGGCGATCGTCGAAAAAGAGGGGACGAACGATGTAGTGGTGCAGCTTGGCGGGCAGACGCCGCTGAACATGGCGGCCACCCTCCAGGAAGGTGGTGCGAATATCGTCGGAACATCGTTGGAGGGAATCGACGAGACCGAAGACCGCGGGCTGTTCTCGGCGTTGGTACGGAGGCTCGGCCTCCGCCAACCGGAAAACAGAATGGCCGGTTCACAGAAAGAAGTCCACCGTTGCGCGCTGGAAGTCGGCTTCCCCGTCCTGCTCAGACCTTCGTTCGTCCTCGGCGGCAGGAGTATGTTCATTGCCTACAACGAAGAGGATCTGGATGAGTTCTTCGCCAGAGGTACTACGGTCAGCCCGGAAGCCCCGGTGTTGGTAGACCAGTTCCTGGAGGACGCGTTTGAATATGACCTTGACGCGGTGTGCGACGGCAAGAGCATCTATATCGGCGGCATTCTCCAGCACATCGAGGCCGCGGGCATCCATAGCGGGGATTCCGCGGCGGTATTCCCGCCGTACAAGTCTTCGCCGGCGATTCTTGACCAGATGCGCCAGGCGGCGCTATCCATCGCCCAAGCGCTCCCCGTCAAGGGACTGATGAACATCCAGTTCGCAGTCAAGGATGAAAAGCTCTATTTGATTGAAGTAAACCCCAGGGCGTCCAGAACCGTACCGTTCATCTCCAAGGCTTCGGGGGTCAATCTGATTGAGGCCGCCGTCAGAGTCTGGGAGGGAGAAAACCTCGTCGCCCAGAAGCTGGTGAAGAAAGAGGGGGGCATTGGTGAGGGACGCTGCATTACCGGATGGGCGATCAAGGAGGCGGTGTTCTCCTTTGACCGGTTCGTCAACGTAGACCCGGCGCTTGGTCCGGAGATGCGTTCGACCGGAGAGGTCATCGGCATGGCGCCGACCTTCGGCGAGGCGTATGCGAAAAGCCAGGCCAGCGCGGGAAACAAGCTCCCGGACAAGGGCCTCGTGGTTATTTCCGTCAACAAGAAGGATCGGCAGACCATCATTCCAATCGCCAGACAGCTCCAGAAGCTGGGCTTCCAGTTGGCGGCGACAAAAGGAACGGCCAGGGATCTATTCGATGCGGGTATCCTGTGCGAGGTCATGATGAAGGTTCACGAAGGGCATCCGAACATCGTGGACAACATCCGCTCCCGCCGGGTCGCGCTGGTGATCAACACCCCGATGGGCTTCCACGCCCGCCGCAGCGACGACGATATCCGCACCGAGGCGATGCGCATGAAGATCCCCTACACCACCACGACCAGCGCGGCCGCCGCGGCGGTACAGGCGATCGAGTTCATCCAGCAGAGACAGTATACGGTGCGGGAACTGCCGGAGCAGTCGTTGCGGTAGTGATCAAGAACAATGTGATGGTAGTCGGAAAATTACCGGACGATAGTCAAAGGACGACCAGAGGAAAGGCCAAGCCAAAGCGGCGGGTCTTTCCTCCAACCGTATCCTAAGAATCAAGAGTTCCAAACTATCATTTTTTCTGGACAACCAGGACATCCCCTTCAAGCGCGGGCAGGGAGATATCAGCAAATACATCCCCCTGCGCGAATTCTGTGGAAACTTCCGCGGAAACAGGACAATGGTTGACCATCGCAAGAACATATTCCTTGTCCGTTTCGAGCAAACGAACCACTGGCGCTACGGCGATTCCCGCGGAAGGCAAGGATTCCAGACGGACTTCAAGACGGCTCAACGCCGTATATCCGGTAGAATCAAGTAATTCTCGCAGGAAATCTCCCGTAGCGGAATCCCCGGTATGTTCAAAGTGATATGAAGGATAGGAACCGATCCAGACGGCCCGACCGGCGCCTCGCCGACATTCGGCGACGGCGGGTTCACTATCGGCAAAACGACCGAGAACCGTTACATCATCAGCGACACGCACCAACTGGCGATAGAATCTGCCGGTCAGGCGCTTTCCAGATTGTAGCGAGATTTCGACCTCCCCCCAATCCTTGAGCCCTTGCACTTCCACATGCTCGACATGGAATAGCCGCTTGAGACTTTCATCACTTTGATTCAACAAGCCATCTTTCCGGTATAATCCGGGACAAGCTTCGCTGATCAGCGTCCCTCCTTCACAGACGAATCGCTCGAACGCGTCGGTTTCTTCCGGCGACAATACCAACGGCATAGGTAAGTACAGCACCTTGATTCCACTGGAAAACAATGTATCAAATTGGTCCTGATGCAAAAACCGAATCGGAATGGAGCGTTCATAGGCCGCCTTGAATATTCCACTGACACACCCCGCGTACATTTCCTCCCGCCGTTCGCTTGCGAAACAGAGCAGGTCGGTATCGCGAGACACATATACCGCATTCGTCGCAGAAACCTTGACGGCCTTGTCTAGAACCAGCAGATTCAGCTTTTCCGCACACGCTTTCGCACTGAGACTCCGCGGGGTATTTTCGCCCTGAAAACCGGTAAGGCCGAACCCAGGGGATTCTATGCCGGACGGTTCGGGGGCGTATTGCCAATACATGGAGCCCTTGCCGCCGGCCACTACGGTATTGTAGTTCCAGATACGGATATCAGCGGCGGTAGGGACTTCTCCCCCCAGCAGCCCCGGTTTCCCCGCGCCCCCCTGGAGTTCAACCTGATAGAAAGGACGGCCTTGTGCAGCTTGGGAAACCATCTCATTATGCAACAGATGCCGGTAATAATGTTCGTCGCCCATCAGCCATTTCGGAAAACTCGACAGGCCGAACAAATCCACCTGTTTCGCAAGCAGGAATTCATCACCCAGTTCATTGGCTAGTCCACCGACGAGCCGATTCCCCAGGATACCGCTATAGGCAACGTGGGTCTGAACCAACGTATCCGGCGCACCCCGGCGACAGGCGCACACCCGGCGCTCCAGCCACCGTGTCAAATTCTCAAGCCAGAACCGACGCCAATCCAGCATATCGGCCCAAGTACCGAACCGGGGAGGAGGCTCGACTTGCGACCAGTCCGTATATTTTCGATACCATGCGTCGCAAAGAGCGTCCAGCGTACCGTACTTCTCCCGAAGCCATGCGACAAAAGCCGCACGGGAATGCTTGCAATAGCACAGCATGTTCGACCTATAGTCATACATAGGTTCAAGATGAGGCTCATTCCACACGTCAAATGCCATTACTACTGGATTATCAGCGAAATGTCGCGCAGTCGTCTCAATGAATGTCGAGACCAACTGGGAAAATTCAGGATCATCCATACATCGGCCGGGCCAGCCCGCGCTCGGTATATTCGCGGGACCGCCATAGGAGACAGGTTGTCCGTCGGCGGTGAGATACAAATCATCATCCCCGCCATACGTCCAATACGGCGCACCCTCGGGAATCAGATTGATCACCACCCGCAGCCCATGCTTTTTTGCGAGCGCCACAAGCCTGTCCAGCTCGGAAAAATCAAACTGGCCGGGAATTGGTTCAATCCAATTCCAGACGGCCCAAAGCTTCACCAAGTTGAAACCAAGCTCCCGCATATTCTTGAAATCACGTTCCCAACAATCCTCACAAGGAAATGGTGGACGATAATACTGTGAACCGTAGAACAAAACGCACCTACCCCTTCACCGCGCCCGCGGTCATGCCACTGACCAAGTATTTCTGCATGAAGAATCCGATAATGATGATAGGGACCATCGTAATTGTGGCGGCGGCGCTGCACTTGCCCCAATCGACGGAAACAGCCCCGACATATCTCGCCACGCCGACCGTCAGCGGATAGGTCTTGAGATTCGTCAGCTGCAATGAGAACATCAGTTCATTCCAAGAACTCTGCATTACCAGAATGGTCGCGGAAGCGATGGCGGGTTTTAGCAATGGAAGGATGATGATACCAAAAGTCTTGACGCGAGAACATCCCATGATGCTCGCGGATTCAATCAATTCGTCAGGAATATCCCCGATGAATCCCGCCATCAACCAGGTGACGAATGGAAGAGAAAGACAACTCAATGTCAGAATCGGCGCCAGATATGTCCCGGTCAACCGCACCCGGTTCATCATTACGAACAACGGGACGAGAATCGTAATCGAAGGAACCATCTTACCTAACAGCAACACATTGGAAATCCGTTTTCCGATTGAGGACTTGCAGATTTTCAAACCATAGGCGGCCAAGGAGCCAAGCAGGATGGTGAACGCGGTCACGGAACAGGAAATGATCATGGAATTCTTGAAATAGACACCGAACCGGTCCAGCGAAAGTATCTTCTCATAATGAGAAAACGTAGGCTCGAACACCAGCTTCGGAGGCATCTGCTTGATTTCTATGGTCTTTCTGAAGGAATTACTGATCACGATATAGATCGGCACGACAGTCCAAAGGATGAATAGGATGAGGATACAATACATCAACATCCTCGACAGTATTTTTTTCGTCTTGTAATTCATGCTTGCCATAGGGATTACCTGTTTCCTTTGCCGAGGTTCTGTCGGACGAACGGAATGCCGAATATCAAGAACGTAAGCAGCATCGTCAGGAAGGAAATAGCCATCGCGTAGCTGAGGTTCGACTGTTCAAACGCCTGGCTATACGCATGGATACTCAAGGATAGCGAGGAATTGTTCGGCCCGCCGCCTGTCAGCGAATAGATGATATCGAAAATCTTGATTGTATCGACGCCACTAATCAGCATGATCACCATATAGACGTTCTTGAGCTGGGGCAAGGTAATTCTGAAGAACGTATTGAAAGGCCCGGCTCCATCTATCTTCGCTGCCTCATAATATTCCTCAGGAATCGCCAGCAGGCCGGCGGTCAGTACGATAACCACGAACGGCGTGACCTGCCACCAATGGGCGACGATGGTGGAAAACAAGGCCGTTGAAGCAGAAGTCACTCCAGGGAAATCCTTTATTCCCAGCCCGAACAATCCGAGGAACCAGTAGAGGATACCCTTCGGGTCGTAGATGTACCTCCAGATCAGGCCGACTACGACGGGAGAGACCAGCAAGGGCATCGTAACGATGGGTCTGAGGACAGAAGAAAGCATACGGGGGATCTTCACCAGCAGAACGGCGCAGATAGTACCCAGCAGGAAGTCCCCCGCAATTGCTCCAAATGAAAAACATACGGTGTTGAACGTGGCTTTCAGCGCTACGGGGTCGGTAAAGAAATGAATGTAGTTCTTGAATCCTACGAAAGATTCCGCATAATTCCTGTTTCCGAACCCAACACTGAAGAAACTCAGGAAAAGGCCATAGAAAAGGGGAAGCACCATGATACAGAAAATGACAGTCAACGTAGGCAGCATCAACAACAACGGCAACAGGTCTCCCCGTTCCAAGGACCATTCAAATGTCTTGTGTTTCATCGCGTCCCCCTTTTCACCGGATATTCGCCCTACACTCTTTTATTTGCTGAAATCCACTTTCTCCAGATTTTTCTGCAACTTCGCCATGACATCGGCTGGAGCGGTATCGGTCGTCGCGATTTCAGAAAGAGCAACGACGAGCTCAGACTTCAATGTACCGAAACTTACCAGCGGAGGATCGATCTTGCCGTTGGCAAGCTGTTCCATGACCACAGGAAGGAACGGAGCTTTCGCCAGCACTTCCGCGTCCTCACTCAGACTGTTGATCGCACTGATCTGCTGGTCGGCGAGGGTCTGTTTCTTTTCAGTCTCCGGCCCCGCCATCCATGCGCAATAGTCGAACGCCGTCCGGGGGTTCTGCGTATTCTTCGCGACGCCCCAGACCCAGAAGGAATTGGTAGCGGCCGCTTTTCCATTCTTGCCGGCAAGCGGAGCGTAGGCTACGGTATCCACAATCAACGACTTCTCAGGGTCGGCGTTCTGGTTGGCAAGACCGCTCATGATAATTCCGATAGGAGCGTCTTTCATCCGAACGGCTTCAGCAACCTCGTCATGATGCCATGCAAGACAACCTTCTACAGAATTCTGCACGAGCTGGTCATAAATGGTCGCAGCATAGACCGCTTCAGGACTGGTCATGTTCAGATTGCCATTTTTATCAAAATAATAGCCATCGTCGGAGAATAGCAACTGAGAAAACAACGTTACGGCGGCAGTCCCCTGTTTTGCGGGCAACGCGATACCGGATCCCTTCTGTTTGAAGTACTTCGCTACCGCCACAAGTTCCTCGGCGTTGGTAGGAACAGACAAGCCTTCCCGCTTGAACACTTCGCTGTCATAGGCGATGATGAGCGTCTGGGCGTAGGTTGGCAGGCCATAGACCTTTCCGTCAAAAATACAGCCGTCGAGCAAGCCCTTCGCATAGATGTCCAGATCAAGGCCGGAAGCCTTGATGCAGTCATCCAACGGCAATAGGTAGCCAGCGTCAACGTATTCTTTCATCCACTGGCTGTTAACCCATACGACATCATAATTTCCGGATCCCGGAACCGCCTGGAAAGAGGTAAGCTGCTTGGCCTTGAGATTGCCATAGTCAACATCGTCGATCGTAACAGCGGCCGCAGAGTAGCCGGCGGTTACCTGTTTCTGCAAGTCGGCGTGAGGACCGGCCCAAACTGATACCAAAAGCTTCTCTTTCGAGCCAGAAGCGACGCTTGCGGATTTTTCCGCGCTACCTCCGGCGAACACCATTCCAACGGCCAGCACCAACAGCGCCAAGGAACAAAAAAACCTCTTCATATATGTCTCCTTTTGTATTATACATCCTCTTCGAGAATGTAGTATTTACGATTGATATACGTTAGTACACCCTCTATCCCGCAATTCCGCCAACCAGCGCGCCACAGTCTCATCCGTAGCGGCTGATTTCGGCAACAACGGATCAGCTTCCTTTCCCAATTCCTCCGACTTCCCCAATCCATACGTATGATAGGGCATTATTTCGGCCTGTTTGATGCCGGGATATTTCTTCAGTAATCCGGCGATTCCATCAAAATGGTCGGCAGTATCGTTGACTCCCGGAATCAAGGGCAACCGAAGCACGATTTCCTTACCAATCCCATAGAGATAATCCAAATTCTCAAGAATCTGGACATTGTCCACACCACAAAGCTCCCGATGCCGCGCTGGATCGGTCACCTTGTAGTCAAACAGGAACAAATCAATCAGAGGAGCTATCCGGGAAACCACCTCCCGAGTGGCAAAACCAGAAGTCTCCATAGCGCAATGAATCTCAGGCATCAAGTTCCTGAACCCTACGATGAAATCGGCATACAGCATCGGTTCCCCTCCAGAGAACGTGATTCCGCCCTTTCGGCCATTGTCGCCCGTCTCAACGTTGAAATACCGGAAATCTCCTCGTATCCGTTCCAAAAGTCCGGCGGGAGTGTACTTTCGTCCAACCAGCGTCAAGGCGTCGTAGCAGCATACCTGTAGGCAGAAACCACAACCAGTACACGACTCTAGATGGACGACGTGCTGATATCGGCCATCTTCCAGAACCGCCCGATGCACACCATTCGGACAGGCCGCGACACATTGCAAACACCCTACGCACAAGGTCTTGTGGAATATCAACTGGCTAGTTTTCGACAGGGATTCAGGATTGTGGCACCATCTGCAATGCAATGGACAGCCTTTGAAGAAAACCACGGTCCTGATACCTGGGCCGTCGTTAAGAGAAAAGCTCTGGATATCGAATACTGTCGCTTGAATATCAGTAGCTGATCCTGTCATAGATTTCCTGTTGAACGTCTTTTTTCAGATTGACGAACCTGGCGCTTAATCCGCCGATACGGACTATCAGGTCCTTGTAGTCCTCCGGATGCCGCATCGCATTGTACAAATCCTCTTTTCCCACTACGGTTATCATCGCCTGCGCACCTCCCCTGTCAAAATAATCCCGCAGGAGATACTGCGCCTTGCCATCCGCATCATCCCAAGTCTCCCTGGTAAACCTCATGTTCTGAACCATACCGGCCATATTGTCATGCGGCAGTTTGACGATGGAGTTCAACATCGAGGTCAATCCGTTCTTGTCAGTGCCGGACGCAGGGTTGTTGGCGTTGGCCATAGGCATGCCGGATTTCCTTCCGTCGGGCGTCGCCCCCACCCATCGGCCCAACGTAGTATTCTGCGCGTTGTTGATGTTGACGCAGAGATAGCTTTTCAGACCGACCTTCGGAGCTTGCTCCCTGACTGTCGCGCAGATATAGTTGTGCAGGTCAAGCAGGATGTCATCGACGAACGGGAGGTCATTTCCATATTTTGGCGCGTCCATCATCAGCCGACGTTCTCTTTCAAATCCAACAAAGTTGTTGTCCATCGCCGCTATGACGGTAGCGGCGTCAAGCCGTCGCTCCTCGAACACCAGTCGTTTGAGCGCGGCAAGACTATTCGCCGCATCGACATTGCCATACAGCTCCACAGTACCGGCCAGATATTCACATCCGCCATTGAAAATTCCCTTTCCCCGTTCGATGCACCCGTCGTACAGCATCGTGACCATCATAAAGGGATGTATGGTCCCGACCGCTTCATACAGATACTTCTCATATTTCGCCTGGGCTTCAATGAAGTATTCCAGATGCTTTTTGTATACCGCCAGGAATTCTTCATAGGAAGCGCAATCGACCAAGCCGGGGGATTTGAAGGAGAGATAGCTGTTCGATACCGGGTCATACCCCCCATGAACCGCGAGCTCAAGAATCTTCAGGGTTCCGATTGAACCATTGGGAGAACCAAAGCTGTAATGGTCGAATTCCAGTTCCCCGCAACCCAACGGCATATAGGATTCCGCTAGCTTCCTATCCACTGCGAACGCATGCATGACCCCAGGAATGAGAACGTCGTCGTTATACAGCAACGGATAGGTTCGTCCTTCCCTGATGCAACGCATGGCCTCAGCCCAGACCGACTTCGGCGTATCTTTGTTGAATCGCAAGGTAAACTGAGGAAGTATCTCCCGTACTGTACGGCAAGCCTCGCAAGCCAGCAGGCAGAATCTGTCGGCGTTTTCCGGATTCCGTCTCCCATAGCCCCCGACAATCACCCTCCCGTCAGTCTCGCAGTCCAAGCTATCGATAAGGTAAAAATACGTCTGCATCATTTTCAACGCCTGCTTTTCTGTGATGACCTTGTTGTCCATGTCATGCGCATACAGATCCCCGATGTAGACGTCCATACGTCCAAATTCAATCAACGGACACATCAGTCCGTAGAGCCAGCAAAGTTGCAACGCCTCCAGCATACTCTGAGGGGCATGTCTGACAATCGCCTCCAACGCCGCGGCAAGGTCGGTCATTTCCTTCTTTCGCCGTGCGGTCTTCGCTTCGGAAGCTTTTTCCAATGCTTCGCGATGATAGAAGACACAGCAGTCACGCAATACTTGGAGCGCGCCGAGCATGCATTCGTAGATGACGGGGTCCTTGCCATTGTCCGCGGCATGCGCAAGGGCATCGCGCACTTCACCTTCAAGGCCGGGAATGCCGATTTTGACCAGCTTGTCGAAATCAATGAAAGCGCCCGCCATGCGGATGATGGGGGAAGCCGCTACCGGCTGAGTTTTCCACTGTTCCGTTGGAATAATGGCGGCGATTTCCTTCGGTGTATTCCGGAATACAATCTCATAAGTATTCCGAGCTTTCCAGAAAGTCAGAAGGTCATGCAAGTCTTCTCTATATTTTGCGTTTCCCGCCTGAAATTCCAAAGCTTCGGTCACGCGGGGTTCATCGATATAATAGCCGGTTCCGCCAGTCTGCCCCTGGATGCCGTATCCGACCAACCCGAACTGTACACGCCCCGCAATGACATCATCATCCTCAATCGGCATCAGAATCGCCGGATATTGAGCTTGAAGACATGCAAGTTCAATTTGGGCGGGATGTGTATATTTCTTGGTCGCTTCCCTGAAAGCCAGAGTAAAGGCAATTTCAAAACTTAAATCTGAACGAGGATTCTTTACTTTCCAATGGTTCATCGAATCACGCTCCTTCCATATTCCAAAAGATTTTTCTTCTGGGCTTTTCATATTCGCACCATAAGGCTAGCATGGCCTCGTATAGCCTTCTTGTTCTGTTCTGACAAAGTTATTGCTTTATATTGATATTTTACACTATCCATGATATTAGTAGGGCGCATAGATTATGAAAGCGGTAAAACTTTACGCAACGTCATATATTGATTTCCCCGGTCGGGGATACGCCTCGTACATTACGAGCAAGGCACAACTGAAAACTTGCCATTTCCATGATTACTATGAGATTTTCCTTGTAGATCAGGGCTATGGCGTTCATCAGGTCAATGGAGTGTCACAGAACATCGCTACGGGGTTCCTCTGTTTCACCAGGCCCCCCGACATCCATTATTATGACGGGATGTCCGAAGATTTCCGTATCATCAACATCATCATTCCGGAAACGGTCATCGACAGCCTTTTTGCATTTTTGGGAGAAGGGTTCGGAAAAGAACGTCTGGTGACGACCGCGCTGCCTCCGAGCATTCAGTTGGATTTTTCGGATCTTACCTCATTGATTCGTGAATTGGAACAACTGATACTGTACAAGAAAATCATGAAGGGAAAATCCGACACCGCGTACAGGATTACCATATTCAACATCCTGACCAAGTATTTTTCCGATAACCAGCTCAACGGCAATTCCACGCCCATCCCCCAATGGCTGAGATGGTTGAGCCTGGAGATGCTCAAAAAAGATAATTTCACGAAGGGGTTGCCGGCATTGCATAGGCTTTCCGGCAAAAGTCCAGAACATCTGTCCAGAGCCTGCAAACGGTTCTTGAACAAGACGCCATCGAAACTGATTAACGACATCCGCCTTGAATACGCGGCGAAACGGCTCATTACGACCGATATCCCAGTTATTGAAATATCCGATGAATGTGGTTTTGAATCCCTCAGTTACTTCTATCATCGTTTTAAGGAGCATTATGGGATGTCTCCGAAGGAATTCAGAATTCAGGGCAAGGAACGGGAAACCCAGATATATCTGATGGGTGAACTTTCCGTAAAAGCGGAAATTCCAGCTTCAATCCCCTTGGATGTCGGGAAAAAACTGAATGCGGCGAATTCCAATGAACATGCTGTATGATAGCAATATCGTACAATCCTCAACTTTGCCGGATATGGTATGGTGTCTGTATGAATGAAGAATCTCGGATAGTCCGGTACGATCCGGACCTCCAGCTCGAAGCATATCACTTCCAAGGCGTCATGCAGCAGTTTCCCAACCATTTCCACGATTATTATGTCATCGGCTATATCGAGGATGGCAAACGAGACCTTTTATGCAAAGGAAATCGATATCTTGTGGAAAGCGGGGATCTGACGTTGTTCAATCCACGCGACGCCCATACCTGCGACCAAGTTGACGGACTGGCGTTGGACTACCGATGCCTCAACATCCCGGTCGGGACAATGGAACATGTCACCAAGGAGATTTTCGGGGAATCCTTTGAATTGCGGTTCAGGACTCCCGTCGTCCATTCAAGTGAACTTGCGATACCGTTGAAAGAACTCCACACCATGATTCTCCAAAAAGAACCCGTTTTTCTCAAAGAGGAAGCGTTCCTATTGTTCATGGAACAGTTGATTGTAGAACAGGGTGAACTGTTTCCTCATCATCAACCGGAAAAAATTCAGAAGCTTCAACAAGTCCGCCTGTATCTGGAAGAACACTATATGCAACAGATTACGTTGAACCAGCTCGCGGACATGGCGGGCATGAGCAGATATCATCTGATCAGGGAGTTTTCCAGAGAACAGGGGCTGACACCGTACCAATATCTTGAGACGATGAGAATCGGAGAGGCAAAGAAGTTGCTTGAACGTGGAGAAACGACGATTGAAACCGCTTTGCATACCGGCTTCGTCGATCAAAGTCATTTTTCAAAGTTCTTCAAACGGTTGATCGGGCTCACTCCAGGCCAATACCGGAACATATTCCGCCAGCAGCCCTAGCGACGGTACAGCAAAACAATTCACCCCCAGGAAGGAGAATCCCATGAACAACAAGCGAATCGCGATAGCCCATGCGTTGGCGATGATTACCATCCTCATCTGGGGAACGACGTTCGTCTCGACAAAGGTGTTGTTACGGGACTACGCACCGATTGAGATATTATTTTTCAGGTTCATCATTGGGTATCTGGCATTGTCCATAGTGTCCCTTATCACTGGCAAGGGGTTCTCGAAATTTCGACTCAATACGCTGCGTCAGGAATTGCTATTGCTTGGAGCGGGCATATCCGGTGTAACGTTATATTTTTTGTTGGAGAACATAGCTCTTACCTACACTTTGGCTTCCAACGTAGGGGTGATTGTCGCCATAGCGCCGTTTTTTACCGCGCTGCTCTGCATGTTGACCGCAAAGAAAGCTTCGGAGGAAGAACGCCCGACGGTTCGGTTCTTCATCGGGTTCCTTGCGGCGATTGGGGGGATCGCGTTGCTCTCCTTTTCTGGGGCTAACAATCTGCGAATCAATCCATTCGGGGACTTTCTCGCCGTGTTGGCGGCATTTGCCTGGGCGATATACTCCATACTGTTGAAAAAAATCAATACGTTCACTACCGACACCGTCGCCATGACCAGAAGGATTTTCTTCTATGGATTGCTGTGCATGGCTTTCGTCCTGAAGCCATTGGGTTTTGCTCCCGACCTCAGTCTTCTCGCACAACCGAAGAATTTCCTCAATATCCTCTATCTCGGCTTTGGAGCTTCGGCACTGTGCTTTGTCACTTGGAATTGGGCGACTGGCATCCTCGGTGCGCTGAAAACCAGCGTCTACATCTATCTCGTCCCTGTCGTGACGGTAATTGCCTCGGCCATCATTCTTCAGGAACCTGTGACCTTCTGGTCAGGGGCGGGTACATTGCTCACGGTTGCGGGGCTGGTCGTCTCGCAATGGCATAGAGGCAAGATTACGATGACGCGAAAAACTGAAAAAGCCACTGCTACGACTCTCTAGGCTCTCCAGGAATTTCCCTATGTGGATGTGAGCTTCTCCACCGCTCGAATGCACGTTCATAGGCGGCTTTGGTTGTATCGTCAAAACAGACCATCGACACTTCTAGTTTAGGATGCTCCTGAAGTACCCCCATGATTGTGGAGACGGCCACTGCCGCGGCGGCATCGACCGGATAGCCATAGATCCCGGTACTGATCGAAGGAAAAGCGACGCTTCGACACCCCGCCCGCAACGCCAAGTCCAGACAGTTTCTATAACAGGCGGCGAGCAGTTCCGACTCCCCATGAGCTCCGCCATGCCACACAGGCCCTGGAGTATGCAATACGTATGTCGCCGGAAGCCGGTACCCCTTTGTCAACCTCGCCTCCCCGGTCCGGCATCCGCCCAGCGTCCGGCATTCAGCGAGCAACTCCGGCCCGGCGGCACGGTGGATGGCTCCGTCAACCCCGCCACCGCCAAGCAGCGAGCAATTGGCGGCATTGGCAATAGCATCGACCTTGCATTTCGTAATATCACCTTTGACAACCTGAAACGGCATACAGCACCTCACAATTGGAAGAAGTTTTCAGTTTCAAGTACATATTCATACAACCGCAGTGGTTCAGATGGAACCGGGTTGACCTTTCTGTTTTTTTCTTTCAGGCCGCCCCATCCCGACCAGTTCCTTCTCGACACGCATTTTTGAAAACACACCTTCGCCCCAATGGAAAACCAAAGTCAGAGCAAGCGCCACCAGACACCCCAGCACGACCGCCCCCATGCGTTCCATCGCGATACGCCAATGCCCCGCCTCGTTTTCCTGGATGAATACTATGATGATCGCCGCCAGCGCAGAGCGGGCGGCGTTGCCGAAGCCGAGACCATAGCAGATGAAGATCGTCAAGGGAACGCCTATGCACAGGCAGACCAGCGGCGGCAACGGCAGAAAATAACAAAGCAAGCCGACCACACCACCGGCGAGGTTCGCCTTGATACGGGCGAGCGGCAGTTTGATTGAGTCCGTATGGTCGGGAGCCAATACCAGCAGGACCGACACCAAGGACCAGTACAGGTGGTATTTGGGAATCATCACATAAAAGCCATAGCAGATGACGGTTCCCAGCAGGCATTTAATAAGATAGAGCAGAAACGCCCTGTTGCAAATCTGGCTCCGAAGCCGTTGCGTATACGTCGAGAACCAGTTTTTTTCAATATCAGCCATCATTTCATCCTGCGCCTTCAAGTCGGCATCTGTGTGATATTTCAAATTATATGGGGCGGAACTGCTTGTTGCAAGGAGATTTCCACCTGTCGGACAAACAGCCTCCTTCCAACAAATGCAGAACCCCGGACTTTTCGGACAGCCCGCATTACTGGATGGACGAGCCAGAAGCAAACTCGTTGCTACGCAACCAACGGCAGGAAACGGCTATCGCAGACGATATACTGGCAAAACATCACAAGCGACAACGACGAAGATTGCAAAGCCTCATGCGAAATGGTACTATATGGGGCGCTCCACAGGCCGTAAACGGCAGAACTATCCACCGTGAACACGGGGCTGGGGAGTACATAATAGAAGGAGGCCCGCACCGGGACCCAATATGGCAGAAGAAGCTTTCATGAAACGAACCGCCACCTGTGGCTCGCTCACCCGAGCAGACGAAGGCAAGACCGTCATTCTTAACGGCTGGGTGCATCGTGACAGAAACCACGGCATGCTCCATTTTATCAATCTCCGGGACAGATACGGAATCACTCAGGTCGTGGTTGACGATGACGCTTCCCCCGAACTCCAACGTGCCGCCGCGGAACTGAAGCTTGAATACTGCGTCGCTGTTGAAGGCCTCGTGCGGCTTCGGCCTGATTCCATGATCAATCCCGACATGGCAACCGGAGAAATCGAGGTCAAGGCGAACAAGATTGAAATACTCTCCAAGTGCGCGCCGCTTCCGTTCATGATTGAGGAAGAATCCAGCGCCCGCGAGGATCTGCGCCTCAAGTACCGTTTCCTCGACCTCCGTTGCGACGGCATGCAGAAACGCATCAAGCTCCGCCATGATTTTATCCGGGCTATCAGGGAATATCTTTCGGCGCGAGACTTCTACGAAATTGAGACACCGACCTTGATCAGGTCTACCCCCGAGGGAGCCAGGGACTTCCTCGTCCCTAGCCGCCTGTACGCGGGCAAGTTCTACGCCCTCCCCCAAAGCCCCCAGTTGCTCAAGCAGATCCTCATGGTCAGCGGATTCGACAAGTATTTCCAGATTGCCCGCTGCTACCGCGACGAGGACGCCAGAGGCGACCGACAGCTTGAATTCACCCAGCTCGACCTGGAGATGAGCTTCGTCAACCGCGATGACGTACTCCTGCTGATGGAAGAACTGTTCAACCAGGTCTTCAAAACCGTCATGAACTACGACCTTCCCACCCATTTCCGAAGGATCAGCTACCACGACGCAATGAACACCTACGGTTGCGACAAGCCGGACCTTCGCTTCGACCTGCCGATTATCGACGTCGATGACCTTGCGAAGGCAAGCGGTTTCGGCAACTTCCAGCAGATATTGGAAGCCGGCGGACATGTGAAGGCGCTGTGCGTACCGCATGCCGAGGGCATCGACTTCTCCAGAAAGTTCATCGGCGAACTGGAGGAAGCGGCGAAAGTCTATGGAGCGAAAGGGCTGGCTTGGATGAAGGTCGGAGCAGGCCGCACGCTCAGTGGCGGAGTCACCAAGTTCTTCAGCGGACAGGAAGAAGAAGTCATCAAGCGGATGGAAGCCAAAGATGGCGACCTGATCCTGATGATCGCCCATGAAAACTGGAAGAAATGCTGCACTTCGATGGGAGCCGTCCGTTCAAAGCTCGGCAAAGACCTCAACCTGATCAAGGAAGGCTTTGAATTCTGCTGGATCATCGATTTCCCGCTTTTTGAGTACAACGAAGAAGAAGGCCATTGGGAAGCGGCCCACCATATGTTCTCGATGCCGCAGGTCGAATACCTCGATACCTTGGAATCTGATCCGGGTAGCGTAAAGGGCGACCTCTACGACCTTGTTCTCAACGGCTATGAGGTAGCCAGCGGTTCAATCCGTATCCACGATGTTGAATTGCAGAAGAGAATCTTCCGCATCTGCAATATTCCGGATGATGAAGCGGAAAAGCGCTTCGGGTTCTTGCTCAACGCATTCAGGTATGGACCGCCACCACACGGCGGCATCGCTCCTGGAATCGACCGCATGGTCATGATCATGGCGAACCAGACTTCGATCAAGGAAGTCATTGCGTTCCCCAAGAACACCGCGGCGATTTCTCCCATGGACGATTCCCCTTCGACGGTAGACGATCTTCAGCTGAAGGAACTGCATCTGATCATCGACGCCCCCGAAGAGAAATAGCCGACGTACCGCTTTCAATATAGTGGCGGTACATATGCAAGCCAGACCGCATTAGGGTCTGGCTTTTTATTTGTCATCACATACAAAACAGACACTATTGTATGGTTTTGTTCAGAAAAATCGATTATTGTATAGATATGAAGCCCATGAAAGTCATCGTAGCCATCGTGTCATTATGCCTGACCATCGCTACAGGACGGGTGTTCGCCACCACGCCGCTACTGCATGTCAGGCAAAACGTATCGTGGAGCCGGAGCCTGACCAGTAAATCAGATTTGGCCACTAGCCTGTCGATAGGCTACAGCGACCACAACTTGTTTCTCCTCGGCGGTGTACGGCAGCAAGCGCAAAGTACGGATATCGGATTGATGACAAAGCTCAAATTGACCTCCTGGAAAGAGAATCCTGACTTTCATATCGAAGCTGCCTCCATCGAGTCCGACACAAATCACATACGACGAAAGGTCGCATTCCCTGCGATACTGACCATGCAGGGGCATTATAGCATCCAGCAAGGAGTCGGAAGCAATCTGGACCTGACGTTTTCCATAGGCCAAGACCTTCGGACACGAAGCCCTAGGAACTGGTGGGGTTTCTCATACACCCTGGGGTTGCAGACCAGCTTCAGTTTCTCGCCATATCTTGAAAAACCCCTGCTCAACTTCGCCCCCGCGATACTCCTCAGCATGTCGAAGGTATTTGGCGGACGAGTATTCCTTGAATTGTTCTGCAACACCAACACCCAGTTCAACTATACCAGCCGGGTGGCTTTCGTCTTGGGAGGCGTAGTCGCCGTCAGAATTTCAGAAGATTTTCTCCTTGGCGTGTCGGGCAAGGTACGGTTTGCCGATCTTCCGACGGAGACCGCGTTCCTCACTCTGGGAGAGGCGACCGTATTCCTCAACTGGCAGGAGGCGTTGCCATGAAACCTCAAAATAAATTCCTACATATATGTGGACTCCTGGCGATGCTGTCAGGCGTCGTCCTGTCGCTGTGCGGCTGCGCATTCCATGAGGGCTTTTTCATTACCGGCGCAGACCTTTATTCCCCCGCGAAGAATCCATTCCTTGAGCCAATCTTCGTCAACACAGAGGATGCAACGGAGACACACCCTCGGTCGTTTTCATTCTTGATGTTCACCGATCCTCATTTCACACGTCCGGACAGTGGCGTCTATTATGCCACGGAAGCATTCGAGAATTGGCTTGCCAGCGATGAGGCACGCACCTTGTCAATGGAATTCGCGCTCTGCCTCGGCGATGTAACGGATGATTCCTTTGAATCCGAATACCAGACCTATGCGCAGTTCGTCAGGAAATTGAAAGAAAGCTACGGACTTCCTTGCTATTCAGTCATGGGCAACCATGACAATCGTGGCAGCGGACCTGACAGATGGAAAAAATATATTGCCGCCCCACCCTACTACAGGCTCATCCACAAAGGAATCTCCTTCTACATGCTCGACACGAGTTACCGGACATTGGGGACAAAGCAGATGCAGTACCTTTCGGAAGCTATCGTGGCAGACCGAAACCCAAAGATATTTTGCACGCACATCCCCTTGTACGGCAAACCTGACTTATTTTATTTTGCATTAGCCGACACCCAGGAACGCAACCTTATCATCAAGGTTATGGTAGAAAACGATGTCGGCATGTATCTTTCAGGACATCATCATAAGGGAGATGTCATCTACCGATATACCGACACATGTACGGAGTTCATCGCAGGGGCGTTCCATGGCAGGAATAATGTTCTTGAAGGTCCCGCAAGATGGTATGTCTGCGATTACGATGCAAACCGGAACACCATTGGAATAACCCGTTATACGAAATACGATTCAACGCCCCGCATCGACAATATAGAGAAAACAAGCATGGGGACGTTTCAGCTTTAACAAATGTAGAGAAGAAGTCTGCCGTTCGTGCTTTCTTCGTGTACCTTTCATGTCCTCTTCATGCGCTCTTCATGCCCCCTTCGTGTCCTCTTCCTGCCCCCTTCATGTCCTCTTCATGCCCCCTTCGTGTCCTCTTCATGCCCCCTTCATGCGCTCTTCATGCCCCCTTCGTGACAAAATCACTTTTCACAAACAGGCTTTTGCCAGTATATTCTCACAACAAGAAGGCATAGGAGGAATGATATGGGAGAACATAGACATGTACGGGCGGATTTCGTGCCGGATCATTTTCAGTTTTCAACACCTGACGGAAAAGCGTATGAAATCGGATCGACAGGCCCATATGAATATCTGCTGGGGGCTTTGAGCGGTTGTCTGTTCAAGACATTCGATTCGCTGGCTCAGAAAATGAAGGTCGGCTGGGAGCATGTCTCGTTTGAAGTCGAAGGCGAGAAACGTGATGAGAAGGTCGCCACCTTGAAAGATGTTACTATCGCCGCATCCGTCACCGGGGCTTCAGACAGGGAGAAATTCACTAAGGCGTTTGAGACCGCCACAAGGTATTGTTCCATCTACCAGACTTTGAGCCATGTGGCGGAAATGCACTGGACTATTGATTTCCTCTGACCACCAGCAGTATTCAATTGACAATTCCGGTATCATACAGGACATATCCATGTGACTAAGGTATTTGTTCCAATACACATCCCGTGCAAGGAACCGTATGAAGAGACCAGCGACCAGATACAAAAGACAAACGGTATCTGGTGGCGGTTTGTTTTGCGCACAAACACTTTCCATCGAATCAAATGGGATGAATCTCAATTTTCAGACCGTGACATATGATTGCGTGTTGCCGACCGGAATATCACGATTGGATATTTTAGTACGGTCTGGATACTTTGATATATTCCGGATGCCTCACCAAGCTCCCGTGTCATTCCGTTATCGGGAAATGATATGCACGACCATGCTTCATATGGTACAATAGACGCATGATCAATGTGGAGAACGAACGATACAGCAAGATCAGGCTTTTTGAGATATTCATCGATGCGCTGCGGCATCTCGTCCAGCAGGACAACGAGCTGTTTTCCTGGCCTCGGGGCAAGGCGGCGGTCGTGCACAGGCTGGCGAGCCATCTCCATACGGCGTTGCGCCGCGATCTGTCCCTCCATGCGGACGAAGCCAACGACAGCTACATGGAGCTTCCCGGTAAGCTCTATTTCGATGTGGGGGCGGCGGTCAACACCGGACAGAAGACCTTCTTTCCCGATATCGTCCTTCATAATCGTTCCCAAGAAAACCCAATACGGCTCCTCGCCATCGTATGTCGGGACAACTACTTGTCCGAGGACGAACAGATATCCCTTCAGGAGCTTCAGGAAACGGGCAATTGCGAACTGGCGCTAGCTCTCTCGTTCCTTCCTCAGAAGAACTATCTGCTGATCTACCGGGCCGACAGCTATAAGATGGAATACTACCATTTCACCAGGGATGAGCTCAGTTGCGTCATTCTCAAACGACGTGAAATTGAAGGCGTTGAAGATGACGAGCAACTCAAACTCGGTATTTCGTTACGTAGACGTCGCAAGAAAAAGCCGTCTATGATTCCTCATGACAACGTATTGGAGAATGCACCAGAAGAAGATGTTCCGGCAAACGTGGCTTTGATGGTTCCGCAGGAAGTAGCGCAAGCACACCAAGGAGCTGCACTGGCACAAAAATCCGACTCAGAAATGTCAGACGGCGAAAAAACGCCTTCCGCTGAATCCGCCGAACAGTAACAAACGGCTAGGATAGAGCGAAACATAGACCCTTAGGCATTGGCAGAGACAATTTTTTTTACGTCTTTGCCTTTCTTCTTTTGTTTCTCATTCCACAAAGTCGCCAAGCTTTATTTCGGTATCTTGTCCAGCGGATCCAGAACCCTACCCTGCCCGATCATTTTGAATACGGCGCGCTTTTGAGCGTCTTCGCACCCGTTCCATGGCTTGTCAATGTTCTCCGACTTGTATTTTTGGGTCATCCACAAGACATCCTGCGCGATACGCTCCAAGTTCTTTTCCGTCAACTCAACCATCGCCTTGCAGAATTCGGCTCTCGCCATAGCATCCAGCGCCTCGGAAGACATTCGCAACAATGCGTCAAGATGATGCAGGCACACGCCTTTCGACCTCGCCAGCGCCTGTCGAAATTCCTGATCCTGATTCCACAGGTAGGCGGTGGTAAAGCAATACCGGTCCAACCGTCCTTTCATCTGCGTACAAATCAGGCATCCTGACTCTCTGGCTTTCAAGGAGACGTCAAAGCCCTGTACTGCGGAATCCAGCTTCCGGCCCGGCTTCGCCTGCCCCATGGCCTTGAAGGAACCGGCCAGCTTCTCCCGCGACTTGGCGAGATAGGTGTCGCACATCAAAGCCAAAGCCTGCGGCTTACCCGCCGCCACTAATTTTTCAAAATGCTCGGGGCAGAAACCATACTCATTGACACGTATCCGGGTTTCCGGGTTCATGACGGAACTGCCAAGATAGAAGCTGACAGAATGCTCCTCCGCCTGTTTCATCAACTCGCAAAGAAAACATTCACAATCGCTTTTCACTCCATCCCAGACAGGGATGGTCTCCAATTCATATTTCATGTCCTGCATAATATCATATTCCAGGCAAGTTGTCGGCAAATACCTTTTTCAATCCTGTTCCAAAAACGCTTGATAGCGCACCCTACCCTGTTCTGTCAATTGGAAAAAGCCTTCCGCAGGACCTACTTGTACCAAGCCTTGACGCAACGCAGGTTCAATATGTTGCCAATAGAACTCACCAGTATCGGATTCGTGGAACCAGGATTTTAATTCTTCAGCGGTATTGGGGATTCTCAACAGATTGAGAAGTCTCCTCAAGTTCCTTTGCTCCTTTTGACTCCTCTCCAAACCATATGCTACGGTGTTCTCTTTGACAGTATCAGGAACAAATTCAGACCTCATGGCAGGAAAATCAAAGTTGGGAATATGGATTGTGGTGGTAAAAATGTCTCCTTCCCTAAATTCGGGATCCGCTCCACCATAGATCTTTCCATATTTGAACATATTCCGAATCCCGGATCCAAGTTCATCTACAAAGCAAGATTCACGTAAGAATCTCAGAATACCCGGATTCTTGGGGCAAGAAATCATTTGGACTTCTGGAATCATTATCCGATTCGGGATGCTGCTGTTCTGAATCCGTACATCATTTCGCCCAATGACAAATTTCGCCATCATAGGACTTGAATAATCCCTATGAGCAAGCAAATTGGTTACTGCTTCATGAAAAATTTTGCTTCGCAGGCTCATTCTCAGAGTTCCAACTGTATAGAATGGATCTGGCAAATTTTCATCGACAAATTTCATTATCCGGTCATAACTTTCAATGATATTCATATCGATTGTTTCACGAACATCATACCGATCAATATTTTTCTTTCTTACAAGCAAATCGATTGAAGGTTGGACAGGCAGAGAAAACAATGAGGCCTTTGTTCCAAAAAGCAAAACCGCCCCGACAGTCAGTCCTTCCGCACCCATTGAAAGATCCTTCCGGTACAAACCGACGCTTTTTACCAATTGCATATCATTCAATTCGCCCCAGGGATGATTAGGTCGAGCGATAACAGTACGTCGGCGGCATCGATCGATAATTCCACGATCAAGATCATCTATTGTAAGTTCTGGCAAAATGGTATTTTCATATAGCATATTTACTTTCCTTGCATACATTGATGCAACAGCGGATTGATTTCTTGTAATATCGAAATCACCGCTTTCGTTGCGGTTGAAGATTCTCCCTTTATATCTATGTACAGATGCACTTTCCGGTACGTTCATCATCAAAACCGTCTTGCCCTCAATCTCATATTGTTCAAGTCGCAGTTGCATTGGAGGATCCAACAGATTCGGGTTGTTCGCCCGTTCAACGAAACTCTGTCGTATCGCCACGATATTTTCAGAATCGATACCGATGATTTCTCCGGAATCCTTCACACCCAGCAACAAAGTGCCACCGTAACAGTTCAAGAATGCGCACACCGTCTCGAATGCGTTCTCAGGAAACTGAAAACGACCTGTCTTGAATTCTGTGACTAGATTCTCTCCCCTCGCTATTAGGTCGAGAATATCTTGAGGAATATCCACATCATCTCCTACACCAATCGTCAAACACTACTGGCTGAATGTCATGATACCAGCTATATCCGTCCTCAGCCATCCCCTATTGAGCATACGCTCATTAAGGTATTGACGAATCAAGGTTTCTCTGTATGGTGAACGAAAAAATGAAGGAATGCAAAATTTGAATCCAAAAATGATATCACAGCGCTATTCGTACTTCTGCGATATATCGTCAGGGGGAGGGTATCTCAACGTTATCGACATTCTACAGAAAACAAAGTGCCAAGAGCAAACATTCAACAATCACTAGGCGACCCCAGACCATACAACCAACCAGCAATCGACTTACCATCAACTCCATCAAACAAAATTCAAGTAATTATCTACTATATAATGAAATATTTAAATTTCACAGAATAAAGGCTGGCCTTTGGCGCAAGGAAAGGCGCCAACAAGACAAAAAGGGCGTCGCAAGGACCATGTTTCATGGCTTTTTGCGACGCCCCAAATCATCGTATCGACAACGAAAGACTATTTCACCAGTTTTTCCGCCATCTCAACCATATGGTCGGCAGTGAATCCAAAAGATTCGGCCAGATAACCCAGCTTGCCGACCTCGCCAAACCGCTCACCGACATTCATGAAGTCCATCTTGGTCGGGCAAGTCCTGGCCAGATGAGCGGCAACGGCCTCGCCCACGCCGCCGGCATACCGGCCATTCTCACAGACCAGCATCTTCCCGCACTTCTTCGCAGCTTTCTCAAGCAGTTCGGTATCAAGCGGCTTGATGGTATGCAGGTCAATCAGCATGGCGTCGATACCTTTAGCGGACAACGCTTCGACGGCCTTCGTCGCGGCGTTGACCATTACCTCTCCGGTAGCGACAATAGCAACATCCTTGCCTTCCTTCAGCACAATGCCCTTGCCCAGCTCGATCTTCGTCCCGACGGGATACCTGTGGGTAATCCCCTTGCGGGCGATGCGAGTGTAGGAACTCTTGCCGGTGTCATATGCCTGACTGACCAACTCGTAGCAGCTCTGGGCGTCGGAAGGCTCTATCACTACGATATCGGGAACCTGACGCATCAGGGCGATATCCTCGAACGGCATATGGGTCCCGCCATTGAGCTGGGCGGTGATACCGGGGTCGGTACCGATCAGATGCACCCGCTGACGAGCGTACCCGACCGACAGGAACCACTGGTCGTAAGCCCTGCGACTGGAAAAACAACCGAAACTATGGGCAAACGGAACCATTCCCATCGACGACAGACCGGCGGCGACGCCCACCATATTGGCTTCGGCGATACCACAGTCAAAGAACCGCTCGGGATACAGCTTCTTGAATGAGCCAGAACCCAGGCAACTGACGAGATCCGCATCCAGCATCACGATTTCGGAATGCTCGGCGGCAAGATCGTTGATAGCCGCCATCATGGCTTCCTTCATGTGGCTCAAATCGCTAGTGTCTCTCATACATTGCCCCCTTTGCTCCGAGCTTCCAGATCCGCGATAGCCTTCTCGGCGGCTTCACTGTCGAACGCCATGCTATGGTTCGCGGCGATACCCTCACCAGGGATGAACCCCTTGGACTTGACGGTATCCAGCACAATCATGCTGGGGCGGTCAACGACGGCCTTGGCCTTCTCGATCGCCTGGGAGATCTGGTTGAAATCGTGACCGCAGATACGCTGGACATGCCAGTTGAATCCCAGCCAGCGGGTATCGATGTTGTCCATGCACACGATGTCTTCGGTCCAGCCGTCGAGCTGGAGCCTGTTGAAATCGGTGAACGCAATCAGGTTTCCAAGCTTCCACTGGGCGGCGGTCTCCGCGGCTTCCCAGACCTGGCCCTCCTGGCTCTCGCCATCGCCGATAATCAGGAACGTCCTCGCGTCAAGCTTGCGGAGTTTCTGTCCGAGGGCGATACCCACGGCGGCGGAAGCTCCCTGTCCCAACGAACCGGTGGTGAAATCGACGCCAGGCGTCTTGTTCATATCGCAATGGCTGGGAAGATTGGTCCCTCCCTGGTTCAACGTCAGAAGCCAGTCCTCAGGGAAATAGCCTTTCGACGCCAACGTCGCGTAGACGGCCGGGCCGGCATGGCCTTTGGAACAGACCAAGCGGTCGCGGTCAAGTTTTTTCGGGTCAGAAGGATCGATACGCATCTCATGATAGTACAGATACGTCAACAGTTCGATGATTGACATGCTACCGCCGATATGGCCGGAACCAAGGTGACCGATCTCCCGGATCGTCAACTTGCGAAGTTCCAACGCCTGGGCCTGCAACTTGCCAAGTGTCTGGGCATCAAGCATCTTTATTCTCCTCTTTTAGGCCCTGTATCACAGAACCTTGCTATACCTCGTTAAAAATCCAGTTCAGCGTTACGCTGTCAGGACTTTCCTTATTTTCCCATGGCGGTCAAAACGTCGCATTCAGCGTCGTCCAAGCTCTTTACCACATATCCGCCATTGGCCATCGTCTGGGTGATGACGGACATCCGGGCCGCGTTCTCCAAGACCTCAATCCGGTCAAAAGCCTTGAGCAACGTGGAACCGACCGCAAGAACTCCATGGTTTTCCATCAACAGTACATCACATTTCCCAGCCGCGTCAGAAACCGCTTGCGCAAGCTCCTCGGATCCCATCCGATAGTACGGAACCAAAACAGGTTCGCCAAGGACAAACCAAGACTCCCCGATTAGACGGGTATTCAGAGCCAGGGAACCGTCGGGCTTTCTAATCGTCGTGAACGCCGTGGCGTAACAGGGATGGGCATGAACCACTGCATCCACATCAGGGCGATTAATCAACGTGAGCCGATGCATCTCGCCTTCAATACTCAACTTGAGATGAGGTGTTAGGTTCTTCCCGTCCATGGTCACTATGGCGACGGTATCGGCCGTAAGGCAGGATTTGTCCAAAGCGGACGGGGTGATGCAGAACAACTCATCATTCAGCCTCAGACTGATGTTTCCCCCGCTCGTAGTCGTCAGACCAGTCCTGTACAAACGAGCCATGCATTCCGCTACTTCACCCCTCTGCTGCTCGAATTCCTTGAAATCCATCTACAAGCTCCTCTTCCGTCCCGACAAGTTCGCCACTTGTTGAAATATCAGGAAGACCACTGCACCCAGCGGCCATTTTTCATACTATATCATATGGGACGATGATAGCGGAGAGACATTTTGTATTTCTTCCGCACATCGAACCACAATTCTGGCGAAACAAGGCCATCGTACCATATCCAGACGTATCAGACCAGTCATGCTACGGCAGACACTTCAGAAGCGGCCCTGTCGATTCTCCAGCATACTTATTATCTTAATGTTTCCGGACTACTCCTATCATTTCCATACCAAAAGCTCATTGCCCAAAGACTGCCACTTTTAAAGCGCTAGTGTCAATTCTCCAAGAGGTCATTCACTCGAACCATGTTTATCTGAGTCAACGTAATATCCTAGCCTTGACAAATCCCGGCGAAGCCAAGACGGCATAGGACGAGGCGGAAGGATGCGGCAGCGCCCAAGTACTATATTGACGAAACGATACGACATTATGGCGTTTTGGCAAGAGCTCCAGCGGAGAAAAAAACAACAGGTTAAGAAACTGATGAGTTTTCAAAAACCAGCGGTTTCCCCCAAGGGGAGACGATATCTGGATAAGGGAAATAAGCACATCCATTAAAAGATTTATCCGCAAGCAACTGCACCTTACAGAGCAACCCAATCAAAATCGAGGCAAACCGACAATTTCTGAAAATACAAGTACTACCTGTCGCCTACGTCCTTTATGATGGGATTACGTCCTTTATGTCGGGATTACGTCCTTTATGTGGGGATTGCGTCCTTTATGTCGGAGCTACCTGTCGTCTACGTCCTGTATGTCGGGATTACGCCCTTTATGTTGTTGCTACGTCCTTTATGATGGGATTACGTCCTGCATGTCGTTGCTACATCCTGCATGTCGGCGCAAGTTGTCGTTGGCATCCCGTTCCATATCGTCCTTGGTACATCAGATGATTCTTTTCACACAATACAGCCATCACCCAAAAGCGAAAGACTCACTTTTGATACCGATCAAAGACGCAGGCATGTACCCATTCTTCGAGCCGGTCGCCTTGAGAAGATATGGACGTTCTGCTACAATGCGGCAGAGCACGGACCATCCTGAAACGTCCGTGGTATCCAGAGGAGAATCATCGCCATGAGAATGTCCACCTTTTTTTCACGTACCCTTCGCGAAGCGCCCAACGGCGCTGACTGCAAAGGATATGAATATCTGCTTCGCGCAGGCTATATCCGCCAGATGGGCGCAGGAATCTTTTCCCTGTTGCCGCTCGGTTTCCGCAGCGCAAAGAAAATCGAAGCCGTCATCCGTGAGGAAATGAACGGAATCGGAGGACAGGAAATCCTCATGCCGTTGGTGAACCCCGCAGACATCTGGAAGGAAACCGGCAGATACTACAGCATCGACAAGGAGATGAGCCGCTTCCAGGACCGCGTCGGTCGCGACATGGTATTGGCGATGACCCATGAAGAGGCCGTTACCGACGTCGCGCGCGGAGAAATCGATAGCTACAAACGGCTGCCACAGCTCGTCTACCAGATACAGACCAAGTGGCGCGACGACCCACGCCCCCGCGCAGGCCTGATCCGCGTCCGGGAATTCACCATGAAGGACAGCTACAGCTTCGACCGCGACGTAGCCGGACTGGAAAAGCAGTACAAGGCGCACTATGCCGCATATTTTAGGATTTTCTCCCGTTGCGGACTTCCCGCAATCGCAGTGGGATCCGACAGTGGCATGATGGGAGGCAAGGTCGCCCACGAATACATGTACCTCTCCCCCATCGGAGAGGACACCATCATCACCTGCCCTGAATGCGGCTATACCGCAAACCGGCAGGTCGCGACCTTCAAAAAAACCTATTACCCCGCCGACCAGCTTCCGACCGAGAAAGTAGCCACCCCCGAAGCAAAGACCATCGATGACTTGTGCGAATTTCTCAAAATCCAGCCCACTCAGACGGCGAAGGCGCTTTTCATGGTCGGTACGTTCGTCAACCCGGAAACCGGAGAGGAACATGAAAAGCTGATCGTAGGCCTTGTCCGCGGCGATATGGATGTCGAAGAAAACAAGTTGCAGAATGCATCGAGGGCAAATGGCCTCCGTCCCGCCCATGTCGATGAAATCCGGGCCGCCGGTATGGAGCCGGGCTTCGGCTCCCCGATTGGGGCGAAGGACGACATCATCGTCATCGTAGACGACAGCGTAGCGAAATCCAACAATCTGGTCGCCGGCGCGAATATGGAAGGCTACCACTTGCTCAACACCAACTATGGACGGGACTATCAGGGAACCGTCGCGGATATCGCCTCCGCCGCGGCCGGCTATATCTGCCCCGTCTGCGGTAAACCGCTGGCAGCTAGCAAGGGCGTTGAAGTCGGCAACATCTTCCAGCTCGGTACAAGATACAGTGAAAGCATGGGCTGCTACTACCAGGACGAAGATGGCATCCGCAAACCGGTGATCATGGGCTCGTACGGTATCGGCGTCGGCAGACTGCTCGCTTGTCTTGCGGAGGAATACAACGATGAGAATGGGCTGAAGCTGCCTATTTCAGTCGCTCCATACCAGGTGCATCTGGTCAGCCTTGTGAAAGACGCTGAGATCGGCGAGAAAATCTACAACGACTTGCAGGCCGCGGGAATCGAAGTCCTGTATGACGACCGCAAGGAATCCGCAGGAGTCAAGTTCGCCGACGCCGACCTCATGGGCGTTCCCTTGCGGATGACAATCGGCAACCGCTCCCTCAAAGAGGGCAAGGTTGAGATCAAGCTCCGCAGCAACTTGGAAGAGACCATCAACCTCGACCTCGATGGACTCGCACAGGAGGTCAAGGATTTAATCGCGAAGATGCAAGGAGAAATTGACGCAAAGGTTGTCCATAAGGAATTGAACTGATTAGGGAATCAGTCGAAACCATACATTATGCAATGAGACCCGCCGCATATGATACGCGCTGTATCATCCCCTTGCGGCGGGCCTTTTTTTATGAGTTGCTGTCAGAAAAAACCCCCACCCTTTGCAGAATGGAGGTTTCCTTTGCGAGAAAATACGCCGATACCAGAGAAAAAGCGGGAACGCTTAGTTCGCGCCGAGCTTCTTCAACTGGTTGATGATGTAGGTCCGCTGCGCGGCCTTCGCATATTCAAGGACGGAATGTCCCTGATAGTCTCGTGCATTGACGTCGGCGCCGGCCTTGATCAGAGCGGAAATCACTCTGGTCTCAGGGTTCGACATGACAGCCATGATCAACGCGGTTTCGCCAAGATAGTTGCGGGCGTTCAGATCAGCGCCAGCGGCAAGCAACGCTTCGATGATCTTCGGGTTGGTTGACTTGTTGGCGGCGAGATGGAGAGAATTGGAACGATATTTCGGCTCCGCCTCCACAATGTCCGCGCCAGCTCCCAACAATGCGTTCAAAACGGGAACGCTCGGATTGTACTGTGAAGCAAGCATGACGGGAGTCAGTCCCCATTCATTCTGACAATGGATGTCAGCACCCTTGTCCAGCAGTTCCTTGATTTCCTTTGCTTTTGTAGCGGAAACAGCCGCCGCAAGCAATTTCTTGTTCAAAGCTTCTACATTACGAGGCATATGGCACCTCCTCCTTACAGTTTTCTAAAATGGAATAGCACTTTTAGTATCATACTAATCCTTAGCAGGGTAAAGAGTTTCTCCCCTAAAAAGAGAAAAAAACAATGGTTTTTCTACAATTTTCAGAACATTTCGCACGCAAGATACGAAAATAGCGACACAAACGTCACTGAAATCATCGCGCCTGCATTTCAGAACAATCAAATCAGAGCCTTGAACGTCTTGATCTCAAACGGGCCGAAGGTGAGTTCATCATCATTCCGATAAACCTTCCCATCCTCGCCGATAGGCGCTTCAAGCAGATTGCATTCATGGAAACACAAATCCCCGGCACATTTCAGGCGAACCTTCGTATGACGCCCATTGTTTTCCACAGCCCGCCAGACCAGACCGGTACCATCCTCACTTCGTTTGATGACGGACAATGTTACATCAGAAGACGAAAGAGACACGGGCAAGTCGACTGAACTAGGCCGTTCGGATGAAAATACCGCTATATCAGGAGCGTTCAAGGAGGCCGAAACGTTCCTCACATCGCTTTCCGCAAGTTCCCCGGAATGCGGCACGAACGCATAGATGAACTCATGATGCCCAATGTCCGCATAAGGATCGGGGTCAACGGGGCTTCTCAACAGGCTCAGGCCCAGCACCCCGTTTCTACAGGAGTAACCATATTTGGAATCGGATACGATGGCCGCCCCGCCCTCTTGGCCGCTTACATCGACAAAACCCCTCGCGCAGAACTCGAACTTCGCAAAATCCTCTTCGTTCTGTACATGCGTCTTTCTTTTGAACAGACCATACGGGATATCGCAAACAGCCCATTCAACGCCAGGATCTACAGGAAAATCGACACGAAGCAATTTCCGGAATTCATCCCATTCCACACTGGTGATGAAATATACTTCTTTCCCCTGCTTCGGAAGAACGACGTATTGGAGAATTTCGGAAGATGGCGTATGGAACACGGCGCGCAGAACGGAAAAGACGTCATTGTCAACAATGTTCACGCAATCGACGCAGGAAATGGTGTCAAGCTCCTGTTCACGGTAATAGAAATCAATATCCCAGGCCTCCCAATTCTGCGGAACATCGGCATACAGCCGGAGAATGTTGCCGGACCTTCCGCCCATATAGTCCTTTCCCGTCGCCTTATCATAGGCGACGACGATTCTCCCCTGAGCATCGAACTCATACCGGATGAAAGCATTTTCAAGAACCAAAGGAGTACCCGGCGCTCGCCCGACGGAGCTTGCGACCAACTCAAAGGAATTCCATCCATCATGCTCCATCGGAACATATCCGTAGCAGGCATTTCCAATCTTCACCACCGGGTACCTGCCATCCAACGAATAATCCTTGCCGTCGCTCAGAAAATCGTTGAACTTTATCAATTGGGGAGCGGCATTCCCGGTAAAATTGAACAACGAGACGAAACCAGCCTTCCCTGCGGAACCTGACCGATACGCAGTACCGAACGAAGATGAACAGAAGAGCCATGCGAAATGGTTCCGGTCAAGATACTCCCTCAGCAGACCGACGAAACCAGCGTAGATGTCAGCGTACATCTTTCTCGCCTCCACATAGGCCTCCCCGATACAAGAACCAGGGAGAATGTCATGGAACTGCAAGGTCAGCCCGTCATGGAGCATGGATTTGAATGTATCAAAAGGATACTCATCCTCCGCCGCGTACAGGGCTTCCAATACCCGGAACGCCTCTTCAAAGATACGGTTCTGCTTCTTGGTGAGCGCCTGGCTTGTCAAAGTTCCCCGGTGCAGCTCCAAGTACAGTTCGCCTTTGTAGGTTTCCAGCTTGTCCTTCTCCCGAGCCAAGCGTTCAAAAAAATCACTGACAAAACCGAAACACGCCTTTGGAACTCCCTCAAGGTCCGCGGCAAGCAGGATACGTTCAATATGCTCCTCTTTGGGACCTCCACCGCCATCACCGACGCCAAGGGCCGTCACGAACTCATCCAGCCGGTCTTTTTCAAGAAAATTCTTTTCCGCCCGGGCAAGCCCATCGGCGGTTCCATCGGAATTGTAGGTACGTTCCGGCAAAAAGTGGGTAACGACGGAAGAGCCGTCGATACCTTCCCATATGAAGCTTTCATACGGGAACCGGGTATGGGCGCTCCATGAAATTTTCTGGGTCAGAAAATACGGCGCATCGGCTTTTTTGAGAATCTGGGGCAAAGACGCAGGATATCCAAATACATCTGGAATCCAACAGTTCCGAACATCGACCCCGAATTCAGCGGAGAAATACTGCCGGCCTTCCAGAATCTGACGGACAAGAGATTCCCCGGACACCAAAGAGCAGTCCGGTTCAACCCACATCGCCCCCAGAGGTTCCCAACGTTTCTCCTGAATAGCTTTCCCGATGTCGGCATAGAGTTCGGGATGCTCTTCCTTGACCCATTTGTAATGCTGCGGCGAAGAGGAACCGAATACATATGAAGAATAGTGCTTCAGGTTTTCAATCTGGCTGGAAAAGGTTCTGGCTACTTTCCTGTGGGACTCGGCTATCGGCCATAGCCAAGCGGTATCAATATGGGCATGACCAATAACGACCGTTGAAAGCGCGGAAGCGACGGCGGGCTTCGCCAGTTCCTTCGCGAGCGATTCATAGGCGACTTTCGCCCCATGGACCGGATATGCCGTCGCAGCGTCGAACAACGCTCCCAGCAACCTGACCGCGCGAGTCGAAGTCTTGTCCAGGCTCTGGTACAGCTGAAACAGGAAATCCTCCGCCAAGAACAAGTTCCAGACATCTCCATCGAATACGCCAAGACGGGCATAACGCAGTACGCCGTTCCACCGACCTTTCACATCCACCATGTTCCGGCTCAGTTTCTTCGTCTCCCGGTCTAGTCCGAACAAATCGTTCGCGGCGGTTTCGACATAGAGCCTCAACGACCCGTCATGAGTTCCAATCCTATGGATATCCTTGAGATAGTGAGGCGCATGCACACAGCAGCTGGTAAGCCCATAGAGAGGACGTCCAGTCGCATCATACACCAGCGTCTCCCCTCCCAGATTCAATCGCACGGCGAGTTCCCTGCCATGAAAAGAAACGGGGACATCGACATCCAGGGCAAAATACGCGGACTGCCAGTTTGCGCCCCATTGTGTTCCTTCATGAATCGGCTTGCGAGGCAACGCGATGGCATCACGAAGGGAAAGCCTGTCGTCAGTGACATACACGCTGGAGGAAAACGGTATCTCATCCCGCAGGTATGCATGATACAGTTCGTTGATACAATCCTTGACTCTGTTGACGGCGGTGTTTCTTCTCCCGTCGTGTATCCATCCGTTCATGATGCCTCATATCTCCTATGTCGCTGTCTTGATAAAACAAGTGATCAGTCCCCTAAAAGTACATGCGCAGCATGTCCACTCTGATAAACCCACAAAGCAGCAAAACCCCTGCATGTAATTCCACATCAAGTATTCCTTGCTGCACAGCACTGTAAAACCAACCTTGCCTACGGAAAAAGGACGGACCGCCCCTGCCAGCCAGTCCGTCTAAAATGCTCATCGTGCGAAATCAGCGTCTGTTCGTGAATATCCTGTGGTACTGCTCGATGTCACATTTAGGAGTTCTGTCAGGATAGAGCAGGCCATTGACTTCTTGAGCCACGTCCGTAAGCTGCGTATAGCAGAACCCCTTGACCCGTGTATCAGCGAAAATCGCTGACATGAGCTTTTCGAGCCGGGCCAGCAGTTCTTCCTTGCTGCTCGCAGGATCGCGGTAGCCCCACGCCCCGCCGTTTACCTCATCGCGCAAGGCGACGCCGCCGAACTCCGTCAGCAATACGGGTTCTCCGGTATATTCTCCGCCTTCGCTATATATCTGGCGATGGCTCGCAGCCGTCTTCATCAACGTCCCGAAATCGCCCCAGGTATGGTCATAGCTCTCCTGGTCATGGATATCGTAGTCATGGATCGCACAGAAATCGGTGACGGTCTGCTCCCATCCGTCGTTCCCGCTGACGAGGCGGTTCGGATCCAGCGTCTTGAGGAGATAGTAGACGGACCGCACAAAATTCTGCTGTAGCGGATCAGTGAATACATCCCGAATCCCCCAAGACTCATTGAAAGGTACCCATGTGATGATCGACGGATGGTTGTACAGGGTCTTGACGGCCCGCAACAGGTCGCGATGCACGTTTTCAACTTCATCAGTCGAGAAGCAATATGCGCTTGGAAGCTCCGCCCAGACCAAAAGCCCCATTTTGTCCGCCAAATAGTAAAACCAAGGCGACTCGAACTTCTGATGTTTCCGAACTCCGTTGAAGCCCATCTGTTTAGTGAGCATGAGATCCCTTTCCAAAGCATCCTTGTCCGGCGCCGTCAACAGGGATTCCGGCCAATAGCCCTGATCCAGAATCAGGCGCTGGTACAAAGGCCTGTTGTTCAGCAGGACCTGTCCGTTCCGCACACTTACCTTCCTCATGCCGAAATAGGTAGAAACCTCATCCAGCGGAGCCATATCCGATGTGTACAGCCGCAGCTTCACCTCGTACAGCCTGGGGCGTTCAGGACACCAGGCATGGACATCATCAACACTATTGGGTTGAGTGACATGCAGATGCAGAAACTGACGATACTCTTCAGTATCCGTGAGCAGCGTCGCAACAACCGTCCCTTCGTAGCTCAATTCAATTCCAAGCTTCTGTCCTTTCTTTACGGCGTGTGAATATTCAATCTCGAACGAAGCCATCCGCCTGTCGAGGTCGGGAGTTATCCTGCAAGCCGTAAAACGGGCTTTTTTTGAAAAGGAAAGCCAGACATCCTGCCAGATACCGCTTGACGGAGTATACCAGCACCCCCATGGCTTTTCCGTCCAAATCTGTTTTCCCCTCGGCTGGGCGTCGTCATGAAAATCCTCCACCCGAACGACTATCGTATTCCCCCCCCTTCTGACAAACGGAGAAATCGGTACGGAAAACGGGGTGTAGCCACCTTCATGAACTGTAACGAGGCATCCGTTGACCCACACGCTCGCCTTATAGTCCACCGCGTTGAAATTGAGGAGGATTTCATCAGCCGCCGAAATCCCGTCCGATATGAACGACCGGCTGTACCACAGTATTGGATGGTACGGAGGTTCCTGCCCGTCAAACCGGATGCGGCGCCCGTCCTTGTCGGCAAGCCCGGACTTATCACACTGGTAGGCGAAGGGGACGGTAATCCGTAATTCCAAATCCTTCCTTTCCCAATGCTCCTTGAGTCCGACATCCTCATCATCGAACGCAAAAGCCCATTCCCCATTGAGATCAGTCCACTTTTCCCTTCGAAACGAAGGATCTGGATAATATGACATGTCTTTCATCCACTACTCCTTGACCGCGCCCGCGATACCGTTGATAAAGTATTTTTGCAAGGCGATGAATACCAATACGATCGGAAGCAACGCAAGCGTACCCGCCGCGGCCATACCGGACCAGTCGGTCTCGTTGACGCTCTGGAACGCCATCATGCCTACGGGCAACGTCCGGTATTGTGGTACGCCGAACGTGAATACCAAAGGTATCATGAAATTGTTCCAAGCCGCCATAAAGGTCAAAATAATCGTCGTCGCGGTCACAGGGCTTGTCATCGGCACCATGATTCTTGCGAAGACGGTGAAGAATCCCGCGCCATCGATTCTCGCGGCTTCTGAAATAGATTTCGGGACATTCGCGAAAAACGCCTTGTACAAGAAGATCGACGCGACATGACCTCCCCCGGCAAGGGCGAGGATAACGCCGGTCCGGCTGTTCAGCAAGCCGAGTTTGTTGCTGATCTCCACGATAGGGATGATCGTAGTCCCCGTAGGAATCAGGAAAGTCGCGACCAAACATGTCATGATAATCGACTTGCCCTTGAAGTCATACATGCCGAGTACGTACCCCGCAAGCATGCAACGCACGACGACAATGACTATCGTCCAGACCGTAACAAGCACGCTGTTGAAGAAATAGTCGCTGAAACCGCCCTTTACCCAGGCGCGGACATAACTGTCAAAAGAAAAATGGTCGGGAATCAGAGAAAGTCCATTCTGGAAAATTTCCATCGTACTTTTGAAAGATGCGCTGATCATCCACAGGAAGGGATAAATCCAAATGAATGACACGAACACGATCAGGAGACCGGCCACGATGGTAATTATTGTTTTCGTCTTCTTGTTCATACGTTCTTCCTCTTGCCGATCTTCCCATAGGCAAGCTGCACTACGGTAATCACAATGAAAATAAGGCCGAAGATCATCGCAGCGGCGGAAGCGTAGCCGATACGGGGAACGGTCGCGGTGAACGCCTGACGGTAAATGAAGAGTTCAATCACCTCCGTCCTGAAGAACGGCCCTCCGCCAGTCAAGGTAAGCATCATGTCGAAGACCCTCATGGCGTCGCTGACGGTAATAATCAGGATAATCGCACCGAAGGGGACAAGAAGGGGCGCTGTAATGTATCTGAACTTCTGCCAGACGCCAGCCCCGTCGATAGTCGCGGCTTCATACAATTCAGCCGGAATGCTTTGAAGGCTCGCAATCCAATAGATCAACGAAGTCCCGGTCCATTTCCATATCCAGATCATGGCGGATGTGACCAAAGCCGTGGAAGCGTTGCCCAAAAAGAAAATCTGCTGGTCTATGACCCCCAGTTTCGCCAGTATCAGATTCACCGGACCGTTGTTCGGATCAAAAACCATATTCATGATGGTCCCGACTATGGCGCCGGTCGTGACGACGGGAATGAATATGATGGTCCTGAAACCAGCCTTCATGGGGCACCATTTGGCCGTCACGACGAGAGCGAGCAACAATGAGAAGAAAAACCGTCCTGGAACAGCATAGAGGAGGAACATGAATGTATTTTTCAAGCTGTTCCAGAACAGTGAATCAGAAAAGAGTTCCGCATAGTTCTCGAATCCCACGAAGGTCCCGCGCACGCTGAATCCAGTCCAATCCAACAGGGAATACCACAATGTCGCGATCAACGGATATATGGTATAGATTCCATACAGAATGATGGTTGGAGCCAAAAACAGCCATATCCACGCATATGGTTTTTTATTCTTCGAGTTCATCGAGCCCTCCAAGGTGTATGGTTCCGATGTTTCCGGTACCCTTCACAAGATACCGGAAATGCATGGAACATCAGGTTATTTCGTATACATGTCGCTCAGGAAGGATTCGCCATAAGTGAAGTTCGGGAAAATCCAGTCGTCAAGGGAAACGTCCACACCCTGGGATTGTACCTTCTTGACGGCTCTGGCGCGTTCCGCCGTCATGGCGTCGTTGTATTTGACAAGCTCGGATTTCCAATCCTTGATGGCGCCGGAATAATATCCCTGAAGGATTTCCGCGGGATTGGGATGGATTTCCCTCATTTCCGTATTCACCTGCGCGACATTCAGATTCCCGAGAATCGGATCGGGCCTATAGCCCATCGTTTCAGAGAAAATACCACATAGCTTCTTATAGGACGGATGGACATTCGCCCGGCCAACGGCGGAGAGATCCAACGGGGGCTGATCCATGTTCCGGGCCAGACCGATGTAGTATTCTTCACCCATGAATTTCAGCAACGTATGGGTCGCCGCTTCCACTGCGTCGGAATTGGCGGAAATAAAGAAGTTGCCTTTAGGAGGTGTCTTGTAGACCATATAGTCCTGGCTCGCGTCGACGCGCAAGGGACCGACAACGCCGACGGAGTCGTATATTTCAGGGAAACTTGACTTTACGACACCGATGTTCCAGGCCCCGTCCATGAGCAGGGCCGCTTCGCCAGCCGCCCAACGTTCACGGGCCGCCCTCATGTCAAGATTGACGGAGGCGGGGTGTACGCTGCCATCGTCATACAATCCCGTGAAAAATTCAAACACTTTGAAAGCGGCGTCGGAAGCATACTGATACTCACCGGTAGTCCAGTCAATCCATCCGGGACTTCCTGAAGCCATCATCAGGTCTTCAATCGTGTCATTCATCCGCTGCGTGAACGCAATCGGAACGATGAAGCCATACTGCTTCCTGCCGGATTCCGCGGTGATCTTTTTGGCGAGGGCACGAGCTTCGTCGAAGGTTCCGGGAACAGCTTCTTCCGCCAACTGATCGGCATGATACCACAGCAGGGCGTTATGGTTGATGCTCATCGAAGGGAAGGAATAGACCTTGCCATCGAACATCGTATATCCCTCGAACAACGCATCCTGGATATACTGGGGAAGATCCTTCTTCTCAACCGCGAGCGGGCTGAACCAGCCCTCCTTGTACATCGATACTTCAGAGACCGACATGGTCTTTGAAAACACATCGGGACAGGAATTGGTCCTGAAGGCCAGCAAAAGCGCCTCGTTCTGCTTGGCGGGGTCGTACTGGGTATATACAATGGGTACACCGGTCTCGGCTTCACTTTCCGCAAACAGTCCCTTGTGGAGCTCTGCGAGCGGCAGGAAATGATCCCACCATTCAACGGTCTTTGGTTCGGCGGAAGCCTTGGGACTCTCGCTCGCACCTCCTGCGAACGCTGTTCCGCAAACAAGCAGAACAAGCGTCATCGCCACCAGAATTCTCTTTTTCATTCTGTTTTCTCCTTTTGTATTTCGTGATATCGGTCTGTTTTTACCAGTCTGATTTTCTTACAGGAACGGGATCGGGCATCCTCGCCCATCGTTCAAGCAACCGGGAGTACAGTTCATGTCGGATATCCTTGTAGTCATCGTTCCCAAACAGATTCTTCATTTCTCCAGGATCGTCCGTCAAATCATAGAGTTCTCCCTCGTGGTTTCCGCTGTGGGATACGACCAGCTTCCATTTGTCAGTCCTCACCATCGAGGCGAACGCCTTTGGATCGGTATGCCAAGGCATCGCATTGAGATATTCACAATAGACATCGTCATGAATTTGGATATTCTCATTTTTGAACATCGGCAATAAGGATTTCCCTTGCATCCGCTCAATGACGCCGAACCCGCACAAGTCAAGCAGAGTCTCAGGAATATCCATAAGCTCGACAAGCTGGCCGTACCGTTTCGCCGGAATATGTCCGGGCCAGCTGATGATCAGGGGAACCTTGATCGAACAATCATAGAAGAACGGCCCTTTCAGATATATGCCATGATCTCCCAGCAGCTCCCCGTGGTCGCTGTGGAACAGAATGATCGTGTTCTCATATTGACCGGAACTCCGCAGAGCGTCAATCATCCGCGCGACCTGCATGTCGATCATGTCGCACATGGCGTAGTACGCAGCCTTTTGCATCCGGTGGTCAAGTTCAGTCATTTCGGAAAATGGATGTCCGGCATGATGATTGTATGCTCCGGTATGATCCTGCCGCTGCCACACCGTCTTGGTGTTCTCCTCTCCGTCGAAATAGCGTGGCAGGGGCAGCTCGGAGAGCCTGTCCATGTATCTGTCCAGCAGTTCCTTCGGAGGGTCGAAAGGATGGTGGGGATCGTACATGTTCACGGAAAAGAACCATGGGTTCCCGTTGTTCTTCTCAATGAAATCCATCGCTTTCTCAGCGCACCAGTAGGACTGATGTTGTTCAATAGGCATTCCATAGCTCACCCATTTCGACTCGTTTGTAACCTCAGTATGGTAAGTCGTTCCATGCTCGTCATGAAGCCAACGATAATACTCGTTGTTCAACCCCCATGCGGCGCCCGTATCATGGGACCAGTGGAATTCTTCGTAGCCATCGTCTATACGGCTTTCCATTTCGGTACAGCCGGAGGACGGGTTGCAAGCCCTGATATGCAGTTTGCCGGACAGTCCGCAGGTGTATCCCCGGTCGTGGAACAGTTTTGAAACGAGTATCTCCGTTTCAGGAATATCAGCGCCATTCTGCCTCATGCGGCAAGTTACGGGATATCGTCCCGTAAGAAAGGACGCCCTGCTCGGCGAACAGACCGGACTTTGCGCAAAAGCGTTTTCAAACAAGGCGGCGCCTGAAGCCAGGCCATCCAAAGCCGGAGTAGAGACGAACTTGTTTCCATAACACCCCAACGTATCAAACCGTTGCTGATCCGTACATATCCACAGAATATTTGGATGTCTATCTGTATTTCGTTCTTTCATGCCTTCCATACTACCGCCGTATATGAATTCCACAAGTTTCAGAGAAATCATTTTTTTTTGAATTCGGCTCATTTATCGTGTATACTATGGCACATGGCGAAATTCAGAGAATTCAACAGGATACCCCAGAACAGCATTGAGCAATTCATTCCCGTACACCTTCTGGATAAAGAGTATTTCAAAAACATGGGAATATTGCGGGGTGGAATCAGTATTTTACGCAAGGGTTGCGTCATCAGCCGTCCAAAAGGAAGGGAATACCATATAGTAATCGTTACTTTAAAAGGAACTGGAAAGTTCATCATGGAAAATGGCGTTGAGCTTGTAGCGGAACAAGGGCAATATTTTTTCTCCGCCGCCGACGGACAAGGCCACAAGCACCTGCCGCTTTCCGATGAATGGCGAATTTGCTGGATCCAGATTGAAAAATCAGGGAACTGGTTCGTAGCGCCTCCATCCGACTACATGTTGTCAAAATGCAGCAGTTTCAGGGAGATCGGGAATTGCTTCGAATCCATCATTTCAGAATACTCAGAGCAATACAGGGACCATACGACGATAGAGGAACTCCAATGCCAGCTGCTCATGCATTACGTCAAAAGGGAGATCGACCTCAACAACTATTCAGGCAAGAACATGATGTATCTCAAAAAATTCAATCGATTGTGGCATGATGTATCCATCAATATCGGCAAACCATGGGACATAGGGTCATTGTGCGACTATATGGGGCTGAGCAAAGCCCATTTGGTCAGGCTGTGCAATGAGTTTTACCAGACAAGTCCGGCAAACAAAATCAAACAGATAAAAATGGACCACGCATACGCCCTCCTCGCAAACCTCGACTATAGGGTGTCCGATGTCGCAGAAGTGGTCGGCTACAACAGTGTTTCGTCGTTTTCCGTCGCATTCAAAAAGCATTTTCACATCCTGCCAAAGGATGTTCAACTGAAATGAGGCAAGGCTTCGGCAAGGAAACTCCATACAGCGTCCCCTACGGCGCAAAACACCTTGCGTCTGATGTAAAAACCTGCGTTCTGTTTTTCATTTGCCCCTCAGGGGGCTCTCGTAGTATGATACATGCATGTTGACACAAGAAATCATCCATCGCATCCCAAAGGTAGAACTGCACGATCATCTGGACGGAGGACTTCGCCCGGGTACGATCATCGAACTCGCCGACAAATACGGGATACAGCTCCCGACGCATGACCCGCAGGAACTGACGGACTGGTTCGCACGCGGTTGTAGGCAGAAAAGCCTGTCGTTGTATCTGGAGACCTTCGCGATCACCACGGGGGTGCTACAGACCGCCGAAGCCCTGGAACGTGTCGCGTTCGAGGCGGTCGAGGACCTGTCGGCGGAGAACGTGGTCTATGCGGAAATCCGTTTCGCCCCCGTCCTGCATCAGGAAAAAGGGCTTAACCTCGAAGAAATAGTGACGGCGGTCCTCTCAGGATTGGAAAAAGGCCGCAAGAAAACCGGGATGTCCTATGGGTTGATACTCTGCGCGATGCGGAACCAGCATCCCGAACTATCGCTTGAAATCGCAGAACTCGCGGTTGCGTTCAGGGAACGGGGAGTAGTAGGCTTTGATATCGCAGGCGATGAATACGGACACCCGCCCAAAAAACATCTCGAAGCGTTCCAGTACATCCGCAACAAGAACTTCAACATCACTATCCACGCGGGAGAGGCGTTCGGGTTGGAATCGATCTGGCAGGCCATCCAAGTCTGCGGAGCCCACCGAATCGGACATGGGACCAGGCTGATCGAGGACATGTCGATAGACGGTACCAGAATCGAAAAGATGGGGACGCTCGCCCATTTCATCCAGGATCGGCGAATCCCCATGGAGATGTGCCTGACCAGCAATGTTGGAACCGGCGCCGCCGCGGACTACGCCAGCCATCCGTTCATCATCTTCTTCAGAAACAATTTCAGGGTATTCCTTTGTAGCGACAACAGGCTGATGAGCGACACAAACCTCACCAAGGAAATGGAGATCGCGGCAAAACAGTACAACCTGACGCTCAGGGAACTGGAGAAGATCACGGTCAACGCCATGAAGTCCGCGTTCATCCACCACGATGAGAAAATCAGGATCATCTACAATATCATCAAGAAGGGCTACGCGGACATCCGCAAGGAGTACGGGGTCCTGGACTAGCGCCATGCCATGGCCGTTACCACTGGATACCGGGCGGTAGTGGCTCAGAACACGCCAACCGACACTTTCGTATCACCGCCCCGCTCGATTCTGGCGCTACTTGAGGAACAGGGGCGCAACCCGTCGGCGGTCTCTTCATAGACCAGGATCGCATAGGAACCGACCGGAAGCCCACCGATCGAGAACTTGGAAGATTTCTTGACATCCGGAACAGTGATGATTTTCGAGGGAGATTCCTCAATAGTCCAGATTTCAATAGTATAAGGATTGCCAGAATCGGTGGAAACGGAAGCACCGGAGACAGATCGTGAAGACGCATCCAGCTCTCGGACGGTCACGGTCAACCCTCCCAGATTCCTGCCCGAAGCATTGCCGCTACAGGCCACCGCCGTGCTGAGGATCAAGCACAGGCACAACCCCAATACGGTCATACCCCAGAACGTCCTTTTTCCCATAACAAGCTTCTCCTACATCGACATCGTGCGAACAACCCCACAGGACGCCACTTCGCAAAAACGCCAAATAAAAAAACAATGCCGGACAAGTCCCTCCCCTACAGCATCATTTTCAAACCTCGATATCATTCTTATATAAATATAATGTAAGAATACTGTAGAAACAAGGGATAAAATAAAAAAATCCCCGAATTTTGGCAAATGCATGGTAATCATGCGCCGCCCCACCTCAATTCTCCCACACAGTCCGAGACTGATATGCCAGTCTCGTTCGTCAGGGGACATCCCCGTTTAGATATCTTTTTGGGGATGATGAGCGATGTGCGCCCTATCTCTATGTGTGAAGAATAACAACACATAGGGGTGACAGAATCATGCGATACTTGCCATTGTTTCATTTTTAAGCCTATATTTACATGTCAGTATTTTTCCACAAGGAACGGACATGGCATCAAAGGATTCAGAAAAAGCCGCGGATTTTGTATATACGACCATCAGGAACAGAATTCTCAACCTTGAATACAAGCCGGGCCGGGGGCTCAGCGCCGCGGCTCTTTCACAGGAGCTCAAAGTCAGCCGTTCACCGGTCCGGGAGGCTTTGTTGCGGCTTTCTCTGGAAAGCCTCGTTGAGATTTTTCCACAAAGCGGTTCTCGAGTGTCCTTGATCGACCTGAACAAAGTCACGGAAGAACGTTTCCTGCGCAAGAACATGGAAATTGCCGCCGTCGTGGAATTCATCAGCAATAGTCCCGTTGAATATCTTGATGAAATGCAACGGTTCATCGACAGGCAGATAGAGGCCTGGAACAAACAGGATATCGTTGATTTCCTGAAATATGACGACGCTTTCCATGGTGTCATATTCAAGGCTATCGACAAGTATCGATGTTGGGAGCTGATCACATCGTTCTGTCCGAATGAACATCGGCTACGGCTGCTGTCTTCCTGGGTTATCGCGGGAACAAGGAACTCCGTCATCTCAAACCATCAGGATCTGGTTGCCGCCCTGGAACGGAAAGACAGGGAGGAAGCGCTCAGGATAGAGCAGCAGCATCTTTCCAGGATATCCGAAGAGAGCGCCAAGCTAGTGGCGGTATATCCTTCGATTTTCAGGAGCGACACTTCGTGGATTCCAGCCGAGCAGACGACGGTTCAGCCACACATCCGTTCGTTTCAAGATGGGAACGAGAATTTCCTGACAAGCCTCCGGCATTGAACAGCATCGGCAGCGTCGCATCCTCCGACTATAAGAACCCGCCCAGCCAAGACTACGGAACAGCTTCGGCATGTACGATATGACGGCGTTCCATGCAGCATGAAGCCGGCTTTCAGCAACCGACTGCTCCAAGCCCACGGATTACGCTGAATGTTGTTTGGCTGCAACGACGCGACGGCCTTTGACGATCAATGGCGGCGCCATTCCTTGACAGGATCAATCCTCATCCTGACCAGGCAGTACAGGTATGCGAACAGCAGACCGCCCAGGTGTGTCAGATGGGCGACGCCTCCGTTCAGGCCGGTGAACTGGCTGACCAGTTCAATGACAAAATAGACGGCGACCAGTAGCGGAGCGCGCATTGGAATCAAGCCGAAGACATAGACCACGGCATATGGATACAATACCGCGAACATCAGCATTACCGCATACAAGGCCCCCGAGGCACCTACAAGCACGACGTTCACACCGGCCAACAGGTAAGCGACAAAGCTGAATATTCCGGACAGAGTCCCCGTCAGCAGATAGAACAGCAGAAATTCCCTGCTGCCGATACGGCGTTCCACCATCGACCCGAATATATAAAGCCCAAGCATGTTAAACAGCACATGGGAGAATCCCCCGTGCACGAACATGTAGGTAAACAGCTGCCAGACATAGCCATGCAGGACGAACGACGGAATCATCGCCAGATAATAGACACTTCTCGGATATATGAATTCGGTCAGGAAGAATACCAGGACGTTGATGATGACCAGCTTCAACGTAACATTGGTATAGCTATACCGCATGCGTCTGTTCAAAAATGAATCTTTCATGTCTCTAAAGTACTTTGACGCAGGGGATTCGTCAATTATGCATTTTTTGCACAAAAAGATGGTGGTGTTACAGGATTGCGCGCATATTTGCCATAGTCCCGCTTTTTGCCCGATAGGTCAAAAAGATTACTTGTAGACGAAAATCGCTGTTTTTAATATGAATGAACGGCATTTGATAGTTTTTCATAGGGCTTCCAGAAAATTGGCACAGGATTTGCAACAAAGCAGATGCAGAGCAACAGTTTTTTCATACCTCCTTTAGTGTGATTTTCCATTGGCGCCAGACGAACCTCTCTCCCCACCCCACAAACCTTTCGTCTGGCGCCTCTTTTTCGCCTCCACACAGAGCCGTCCGAAAAGGCCAGGTACCAATGTCCTCCTGGACAAAAACAGGGATTGCGTCCGGCATAAAAGGCTCCATGCTGGCAACAGAACCAAAGACATGCCGATAAGAGCCACTTCCACACATCCCTGACAGAACCAACATCCCAATTGACAAGTGAAACACCGACCCTTTTGTAAAGCGGGGAAGCTATGATATAGTCGAAACATGGCAACAAGTCGCAGAGATCGCGCGGACTCCTATACCCAACGGGCGCACAAAGAGGGATACCCCGCGAGATCAGTATACAAGCTGGAAGAAATCCAGCAGAACTTCAAGATCATCAAGCCGGGGGACCATGTCCTTGATGTCGGCGCGGCCCCAGGGTCGTGGACGCTCTATACCCACCGCATGCTGCTCAAAGGAAACGGCACCATCGTGGCGGTCGACCTCAACCCACTGAACCTCAATCCGGTTCCCCCTACCGTCACGGCGTATGTCGGTGATGCGTTCAGCAAAGATATCCGGGCGAAGCTGGTCGAGCATGGACCGTATGACGCCATTATCAGCGACGCCGCGCCAATGACTACCGGAAACCGATCGGTGGATACATCCCGGAGTGAAAACCTCGCTGAACAGGTCGTCTATCTGGCGTCGGAGCATCTCAAGCCCCATGGCAACCTCGTCCTGAAGATATTCCAAGGAGGCGGTCAGGAAGCGGTGCTCAAACAGATGCGGACGCTGTTCGCCAAGGCGAGGGCGTTCAAACCCAAGGCATGCCGTTCTGATTCCTTTGAAATATTTCTGGTGGGGCTGGACAGAAAAGAGGAGTAACGTGAGAAACCCCGGATATTTCATGAAAATCTCGGGAACCCTACGACTGCCCCGCGAGAGATGAAATACATTCCCTGCCGGGCATGATTGCTTTTTCACAAATCACCGTCAACGGACCAGCAATCGATAATGAATTACTCTCATGCACGATAGACATCGCCTCTGACACCATGCCGTCCACGATGCGGAACGATGGCCACCGTACATGAATAGGACATCGGAAATTCCCGATGACACATGTACTGCATCAAGCCTTCGTACTTGTTTCAGTTTTCGCCTTGGCATTCTTGCCGAGATTTTCGGGGGGCGTCGGACGCCGCTGGCGGACATCGCCGCCGATCTTGTCGATATCGTAGAGATTGACATCGAGCTGCGGGAACGGAATGCAGATACCGTCGGCGGTAAGCTTGTCATAGATGTCCCCCTGGAACCTCCAGAAAACCTTCCAGTAGTCGCCGGGCAACGTCCAAGGACGTGCGATCAGATCGACGGAAGAATCGTTCAGCTTGCTCACCTCGATCGTGGGGGCGGGATCCTTGAGGACCTCAGGATAGGAATCGAACAGCTCCTGGATATCCTGTTTCACTTTCTTCAGGTCGGTCCCGTAGGCGACACTGACGATCATGTCGACACGACGGTTGACGGTATAGGAATAGTTGACGATAGGATTGCCCCACACCAGCTTGTTCGCCAGCGTAATCTGCTTGTTATCAGGAGTAGACAACGTCACGCACATCAGATCCATGTTCGTCACCGTACCGCTGAGCGTACCGACATCGACGTAATCACCAATACGGAATGGCGCGTTGATGACGATCATCACCCCGGAAAGAAGGTTCCCGATCGATTCCTGGAACGCAAAACCAAGAATGACGCCGGTAACGCCCAATCCTGCTATGACCGGCGCCATATTAATCCCCATATGCTCCAGGAGGACCAACGCGACGATAATCCAACCAATCGAGGAAATCACTTTGAGGAGGAACTTCGCCATCAGCTCATTGATCTTCTTGGACCGGGCGAACATCCGTTTGAATATCCTGGTGATGAACATGATCAGCAGTTTGCCGACAATGACAATCAGCACCGCAATCGCCAGATTCCATATAAACGCGGCAAAGCCCTCGTTGGTCAGATTCTCCAACGCCCTTTTCACCTGATTGAGAAAATTCATTCCGACATCATCCGTTCCCGCCGATGTGGCCAATGTGATGAATGAAGCGATCATGTCCGCCCTCCCTTCCATAGTTGCGTCATGTTCTTGATTGACCGACAGACGCTATCGCGTCAACTGTATCATACCCTCGTACCCTCGACAAGAACCGGCACGTCTGGCCGCCGGAGCCCACCCCATAGTGAACAACCTATCAATCACTGAGCGCCCCCGGAGAGAACCTCATATATGGCAAGGTCAAAGTGATACCCATGGACTGCCGCAGGGCCACGTCCGGCCCGCCTACTTCCTGAAAACAAAAGAAGCAGGATGGCCGGAGATACCCCCCCCCGCGCCATCCCGCTCCGTCCGGCCGGGTCCGCCGGAAACAGTCGAGAACCCGGAACTACTTTGACAACAACGCGTGCAACCGCTTGGTGAAAGCCACCGGATCCTTGGGCATCACGCCCTCGGCGAGCAACGCCTGGTCGAGCAACACGCTGGACATGTCGGCGATAAACGCCTCATCGTCGCTGGCATCGATTTTCTTGACCATGGGGTCGTCAACGTTGATTTCAAGCAACGGCGAAGACTCGGGCAATTCGGTCTGGCCCATCGCCTTGAGCATCTGCTGCATCTGTACCGATGGATCATTCTCATCCACCACGATAACGGCGGGAGCCTCGGTGATACGCGATGATACGACGACATCCTTGACCCGGTCGCCGAGGGCCTTCTTGATCTTCTTGACCAAACCCTTGGACTCCTTGGCCTTTTTCTTCTGGTCCTCGTCCTGCAAGTCATCGACCGCGCCGGACTTGTTGATCGCCTTCAGCGGCAGCTCCTTGTACGTACCGATGGAACCGACGATCAAGTCATCGATGTCATCGCTCATGACCAAGACTTCGTAGCCCTTCTTCTTGTAGGCGTCGAGCAACGGACTGCTCTTGAGCGTCGCCTCAGTACCGCCGGTGATATAGTAGATGCTCTTCTGGTCTTCAGGCATCCGTTCCTTGTACGAAGCAAGGCTCACATAGCCGTCCTGAGCAGAGGATTTGAAGCGAACCAGCTCCAACAGGGCGTCGTGGTTGGCGTAGTCGCCATACAGCCCCTCCTTCAAGGGACGATTGTACTGCTCGATGAACTTGGTATACAACTCCGGGTTCTGCTCGGAAATCTTCTTGAACTCACTCAGCAACTTCTTGACCGAAGCATTGCGGATGGCGCTCATGACCCTGTTCTGCTGCAAGATTTCCCGGCTGACGTTCAGCGGAAGATCCTCGCTGTCGATCACACCGCGGACAAACCGCAGATAGGTAGGAAGCAGCTCCTTGTCATCGTCAGTGATATAGACGCGCTTGACGTAGAGCTTGACGCCCGGACGATAGTCGGCGTAGTTCATGTCGAACGGGGCTTTTTCAGGGATATAGAACAAGGTGATGTACTCGGTAGCGCCTTCGGCCTGAGTATGGATGTAGAACAACGGCTTCTCCGAATCATGGAAGCTGTTCTTGTAGAACTCGTTGTAGTCGTCATCAGTCAGATCGCTCTTGCTCCGTCTCCATAGGGCGGCGGCGCTGTTGATCTGTTCGACCTTGTGCTCGACGGTCTTCAGTGCGTTGCCCTCGGCGTCCTTCTGCTTGTCATCGTAATGGGTCTGGTCGTAGGCGAGATAGATCGGATAGGCGATATGGTCGCTGTACTTCTTGATCAGCTGCTCCAGCTGCCACCGGTTGGCGTATTCGTTGCCATCTTCGTTCAGATACAGGGTGATGGTGCTGCCCTGGCTGTCGCGGGATGCCTCTTCAATCGTGTACGTCCCCTTACCGTCGGACGTCCATTTCCACGCCTGCTCCTCGCCCGCCTTGCGGCTGACGACCTCCACCTTGTCGGCGACCATGAACGCAGAATAGAACCCGACGCCGAACTGACCGATTAGGTTGGAGTCCTTCTTCTGCTCATCGGTCAGACTGGCAAGGAACTTGCGGGTGCCGCTGCTGGCGATTGTGCCGAGGTTGTCGTTCAGGTCGTCATGGTTCATGCCCAGGCCGTTGTCGCTGATCGTCAACGTGCGGCTGTCACCCTCGGTAAACGAGATATCGATCCGTGGATCGAAAGAAAACCCCTTCAACGATTCATCGGTCAAGGACAGATACTTGAGCTTGTCCAGAGCATCGGAGGAGTTGGAGATCAACTCCCTGAGGAAAATCTCCCTGTTTGAATACAGGGAATGGATGATGAGCTGAAGCAGTTGCGATACTTCGGTCTTGAATTTCTTCTGTTCCATCGTGAGCCTCCCAGTCGGAACGTATTGTGTAAAAAATGATCCGGGGCCCTTCACATTCGCTCAGGATTCTCCGGAAAGCCCGCGCATGCGCGCGAATCAGAATTAAACATAGTGAAAAAACTGCGCATAGGCAACTTCTCTTAACAAAATCTCACAGTTCGAGTATGATTTCATCATGCAGTTTTCACAACCATCGGCCGCAAGGGCCATCAACAGGCTGAGGATACTCAATCTTCTCGCCACACATGAGAATCTTTCCCGTGCCGAAGCCGCCCGCCTGCTGGAGCTGAACAAGGTCTCCACAGGGGAAATCGTTGACGGACTGCTCCAGGAGGGGCTGATCGCGGAAACGGGCAAAATGGTCACTGTCAACGGACGACGGCCGACTGCGCTGACCCTGTGCAAAGACGCCAAGGCTGTGCTCGCCGTCGATCTGGGAACAAAAGCCACCAGCGTGGCGTTGGCCGACCTCGGAGGAAACCTGCTCCGCTTCGAACGCTTTCCGACCCCCCGAGACCCCAAGCCGGAGGAGTTGTGCGTACAGATCATCAAATGCTGCCTGCGCATACTCAAGATGATGAAGGACCCCTCCATCACTATCGGCATGGCGGTGTCGGTGCCTGGCGCGCTCGACCCCACCGGAAAAACGATTACCTCCGCCCCGGTCTGGGGTTGGAAGGATATCCCGCTGGCCGAGGCGATCAGCAAGAACACCGGCCTCGACGTCGTGCTGGAGCACAACGTCCGTGCGATGGTATTGGGCGAGCAATGGTTCGCAGAGCCTTCGGACGTACCGTCCATGTTCTATGTGAACTGGGGCGAACACATCTCCTCCGCATGGGTGGCGGACGGCAAGGTCATTAGCGAGGGGGCTGAGTTCGGCCATATCCCGCTCCGCCAGACAGGGCTTTGTCCCTGCGGTTCCATCGGTTGCCTGGAAACTGTGGCGGCGGGCTGGTCGCTCTCTCAGAAAGCCGCCGAACTGACCGGCAAAAACGACATTACCGTCAAGCAGATGTGCCAGATGCTCGAACAATATCCTGAGCTGTCCCCGTTGCTTTCCGAAGCGGCGCAAGCCATGTCCGAGGCATTGGTATTCGCAAGCACCATAACCGGTTGCGACAGAATTATCCTCGGCGGGGGAATCAGCTCCCTGCCCGACAATTTCTTCCAGGAGATGAAGGAACGCTATGTGACGCTGGCTCCAGTCAGGCGCGCCGACACCAGCATCGAGCGAACAAAGCTGGGCGACAAGGCGGGATTGCTAGGAACTACGGCGGTCGCCTTGGACAGGTTCGTCTTCAAACGGACGTTGCTTGACCAACTGAACCGGCAGGAATAGGGATAGAACCACAGACAAGGTCATTCTTCGGACGAGGCTTTCCTTTTTTTCGCCCCGACAGTGAGAATAACGGCCAACAGGACCGCAGCCAGCAGGACCACCGCTCCGACAACGAACAACAAGACGAGCCGCAGGTCGAGGTCGGCCAGGATGTCCGTCGCACTTGCAGGTCCTGCCGCGACCGTCGGAGCAGGGATTACATCCGCCGAAGTTATCTCAGGTATCATGGCTTGTGTGACGACAGTATCAGCCGATTGTTGCAATGCGATGCTTTTCAACCACTCATTCGACACCAACGCAGTAATCCATCGCATGGACTGCGCAGTAGCGAGAGTATCCGTAACCATGAGATAGTCGCCGATTTCAACGAAATCGCCCGCCCTATAGCTTGCCAAGGGCAATATCGTCTCGCAGTCGGCGGACGGAATGAAACGAACGACTTTTCCAGAATCATTCTGGACAATGAACTCAAATATGCCGTTCTCATCACTGATGGAGAGTATTGTCCCGGTATAGGAACTTTCACCGACAGGCTTCGCTCCTTGGGCGAACAAAGAGACGGCGATCGGCAGAAGTACCAAAAGTATGAGGACCATTCGTTTCTTCATGGGCGGTTCCCCCTTTGTTTCTTCCAATCATATAAGAAGATATGCGACTTGTCACGCATTGTTTCCGAAAGGGGCGGATGGGGGCTGAAGAGAAAGCGTAAACACAGGCAAGCCCGAACGCCGGATAACTATGCCACCTTTCAACCCGTATTGCGGACGAATGAACCGATTGCCATACCGTCGGCGTACAGGGCGTCCATGATCGCAATACAGTGACGGACAAATGGCGATGCGACCATTCCACGACCAAGCATTTAAGCAAAAAAAACCGCTAAACCTGACGGAATAGCGGCAACCTCCTTGTTGTCCCTAGGGGCTGAACCTAGAGAGCCTGTCCATACGCAGGATAAAGCGCCATGAACAAGAGCAACGACTTTTGTAGTATTGCATGAATTTCAAAAACAGGAAAGAAAAATCGTAATTAATTTACATCAGTTTTCTGAGACAACAAATCGCAACAGCATAAGCCGATACATGCGAAACCAGTATTGGTTAAGAATCCCGTAGACTCTTCAACAAAGGGGAGATACGGACGAAGTGAATCAACATGCAAGTCAAAAAAACTTGCTGTTAGCGACATACACCCGCAGTACACATCTATCGCCCGCAGAATATAGACATCACGTGGAAGATAAAACGGACATAGCAGCATTACACGGACAAAGCCCACCGTCCATCGCCCGCATGCCGCATGGCGGAATCATGTCCCGCACGCCGGTTCCGCCTGGCGTTTCCGCCATCTTCAATAATCAAGCGATCTTCCCTCACAAAAAAGGGACGTTGCCCACAAGCGAGAATACTCACTTCGGAAAACGTCCCCCTTCGTCTGCGATGGAAATGTTTTTTTATTAGCTCGCCGAGGTATATTTGATTACCAGCGTACTCTCATATTCGCCGGTGGGCAGCATGCTTGAAGTACCCTTTGTCGCAGTGATGGTAATGGAAGCGAGCTCCCGATCGGTTGAAATCCCCTTGAGGAAAGTAACGAGCAGGGAAGTCGCATCATCGTCCACAGTCACATATTTTGAATCGCTGGAAAACAGCTCCATGCTTGTCTTGATTCTGCTGTTCTGATCATACACCAAATCAGAAAGCTCGAATGAAATTTCACATCGGGTACTCGCAGGCAGATTCGCGGAATACCGCATGCTGATGGTATGGCTTACGGACTCGGGCGTACCGGCGGAAAAGACGAACGCGATTTCACCGTTGGTGTCATTCAGCTCCATGCCGTTTTCATCAATCATAGAAATCTTTACATTTTCCACAGGAACAGAGCCACGCAACTTGAGCGACGCATTCTCCGGCGTAACCGCCATGATTGCGAAGGACATGCAAAGAAGAAGTATCAATATGCAGATGAAGCTTTTCTTCATAACCTATTCTCTTTACTGTGCAAGTATTCACCTCTCCCAAGGTGTACTATAACAATACTCATAAACGCCACTTATGTCAACAAATACGCATATCATTGTAAATAGTTATTCTAGATTTTTTTATTAATATTTTTAATTTATTACAATATATGATGATAATATCAATACAACTAATGACATGTGTTCACATTCATTCTATCAGTACAGTAGTTACCGCCGAGAGATGGGCGCAACAGCCCCAAATCGGCGGTAGCAAAGCTGTCAATCGGGGGTTTAGCGGGCGGTTCCTTTTCGGAAATAGGCCTTCCGATTGTCGGCGTTCGTTATCGAAAACGTTTCCGTCAGGCCGTCAGAACTGGCGGAATACTGGACGGCGAGGACGCCGCCCGTTCCCGTCGTCACCGACAGACCGTGCGCGTTGCCATGCAGAACCCAGGACTCCCCTACAGGATTGCCGGCGCAGAAGACCGTGACATCGAGATTCATGTCAGCGTCAGGAACATTCCCGAACCGCAAGCGCTCTATGGCGGAGCCCTCCACATCGACCGTCGGTTGCGCGGCATCAGCCGTCCACTCCGTCCCGCCCAACTTCTGGAGCTGGACCAGGGCGTTGACCTCCCCCATCGGCGGATTCTCATTCGAGCATCCGAAACAACCGATCACGACCAGGACGGTCACTAGGCCGAATGCAACCAGCAGATAGATCAGCCGACTATGGACGTCTACCCCTTTCCCCTGTACGACAGACGCTTTTTTGTTCATCGCGCCCTCCTCAATAGTGGTATTGCGGGCAGTATCCGTCGAACAGCGGGAATCGGCTAGTGGTAAAGGAACGACCGGAGGAAGGACACCGCCCGGCAACCAATCGACACGGCTTGTACGATGGTGGCGAAAACAGGGCGAGACGTAGAGGCAAAGAAAAACCGCCCTCGGAAGGGCGGCTGTTATAACTTTGTACGGTACGCTTAGTTGGCGGCGATCTCGAAAGTCACAGTAGCGGTGTAGTTGTCAGCCGCAGCAGCAGCCTTGTAGTCAGCAGCATCGGCATTGAATACCAGTTCCTTCTCAGCACCAGCAAACCCAGCGGTACCAGTCGAGACGCCATTAAACAAGACAATCGCTTTATTCGCATCAGAAGAAGCAACAGCGGTCGGAGTGTCGGCGCCAATCTTGACAGTATATCCGACCTTAGTATCTACATCCGCAGAAGCCAAGGGATTGAACTTCGCAGTAGCGGTCACGGTCCCCTTCCAGTTCGTCATATAGCTATAAAAGACCTTAACGTTCTCCTTTACACTCTCAGCATCAAACAACACCTTTTCACTAGTAGCGCCCGGAGTATACAAAGCCGCATCTTTTATGGACTCAACACCCATCGTACTGTCAGAAAGGCCATGCTTCAACACAGCGCCGACCTTACCGTTCAACGTCAAGGTAGCATCACCAGCAGTAGGAGGAGCTGCGAACAGCCCGGTCATCACGACAGCCAGAACCAACAGGATTGCGATAGTCTTTTTCATATTCATTCTCTCCATTTCATTTTTTACAGAACCATGTCTGTGCAAGTCTTCGTTCAGCGCTCTTTCCTGAGCACATTCATACAATACTCATAATACAGACTTATGTCAATACTTTGGTATTTTTTTTATTATTTTTTTGAATATTTTTTAAAATAATATATAATTCTTTTAAATATAAAGAGTTAAAAACTGACAAAACACAACAACTCATGACAACCTATTGTTTTTCGTTAGAAATAACAAATCTTTCTTCATGTTTAATACGTTTTACAAAACCACAGAACTGCTCAAACATCGCAAACTTATGTCACCTTTTGACAAAATGTATGTAGTATGTTAGAGCTTATGTACAAACCGCTGTCGAAAACGATGGGCAAAACCGCGGAATAATGATAGTATTCAGTATATTAAATTACTTAACAACCTTGTTAAGAGAGGATACCGATGATTACACCGCTCGCTACTGAAACAAAGTCCACGCAGATAGCAAACAAGCTTGAGGAAATGATCCTTTCAAAAGTCTACAAAGCAGGAGAGCCGCTCCCCTCCCAACAAGAGCTGGCCGCCCAATTTTCGGCTAGTTCACGTTCCGTCCGCGAGGCATTCAAGAATCTTGAGGCAAAAGGGCTGATCCAGGTCAGCCAGGGCAAGCGGGCAATCGTCAAGTCAAACAATCTCGACCAGTTCGTGGAGTCCCTGTCCATGACGCTGATTACAAACCATGCGCCCGACAGGAAACTTATCAACGACTTGATGCAGGTACGCACTACGATTGAAGTTTCAGCGACAAGGGAACTGAGCCGCGACCCGGCACGCATGCTAGTCGTCCGGTCTCTGGACAGATGCGTGACAAAGATGGAGCAGCTGCTACCGTCCTTGGAAACCAGCAAGGATCCTGAATTGCGGAAACAAATGCGGGCGATAGACTTCGAGTTCCACACAAACCTGATCCGCTCAAACGACAACATCATCCTGAACAGCATCTACGAGAACCTTTCGCCACAACTGTATAACGCCATGGAAAAACTGCCGGAAACGTTCACCGAGCTGCGCAAGAAAATCAACGAGTACAGATACTTGGTCGAAGCGTTGGAAAACGGCCAGACGGACCTGGCGGTCGCGCTGACCTTGGTAAACATGACCAACATCAAGAACAAGTTCGAGAGCCTCGACCTATAGGAAACCTGATTCAGGAGACATCAGCCCGTCGGAACACTTTTTCGGCGGGCTTTTTTTGTCACATGAGTACAAATAGCCCATAATAAAAGAAAGTCCCTGGAGGAGGGACTTTCACATGTATAACGTTCGCATCTCAAGAGCGAATCAGGCGGATACAACATCCTCGTCAGGGAATCTGTCGATGATCTTGGCTTTCAGCGCGGTCATGGCGACAAGCATCAACGCTACGGCGAGGTCCGTTTGCCCATTCTGGAGTGCGTCGCACAGATAGGAATAGTCTCTGGAGCGCTTTTCCATCTCCGCATAGGAGAACTTGATGAGCTTGACGTTTTCCTCCAACAACGGGGAAAGGTTTTCATAAATGGCGTTCAAAATCAAGTTGCCGTTTGAATGGACGAGGACATCCTGGAATTCATTGTCGCAATCATGAAAACGCGCCACCGCTTTCATATCGCGTCTAGAAATCGCAGGCAACAGATCATTCATGCGGTCGCAACAGTCCCGAAGCCTTTCAACAATCTCCTTACGGTCGGGATTCCTGGAAAACTCCCTGGCGGAAGAAGTCGCGACGGAAATGCGGACCTGCAGGAGGTCAAGCATCAACTTCCGATTACTGGTCTGGTTCCTGATGATTGAAACAGAGAGGGATTCCATGAATTGATCAAGATTGTTCGCCTTGATCTCAGCCCGTCTCCCCTGGTGGATATGCACCAGCCCCTTGGCCTCCAGATGCTTGTAGGCCTCCCGCACTGAACGGGAACTGGCGCCGAACTCATTAGCCAAGGACTGCTGCGATGGAAGAAACTCCCCGGCCTTCAACTGATTGCCAAGAATCATCTCTTCGAGCTTTGCGGCGATACGAGAAGATTTTGTTTCTGAAATTATGGGTTGAACAACCATGAATATCTCCTATCACATGAAATCATCAGCGATTTCCAAGTACAAAATACATGACACAAGTATTTAACTGCATCAACTTCTGACATAATATCGTATCTGATAAAATTATGCAATATAGTATGTTCTAATAAATAAAAGAATGTCAGAAGTTATTTTCATTCAACAAAAATGATATAGATATGACATACATTCCATATACGCCGCAGAAATACAACAGACAGAAAAGGGGCGAGCCCATCACAGGCCCGCCCCTGATTCATTCTTCAAACAGATTCGATTAGTTGGCGGTGTAGAAGATCGTCACAGAACCCTCATAGGTTCCAGCGGGAGCGTTATTCAAACCGAAGATGTGGTTCGCAACGCTTGCGCTGTCGGTGGTTGAAACGCCCTGCACCGCGAAGACGCCACCGGTCACTTTTTTACCAACGGTATTCGTCGAAGCATCCATCAGCTTCACCGCGGTTCCCGCGACGTCCGTAGCAGTCGAGGTCAGGCTACCAGCGGTCACCGTATAAGTAATGAAGTTGCTTCCGGACTTCAAGGGGTTCGCCTGGACGGTCACTTCGGCCAAGTTCTGGTTGGTCTCGACAACGAATGCGTAGTTGACAGGAGCGGACGTTACGTCCTGCTTCGCATCACCGATAATTCCACTGGTCGGGAAAGTCGAAGGAACCGAACTCGCCTTGACTACCGCCACATTGGTCACACCAGCTACAGTGGTAGTCAGGTTCAAGGTAGCGGTCTCGACTGCGAATGCCGCCGCGAAGGAGATTGTCAGCATCAGAAGGATTGCGATAGTCTTTTTCATTTCAGTTTCCCTTTATCGATTTACGTTGTGCAAGTTTCTCGTGCTCATCCCTAAGCACACCCACAATATACTCAGTAAGCAGACTTATGTCAACACCACTGCTATATTTTTTCAATATTTTTTCTATCATAAACTCATGACAATTTATAATCATATACAATATAACAAATTATATTTAATTTAAGATTTTATTTTTTACAACAACTCATGACATTTTAATGAAGTTGTACGAGAAAAATTATAAAAATAGCTATCAGACATAGAATTTGTTCTCAAAATAATTGACAAGAACTACAAACCTGTGACATCACACCAAACCGCAACGAAATGGAAAGCAACAGAGGATTCGATACGGGCAATGAAAATTTCTATAAGTTTGTTCGGCGAATTAGCAATGGCTGGAAAACAAAAGATTGCAGAAAGAAAAACGCTTCGCCCGACAGTCGATTTTGATGCATAGGTCGGGGCAGCAACGGCACTCCCGGACACCAGCCCAGATGCACCGCCCCGCCTTTCGGAAATGAACACTTACATACAAACAGAAGATGATCCAGATCGTGGAGACAAAGAAAAACCGCCCTCGGAAGGGCGGCTGTTTTTCACACGCAAAGCAGGAAAAGGTTAGATACTGGCGATATTAAAGGTGACAGTCGCAACATAGTCACCAGAAGCAGCTTTGGCGACATCCGCCTGAGTAGCGGCAAAGGTCAAGGAAACTTCTTCGCCACGAACACCAGCTCCAGCAAAATCGAAAGCCACAGTCACGTCTTTTGAAGCATCCGATGTAGCGACAGTCGCGGCAGTCACCTTAGCGGCTGTACCGGTAATCGCATATCCGACCTTCTGGTTCTCGGTCGCACCCGCAAGATCAGCGCCATCTTTCTGCAACACAAAGGGTTTCGCAACCACGGAAGCAGTAACAGCACCAGCATAACTCTTATTGGTGATATAACCGAAATACACCGTCTTCGCATTGTCAAACGCACCTTCGATGGTGTTGGCCGCACCAGTATCAGCTTCCCAAGGACTTTGAGCAGGCAAAGCAGTAGGGGCAGTTACAATAGCACCCTTTGCAGTCTGAGACACACCGAAGAAACTACCTTCGGCCACGGTGGACTTCAAGGTTACCGTAGAAGCGGCGGCGAACGCACCGGTCATCACGACGGCCAGAACCAACAGGATTGCGATAGTCTTTTTCATATTCATTCTCTCCATTTCATTTCTTACAGAACCATGTCTGTGCAAGTCTTTCGTTCAGCGCTCTTTCCTAAGCACATCCATACAATACCCACAAAGCAGACTTATGTCAATACTCAATTAAATATTTCTTGATATTTTGTGCTATTTTTTCTTTATTATATTTAACTATATATTATATAATAAATTAACTTAAGTCATATTTTAAAAACTCATGACAACTTGATTGTCATAATTCTAAAATGTAGGAAAACCATCGCACACATGCGCTTTTTTACAAGCAAAAAAACTTGAACTTGTGACACCCTTGCGACAATCGTATCAGTACCTACGCAAAACCGCTTATCGCAGAAACCAAAGCCAAAGGGGAAAAACTCGGACAGGCGGCATTCCCGGAAAACCATGCCACACAGCATCAAGCCCCACCCCGACCACAAAAGTGAACGCAGCCCAGGAACACGCAAAGATCCCTCACACGCGCACAAACGTCATAGGCGGCTGGGAAAGTTTCTCAACGAAAAGGATTTATTCAAATGACTTTATAAACAAAGTCCGACGCACAACTGGATATTACAGGTTTCAGGGAATACCTCAGAATACAAAAGAAAGGGCGGTCAGCCCAACAGGCCGACCGCCCCGGATATGTTCAACTATCGCTTAGTTGGCAGTGTAGGTAATCGTCACGACGCCCGAATACGTTCCGGCGGGAGCGGTGGC
>JAXEWB010000088.1:0-20742 GCA_034114085.1 Sphaerochaetaceae bacterium | reverse complement strand
AGTACTGTTGATTTTCGCATTCATCTATTTCAAGGCGAAGAAATATCAGGACAAGATTCTGAAATAGGGGAGATGGAATATGTTGACGAAACAAAAAAGAGTGCGCAGGCAAAAGATTGTCGTCCATCTTCTGGTGGTTCTGGCGTTGATTCCCGTTCTTTTTCCAATCTATTGGCTGTTCGTATCGGCGCTACAGAGTCCGCAGTCGATTATTTCAATCCCGCCGAAGCTCTTTCCGAAAAACTTCTCATTGTATTTCGTGAAAAAGGTGTTCGCGGAATTTGGTGTCGGCAGGTTTCTGTTCAACAGTGTGTTCCTGTCCGTCACCTCCACGTTCTTGACTCTCGTGGTAGCCTGTCTAGCCGCTTTCAGTTATACGGCCTACACTTATCGCAGTAAGGAAACGTTCTCAAAGATTATCCTGTTCGTCCATATGTTCCCGCAGATACTGATTGTCATTCCGATTTACCTGCTGATGAGCAAGATGCACATGATTAATTCTTATGCCGGATTGATGCTTTGCTATATCGCATTCGAGATGCCGATCTGCGTCTGGACGATGCAGTCATATTTCGAGACTATCCCAAGGGATTTGGTCGATGCCGCCGAGATTGATGGACTGACAAGGATACGTACCCTCTGGTATGTTTTTCTGCCGGTGGCTCTGCCTGGTCTTGCTGCCGCCGGAATTATGACATTCATCGGTATCTGGAACAACTTCCTGTTGGCCAATACCTTGTTGATTGACGCCAGCAAAAAGACGTTGCCCGTCGTTATCGCTGACTTCGCTTCGCGGGATAACATGCTACAAGGCGACGTTCTCGCCGCCAGTCTGATTGTCTGTGTACCATCGTTCTTCTTTGCATTGTTCGCCCAGAAATATCTAGTCGGCGGACTGACCAATGGAGCCGTAAAAGCATAAGGGTTTCTATGATTTCATCCAGTAAGCTTCATGGGGGACCGTTCCACGAGGCCGTCTTTTGATGTCCTTTATAAAAACGGGGCAGAATTGAGAAAACGAGGGTTTTGTGTCCAAGTAGCTGATCAAAGATGCTGGTGTGCCAATGGCATGTGAGTGGAAATCGTGGCACAACCCTGAATGGAAATTTTGAGAAGAGGTAGTTATGAAAATCACCGATATTAAAGTTAAGTTCATCGATATCTTCATGTTCGTGGAGGTATATACTGATGAAGGGATTGTCGGACTCGGTGAGTCCGGTACGTGGGCGTTTTTGGAAGCTTCCGCCGCCGCGGTAGAGACTTTTAAACGGTATTTGATTGGTAAAGACCCTCTGTTGCGTGAACATCATTGGCAATATCTGTATCGTTGCTATCATTTCAGGGGGGCTGCGATCATGGGAGCTTTATCGGCCATAGACATCGCCTTGTGGGATATCGCCGGTAAATATTACGGGGTGCCTTGCTACCAGTTGATGGGCGGTAAGGTGCGGAACAAAGCTCGCGTCTACTACCATGTATTCGGTAAGAATCGTCAGGATTTGATTGATGGTTGTATCGCGGCCAAGGAACAGGGGTTTACTGCGGTAGGTCATTTGACGCCGTTCGCCGATGAGCCACGTGAAACCCCCTGGTTCAAGACTCATGTAGCTCGAATGGAAGATGGAATCGAAAGTGTCCGAAGATACCGCGAAGCGGTTGGAAACGATGTCGATCTTTGTATTGAAATACATAGGCAGTTGACGGTTTCGGAAGCTGTCGTATTAGGAAAAGGTATTGAGGAATTCAAACCGTTGTTCTATGAAGACCCCGTTCGTCCTGATGGTTTCGACGACATGGCACGGGTCGCAGAAAAGGTCGATGTTCCCATCGCGACGGGAGAGCGAATTCATACCTTGGCTGAGTTCGGCATGCTTCTTTCCAGGAATGCCTGCAGATATGTTCGCCCCGATGTCTGCATGTGCGGCGGATTGACTCATGCAAAAAAGATCGCGGCGTTGGCTGAAGCGTTCAACGTCCAAGTCGTTCCTCATAATCCTTTGAGCCCCGTCAGTACCGCCGCTTGTATTCAGCTTGCGGCATGCATACCCAATTTTGCGATTCAGGAATATCCGATAGGGGAGAATTCTGCACCAAAAAATAGGATTGTTCAAAGCGCCATCAAGCTAGAGAAAGGTTTTCTGATCGTACCTGATGTTCCTGGCATTGGTGTTGAACTGACACCTGATGCGGAAAAAGAGTTTCCGTATGTGCCGAGAAAGTTTGTGACAAGGCTTCAGGACGACGGCTCTGTATTTGACCAATAAGGTGAGCCATTTGCTACTGCTATCAAGGTATATCATCAAGACGGAGAAATTATGCACATGAAACAGTTTGAGACATCTTGCGAAAGGGTTCGTGAGGAGATTTTTAGCCGGGAAGGCCGCAAGTATCCTGGCAAAGCGCTTGTGGAAATGGAATTGCGGCCTGGTTACAATGCTGCGAAGACAAAAAAAATACAGCCTATGCTGGCTGTCAATGAAGCCCATCTGATCATGCTGATTGAACAAGGGATCGTCCCAGTATCCGACGGTAGGAAAATTATGGCGCAACTGGAAGCCGTCGATTACGATAAGTATGCACAGAAAGAATATACCGGGGAATTCGAGGATCTGTTCTTTGAAATCGAGAATGAATTGATCCAACGAACCGATGGCCTGGCCGGCAACATCCATTTGGCTCGGAGTCGGAACGACATGAGCCTCTGCCTGGACCACATGGTGGTACGTTCCGAACTACTTTCATTGATTGAACTGCTTCTGGATGTCCAAAATACGGTGAAGGTATTCGCATTGGAACACAAGGATACGCTCTATGTAGCCCATACCCATACGCAGCATGCCCAGCCAAGTGTGCTGGGACATTATTTTTTGGGAGTCTTCGATGTTCTTTGTCGGGATATCGATCGCCTGACCCATGCCTACCACCACGTCAACAGCTGCCCGATGGGGGCTGCTGCGATTACTACATCGGGCTTTCCCATTTCACGGCAACGAGTGGCGGAACTGTTGGGTTTTGAGACTGTGATAGAAAATTCCTATGATGCCATAGGTGATGCCGATTTCTTTACTGAGACAGCGTCGGCTATCGGACTCGCAGCTTTGAATCTCGGTCGGGTGATTACGGATTTAATTGTTTGGGCTACCGAAGAGCTTCATATGATCCGTGTCGCTGACGGCTATATCTCTACGAGTTCCATCATGCCTCAGAAGCGTAATCCCATCGCATTGGAACATTTGCGTGCATCGCTTTCAGTGGTGAAAGGCCTGTCTGATACGGTTCTTGAGGGATATTTGAAGTCGCCATATGGAGATATTTCCGACCACGAGGATATAGAGCCGATTCTCTCTCAAGCAATTGAATTACTGGAAAAGAATTATGATCTGTTCAATTCTGTGATCGGTACGCTTGAAGTCGATACCGATTTGTTGTCACGGCGGGCGCATGAGAGTTTTTCTGTTGTCACGGAAGTTGCCGATGAACTTGTTCGGGTATGCGGTATTCCATTCAGACAGGCGCACCATGTCGTAGCGACTTTGGTCCGCGAGGCAGAAAAGAGGGAATACAACCTAAAAAAGATTGATGCTGCGTTTTTCTCAGAAATCTACAGCCAGGTCACAGGCGTTCCGTTCGTAGCGGATTTTACAGCTATCCAGTCGAGTCTTGATCCCGTTGCGTTCGTCTTGTCGCGAAATGTCTACGGAGGTATTGGCCCGACCGCTATGGATGCCATGTTCTCTTCCGCGAAGATAAAACAAGAGCATTGGCGGGAATGGCTTTCCCAAGCGTATGAAAATCTTGAAAAAGCGGATGGGTTGCGTAACGAGTTGATACAGAAAATCGTACGATAAACTGGATTTGTACTACGCAATGGACTTTTACTGCTTGCAGAGGATTCCATTGTATATTATACATCTCTGTATACAGTTTGTTTTTCAAGGATTGAGAATGGCACAGTTGAAACTGAGTGACAAGGCATACGAACAGATACAGAAACTTATCCGGGAAGGGCGTTTCCAACCGGGAGAGCCGCTTCAGGAGAATGAACTGTCTGAAATTCTCCAGATGAGCCGGACGCCGATCAGAGAGGCGTTGCAGCGTCTGGAGGATGACATGGTTGTTACAATCAAACCTCGTATCGGGGCGTTCGTTGCGACTGTTGATTTTGCTCAGCTCTGTAATTTGTATGAAACAAGAGAGGCTTTGGATGGCATGATTGCGAATCTTCTCTGTAAATCGTCCGTGCCAGTAAAACCTTTTATCGAACTGAAGCAGGAGTTTGAACGAATTTCGTCCATCGAAGATATGGAACAGCGGTATGAAGAACTCCATGTAGCTTCAAGGCAGTACGATACGATGTTTCGTGATTATTGTGGAAACCCGATGTTGGCGAAGCTGTCCTGTTCTATCGCGGTAAAGATTTATTCTCTTGGCAATATCACAAAGGAAATTCCATTTTTTCATGACCAGAACATTACGGAACGTATATCGGTGCTTGATGCCGTAGCGCGGAAGGATGCCGCACGGGCCGAGGCTTCTGCTCGTGAGCATGTCCGTCTTTGTTTGCATCGTATCCTCAATTCACGAATGAACGCTTCCGTTTAAGGGTTTTTCTCTGGCAGATTGTTATAGCAGGAAAACAGAGGTGCCACAGTAGCATGAGAGGAGGTTCAGCAATATGAAGATAGCTATTCTCGGAGCTGGTAGGATCGCGAGGAAGATGGCTTATACAATTTGCCATGTGGAAGGGGCGGAACCCTATGCGGTCGCTTCCCGGACGCTCGAAAAGGCCGAAGAATTTGCCGCGGAATTTGGGTTTTCCAAGGCATATGGTTCCTACGACGAAATGCTCGCGGATCCCGCCGTTGAACTGGTGTATGTCGCCACCCCGCATTCCCATCATTATGCGAACATAATGAGCTGTCTTGAGCATGGCAAGCCGGTATTGTGCGAAAAGGCGTTCACCGTCAACGCTGACCAAGCCCGCAAGGTATTTGCCTCTGGTCGGGAAAAAGGCCTGTTGGTCGCCGAGGCGATCTGGACCCGGTACCTTCCCATGCGCAAGGTCCTTGATGATGTCCTCGCAAGCGGCGTAATCGGCCCTGTGACTTCCCTGACCGCCAATCTCGGTTATTCGTTGAAGAACATCCAGCGTCTGACCGACCCCGCTCTGGCCGGTGGCGCATTGCTTGACGTCGGTGTCTATCCCATCAACTTTGCTTTCATGGTGTTCGGCGGCGAGTATTCCAAGGTTGATTCGACGGTAGTCAAACTGGATACCGGCGTCGATGCCTGCGAAAGCATTACGCTGGCCTATCCCGACGGAAAGCTGGCGATGCTCCATTGCAGCATGCTGTCGAGTACCGACCGCCGCGGTATGATATTCGGTGAGAAGGGCTACATCGAGGTGCTGAACATCAACAACTGCGAAGGAATCCGGGTATTCGATACGGGCCACCGGTTGGCAGCCTCGTATGAAACTCCCCGGCAGATCAACGGGTTTGAGTATGAACTGGAAGCCTGCATGGAGGCTGTCCGGCTCGGTGACGTGGAATGCCCGCAGATGCCGCATTCCGAAACCGTCAAGGTGCTGGAACTGACCGACTCCTTGCGGGCGAAATGGGACGTCCGGTATCCGATGGAATAGGGGTGTCTTCATCTTTGGTGTTTTTGCAAGCTTGTGACTTTTTTCTATGGGATGATGAAAAGCAGGGTGCTTGGCCCTGCTTTTCGTTGACTGTTTGGGCATGATGACGATATCTGCGGGAGCGAATTGCCGCTTGTCCATTATAACAGCGTCCATTCTCCATTGCTGATTCTTGTGGCGTCTTCCTGTGCGATTGCTTTTGTCATATATTTATATCCATAATTTCCTTCCGAGACTATGGAATTTCCAACGTCATCCACCCCAAGGAATGTAACTTCGCCTGTTTGCTTGTCATAGTATAATAATGCATAGTAGTCATTCGGAGTTGGGAAATCCTGCTTATCCCCCTTGTGTGATTCATACAATTCATCCCCCAAGGCTATGATTTTGTCGATATCGTCAAGAGTCGGATTCAAATCCGCTATACGAGCATCTTCTCCTTCGACAGGAGAAGATGAAGTACTACAACTTACAAAGAATTTTGCCGCTGCACCGGATATCAGTTCATTTGAAAAGAATTCCGCGTCGCCAATGGAGAATTGCTTACCCCTCGGATAAACATTTACGAAATAAAAACGTGTTGTCCCATGTGAATTTCCAGTAGCATCTATGGAAATATTTTCCCCTTTTATGATATTGATTCTATCTGTCTGACTGCTAGTTCCCGGCTCTTTGAGGCTCACGACAAGAGCCTGCTTGTAATCGTAGGAATTTGTGTCCGGTGAATACAGAGTGGAAATATAGATATCATTTTCTGCCGAAACCCCTGAAAAAAGCAATTTTCCGTCCTCTTGTTTCTCATACTTGATGGGGACATCCTCGTCAAAAAGAGACACACTGGAATATGTATTCCCTAAAGAAATTGACCGGTTCTCAAACTTGGAGATAACCGGAGTATATCCAAAATAGAAGACAGGTTTAAACAGCGCTGCCATATTCTCTCTATTCGCTTCAATAAGCACTTTTCCTGTTTGTGGCAGGGGGACATCTAGGAATGTAGGCGAAAAGACCTTTTGTGTTTCGGGATCAGCAGGTGATGTGTTCGGTTGGGAACATGCAAACACCAGAACAATGAATACGGCAAGTGACAGAATGCATGCGGATTTCTTCATTTCTTCCTTCCTTTATAATCTGTGAGAGTTATAATATCATATATTACACTCTTTAGGAAGAAAAAGAAACAATAAGAAACCAACTCAGATAGAGACAAGACAGGCTGTAGTCAAGAAATCTTAGGAAGTGTATTTTCAATGCATTGGGACAACAAAGCATCAAATGTTTCACAAAGTTGTTTCACAATTTTTGTTCTTTCTGTGACGGGGACTAATTTATCATAGTCAAAGAAAAGCTCATAAACTTCTACATTTAAGGCTTTGACGAGTTTATCTAGCATTGAAGCAGATGGAAAACGAACTCCACTTTCCAATTGGTAGATGTGGTTGGTTGAAGCATCTATTTTTTCGGCGAGTTGAGCCTGTGAATATCCTGCTTTCTCCCGAAAAGTTTTGATATTCCTTGAAAGTATTCGGCTACTTTCCTCTTTAAGTTTGTTTTCAGTATCCATAACCACATTTTGAGTGTCCTTTTGCTTTGAGGCAACTTTCCAAAAGAGGGTAATTGATGGCTGTATAACTCTATAAGATTAAACAGGCATGAAGTATTTTCGTGTATAGGAGAAATGCTCAATGTAAATAGGAGGTCTCAGATTCCAATCTATTCTTCAAGTGTTTTTCCGATATGTTGACCATCATCCAACTGGGCGGATCAAAGCCTGTAAGTATCGAACCGCGATGGGGTGCAAGAAGAACTTGATGGATACGAAAAGGGCGGTCAGCCCAACAGGCCGACCGCCCCGGATATGTTCAACTATCGCTTAGTTGGCTTTTACTTCAATCGTGATGGTCGCGGTATAGTTTCCGGCGGGAGCCTTGGTGAAATCATCGGAGGCGATCGCCACGTTGAAGGTCTTGCCGATGACGCGCAGTCCGGCGTTCACATCGGCGTCGTCGGCGGCGGTCAGCAGGGTCACGCCGGTACCGTCTGCGGCGACGTCCACAGGGCTTCCGGCGGTGATGGTGTACTTCATCACGTTGGAACCGGACTTCAGCGCGTCGGCCTTGAACGTCACTGCCGGCACCTTCGTCAGGTTGGTCTTGTAAGCGTAGACGAAGTCGGCGCTCAGTTCTTCCACGCTGAACACCTGGTCGACCTTCGCGGCGGCGCCGTCATAGGCGGAGACGGACGGGACGATCGTGCCGGCGACGATCTTGCCGACGAGGACGTCATTCACGGCGGTGGAAAGATTCAGGGTCGAAGTCTCGGCGGCGAAGACGGAGACCAGAGCGACTACCATGACCAACAGAATAGCGATTGACTTTTTCATTTTTGTTTCCCTTTATGATTCATGCAAGTTTCATGTGCTCATCCCTAAGCACAACTGCAATATACCGCCATAGCAGACTTATGTCAATACTATGTGAAAAATTTTTAAAATATTTTGTATTATTTTTTAACAATTAGAACAACTACATATAATATAATAAGATAACATGAGCCATAAGTTATCGGCTAATGACAACTTATAAATATCAACCGGGCAATCTACATGGCAGATGCAAAATACTCCGCCCGAACCTCACCGGCAAACCACGAACATATGACATCAATTTATTGATTGTAGAACTCATATCGATGAATGGCGCCGTAAAGGTATCCGTTGTCGGATTTTGTGGAGAGTGGTTTCCATGCAAAAAAACACTGCCGGAACATGGCAGTGTTTCTCAGAAAACCATACAATATATATTACCGGCGACCGGACTCGAACCGGTACAGAGTCGCCCCCAATAGATTTTGAGTCTATCGTGTCTACCAATTTCACCACGCCGGCGTAATGCGTTATCTACTATACAGGAAAGGTACTGAGAAAATCAACCGATAAACCGAAACTTTTTATTCAGTCCGTTCGTTCCGGTTGTATCTATCCTTGTGTTTCAGTGGTTTTTCCATTACGATACGAGATGATGCCGTCCGGCGGCCTGTTTTTCCATGGGTAGCGGATGGTGTTGTCGCGTAGCGAGGAGGTCCCATGGCTGGTTGGCTGAAGAAACTGAGTACAATCGTCCTGATGGCGGTCTGTACCGCCGCAACCCTTTTTCCCGTCGCCCTTACTTCCGATGGCGGGGTGATCACCAACGCCTCGAACGACCTGCTCGCCGCGGTCGTGCCGATAACCTATGGGGATGAAGCCTTCCGTCAGCGTATCCTGGAGAACACCGGTGGAAAACGGGACCCGATCGGGCTTGTCCTTTCCGGCGGTTCAGCCAGGGCGTTCGCCCATATCGGCGTTCTGAAATACATGGAGGAGCAGGGGATCGTCCCTGACTTCATTATCTCCAATTCCATGGGTTCCATTATCGGCATGCTCTACGCCGCGGGGCTGTCCCCCGACCAGATTCTGGATGTCTGCTCCAACGTGCCCCTCGGTTCGCTGTTCGACCTGACCATCCCGTTCCGCGGCGGATTGCTCGACCCGACCAAGTTCAAGGCGGTACTGACCTCGTATCTTGGCAAGGATCTGAAAGTCGAAGAATTGCCGATTCCAATCATGATTATCTGCGAGGATCTGGCTACGAAACGGCAGGTACATATCATGGAAGGCGATTTTTATGAGGTGATGAACGCCGCCTACGCCCTTCCGTTCTACTATCCGCCGGTGGAATTCAAAGGGCACCTGCTGGTCGACGGCGGGATGTCCAACCTGGTTCCGCTTGACCTTGCCTATCAGTACGCCGACTTCAACGTCGTCTCCACGACCTTCTACGACGTGACCACGTTGAACCTCCGCAATCCGATTACCGTTCTGAATACCTCCTTTGATATTGGCAAGCGCCGTCAGGGGGTTACCGAACTGCTGGAGCATGAGACTGACGCGATCTGGATCCGGTGTGATGTCGAATCGACCTCTTTCATGGAGTTCTCCGCCGCCGTCGAGCTAGCCAAGAAGGGATATGCCAGCGCGGCGGAACATGCCGGGGAATTCAAGGCGATCGCGGGCAAGCATACTGTGTCCTCCGAACTGGAAGCCGTGCGGGCCGACTACGGGCCGCAGCTGAACAGCGCCCAGTATTTCTACAACCTCTATGGGCATGTCTATCAGAAGGATTTCTCCCAGTTCCTGGGGTTGGGCGTCAAGAGCTACCGGTATCCCGGCGACGACTACTATTTGCGCGATGATATCCTGTTCGGACCGGAATACGGGCTTCGCTGGGATAATCTGGAGCTTTCGCTGATCGGCGGCGCGACCTGGCAGTCATATGACGGCATTGGCGGGGTTGACAAGATATTTCCTTCGCTTGCATTGTCGCTGGATTATTATCTTCTTAAGTTTGTGAAAATCAGTGTGGAGGGCTCGGTGACCTGGGATCGGGATAGCTGGGTTCCGACCAGCTATATCCGGCAGGCGTTCGAGTTGAAGTTCCGGCAGTTCGACAAACGGCTGAATCTGACGCTGATAGAGACATATGAAACCGTCCTGAACCCGAGGCGCAACGGCGCTCCCGGCGACTCCAATGAGAACAAGGAACTGTTCATGCTGTTGTCGGCGGGTATCCGTGGCACGTGGAAAAATGATGGTGACTTTCCTTTTGTGGCTGGTTTTGGAGGAGGATACCAGCTCGCCGGTTGGTTCAATCGCCATTTCATCTACGGCAAGCTGAATTTTGAACTTCCGTTGCCCGTTGACCTTTGGATTGGCGCGAAGGTCTCCGCACGGTTTTCCGTCGATGGTCAGGGTGACGTTCCGTTTTTTATTGAGGATGGTTTCCGGACCAGCGCGGCATCTGTCCGTCTACAGGGACGACCGACGACCTCCTGGCCCGCTGGCGCCGATTATTCCAACCCGGCTCCATACCTGACGGTGGCTTCGTTCTCTTTTGGCTGGACGCCTGAGAGGTTCAAACCATCGTTCGGGGAATTCCTGCTGTTCGAGAACAGTTCAATCGGCCTGTACTGCGATCTGCTGTGGCATACGATCGGTACCAAGGGCTGGATACCCAACGTGTCGACCGGCATTGAACTACATACGGAACTCGCCTTGATCGGCCTCCAGACGTTGCCGATGTCAATCTATGTCGGATTCGACCAGGCTGCGTATCTCGAAGGGGGCAGTCCTGTGATCTGGGGTATCTGGTTCGGAGTCAGCGACTGATTCCATAGGTTCCCCGATTGAGGTATTGGCGCGCCGATATATCCGATGGACGAAGGGCATCCACATCAATCCGTGCCAGGATTATCCTCCGGCGCCCGCAAGGAGAACTCGCAACCACAGTATCGCTGTCTGTACAGTCCCATCTCCTTGCTGAGGACGATGCTTCGGTTGAAGCCGTCCTTCTTTTTGAAATCAATCGGCTCGAAACCCTCGAAGGCCTCTCCGACTGAGAATATCGTCTTGCTGTTCTTGAACCGGCTGACGGTCAGCGTGGTGGTGAAATGTGAGAACCCCAGTTCCTTCGCTTTCGCCGCCGCTTGGGCGAGGTTGTAGCGGAAGCAAAGGACGCATCGTCCGCCATGTTCAGGCTCATCTTCATGTCCCTTGATCGCCTCAAGCCATGCGCCGTGATTCCATTGCTCCCTGATCACGTCCAGGCGGTATCTGCCCGCCACTTTCATCAGTTCCCCGAACCGCTTGTCCGCTTCTTCCGCTGGATAGATGTTGCTGTTGGCAAAGTACAAGGTTGGTTTCCAGCCCTCGGCGAGGAGCCGTTCTATCGAGGCGGTGGAGCAAGGGCCGCAGCAGGCATGGACGAGTATCGGCGTTTCCATGGCTGTATGGTATCGTTCGGGTGATGATCTGTCAAACGGCGGGGGAGCTTCCCTGCGATATAAGGAAGGTCGCGATATCGCGATAGACGACCAGCCGGTCTTCCTCGTTCAGGACTTCATGCTTCATATTTGGGTAGACGTTGGCTGTGATGTCTTGATAGCCGATGCGCCTGAGCGTATTGATGGTGTCCTTCAGGCCGAGCTTGCCTCCAGTCACCGGATCTTCCGCGCCTGAGACGCTGAGTATCGGCAGGCCGGGGTTCTTGCACTGGAACTTCTCGAACGCATGAAGCTCCTTGTCCGTTTTGAAGATGGTGAGCATGGCTTCGTTCTGATACGGGTAGCGGCACAGCGGGTCGTTGTTCCTGGCTTCCTTGTTCGCTTCGCTGGCGCTGGTCCACTGGATGTCGTCGGAATCCCCGTTGAGATAGCGGAACAGGGGGCTGTAGCCATGCTCGCCGGAGCGTCTGACCGCCAGTTCTCCGAGCGTGATGCCGACTGGTACGACCGGTATGTACGCGACCGTGCCGCTGAGGACGAGCCGGGCGATTTCATCATCATGCCGTTGAAGATAGCAACGGGCGAGCATGGAGCCGAAGGAGTGGCCGAACAGTGCGAGCGGGATGCCGGGGTAGGTCTCCTTGATGTAGCGGGAGATGCGAAGCTGGTCGTCGAGAAGCCGTTCATGGCCGTCCATATAGCCGAGGGGATAGGCGTCGTTGACTGAGCGTCCATGCCCGCGGCTATCGGAGATGACCGCGGTGACGCCGTATCCATTGAGGTATTCGATGAACTCGTAGTACCGCTCCTTGTGTTCCACCGCGCCGTGGATCATCTGGAGAATCAGGCGTGGCCGACGGACCTCCCCAATGGCGATGGAGAGCTCCAGTCCGTCTTGGGCCGCAAGCGTCAGTTCCTTCATGTGGTCAGTGTAACGCGATATGCGGCGGATGATACAGTGTTTTTTTGCGCTGATTTTTTCGCGCGACTTTTTCTGACGGAGGACGGCGGCTGATTTCTTGGAGTGCTTGTCAGTTTGCCGGTTTCCGTTTACGATGGAACTGTATATTGTCGGAGGAGTCAGATGCCCGCAAAAAAGAATCCAAGGAAGCAGAATCTCGGCCTGTGGCTGGCCGTTCTTGTCGTTGTCGTCGTTTGTGTCTTGCCCATACCTGTCTGGTCACGTGTGCTGCTGATCGTGGTGCTTGCCGCCGCATTCGCATATTGGCGCAGGAGCATCATCTTTTTCCTGCTTGGCAACCGGAAGCTGGTGGGTAACGAGAAGAAGGGCACGGCGCCCGATCTTGAAAAGGCATGGGGGTGGTACCGCAGGGCGTGGGACGCCCATATCCGGCTGGACTATGCGGCGATCATCGCCAGTACGTTCATTCAGCGGGGCGATGCCCGGTACGGCAAGGAAATCCTTGAGTCGGTTATCATGAAGTCGCACGGTACGGATTTGGAAAAGTCCTCCAAGGTGGCGCTGTCGATGGCATATTGGCGTCTGGATGACTTGCAGGGGGCGATTGATGTACTTGAGGAGGTCCGGAAGGAAGGTTACTCCGACAAGAATCTCTATGTGAACCTCGGCACGTATCTGCTCGAAAAAGGCGACTACAAACGGGCCAGGAAGATCAATGACGAAGCCAAGAAGCTTGGCCCTGAATCTCCGGGGATCACCGACAACCGCGGCTGGTACTATATCGCCACCGGTGACTGGGACAATGCGAAGAAGCTCTACGAGGAGCTGACCGAAGACCGCAAGCCGAAGTTCCCCGAGGCCTATGTCCATGCAGCGCAGGTCAAGGTCCATTTCGGAAAATACGAGGATGCCGTCGACCTGCTCGAACGTGCGCTGGGGCAGCGGTTCGTCCTGACCGCCGGCGTTTCCGCCGAGACCATCGAAGGAATGCTCGACGATCTGCGCGATCCTTCCCGTCGCAAGCAGGCCGCTGCGGCTATTGACGCCAGCGCCCGGATCGTGGCCGCCGGGGGCGTCCCGCTGGGGCTTTCCTCCGGTACCGCTGTTGCGTCTTCCACTGGTAACGCCGCCGCATCTGCTGATGTCGATGCCGCTGTCGGGGTTTCCTCCGCATCCGGCGTTTCTGCTCAGGGGCGTTCCGTCGCCTTGGTGCAGGCTTCTGAGGCGGAGGAGTCCGACGACGAGCTTTCCATTGAGCATGGCGGCGTCCCTGCTGACGAAGAACTTGCCTTTGACGGCGATGATTTCTGCGAGGACGAGGACGAGCCGGATACCACCGTCGATGACGACGACGAGCGTGAGCCGAACACCGATTTGGACGAGAGCGACTTTTTGGACGATGACGACGAGGAAGATGAAGAGGATGAGCCGGACGCCGATGTCGGTTATGACCTTGACGATGACGACCGCGAGCCCAATACCGACCTTGACGATGACGACGACCTCTACGATGATGACGATGAAGTAGACTCCGGTGCGGAAGATGAGGATGTTCCAACCGCTCCCGCCGATGATTTGCCTGAACCGTCCAAGGGCCGTAGGAAGAAATAGCTTGAATAGCGTGCCCGGCTTGCCTGTCGCGGGGCGATGCCCAAGAGTTGTCTGGCTTGCGGTATTGGTTTTGACATGTCCGTTGCGGACGCAGGCATACTGCACTTTGTAAAGAGCCATATGGTCCTTGCATCGGTTGTACCGTGTGGATTTTAGATTGCCGTGTTGCGAAAACCGGAGCGCCCCCTTGCGTAGATTATGCGCCGGGGGCGTTTTTATTCACCCAAACCATACTGCCTGATTAACTGTTTCTTTGTATTTAGAGAGAACAGAAGGTGGAAGGTTCCTGTAAGCAACCATGAAACTGGGTACGAGAGGTAGATTGTGAACATTGTCGGATACGCTTTGAAAATGATGGCTATCCAGAGAATTCTGAGTACACAAGAACCCAGCAGTGAGGTGATGGTGGAAAGGATCGACCTGTCCAGTCCCCTGAGTATGCCGGAGCCGACATCCATGAAGGCCAGAGTGAAGTAGGTGCCGATCAGGAGTTTGATTCTGGTTTCTCCCGTCTGTATTGCAAGCGGTGCTGAAACGTATAGGCGGAGCAACGGTTTTTGGAGACCGATGAGAATGATCATCGAAATAATTGCAATCATGGAGGCTACCAGGTAACAATCCCTCATTACCAACCCGGCCCGTTTGAATTTGTGCGCGCCATAATGCTGGCTCATGAATGTTATTGATGCCAAGGTGACTGAATTGACTGCCGTATAGGCAAAGCTTTCAAGACTGACACCCGCCGCGTTTCCATCAATGATGTCCGAACCGCCAGGGCATTGCATGTTGTTCAGGCTGATGATGCTGCTTTGGATAATCATGTTGGACAGGGAGAAAAGTGCTCCCTGCAACGCCGCAGGAAGTCCGTTGACGATGATGGCTCTCAGGGAGTTGCGGTCAATTCTCAGTTTTGCGAAGCGTAGGCCGCACCAGCCGGAATCTTTCATCAGCTTTACCAGAAGAATCAGCATTGATACGAAATTGGAAATGGCCGTGGCAATCGCAACCCCGTCGACTGACATTTTCATCACCAGGACGAAATAAAGATTGAGGCCGATGTTCAGCAAGCCGGAAAACGACAATGCATATAACGGTGTCTTGGTGTCGCCTTTCGCACGGAAAATTGCGATAAGAAAATTGGTCAATGACAGGCAAGGGACGCAGAGGAAGTATATCTTGGCATACAGGGTGGCAAGTTCCAGGATGTGACCTTCGTCGCCCATCATGACCAGAATAGGACGACTGAAGGCCAACCCCAAGATCATGCAGATGATTCCTGCGACCAGCCCTGTCAGCAAAGCGGTATGGACGGCTTTGCCAGTTCGGTCCGGGTCCCGAGCCCCTATGTAACGGGCCACGATGATTCCCGAGCCGGTAGCGAATCCCATGAACACATTGGCGATCATGTTGATCATCGACCCAGTAGTTCCGATGGCGCCTATCGCTCCGTCAACGTTGGACAGCCCGACGACAATCATATCCGCGGCTGAATAGAAGGTCTGAAGAAGATTTGTCAGGATCAGCGGCAGTACGAACGAAAAGATCTTATTGATCAACGGCCCGGTCAATAAATCCTTATCTTCAATGTTTCTCATGTCATCCTCAATGGTACTCACTGCCATATCATGGAACCCTTCGATAATCAAGAAGGTATTCCCTTGTTGCAAGTTATGGCTGCGTTATATAGAACGCAATATATCAGCAATTCGTTTGTTTTTGGTAGTTGTAAGTATAAAAATATCGCTATTGTTGATGTTCATCAGGTAGCCTGAACGTGTGGACCTTGTATTTCGCTCCAGGATGCTTGAACACCTCCTGTTCGTCCGAGATGTCTTGAGGAATGAGGTCATGTCCATGGTCGTTCCATGTCGGATTGTCCATCAGCGTATAGCGATGGAGTTCCTTGGGCTGTCTGCCGTATAGCTTGGCTATGGCGGTAATGGCTTCCCGGTCGATGTATTCGAAATAATTATGGCGGTATTCACGTCTGCTGGATATCAAAGTTTCAGGATTCGGAACATGCCCGCGGTTTGGATTAAGCGTCACATATCGTAGTTCTTCAAGAAAATGCCAATAGCCTTTGATCGGGACGTATGAACAATGTTCTTGGAATATCGGGGACTTTGGATTGTTCCTGAGGTATTGTATCAAACTATGTTCAATGATGACTTTCGACTGGCGTTTTTTGCATGCCATCGCTTTGATGTGGAGGGCATATGCCAGGTTTGTGAAACGTACCGCTGTCGTCAATGCCGTCCAGTCAGGGGTCTGGACGATGATGTGGATATGCTCCGGCATCAGGCAGTAGGCGATGAGCCGTATTCCTCGCTTGTTCAGGTTCCAGTACAGGTTGTTCAGATAATAGAATGCTTCTCGTTGGCTAGGAAACAAGCCAAGTTTTGTGTCGGATTCCACAATGCGTATCGAGACCTGATAGTACCGGTATTCATCAAGATCGGGATATGCATAGCCGCTGTTCCATTTAAAATTTTTCTGTCTGTTCATCATACCGTATCAGAGGTGAAAACAGGGCTGGTGATTCAGAACCTTGGATTGCAATAGTCAAGAGCGTGATCTTGAAGATGAGCCGGAGGGGCGTCGAGTGGTTTTCGGTGTATGAAATGAATGTACCGGCAGCGGGTGATGAACATACCATCAACTAGTAATGAAGCTACCATCAACGGGCGATGAACTAGCAATGAACTAGCAATCAACTCCAAAGGGAAAAAATGAGATAAAGCTTTACAATATAAACAGTATCCCAAGAATCTAAAAGTTTTGGCTGTTTTTGGAAGTTTGACTTTACGTTGGGATGAGAACTAAGTAGATTAGGTTCTATGTGGAGCATAGCTAAGTTTCTCAAGCCCTATGCGGGGCAAGTGGCGGTCGCGCTGATTCTTGTGGTGCTGCAGGTGTTCGCAAGCCTGGGGTTGCCCACTGTCATGGCGAAAATCGTCGATGTAGGCATTCCCGCCGGGAATCTGCCGTATATCTGGAAGATGGGTGCGCTGATGCTGGGGCTGTCGTTGCTCCAGGTCCTGGTGATGGTCGGCGTAGGTTTTTTCTCTTCAAGGATTTCGAGCGCGTTCGGGCGGGACGTCCGGCGGAAGGTGTTCGAGAAGGTGGAGTCCAGCTCCATGGCCGAGGTTGACCGGTTCGGGATTTCATCGCTCATCACCAGGACTACGAACGACATTACCCAAGTGCAGAACTTCATCGTCATGCTGTTGCGGATGGTGGTGACGGCTCCGATCATGTTTGTCGGCAGCGTCGTGCTGGCCATCGGGGTGGACAGGCGGCTTTCGCTGGTGATCGTGGCGGCGTTGCCGTTGCTGATGGGGCTGATTGTCCTGATTCTAGTCAAGGCGTCGAAGCTGTTCGCCTCGTTGCAGGTGAAGATTGATCGCCTGAACCAGCTGATTCGTGAACATCTGGCGGGAACGCGGGTGATTCGGGCGTTCGTTACGACGAAGTATGAACGCAAGCGGTTCGATGAAGGAAACGCAGACCTGACGAAAACCACTGTAAAAGTCCAGTCAATCGCCAGCGGCATGATGCCCGGCATGATGATCATCATGAACCTGACGACCGTGGCGGTCATGTGGTTCGGCGGGGTGCGCGTGGAGGCCGGCGGCATGCAGGTCGGACAGTTGATGAGTTTCGTCCAGTACGTGACCCAGATCCTGATGAGCGTGTCGATGCTGTCGATGCTGATGCTGATCCTGCCGAGGGCGACGGTATCCGCCAAACGCATCAACGAGGTGCTGGACGTCGTACCGCGGATCGTAGACCCGCCGGCCGGAACTGAGGCTCCGAAACCGACCAGGGGCGAAGTGAGGTTCGACCACGTGACCTTCTCCTATCCGGGGGCGGTCGAGCCTGTGTTGCACGATATTGATTTTGTCGCCGAGGCGGGCAAGACTACGGCGATCATCGGGGCTACCGGCAGCGGCAAGAGCACGGTGCTCAACCTGATCGACCGGCTGTATGACGTTGACGATGGCGCGGTGAGGATCGACGGGGTGCCGGTGACCGGCTATAGGGTCAAGGATCTGCGCGACAGCATCGGCTTCGTGCCTCAAAAGGGGGTGCTGTTCTCCGGAACTATCGCCGACAATATCCGCTACGGGAACGAGGAGGCGACCGACGCGCAGGTCCGCGCCGCGGCGAAGACCGCCCAGGCGCTGGGGTTCGTCGAAGAGAAGCCGGACGGCTTCGACGACATGATCTCGCAGGGAGGCAAGAATGTATCCGGCGGACAGAAACAGCGTCTTGCGATCGCGCGCGCATTGGTAAGGAAAGCGCCGGTCTATATGTTCGACGACAGCTTCTCCGCGTTGGACTTCAAGACCGACGCGGCATTGCGCGCGGCGCTGAAGGAGGATGTGGCGGGAAGCACCGTTATCATCGTGGCGCAGCGCATCAGCACAATCATGCAGGCGGACAAGATCGTCGTGCTGGACGGCGGAAAGGTCGTGGGCATGGGACGTCACAAGGAACTGCTTGAGACCTGTCCGTTGTATCGGGAAATCGCCAGTTCACAACTGTCCGAGGAGGAGCTTGCGGGATGAGCCAGAATAATGAACAGAAGCAGGTCCGCATGCCCGGGCCGATGGGGCGTGGTGGACATGGCCGTATGGCGGGCGAGAAGCCCAAGAATTTCAAGAAGTCGTTCAAGCGTCTGATGGGACAGCTCGGTCCGTTCAAATATGTGCTGGCGTTCGCCATCCTCTGTGCGCTGGTCGGCGTGGTGGTGTCGGCGTTCTCGCCGATGATTCTCGGCATGGTGACGACCGAGCTGTACGACGGCGCCCGGAACATGGCCGCGGGGACCGGCGGGTTCGACTGGGGGAGGATCAAGCTGATTCTGCTGATTCTGTCCGCCACCTATATTGTATCGCCGTTGTTCCGGTATATCCAGAACGTCACTATGGTCAAGGTATCGCAGAAAATCGTCTACTCGATGCGCAAGGATATCAGCGCGAAGCTTGACCGCCTGCCGCTTTCATACTACGACGGCCGGAGCCGGGGCGATATCATGAGCCGCGTGACCAACGACGTGGACATGATCAGCCAGTCGTTGCAGGAGGGCATCAGCCAGGTGCTGGTCGCCCTGTTCACGTTGATCGCGTTGCTGGTGATGATGTTGTCCATCAATGTCTGGATGACGCTGGCGGGGCTGATAGTCCTGCCGTTGTCGTTGGTCATCGCCAAAAGCGTTGTCAAGCGTTCCCAGAAATACTTCTTGGGGAACCAGAGGCATCTTGGCGAGGTGAACGGTCATATCGAGGAAATGTACGGCGGGCATGAGGTCGTCAAGGCGTTCTGCCGTGAAGACGAATCGATGGTGAAGTTCGACGAGGCCAACGGCAAGCTGTATGCCGATGGCTGGAAGTCGAACTTCTATTCGAGCATCATGATGCCGTTGGTCGGCTTCGCCGGAAACGCCGGGTATGTGTTCGTCGTGGTGCTTGGCGCCATCTTCGCTTCGATGGGGATGTTGGCGGTCGGTGAGATTCAGGCGTTCATCCAGTACATGAGGCGGTTCAACCAGCCGGTGAACGAGGTGGCGAACATCGCCAACGTGTTCCAGTCAACGATTGCGGCGGCGGAGCGGGTATTCGAGTTGCTCGACGAACCGGAAGAGCCCGCCGATATCCCTGATGCGCATGTAGGGCCGGCCGCAGCGAACGACGCCCAGTCAGTGGGAGCTTCCGGTGAGGTCGGCTTCAATCATGTCAGGTTCGGCTACAACCCAGACAAGATTCTGATCAAGGACTTCAATGTCCAGGTTCCCCCGGGGACGAAGGTCGCCATCGTCGGCCCCACCGGCGCGGGCAAGACTACTCTCATCAACTTGCTGATGCGTTTTTACGATGTGACCGACGGCTCTATCACCGTCGACGGCGTCGATGTCCGCGACTGGAATCGCGACAGCCTGCGCAATCAGTTCGGCATGGTCCTCCAGGACACCTGGCTGTTCAACGGCACCATCGCCCAGAACATCTCCTACGGCGCGGGTCGCCCGGACCTCCCCATCGAGGAGGTCCGCGAGGCCGCCCGCCTCGCCTGCGCCGACCACTTCATCCAGACCCTGCCCGGCGGCTACGACATGGTAGTCGGTGAAGAAGGCGGCAACATGAGCCAGGGCGAGCGGCAGCTCGTGACGATCGCGAGAGCGATCATCAGCGACCCGCGGATTCTGATTCTGGACGAAGCGACGAGCAACGTCGATACGCGGACCGAAGTGCTGATCCAGCAGGCCATGAAGAACCTGATGTCAGGCCGGACTAGCTTTATCATCGCCCACCGCCTCTCGACAATCCGGGACGCCGACTTGATTTTGGTGCTGCGGGACGGCGATATCGTGGAGCAGGGGACCCACGAAAGCCTGCTGGCGGCCAAGGGGTTTTATGCGGAGCTGTACAATAGTCAGTTTGCATCGAAGGCCGTTTCGTGATACTGTTATTGCTCGGATAACAGTCCATTGCCTGCGTTGTCTTCGGCAAAGTCGTACACGAGGTACTGTCTTTGCCTTGGCGCCTTGGCACCAGGCTGTTCTCCTTCGCAATGGTTGATGGTTGGAAACAGTCCATTGCCTGCGTTGTCTTCGGCAAAGCCGTACACGAGGTACTGTCTTTGCCTTGACGCCTTGGCACCAGGCTGTTCTCCTTCGCAATGGTTGCTTGGATAATCATTGGCATACTGCGTTGCTGCGACAGTGCCGTGTTCACGCACTGTCCCT
>JAXEWB010000087.1:0-29316 GCA_034114085.1 Sphaerochaetaceae bacterium | reverse complement strand
TTTATGGTGATCTTACCAGTTGTAAGGGCTTTGGAAACGGCCACATCAACACTACGTTGGTCTCTACCTTCAACCAAGCCGGTGTTTCAGTGAAATATACCCACCAGAAGATCAACCGGCAGATATTCACTAGGCCTGATTTGGTCATGGAGAACATCAGCCTGGTGACTTCCCATATCAGGGCGAAGCTTGAACGGCAGCGGGTTCCATTCGCTTCCAGCCATGTGTTGACCGTTGTCCCGGCCAGGGACGGACGGCCCTATGCGATTGATGCTGATGGGGAGTATTGGCGCACCTACCTGTTCGTAGATCATGTATTCAGCTATGAAAAGCTTGATGATTCCGTGGTGGCTGGACGTCTGGGCTCTATGGTCGGTCGGTTTCAGTTCCAGCTTTCCGACCTGGACGGCAACCGCCTCCATGAGACTATCTCCCGGTTCCATGACATGAGATGGCGGTACGAGCAGTTTCGCGAGGCTTTGTCCCGGAATGCCGTTGGCCGGGCAGCCTCGTGCGGAGATGAGATTGATTTTCTCTTTTCGAACGAGGAACGCGGCGTTGTGATTACGGACCTCTATCGGGAGGGAAAACTCCGCAAGGGTATCACTCACAACGATACGAAGCTGAACAATGTGCTGTTCGATGAAGAAACCCACGAGGCGGCCTGCGTCATCGACCTCGACACGGTAATGCCTGGGACGATTCTGTTCGATACAGGAGACATGATCCGTACCGCGACCATCACGGGAGAAGAAGACGAACAGGATCTTTCGTTGATTTCCTGTGACGTAGGAATGTACCAGGCCCTGATGGAAGGCTATCTGTCTGAGGCGGCCGTCTTCCTCTCTCCCCTTGAAAGAAGCCTGCTGGCGGAAAGCGGGCGGACGACCACGCTGATTATGGCAGTGCGGTTTCTCACCGACTATCTGAACGGCGACGTGTATTACAAAATTTCTCGTCCCGGGCACAACCTTGACCGAATGCGCACCCAGATGCGGTTGATTGAATCGATGGACGCCCAATGGGACGCATTGGAATCCGCGATCAGGTGAGGACCGCTAAAACATTTCGGAATTGACGGCTTTCGCGGTATCTTATCCCATGAGATTTGCTTATATCGGAGAACGGACGATTCGCAACCATATCAGCATGATCTATACGAAATTTGGCTTGAATGGCCGTAAGGAATCGCTTGAAAAGAATCCGTATTGTCAGTCCGTGCCTGTTCGCTTGGTACGTTTCAGCCATATCCTTCGTCAGCTGGCGCATGATTCGAGTATCTTTGATCGATTGTTCTTCGGCGTGGCCTTGGGCAAAAATCCTTGTCAATTTGTGTCAGTCGTGTATAATTCATTACAGGAACGCACGATGCTCGTCTGGTGGCATCCTCCGACGATGGCATGATCGGAACATTTGTTTGATTCGTCGAGAAACGATGGAGGTGAGTGCGTGAGGTTCGCGGTCATTAGCGATATCCATGGCAACCTGCCTGCGTTTGAGGCGGTCGTAGAAGACTTGCGCAAGCGGGATCCCGATGGTGTGGTATGTCTTGGTGATGTATCCTTCAATGGTCTCTATCCTCAGGAGTGCTTTGACTGCTCATGTCGTTGTATCCCTTCTGTGCAGTCAAAGGCAACACCGATGCAAACTTTGAGGAGCTGTCCGACTTCGTGCCGACGAATGATTTTGAGCGGAGCCTCTACGACATGATTGTTTATGGAGATGTCCGTCTGTCTGCCGGGGCAAAGTCCGCGATGAAATCCTGGCTGATAGCCGTCGAGCGTGAGATCGAAGGACGAAAGCTCTTGTTCTGTCATGGTAGCCCCTAGCGATTCAAAGATCATTTTTCCCCGAAAAATCCTGATTTCCCTGAGTTGTTTGAGGAACAAACGAAAGCTCTTGGCGTCAATGCGATTTTTTGTGGTCATACCCACAGGAGGGAGACTTTTCAGATAGGCGATACGCTTGTCGTCAATGTCGGTGCGATAGGGTATTCGTTCGATGGCGACCCTCGGCCTTCGTATGGCATGGTGGATGTCGAACATGGCGAAATCTCCTGTGACCTTCGACGGGTCGCATATGATTTTGGTCGTTATCGCGAGGAAATCCTTGAAAGCAAACTGTTTGGAAGTTTGGACTACATCATCGCCTATGCAACGTATCCACCGTGGGGATAGCGCGAACCTCCTGGCATTATTTCACCGCAAAACCGTCATGATTCTGTAAAAAACTAGTATCTCTTTATATTATAATTAATTGTATATAGTTATCATAATGGAGTTCATTGCTAGTTCATTGCTAGTTCATTGCTAGTTGGTGGTAACTTCATTGCTTCTTCATTACTAGTTGATGGCAAGTTGATAGCGACTTCATTTCCGCTGGAACGCAGGCGTTGACAGGTTCGCATCCTCGTTCATACTGGTGCGAAAATTGCAGAAGGCCGTCTGATACTGCGAATTGCTTTTGTTGACAACTTTTCAGATAGTTCCATTCTATGCGCCGGAACGACGACGGTAGGATAAAATACAAAGAGTATTGACAAACTGTTTATGCTGTGTATATTGTGTATATACAGTATACCGCCAGCGCGCAGTATGCATGCTTGAAAACTGGATGTGGAGGGAGAATGAATATCATCATCAGCAACCAGGGCGGGAAACCCATCTATGACCAGATCGCAGAACAAATTCGTGCAATGGTCATGGACGGGCGATTGAAGGAGGGGGATATGTTGCCTTCCTTGCGGCTTCTCGCGAAGGAACTGAAGGTGAGCGTCATTACTACCCGCCGAGCGTACGATGAATTGGAACAAGCTGGGTTTGTCGTCCAAGTTGCTGGCAAAGGATGCTTTGTGGCTGCGCCGAACACTGCACTGTTGCTCGAAAACCGACGTCGTGAGATCGAGCGATGTATCGCGGAAGCCGTGGACCTTGCGAAAGGGGCTGGAATTGATTCCGACGAACTGCGGCAGATGCTAGAGATTCTCCTAGATACCTGATATCTCGTGGCATTTGGCCTAGTCAGGGAAGGAAGCTAATATGGAATATGCGTTGCAAGCAAAAAATTTGCACATTGAGTATGATGATTTTTCGTTGCAGAATGTTTCTCTGTGTATTCCCCTCGGTTCCATTGTCGGGCTGATTGGTGAAAATGGGGCGGGTAAGAGTACCATAATCCGCATGCTGCTGGGGGCTGCAGGTATTTATGGTACTGGTGAGGTTATCTTTCAAGGCAGAAATCTACTTTCTCCTGGAAATGAACGGTTGAAGAACCAAATAGGCGTTGTGTTTGATGACAACTGCTTTTCCGGTTATCTGAATGCGACATCCTTGGACAGAATTTTCAACGATATCTATTCAGGATGGTCGTCATCAACATTTTTTAGTTGGTTGCAGCGATTTTCCCTTTCCTCCAAAAAGCCCATTAAGGATTATTCCAGAGGGATGCGGATGAAGCTTTCTTTTGCTGTGGCGCTTTCTCACGGGAGCACTCTATTGCTGTTGGATGAACCCACGGCGGGGCTTGATCCCGTCGCCAGGGCGGAAGTATTGGATATCCTTCAGGAATTCATGCTGGACGATGCCCATGCAATCCTATTTTCCTCGCATATCACCGCCGATTTGGAGAAGATCGCTGATTATATCACATTTCTTCATGACGGCAGAATCGTGTTTTCAGAAGAGACGAATACCTTGCTCAATACGCATGCATTGTGTAAGGGGATGGGCAACCAGTTCGATATGTTGGACGCATCTTGCCGGTTGATTGGACTTGAGTGCGGGATGTTCGGAACTACAGCGTTGTGTACCAATGTCGATCGGATGCGGAATCTACATCCCGAATTTATTTATGAACCGGCGTCCCTTGAACAGATCATGCTACATTATATCCGACAGCTTGATGCCGGAACACGAACGGAAAGGAGCGTCTCATGAAAGGTCTTGTTCGCCAGGATATGTTAGTTTTGTTTTCAAGAAACATATTTTACACAATCTCCGTACTGGGTTTGTTGCTTGTAATCTTCGCATTCTGCGGAATGGGGGTGTTTGCGATCACATTGCCGATCGTAGTGGTGACAAAATTCGGAGTTTCCGCGTTTCATTATGAATCACGAAGCCGATGGAACAAATTTGCCTGTACATTGCCGATAAGCCGTAGTCGGATTGTATTGGCTCGATATGCTACCGCCTTGATTCTGACTGGGGCCGGGATTGTTTTATCTGTTCTGTATGCGGTGCTCATGCATGTGTTCCGCGCCGTACCTCTTGAAGCCTGCGTTGTCGCTGTGGGCTGTGCGATCGCATTGGCCTGGCTATTGATTTCAACTAGTTTCCCGATGTTGTATAGATTCGGCGCTGAACGCGCCAGTAACTATATCACGCTTCTGGATATCATTGTGTATGCGGTTCTGGGAGTAGCGTTCAGCATATTCTCAATCACTGACCTCAAATGGATTTTCCTCTGCGTTGGAGTTCTTTCCTTCGTCAGTCTGGTCTTGTCCTATTCTGTTTCTGTTGGAATCTATCGGGCGAGAGATATCGGTTAGCGCCTTTCTTTGCGCCAATTCTGATTCGGTATCAAAAACGGTAACGCAATAAAAACATCTGCAAGATTTACATTGCCGACACAACTCTGATTTGACTCTTTCTTCGCATCTCGTCCATATCCTCTGAGACCTCTTTTCCCATGGTGAAAAGTTTTTGCTTGACTTTTTTTGCGATATATTATAGAAACTGATTATATGAAATCAGTTTCATATGATAAGGTCACTATTTTAGCGTTCTCAAAATACAGTGATGGTTGGTGAGAACGGTGACGGTAGAAGTACAAATAGAATGATTTCTATGGAACTGCATGCCTGCGCCTGTATGGAGAAAAACGCGATATGAACGGTGAGAATATGGTTGGCAAAGGTATTGCAGGCGAACATTTTCTGGTCGCCATGGGAAGGATATTCTTTCTCGTCGGATTGTATTCGATATTCATCCAATGTGGTCCGATTGTGTTTGGGAAGGACTTCTAGTCCCTTTTTATGAGGTGGGGCGGAGGTTGAAGAGCGATATCTTATGGAAACGGTCTGGGCGTCGGCGTATTTATGTCGTGGGGGCTCGCTTGTTCGGCTGCAGGTCTCATGTGGGTGGGATGCGTTTCTGTTGCGAGGAAGTGGGAATGCCCGTATGACGTGGTATATGGGTACGGCGTGCTGGAATTGTTTCCATAAAATATATATCCCCCTATGTGGTGTGCATTCTATAGAGAAACAGTCATTACGGTTCATGTAGGTATCATGACTACAGGGGGCTGGACGGCCGGTCCGATAGGATGCACACCGTTTTTTAGAAAGGTCTGGAGGGATTTCGAGGGAACCGCGACGAAGCGAGTCGGTTCCTGAAGTTTTTGGCGCGGATGCGGGAGCTTGGTTTTTCTCATTGGATGCTGATGCGCAGCAGGCGAGGATCATGAGGGAAGGCCGATCCTTTAGGCTGATTTTGATGGGGTATCGCCCGATTTCTCTCATGGGGAGGAGTATGCGATGACAGGGAAATATTCATATGGAGATGCGGAAGGTCCGTTAGCCGGATCTTGTCCTGTTTCGGAAAGGGAAGAATCTGCCGATTCACCGGCCGCAGGTACGCATTGCCCGGAAGTCGGTACAAATTCCTGTCCCGCCACGAATGTGCGAAGGCGGAAGGCATCGGGCAGATGTCGGATTCCTCGGAGACTTGGTGTGGTATTGCCGTATCCTTTCTCCTTTTTCTTGCAGGAACGTTTTCGGGGCGTTTTGACGGCCTCGGAAGAAACGGACTGCGAGCTTGTCCTGTACTGTGTCAGAGATGCGGATGAATATGAGCGTTGCCTCGACTTGATAGCGACTGAAAAGAAAGTGGATGGATTGGTCGTGCTGTCGTTGTTGTTCCCCAAAACGGCGGTAATGAGGTTTCTTTCTCTCGGCGTGCCCGTCTGTCTTGTTAATTCGGAAACCAAGGGATTCTGCTCGGTGTGCACCGACATCAGGGAGATTGGAAGAGCGTCCGCGCTGTCTTTGTTCGAGAAAGGATATAGAAAGCCGGCGTTCTTCGGTGAGCCGACATCTTTTTCCTCCATGGTACCGATGGAGGAGGACTTGTACCGTGGGTTTAAGAATTCCTGGGCGGACAGAGGGATAACCCTCCCCAACGATTTCGTCTGGTTTGGCCCGTATGCGCCTGCTGAAATCGAACGCGCGGTCTCGCGGTTCATCTCCTATGGAAACCTACCTGATTGTATATTTATCCCTTGCGATTGTATGGCGCTGGTAATGATCAGGGAACTGGAAAAGAACGGTCTGCGCGTTCCCGAGCAGATCGCCGTCATGGGCGCGGGGAACAACCTGATATCCAACTGTTTTTCCATAAGTTCCGTGGATATGCGTCTCGTGGAATCGGGGTACCTCGCGGTCAGGGCCGTATTGGAATGCATGACGCACAGGCGCAGTCCGTCCTGCCATTTCCTATCGTTTGAGATTATCGACCGGGCGACCGTCTCCCAAAGGGGATGACATGTTGGAGATGCGTATCGTATGGAGGTTTTATCCATTTGAAACATATTTCAGGTAGTCGCGGCGATGCATCATGCCGTCGTGCGAGGAGCGGAATATGAAAATTTATGGGAGATGGTTTCCTATAGGCTTGTTGCTTCTGTTTTGTTTGTCGTATGGCGCGGCATGGTGTTCGGACGAAAGCGACATCAGGACTCTGCGTGGTCGTATTTTTACGGTGGATTGTCAGGTTCCGGAAACATTGCATGTCGAGATGAGATCTCCGGGAAGTACGGTCGTCATTACTTCCGCAACGATTTCTACAGTGGAAAGACGGCCAATAGCGGATCTCTGTGTGACATCCAGGGACCTGCCGCACGTCTTGCTGCGATTTAGGTTTCATCCGCTGTATCTGGATGCCCCGTTTCAGGCGATACTTCCTTACCGGGCCTATGTATTGCTTGATGGATTTCAGTTCGGGGGCGGAGGTGGAACTTCTCCGTCTGGCGATGACGTATATGCGATAGGCGAATGGTCGGGGAAGGTGGAACATGGCTGTACGGTAAATTTTGGGATGTCCGACTATGTCTCGTCGGCGAGCGCCGGTGGGTATGAAAAGCTGTTTCACTTGTTCGCGGATATCGAGCAGTCCGATTATGCGATGGCGGCAGCAGGTACCTATATAGGAACTGTCATCGTTGAAAGCGTTGTGTTCTGAATGTGAAAAGAGGAGGTCGGACATGAAGATACGACTGGTATTCCTTGCGTTTGCGGTTCTCTTGTTTTCCGTATCGTTCATGGCAGCCTCTCCGACGGCGATTCCCCTGCGGGGAGGACTGCCCATTCTCGCCTATAAGAAAAAACCTGTCAGTGGGACTCACTTTTCGTTGCAATTACATGATAGCAGTGGAGTTGTCATTGATTCATCCCATGGGGTTTCTTTGGATGTGATGAATGTCGGTACGGACAAAGTCGCATTTCGATTTCTCATCGACAGTGACTATTCAAAGGAACTGAACATTACATTTTCTTTCGATGAACTGAAATGCAGTTCTTTCGTCCTGACCTGTGATGTATCGTCACGGACGGAATCCCGGCAGGGAGAAGGCAACTTCGATGCCCGGCTGACCGATACATGGGGGATTGTAACCGGCCATGACGCTGGCCGGCTTCCTTATAGCATACAGGCATCGGGACGGATACTTGTGCGGTTGCCGAATGGGACGCGGACGGGATATTGGTTGCCCGCGAGATATCTCCGTTCCGGAGAGGTGATGATGCGCATTGATCCCGTGGCGTGGAACACTGTCAGGAAGGGGGTATATACCTGCGATGTCAGAGTGCTCGTCACTGTCATAGAATGAGGATGATGAATGGTGATGAAAATGAAAAAACGATTGTTGTTTTTTTACTTCCTGTTGTTGTACTCGGCAGCCTATCCTGCATTGATAAAGACGACCGACAGCCTTCCCTTGACCGGCACTGTGGAAGTGGTATGTGAGTTGAAAATCGAGCCATTGCTTGAATCCTTGAATGCCGGCATGCCTTTCGACCTTGAAAGCGAGGGGCTTGCGGAACAAGGTGGACGCAGTATCGCCACTTGGAGTTTGCTGTATCCTGGGCCTCGCGCCAGAATTGAGGTAACTACGTCCCCTCTGAAAGGCGTCGAGAATTCCTGTGAACTGGATTATGAACTACTGGTCGGATATTCCTTTTACATAAGAGGCTCGGAGAAAGAAGTTCAAACGGGCACGTTGGCATGCAGTACGAAAACCGGAACACCTCCGTGCGTTCTCAGTCTCAGCACCGAGGAGTGGGAATGTATTGAAATACAGCGTTCGCCGATTTGCCTTCGGTTGTTTGATGCGGCTGATGTCCAATATCTCCCTCCCGGCCGCTACGAAGCAAACGCCTTCTTTGATGTCACCGCTATATAGGGAGGGACGGGACCATGAAACGATTTCTGCATGTGATGATTTTTCTCGTTATTGTATCCGGCATCGTATACGCTACGGATCCAGACGCAGGTTTCCAAATAACCTTTGGAGCGGCCTCTTTCAACGCCGATCTCGCTTCAGAGCAATTCATGAGGCCCATCGTGGCAGGATATGCTCAAGTGGGAGGATATGTGGAAAGCCGTACACTGGGTATCGTCGGCTGTAAAGGATATTCTTCTCCCACAAGAGTTTCCATTGTCAGTGATTTTGTCATTCGTTCCGCATCGGATTCGACGCTGAGGCGTCCGTTCGCTATTGTCCTCGCCCCACGGATGCGTACTAGTGCGTACAGTCACGGTGACTATGCTCCCGCCGAATTCCACGGAGCGCGGTACCCTGTAGTCGGATACGGTGGTTCTGGAATAACCTGTTTTTCTTTTCCTGCCAGTGACGGTAGTTACCATGTCAATGGATATGGGGTCAAGGAGTTCTGGATGGACATATGCCTGTTGTTGCCCGACATGTCCTCTGTCTCCGATCCTGATGTCTACAACATGGGAAGTGCCGACGACTATTGGGGAAAAGTCACATTCATCCTGCAAAACGATGAAAAGTCGGAAAGCTTTGATCTATTTCTGCGTGGGTATTATCAGACATCAGGGCAGGGGAACGAAGCATTTCAGCTTGTCGTGATTCCCACCAATACCTCGATTGACCTGAAAGCGGCCGAAATACAAGCCGTCGAAGTCGCGGATGTCCATTTTATCGCATGCCGGGGGGATTGGAGAAGCTATTGCCTTCGATTGTCCAGCTCCCCGACTGGTGGTGACGGCGATTTTGAATTCCGTCGGGAAAATACCGAAGGCCGGCCTCCTACAAAATACATATGCGCATCGTATGAGGCGATGATGCAGGAGGACGCTTCTCGTTCCGGGAACGGGACGGGCACAGTGACGTTCTCAGGACGGAACGACTCCACCATGGTGCCGTTGTTGTGCGTACAGACTCCCGCATATGCATGGGGGCGTTACTGGCAATCTGAATATTGGGGAGAAATCTATGTGCGGACGAAATCGACGCAGGATTTGATAGGTGGGGCATATCATTCAGTCCTCTATGTCCATGTGATGCAGAACTAACGTGAATTTCCTGATGCATTGTACTCGTTGATGGGGAGACGGTGAACATGAAAATATAAAAAGCCGCTGTATGCTTCGCTTCTAGCCATCCGCCCTATAGTAGCGTGATTGTTTCCATTGTGACGGTTTTTCCGCATCCTTGATGGTCTTGTGCGCAGAAATGTGATTGACATCCTTCTGTCTTGTTGCGAAACTGAAGATAATGTTCTGGAACGAAGGATGAGTGCGTGCGATGAAAAAGGAAACGACGATCTACGATGTGGCGAAGATGGCGGGGGTGAGCGTTTCGACGGTATCCCGTGTGCTGAACATGCCGACGAGCGTGAACCCGGCGACCCGGCGGCGGATCGTCGAGACCATCGAGGAACTGCATTTCGTCCCCAAGGCCTCGGCTTCCGTCCTGGCGCGCCAGCAGTATCACCAGATAGGTGTGATAGCGCCGCTCTTCTCCCGTCCCTCCATGTTTCAGCGCCTGAGGGGGCTTACCTCCGCCCTGGCGAAGGCCCATTATGAAATCCTGCTGTACAATGTCGACGGCGGCGACGACCTCGACGGCTACATCGACAAGCTGGTAGCCGGCCGGAGGGCCGACGCCCTGGTATGCCTGAGCCTGGTGCCCGATGCGAGGACGCTGGAGAAGCTGCGGCGCAGCGGGCTGCCCGTGTGCTTCGTCGAGGCGTCGGTGGACGGCTTCGACTGCGTGGTGGCCGACAACGAGAAGGCGGGCCGGGTGGCCGCGGAATACCTGTATGAACGCGGGTACCGCCGTCCTTGCTTCGTCGGGGAGTCCGCTCAGTACAGTTTCGCCGTGCCGACGAGCGAGCAGCGCTACAAGGGCTTCCGCGACTATTTCAGCGGCAGGGGGATCGAGCTGCCCGCCGATTCCGTATGGCTCGGGCCCTACTCCGAGGAGGTCATTGACAAGCAGGGGATGTCCTTGTTCGCGTCTCCGGAGCGCCCGGACTGCATGGTGGGGTCGGGGGACATGGTCGCTCTGCGCCTCGCCAAGCTGGTTCTCGGGAAGGGCGGGAGGATTCCCGGCCGCCTGGCCGTGCTGGGGTTCGGCAACCTCGACATCTCCGAATATTTCTCGCTGAGCACGGTTGAGCAATACCTTGAAGAAAGCGGACGTCTGGCCGCAGAACTGGTGATAGACCGCCTGAAGACGCCCGAGCGGATACCCCGGCAGATACTGATGCCCCTGACCGTGATTGAACGGGGTACTGTCAGGGAGCTGTCGTTGGACGAAAGCCAGTAGTGGCTCTCGCCGGCCATTCGTGGTTATTCACTGTAGGTTGCTGGGGCGGCGGTGTGACATCTGCCTTTGTTTACGACAAAAGCTTGTAGAACCGCGGGGATCGCCGGTTATTCGATAGCCTCTTTTCACCTCATGCCGCTGCGCAGTACCTGTTCGAGGCTTGCGGGTCTCGATGGAGTCTGACTGCCGATAGAAACTGGATGCCGTCATTGACGTCCGTATCATTCTTTCGATGTGCATCCCGGCGTATGTCCTGCATGATAGCGAGCTTGCTCATCGCGCATGTATGTTTTTGACAGGGAGCCAATCATTTGGACTTTCCTCGCCACTTTTATCGAAACAAATCGAAATGTATGTTTTCCGCTTGTTCCCCGATTGCACATTTTCAGCCGTTCATATACAACGACAATCGCAGTGGATTCGGCGTTGGGAGGTTGCGTCCGACGACCATCTGTTCCTCTATGGGGTGGATACTATGACAAGAACGCTTGATTCTTCCAAGTCGTTGTCTCTGGTGAAGCTGGCGTGGCCGCTGTTCCTCGACCTGCTGTTGCAGCTGCTGGTCGGCAACGTCGACCAGATGATGATCAGCCGGTATTCCCAGGTTTCCGTCGCCGCCATCGGTAACGCGAACCAGATCATCAACATTCTCATCATCGCGCTGAGCGTCGTCAGCACGGCCAGCACGATTCTCATTTCCGTACAGCTGGGGGCTGGAAACGAGGAAAAGGTCTCCGCGATCTGCATGGTGGCCCTTGTCGTGAACGCAATCATCTGCGTTGCGTCGACCTTGGTCGTATTCCTGGCGAGCCGGCAGGTGTTCCAGTTCCTCAAAGTACCCGCCGACGTGCTGGAGGAAGCGCTCGCTTATACGTACATCGTTGGGGCGGGGTTGCTGTTCCAAGGAGTATATCTGGCGTTCGTCTCGTTCTTCCGCGCCTATTCGCTGGTCAAGGAGGCGTTGCTCGTATCCTTGCTGATGAATGTCGCCAACATCGTGGGCAACGCGCTGCTGATATATGGTGTCGGGCCATTGCCTCGGTTGGGGATCGTCGGCGTCGCCATCTCCACTACGTTCAGCAAACTAGTGGCCATGTTCGTGCTGTTCTTTCTATTCCGCAAACGCATCGGTGTCCCATTGCGTTTTTCCACTCTGAAGCCTTTTCCCTGGGACATTCTCAAGCGCGTCATGCACTTGGGCCTGCCGTCGGGCGGCGAGGAGGTGTCGTACAACGCCAGCCAACTCTGTATCATGGCGTTCGTCAACATGCTGGGGACATGGGTCATCACCACAAAAGTTTATTGCACGATGATCGCAATGATGTGCTATATCTTCTCCAGGGCAATGGCGCAGGCGCAGCAGATCATCATCGGGCATCTTGTAGGAGCTGGCAAATCCGATGAGATTGACCGGCGGGTCAAGCGGACGACGTTCTGGTCGGTGGTCATCTCCGTCGGCGTCACCATAGTGCTGTATCTGTTCAGCGACCAGGTGTTCGGCTTGTTCACTTCGGATCCTCAGATACTTGCGTTGGGAAAGCGGATACTGTTTCTAGAGGTCATTCTGGAGGTCGGACGGGCGGTGAACATCGTCATGGTACTGTCGTTGCAGGCGGTGGGGGACGTCAACTATCCAGTAGGCATCGGCATTGTCTGCATGTGGCTGGTCGCCGTCTTGTTCTCATGGGTGTTCGGTATCCGGCTGGGCTGGGGATTGCCGGGAATCTGGATTGCCATGGCCATGGACGAGTGTATACGGGCTGCGCTGTTCATCGTCCGCTGGCAAAGGGGGAAGTGGAAGAGCATGATGCTCTATCTGGAACGCAAGGTGGTGAGCCGTCCCTCCGTCTCCTTGGAGGACGGTTCCCCGCGTTTCGGGGGATGATGATATCCGCCGGGGTGCGGCCGATTTTCGGTTGAGCATGCGGTGCGCCGCTATGGTCGGAGGTTTGCCGTGTTTGTCTCGGATGTGCTGTCCGTACCAAGGTGCGGAGGCTTGTTCCCGTTGTAGCCGCCCCTCTGTTTCGTCTAGTGGTTTGTTTTTTTTCTGTTGCAACTCCGGTCGGGTTGCAAGTATAGTTTTAGCTGATGCCGTCCTGTGCGGGCCCGTCCGGCAGGGAATGGGTATCCTGTATCGGGCTTGCCGGAATTGGCCGCTGAGAGGAGTACGACAACGTGAAGAAGATTGTTTTGGCTGAGAAACCGAGCGTCGGAAGAGAACTGGCTCGTGTGCTCGGATGTAACATACGGGAGAAGGGCTATATCGAAGGCAATGATTACGTCGTTACCTGGGCCCTGGGACATTTGGTCGAGCTGGCGCAGCCCGCGGCCTATAGCGAACGCTACAAAAGATGGTCGCTGCGAGATTTGCCGATGCTGCCGGATGAACTGAAACAGGAAGTGATCGATCAGAGCAAGGAGCAGTATGAGGTCGTGTCGGGTCTGTTGAACAGACCCGACGCAAGCGAGCTGATTATCGCCACCGACGCTGGGCGCGAAGGCGAGCTGGTCGCCCGCTGGATCATGAAGCTGGCCGATTGGAAAGGGCCGGTGAAACGGCTGTGGATCAGCAGCCAGACGGACGCCGCCATCAAGGAGGGGTTCGCAAATCTGAAGGACGGGGACTTGTACCTTGATCTTTACGCCGCCGCCGAAAGCCGCGCCGCCGCCGACTGGTATGTCGGCATGAACGTGACCCGCGCCTTGACCTGCCACTACGACGCCAAGCTTTCCGCCGGACGGGTACAGACTCCGACTTTGGCGTTGATGACCCGGCGCGAGGACGAGATCGAACAGTTCGCCGGCAAGTTCTACTGGACGCTCAAAGCCGATTTCGGCCTGTTTTCGGCTTCTTGGTACAATGCCGAGGATTCAATCCGCATTACAAGCGAGCAAGCGGCGAATGACTTGGTCGCAAAACTCCAGGATAGGGATGGCAAGGTCTCCAGCCTCAAGACGGTGGACCGCAATGAGCAGCCTCCGCTGGCCTATGACCTGACGGCGTTGCAGCAGGACGCCAACGTCTATCTCTCCTTCTCTGCGAAGGAGACGCTGGATACGTTGCAGAAGCTCTATGAAGTCCACAAGATCGTTACCTATCCCCGTACCGACAGCCGGTACATTACCCATGACATCGTAGCGACCATCCCTGACCGGTTGAAGGCTTTGGCATCCACTCCGTTCGGACCGATGGCCACCGGTTATGCCGCGAAAGGGTTCCGTATCGACGAGCAGCGGTTCGTCCAGGATCTGCAAGTCACCGACCATCACGCCGTCATCCCTACCGAGCAGCGGGTCGATTTGAACCGTCTTTCCAGCGATGAGCGCGCACTGTGGGAATTGATTGTGATCAGGTTCCTTGAAGTGCTTTCCCCTGACTATACCTACAGGACCACGACGCTCGAAGCGAAAGTCGAGGATGAGCGTTTTGTCACCCGGCTCACTATTCCCGTCGAGCAGGGGTGGCGCGACGTCGCCCGTGTGATCGGCCGTCGTTCTGCCGCGCCGTTGGCCGTCGACGACGATGATCCTGAAAATGGCAAGAACCTCGCGAAGCTTCAGGAGGGCGATACCGTCCATGTATATGGTACGAAGCTGCGCAAGCAGACTACCGCCGCGCCGGAACGGTATACCGAGGCGACATTGCTGTCCGCCATGGAGCACGCTGGACGTTTCGTTGACGACGCCAAGCTGAAAAAACGGCTTGGCAACGGCTTGGGAACTCCCGCCACCCGCGCCGACATCATAGAGAAATTGATCCAGAACCATTATGTCGAGCGTGTCGGCAAGGAGCTTGTTCCTACGCCGAAGGGGAGGGAGGTCGTGCGTCTCGCCCCTGAACAACTGCGTTCGCCGGAGCTGACCGGACGGTGGGAGGAACGTCTTGCCAATATCGCGGAAGGAAAGGAATCGGGGGCCCCGTTCATCAGGGACATCAAGCAGAACGCCGCTGATTTGGTGAAACAGGTCGTGGGCAGCGGTTTGGTGTTCGAGCCGAAGTTTACGGAGAGCAAGACCTGTCCCTGGTGCAAAGGCCCCATGATGAAGGTGATGGATGAATTTGAACAGCCTCATTATGTCTGTCAGCGGCTTTCCTGCTCGTATGAGGAAATGGAAGTCAAGAAGCGGGTTCCTGTTCCCGGTTCAGCCAAGAAAAAGGTTTCTTCCGCTCCTACAGCCGTTTCTTTGGCCAATGCCGTTTCGCAGGGGACGTCACCGTCCGCTGTATCGGATAAAGCAGTTTCCGTCAAAGCTGCGCCGGCGAAAGTCGCTGTCGCGGTCAAGCCCGCGGTGGCGGTATCGGTGAAGCCTGTATCCGCAAGGCCCACAGTGGCGGTCAGGCCCGCCGTCTCCGTCCCTCCCGCGCCAGGATCTGTTATTCCGGCCCTTGTTGGCGATGCTCCGAAAAAAAAGGTCGTTCTGGTGAAAAAACCGACGACTGGTGTTCCTGTCGCCGGGGGGGGCGTGTCCGTCCCGCCGGTCCGATCCGCAGTTTCGGTCGCTCCCGTCAAGAAAGAGGTCCAGATGTCCTCTTTCAGCCTGCCGGATGATCAGGAAGGGGATGAGATGGAATATACATGGGAGACTGTCGTCGAGGTCGTCCGTCCCAGCAAGCTGGAACGCGGGGGACGCCGTGACGATGGCGGCCGGGACAGGGGTGACGATCGAGGGCGATCGTTTAATGACCGTGGGGGCGGGACCCGGCGTGAGGAGCGGCCCTGGGGACATACCGGTCAGAACCGGTATGACGCAGATGTATCGTCCGACGGCGGCGGGACGTTCGCTGATTTCTTGGCGGCAAGCCAGAAACGAAAGGAACGGGACGAACGAAAGAAGCGGAAATGACCTTTTGACGATAGTTGATGGATATTGCAGCCGGGATGCCTCGGTACTGGCATCAGACCTGCTCCGTTGCGCCCGCTTCATGGTATCCAAGACTATGGTGCGGTTGTGAACGGCCTCTGCGAATATCGTGTGGTTCGGCCATGCGGTAGTTTTGGTTGTGCGCGAGGACGGCGGGGGCCATTCGAAGATCGGCATGGCGCCGCGGGCGCTGAGTATCACAGTTTCGATGCTTGTCACTCGCCACACCATGGATAACATATCTTTATGCTTCTGTGTGATTGTTCGCCAGGAGCGATAGGGGGAGCTGATGAACAAAATCATTACAATCGGACGTGAATTCGGAAGTGGCGGCAGGGAAGTCGGCAAGCGTCTGGCCCAACGCCTCGGCATTGCGTATTATGATCATGAAATTATTGTCGAACTTGCGAAGAAGACCGATCTGGCCACGGACTATGTCCGACAGATCACTGAGCGGCGGCCTGAGCCGTTTTTTCCGATTACAGTCGGACAGTCTTTTTATCCTGTTGTGAATCCGATTCTGGACCTGAACAATTCCATCTACGTTGAGCAAAGCAACATCATCACCGAAATGGCGAAGAAATCCGACTGCGTCATCGTCGGACGATGCGCCGACTATGTCCTGCGAGAGATGAAGCCTCTTCGTCTGTTCATCTATGCGGAGATGGACTTCAAGATGGCGCGTTGTCGGTCCAGGGCTCCGGAGCAGGAGCATTTGACCGACAAGGAACTCAAGCAACAGATGCAGAAAATTGACAAGAACCGGTCGAAGTACTATCAGTTCTATACGGGGCGTATTTGGGGCGACAAGCAGAACTACGATCTGTGCGTGAATACTTCCTATATTTCCGTCAAAGACGCCGTGGACGGAATCGCGAAGATTTTCGCATGATGCCCTGTCCGTCGTCCCGCCTGTTCCTTTCCAACGGTATGGATGTTGGGACGGAGCGGGCGGGTCGGATGGATAGTGTCGGCGGCGGTTTGTTCTCCCATGCCTGCTCAGGCCTGCGTTTCCGTCCTGTCCAGCCAATTTCCCGCTAGGGAATCGGATAGAAGGGGCGTTGAATCGTAGGTCGTGGTCGGCGATCTCCCCTGTCGCGAATGTTTTGGGGGAGGCTCCATGAGCTTCCATCGGCTCTGGCAGCTTTCTTGATAGATTCTTGTATCGTGTATGTCGCAAGGCATCGTTTCTCAGCCGATTCGTATTATTTCCATAGGCACGCAAAGACTGTCCGTAAAAGCGCATTTGTTTTCATTGGATGGTTTTTTCTAGGAGTATTCAGCCTCCGTGGAAATTGGCGTGCGTAGGGAAAAGGCCGGAATCAGGACGGGAGATATGCTGATCTTGAAACGAACCGATCAGTGGCAATGTGTGTTATTATAATAACATTATGTTAGGATGTAGACAAAATGTTTGCAACCTGCTATAGTGCCGTCATCGGAGGAAGACGATGAAGATCGGTATCGTAGGATATGGCAGAATGGGGCGGATGATTCGCAATGTGGCGTTGGAGACCGGCAACGAAGTCGTCGCGGTGATTGATCCCGTAGCAAAGGTTCCAGAGGTAACGAGTGCGGAGCTGAGCTTGGAGGCGTTGCAGGATTGTCAGGCTGTCATCGATTTCAGCGTTCCCTCGTGTGCCGTTGACCATATCCTTCTATATGCCCGGACGGGAATTCCCGCTGTCATCGGAACGACGGGCTGGTATGGTCGGTTGACGGAAATTCAGTCGCTGGTGAAGGACATGCCCGACTGTGCGATTATTTGGTCGGGGAATTTTTCAATCGGCGTCCATGTGTTCTTTGAAATCGTAAGCCATGCGGCCGGTCTGATTTCCCAGTTCGACGAGTATGATGTTCTGGCTCATGAAATGCACCACGCGGGCAAAGCGGACAGTCCCTCCGGTACGGCGAAGATGCTCGGCGATATTTTGCTGCGGCAGATGTCCGGCAAGGATTCCGTTGAAACCGCCCGTCTGGATAGAAAACGGCTCGATTCGGAAATTCACATATCCTCCAGCCGCGGCGGTTATTTTCCTGGGACGCATGAAGTCTATTTCGACAGTCCTGTGGACACAATCACGATATCCCATGCGGCGAGGAATAGGGAAGGCTTCGCCAGGGGTGCTGTCCGCGCCGCCGCTTGGGTGGCTGATGGGCGCAAGGGTTTTTTTTCCCTTGACGACATGATGTCCGATCTGCTGCCGCGCCAATAAAATTGCGAACAAACTGTTTTCTGTGAAGAGGAGTACCATATACCATGAGAGAAAAAAGATTTCGGGGTGTCCATACGGCGATGGTTACGCCGTTTACCGCGGACGGATTTGTTGATGAAGGCGCATTGGAGCGCCTTGTTGAATATCAGATTGCCAATGGGATCGACGGGTTGGTCCCTTGCGGGACCACCGGTGAAAGCCCGACGCTTTCCCATGCCGAACACGACAGGGTCATCGACCTGACCGTCCGGTATGCGAAGGGTCGCGTCCCCATTATCGCCGGTACGGGCAGCAACGCCACCAGCGAGGCCGTCCGGCTGTCCAAGCATGCTGAGGACCATGGAGCCGACGCTGTGTTGCTCGTCAATCCGTACTATAACAAGCCGACGCAGAAGGGGCTGTACCTTCATTTCAAGACAATTGCGAATGCGGTGGGCGTGCCTTGCATCCTGTACAATATCAAGGGGCGTACCGGCGTAAACCTGGAGACCGACACCCTCCGGCGGCTGGCCGACGAATGCCAGAATATCATCGCCGTCAAGGAGGCTTCCGGCTCATTGGAGCAGATGAAGCAGGTCATCGGACAGAAGATGGATGGTTTCGCGGTCTTGTCCGGCGATGACAATCTTTCCCTGGATCTGATTGAATCGGGAGGCGACGGCGTTATTTCCGTAGCGTCCAATCTGTTGCCCGCAATGATGAGCGAGATGGTCCACAAGGCCCTAGCCGGTGACAAGACGGGTTCCAGGGCCATTAACGACAGGTTGCAGAATTTCTTCAAAGTCTGTTTCGTTGAGACCAATCCGATTCCGATCAAGACCGCCATGGCCCGGTACGGCTGGTGCCTTGAGAGTTTCCGTTTGCCGTTGTGCACACTGGAATCGGAAGCGCATCGAACAGCATTGTATGAAGTCCTCGACGCATTGCAGTTGCCTGCGGACGTCAGGGCGTAAGGAGTATAGACAACATGGCGACAGTCAATCCTGATTTCAGAAAGATCGCCGCGGGCTACCTGTTTCCTGAGGTCGCCCGTCGGACCGCCGCATGGCAAAGCCATAACCCTGGTGTGAAAGTGCTGCGGCTTGGCATCGGCAATACCACCGAGGCGCTTTGTCCGGTACTCACTGAAGCGATGCACCTCCAAATCGACAGACTTTCCAACCGGGAGACATATACCGGCTACGGAGACGAGCAGGGCAATACCAATCTCCGCCAGGCGTTGGCGGGCTATTACCGATCCTTCGGGGTGGAGCTTGCCGACGATGAATTTTTTGTCAGTGACGGCGCGAAAGCGGACGCCGGAAATATCCAGGAGATTTTTGGACGTGACAATGTCGTGGCCGTTCAGGATCCGGCGTATCCCGTTTATGTCGATAGCAACGTCGCCGGGGGACGTACCGGCTTCTACAATGGGGAAAAGGGGTGCTACGATGGTTTCGTCTATCTACCCAGTACGGCGGAGAATGGTTTCATTCCGGAACCTCCGAAAGAAAAGGTCGACCTGATTTACCTGTGCAGTCCCAACAATCCCACTGGTGCGGTGGCTACGCATGAACAGCTGAAGAAGTTCGTCGATTACGCCAATTCCTGCGGTGCAGTCATCATTTTCGATGCCGCCTATACCGAATACATCAGCGATTCTTCGTTACCTCATAGCATCTACGAGATTGAGGGAGCGAAGACTTGCGCCATTGAGATCAGCAGTTTCTCCAAGTTCGCCGGTTTTACCGGAGTCCGGCTGGGCTGGACGATCGTTCCCCATGCGTTGCGGTGTGAAAACAGTGAGCCCGATGAACTTCACCGGCTCTGGAACCGTCGCCAATGCACCTTCTTCAACGGGGCTTCAAACATTTCCCAGGCCGGTGGCGTCGCCGTTCTGTCTCCGGAAGGCTTGAGGGAATGCCGGGCTTTGATTGGCTACTACATGGGTAATGCGAAGATTATCCGCGATGGACTGGAGGCGGTCGGTCTGACTGTCTACGGCGGGGATAACAGCCCCTATATCTGGGCGCATACTCCGAACGGTATGGGTAGCTGGGATTTCTTCGACCTGTTGCTGGAGAAATGCCATGTGGTCGTGACCCCCGGCGCTGGCTTCGGACCGGCGGGAGAGGGGTATGTCCGCGTTTCTTCCTATGGGCACCGTGAGGATGTCGAAGCGGCCATGGCGTCGATCATCAAGAATCTGACGATATAAGGATACTTCCGCATGAGTGAAAAAAAACTTCCCTGTAACTCCGACAGGCTGCTTGAACTGACGACCCAGTTGCCTACTCCGTTTTATCTGTACGATGAACAAGGAATCCTCGCCGCGGCTCGCGGCATGAAGGAGACCTTCGCTTGGGCTCCCGGATTCCGTAATTATTTCGCCGTCAAGGCATGCCCGAATCCGACTGTTCTCGATTTGCTACGTCAGGAAGGGTTTGGCGCAGACTGTTCTTCCTTGCCAGAATTGCTGCTGTCGCGAAGCGCCGGCATTACCGGCGAGCGGATCATGTTCACCAGCAACGATACCCCCGACGAGGAGTTCGTCGAGGCCGTGAAGCTGGGCGCGATCATCAACCTTGACGACATCACCCATATTGAAGCATTGGAACGGGCCGTCGGCCATGTGCCTGAGCTAATTTGCTTCCGCTATAACCCTGGGCCGGAACGTACCGGCAACGCCATCATCGGCAATCCTGTCGAGGCGAAATACGGTGTAACCAGCGATCAGATCGTGGATTGCTACCGGATCATGAAGGGGAAGGGGTGCAAACGGTTCGGCCTGCATACGATGGTCGCTTCCAATGAGTTGGACGGTTCCTATATCGTGGAGACCGCCAGGATGCTGTTTACCCTGTGCGTAAGGCTTCGGAAGGAAGCCGGAGTCAGAATTGAGTTCATCGACATGGGAGGCGGCGTAGGGATTCCGTATCGGCTTGACCAGGACGCCATGGACCTGCGCGCCGTATCGGACGGCATGCGCCGCCTGTATGACGAGATCGTCGTTCCGGCGGGGCTTGACCCGTTGAACATCGTCTTTGAATGCGGGCGTGTCATTACAGGACCTTCCGGATACCTTGTCAGCAAGGTCCGTCATGTCACCCGTAAGTACAAGGACTATGTCGGGCTCGATGCCTGCATGGCTGACCTGATGCGTCCCGCGCTGTATGGCGCCTACCATCACATCACTGTCGTCGGCAAGGAGGACCGTCCGCTTGACCATATCTATGATGTGACGGGTTCCTTGTGTGAAAATAACGATAAGTTCGCCATCGACCGTCGGCTTCCCGGCATTGAACGGGGCGACGTCCTGGTGCTTCATGATGCGGGCGCCCACGGCTATGCCATGGGGTTCAACTATAACGCGAAGCTTCGACCCGCCGAATATCTGCTCAAGGCCGATGGTTCCGTGGTGATGATCCGCCGGGCGCAGACGTACGACGACTATGTGGAGACCCTGCGTTTTCCCGGCGTTCCCGTGGAGGTCTGATTCATGGCGTTCCGTTTTTCCGTCAGGGTGTATTTCAGTGATACCGATGCCGGTGGCATCGTCTATCATGGCCGGTATCTCGATTTTGCCGAACATGCCCGTACCGAGATGTTTCGCAAGGCGTGCGAGATGGTCGCTTCGCGAGCGAGCGCCGATTCTTCCAACGGAGTTTCCCAACGGGAATTGCTCGCGCAGGATACGGCGTTCGTCGTGAAGTCGATCACCATCGACTATCAGCGGCCCGGCTTGCTCGACGATTTTTTGGAAGTCGTGACGGAGATAGAGGACTGCAAGCGTTTTTCTCTGACGTTCCTCCAGAGGGTTGTACGGGGTGATGAGGTGCTGGCGGAGCTACATGTGCGTGTCGCGTCCATCAGCGTTTCCTCGCACCGTCCCCAGCCGATACCGGCCTGGTTGCCTGATATCGCAAAAGAAATGTAGTTTTTGGAGGCGAAAGGGGTGTCCGCAATGGCTGTTGCCAAGGCGTTTGTTCGTTTGTTCTGTGCGATGTAGGTGATACCTCCTATTTTTTCCCCTCCCAGACTGTCCCAAAAGTGTCTTTTTTGAAGTTCATCCCTTCTGGATAGGCTTGAAATGCATGTTTTTTGTTTTTGAGCCGACTTTTCGGACAGTCTCCCCCTTTCACCCGGCTGTATCCCGGCAATGGGGGCGGGCGGTGTGTCGGTGTGTCGTTTTTTGCTTTTACATCCATCATCCCTTTGTGTATTTCATGCGATCAGATCCCCCTTGGATGCTACTGGCAAATCTTTCCATCTGGTGGTGTAGTGCGGAGACAGGTATTGCTGGCAGGAAAGGTCCAGTTTTACCTTCAGGTCACTGGAACCGCTGAGCAACGCCCTCCTTCCGTATGCCTGTTCGATGCCTTCAAGCGTATTCGCGAGCCTGTCCTCCCGTTCTCTTTTCTTTTGAATTTCTTCCGACTCAAAAAGCCCGTATTGGCGGTGTCCCGCTGGAATAAAGTCGGTGATCCATATTCTGCTTCCTGCGTACCGTCTTCCTTCTTGCCAGATTTCCTTCAGGGCTTTCCTCGCCGCCCGGTAGAGTGCCGGCGGATAGGCGGTGGGGCTGTCCAACGGTTGTTGGACAGCCAGTGAACAATAGTTTTCCTGAAAGCGATTGGTAAAGATATGGATGGCTATGTTCGTCGCCTGGATATTCCTGACCCAGAGTTTTCCAGCCAGCGTCGTGCAATGGCAGGAAAGGGATTGGGCGACTTCGTCGAACGTGGTTTTGGGGATGCCGAAGGAAATTCCACTGCATAATGTCCGTAGCTGTTGACTTTCGGTATCTATCGCTTTTCTTCCCCGTAGCTCCCAAGCGGTCTGCAACCCCGTCATGGTGCAATGCTTTTCAATCCAGCGGTCATCTTTGCATACGAGATCCCATGCGGTCCGAAGGCCCAGACGATACAGCTGTTCCGCTCTTCTGTAGCCGATTCCCCAGACATGCGCCAACGGTGTTCTCCGGAGGACATCCTGTTCCTGCTCCGGCCGCAGCACGCAGTAGCCTTTCTTTTTTTCTTTACCGTCCACTATGTCCGTCTCAACCTTGCCGATATGGTTCGCCAATTTCGCAAGCGTCTTGTTTCTAGCGACGCCTATCGAAACAGGGACTCCTGAATAGTCGCTGATCTGCTTGAGGATCGCCTCTATCCGTAGCTCATAGTCATTCCATTGCTTTTCCGTCCGTGGTTGGCCGCCGTATTCAAAAAAAGCTTCGTCAATGGAGTAGGGCTGCATTGATTCCACAGAGCACCTGAGCATGTCCATCACCCTGTCGGAGATATCTTGGTAGAGCGGATAGTTGGAGGAGAATACCGTCACCCCTTTTCCGGCTAGTTCGTCCTTGATGTTTTTGTAGGCAAGTCCTCGGGTTATGCCGAGTATCTTTGCTTCTTGCGTCAAAGATACGATGCAGCCGTCGTTGTTCGAGAGGACGACGACCGGCTGCCCCTTGAGGTCGGGTCGGAACAGTTTTTCACAAGAGGCGTAGAACGAATTGCAGTCGCATAGTCCTGTCATGACGGTTGCTCCCGACTGCTCCCGTCATGCGGGGGAGGTAGTTTGTTTCTTGTTCCGACGCATGCATCTGACGACGGCCGACACAACGCCAAAAATAATCAGTTCAGTGGATTCCTCGATCGGCAGATCCTGGTACTTCGCATTTTCCGGATGCAGCACGGCTCTGAGCCCTGGCCTAGCGGGACGGACGAGCCGCTTGACGGTGAATCCTCCATCGTATTCGGCTACGACGATATCCCCGAACATCGGCCGTATCGAACGATCGACGACAAGGATGTCGTCGGCGAATATCCCCGCTCCAATCATGGAATCCCCTCCTGCCCGGATGCAATAGGTGGCCGATTTGTGTGGGGTGAGCAATTCATTGAAATCCAACGGATTTTCCCTGCAATCACTTCCAGGAGAAGGAAAGCCGCAAGGAACTTTCTCAAGGAAAAATGGAACTTCCTGTCTGAAATGTGCGGATGGCGATATATTCATACTTAACATTTGTATAGTAGTTTTGAGCGAATGTCAAGTTTTCCATGGTATGAAAGGCCCTGTCTGTCACAGGGGGCGAAATATATGTTCGCCATCCAACGCCCGCTTGTTTTTACAACCACGATTCCAACTCGTCGCCCGCTATCGGCATGGTTTACGACATGAGTATTGTACAGAAAGGCGCTGTTCACATCGTGTCTGATGATTCGCATGCTGGTCTGATTTCCCCTTTCCTGGTCGGCTTGCTGGTCGTGCTGTGGAAAAGGGGAAAAACAACTGGTCTCATATCTGTATGATGATATCTTTCCTTACTTGTACGGCATGTCGACCATGATCGTCGCATTGCCGATGCTCCCCAGCCTTTCATGGGAAACGACGATGTCATAGCGGTGTATGCCGGGGCGGGGAGTGCAGAGGTAGCTGAAACCGGTGGCATCCGCGATCAGCGATCCTTCGCAATACCATGATGCGCTGATTTCCGCGGGTAGGACTCCCGCAGGCAACGTAGCGGGAACGAAGGTCAGCGTGACTGACGTATTCGGTCCCGGTGTCGTCGGGGAACAGGTGACGGTACCCTGTAACGGTAACAGCGTATCGTTGACCACGGTAATCTGGAATCCATTGCCTCGATCTCCGACAACCAACTGTATTTCGCCGGAACTGACGCTTGAATCGATGATTCTCACCGCTTCTACAGCACCTGAGACAATCATTCCCTGGGTTTTCAGCCTGCTGTGCAGTGTGTATGAACCCGCGGCGAGCGTTTGCGTGACCATTGCCGTTCCATTTATCCTGTCCAGTGTCGGGAACGCGATCGTAGTAGGATTCCCGCTTTGGTCGGTCAGTTGTAGCTCTAGTTCCACATCTTCCTTCACTTGGGTGGGATTCCAGCTGTAGGAGACCGTCAGCGTTCCCGTCCCCGGCAGACGGTCCAGGATGATTATCGTGGTATTGGTCGCCGCGGACAGAAACGCCGTTGCCGTCCCATTTGCGAGAACCGCCCCAGTTTCGCTGCGTGCTTCGGCGGTCAGACGCCACCTGCCCTGAAGTAGTCCGTCGAGCCGTAGTTCTCCGTTCGTACTGGTCAGCGGTCCAAAGGATGATTCCCCCGGACCAGCTCCGGAGACTGTATACTCTTTGATTTTCATAGCTTCCGCTGGCGGCTTGAGGCTTCTCTCGCCTAATGTTACGTCGGCAAATTCAGGGCAGTCGAACACTAGACTCAATGTCGCTCCCCGTTCTTGCGCCGTCGGCTCCGAACAACCTGCGAGCATCAGCGCCGCAAGGATGCTGGCGAGCAAGGCGACGATTCCCAGCATAACCATAACGTGTGATTCCAAATTCTTTTCTCCGTCCATATGGGGACCTCCTGTGTCTTGTCTTCCCGTTTTCCGTTGCACCAACGTGTTTTTCAGGAACTTCACCGCCTATATGCATGAAAAGCTCCGTGGTGATTCAAAAATCTCAGACTCATGTTTGAAATGCTGTTTTCCTGAATCATCATCCCCGAAATATTTTCATAGAACTTTTGAAATATAGGGACTCGCTTCAATGGTGATGATGATATATACTCATATCCGCTTGCCCTTCATCCGGGGCGGAGCCTTTGATTGCTCAGGAGGTCGCTATGGTTGCTCAGGAAGGCTGTTTCGTCAGAACGATAAAGGTCCCTCGAAGGGATGTCTTGGAAGGAACGCTGGTTCCCATTTTGGAGAGTCCTTGGCCTGACTACGGACCGCAACCGCTCTATCCCGTCGCCGCTACGGTGAAAGTCGCCCATGATGGTCGGAATCTCAACTTCCTGTACCATGTCGTGGAACCTGAATTGCGGAGGATGTGCACCCATCACAACGATGCCGTCTGGACCGATAGTTGTGTCGAGGCGTTTTTGGCGAATCCTGCGATCAACGAGAAGGAGTATGTGAATTTTGAGTTCAGCGCATCCACTTATGCGTTGGTAGGCAGGGGAGTCGGCCGGGCGGGACGTACACTCTACGATGTGGGGAAGATCGCTACGTTGCCGATTGAATTCCATCTTCTGCGTAATACTGCGGCATTCGAGGGTATGGACGGCGGAAGTGAGTGGACTCTCTCCGTTTCCATTCCGCTAGCTGAATTCGGGCTTGCCATGCCCGGTTCTGATATCGGTGGACTAAGACTGAAAGGGAATTTCTATAAATGCGGCGATAGTCTGGCGCATCCTCATTATTTGATGTGGAATCCTGTCGATACCGCCAAGCCTGAGTTCCATTCTCCCCAATGTTTCGGAATTCTGGAGTTGGAAGCCTGAGTGTTCTGACGGAGGGGATTCATGGCTTCGGGATCGCGGCGTGATGAAGCCTTCTCCGGCTGAAACGGACTAGAGCCGCTTGTGGCGGTAGTTCGTGCGTATGACGCATGCAAGAAGGAGTCGCTGATGGATACCCCTCAGAACATCTACGACGACCCTGGTTTTTTCGCAGGTTACAGTCGTTTGCGAAAAAATACGTTGAATTACAACGTACTGCTGGAACAACCCGCGTTCCGAAACTTGCTTCCGGATTTGACCGGAAAGGCTGTACTGGATTTGGGGTGTGGATTCGGGGATGCCTGCGAGACATACCTTCGTCTGGGTGCTGCGGCCGTCGTTGGAATTGATATTTCCGAAAAAATGCTGGAGGTAGCCCTCTTGCAGGATAGCTCCCGCCGTATCGAGTATCATCGGATGGACATGCTGTCGATAGCGGGCATGGGTAGGCGGTTCGATATTATCACAAGTTCCCTTGCGGTCCATTATATCGAGAATTTCAGCACGCTGACCGATGCCGTAGGGCAATGCCTCAATCCCGGCGGGATATTCCTGTTTTCTCAAGAACATCCCCTGACCACCGCTCCCCTCCATGGCGTGCGGTTCCTGGATGATGAATCAGGGTGTTCCACCGCCTACCTGCTGGCCGACTACGGCAGACCGGGCTTTCGGAGTGTGGAGTGGTTCATCGACGGTGTAGAGAAATACCACCGGACGTTTTCAGAAATCATCGATGCACTGATAGCGGCGGGATTCTCCGTCGAGGCGATGGCTGAGCCTTTGCCCGATGATGCGACGCTGAAAAAATGCCCCCGTATGTACCGGGAGTTTATCAAGCCAAGTTTCCTCATCGTCCGGGCAAGGAAGCTTTCATCCTGTTAGACAGCCGCATAAGCGTGGCATCAGCTCTTGGTCGTATGCTATTGGTTGGCCATAGTATGGGCAGAGCCTTATTACAGAAGGATCAAGTTACAAATAGGAAGGTAACGTCTGGATGCATGTAGGCGGGGTTTGACTCTAGACACATCCAGACGTAAATTTATGCCTTAGACATCATAGTCAAGCGGGGCTAACGAAAAGTACTGCCCACAGGCTTATGTCTACTTCTTTCCGCTTTGTTGAAGGCAATGGAAATTTGAAATACCAGCGCTTTGCTCAACTGGGAGTCTCCAAAATCTATGAGTTAGCTATGGAGGACGATGAAGTCCTCAAGGGGCTGGAAGACGGGGAGGCCGTCGCTGGCATGACGGTCGAAGAGATCGACCGCTTGAGCGTGCGGGAACTGAAACAAAAACTCAGAGACGCCAAGAAAGACAAGGAAGATTCTCGAATCAGCATATGCATAAAAGATAAGGATGCTTCGCCTACGATGGTCATCCGCATTATCTGGACGAAAAAGCTTTCCTTCCGCTAAACTGTCACCTGAATGTGGCCTCAGGTTCCGCCGATTCTGTCGGCGTTGTCCCGTCTATCGTATTACACTGTCGCCTAAATATAGCATCAGGTTTTGCCCGTGTCGGGGGGATTCCAAGCCGCCTCTCCATGGAGGTTGTCGCCGCCTATCAGCCGGTCCAAGGCGAGGTGGGCGAGGGTGAGTCCGAAAATACCGGTGATGGTCGGCAGGCTGCCCAGCACGTTGCGTCGGCGACCCCGGTCAATGATCTGTTCATTGAAGTCGGCGTGTTCTTCCTGTTCAGGATCCCGGTAGGTGTACCGTACCAGTTCAGGGGAAAAGACTACTTCGATTCCCCGGCCTACGCCACGTTTGCGGAGGCTCGTCCGTACCTGCTTCGCCAACGGACACCCCCAGGTATCCATCAGGTCGCCAGTTCTGACCAGAGCCGGTTCTCGCCTGAGCGCCGCTCCCATCGATGAGATAATCGGGATTCCCCGGTTGTAGGTCCCTTGCAGCAGGGCGCATTTGGGATTTAGGGAGTCTATCGCGTCGATGACCAGGTCCGGCGCTCCGTCAAGTATTTGCGGGAGCGTCTGTTCATGGGCGAAAAGGTTCATCGTTTCCACTTCGATATCCGGGTTGATGTCCAGCGCCCGTTCCCTGGCGACTTCGACCTTGCTCCGTCCAATAGTCGATTCAAGGGCGAGTAGCTGACGGTTGAGGTTTGTAATCGACACTGTATCAAAATCGACCAGCCGTAGTCTGCCGATACCGCTGCGAACCAGCGCCTCCAACGCATATCCTCCGACTGCACCCATTCCAACGATGACGACGAACTTCCTGTGCAAACTTTCGACGATGTCGTCACCGAGAAGCCTGCTGATACGTAAAAAGCGTTCCGATTGCATGTGTTCGTTCCTCCAGTTCATTGACGGGGATATCCATGGCCGTTGCCAGCCTGTCGAGATGCCTACTCAATATCGTTTGGTACATTTCGCTCTTCCACCCTTCGGGCAACCAGCCCTCCGGCCAGTCCGTCTCCACTGCGAAAGGGTAGTTCCGTAGTTCGGGCAGGCGTCCGGCCAATCGCAAGCCCGGTCTCCAAAGCGATGGCCCTAGGGAAATCGTCCCGCCAAGTCCTGTAAAATGTCTTGCGGCTTCTATGCTCGCCGTAAATCCGTGCCACAGAAGCCGGGGCAACTTTCCACTATGTCTTTCAAGCGTCTTGAACAACGGTTCTTCGGCTCCGACAACATGAAGGCTGACCGACCTGTCCATTTGCCACCCAAGTTCCAGTACTTCTGACAAAAATTCCATCTGTTGTTTTAGCGGCGTTTTGTCCTGGAACCGGCGGTCAAGACCGACCTCTCCGATTTGCAAGGCCTCATCGCTTTTCAGCGTCAGCTCCATCTCCGCCAGGCTGCCGTCAAACGCGCCTTCGGCCAGTGCTTCCGGCAGGATACCAATGGCTCCCGTCATGTTTGCCCTGTTTTTTGCTATCGCGATGAGTTCTTGCCATTCTTCTGTCCTGGATGTACACACCAGCCCCCGCCATGTCTGCGGCATATGGTTCAGTTGTAAGCATTGGCTGGGTAGGTGAAGATGAACGTCGAACATACACCCATATCCTACCTTCCTGCAAGCATTATGTCCACAAGAAGAGTCGGCAAGCAGTCGGCAAGCAGTCACCAAGCAGTCACCAAGCA
>JAXEWB010000086.1:0-124772 GCA_034114085.1 Sphaerochaetaceae bacterium | reverse complement strand
TGCTTGGTGACTGCTTGGTGACTGCTTGGTGACTGCTTGGTGACTGCTTGGTGACTGCTTGGTGACTGCTTGGTGACTGCTTGGTGACTGCTTGCTGACCGCCTGGTGACCGCCTGGTGACCGCCTGGTGACCGCTTGGTGACCGCTTGCTGACCGCTTGCTGACCGCTTGCTGACCGCTTGATAGACACAATATCAGCCTGTCCGGGCAACGGAAACAGGTATCACGCTTTGGTAGCGACAGCCATCGTACCAGCATTCGTGAATCCGGACGTTCACGTCAAACGCGCGGCACATATTGCATTCAGAAACGATTTCAGAAGTTTTACCGCAACAGTTGGTCAGATCGCGATTCAGCAACAACGCCTGGTCGGAGATCTTCAGCGCATGGGCGGGATAATGGGTGTTGATGACGGCGGAAATGCCTTTTTGGTCAGCCAGACCGCGGATTGTGTCAAGTATCAGCAGTTGGTTCTTAAAGTCCAGATTGGACTCCGGCTCGTCAAGGATGAGCATTTCCGGCTGGGTACAGAGGGCGCGGGCGATCAGGGCCATCTGCAACTCACCGCCACTGATCCGGTCGCACCTCTGGTGGGCGAAGCTTCCCATCTTGACCGCTTCCAATGATTCATCGGCCAATCGCCAGTCCTCGTCGGAGGGCTGGCTGAACAGTCCCAGATGGGACGAACGTCCAAGCAACACCATTTCACGGACGGTACAGGAGCTGATATTGGCTTTCGCCTGCGGGACATAGCCGATCCGTTTCCAGATATCGGTCGCTTTGTACTCGTCCAGAGGATGACCGTCAATTGATGAACATCCGCCGTTCCATTTCAGCAGACCCATCATACAGCGCAACAACGTCGTTTTACCCACTCCATTTGGACCGAGCACTGCCAGAACATCCCCCTGGGGAATGGAAAAATTGATATCCCGGAGAATCGGACGGCCACCGTAGCCGAAGCAACCGTCCTGAACCTGAAAAATCATAGTCTCGCACCTCCCATCTTGCGGAGCAGGACGATGAAGAACGGAGCGCCTATCACAGCGGTCAGGATTGACAGCGGAAGTTCTCCCGCCAGCACGCTTCTCGCAAGAGTATCGACCAATACCATGAACACTGCGCCAAGTCCCATGCTTACGGGAACGATCCGCGTATTGTCACTGCCGCAGAGCAACCGCGCGATATGGGGAACCAACAGGCCGACCCAGCCGACCTGCCCGCACATTGACACACAGGAAGCGGTTACCAAGGTCGCCGCGCCCATGATCAAGAAACGGACCATTCTCACCCGGCCCCCCAGCGCCTTGGCCTCGTCCTCCCCCAGGGAGACAATATTCAACCGCCACCGCAGCAGCAAAATAGTGGTGGAACCAACGAGGATAAACGGTAGACCGAGCAATAGGCTCCGGTACGAGGCACTCGACATGCTGCCCATCAGCCAGTAGGTGATCGACGGCAACACATCCTGCGGATCAGCCGCGAATTTGACGAAAGAAACGAAAGCCTGGAACAACGACGACATCACGATACCAGCCAGAACAACCAAAATGATACTATGGTTTCCCTGTATTCTGCTGATCCAATAGGTCACCGCCAATGCGCCGATCCCCATGACCAGCGCGCAGAGCTGGACGACTATCAAGTTTTGTCCAAACAGAAGCCCTATCGCGGCGCCAAACGCAGCGCCGGAAGCGACACCGAGGGTATCGGGAGTCGCCAATGGATTGGAGAACATCGACTGGAACGCCGCCCCGGAAACCGCCAGCCCCATTCCTACGGCCAGTGCGAGAAGAATGCGGGGCAGGCGTATACTGAACAGCACCGAATAATCGGTGGATGCCACGACGGCTCCGGTCAATGGCGACAGGAGAGTCCTGATGGTAGCAGGAAGGGAGATATGGTATCTCCCTATCCCGATGCAGCATAGCGCAGTGAGAAAAGGAAGGCAGACGACAAACGCAGAAACAAGTTTCTTGTTCATTCCGACCCATCCGCCCTACTCATCAGCGGCATCCCTGGAGGGATGGAAAATCTGGAAAACCTGGTCGTCTGACAGTTCCATGTTGTAGAAGCGCATGTAGTAGTCGCGAACCTCCTGTTCCATGTCGATGTCGGCGAACAAGTCCGGCTGATTGTGCTTCGCAAGCCACATCAATACCAGCGGAGTGTCAGAAGATGGCGGATACCAGCGGTACATGCCCAACGGGAACTTGTAGACCTTACCCTCCTGCACGGCCTTCACATGGCTCCAGTCATGCCCCTCGATCACGTTGCCGTACAGGTCCTCCGGCAGATAGCCGATGAAGTTCGTGATATAGATGATATCGGGATTCCACTGGTAAATCTGCTCCATATTGGTTTCAGGAATTCCTTTCAAGCTGGATGCCACATTCACGCCGCCAGTGGAATCAATCCAATATTGGCCGAAATGGGTGCCACCGGCAGTATTGATCTTGCCGTTGTGATACCTGAACAGGATCAGCGCCTTGGGCTTCTCCATATCCGTTGCCGCCGTGAGCCGTCCCTGTATCATGTCGTATACTTCCTTGCCGTATTCTACGATACCGGCGGCCTGATCTTCCTTCTGCAAGACCTCGCCCAGCAACTCTACCCACCCATTGAAAGTCTCAATACTGTTGAAATTCCATTTTGAAACGCTGAACGCCACGGCCGGGATACCCGCCCGGCGGTACTTTTCCCCTTCGGCGGTACTCGACGCATTATAGAACGCCACATCCGGCTTCAGCTTCAGCACTTCCTCGATATTGACCTCAGAACCGCTGATGAAATCCGTATTCACGTTCACGATATCAGGCATGATAGCCGGCAGGATGGAATTCTTCGCGGCGGCCATGGAGGATGGATGCATTCCCACCAGCTTGCTGGCGTCACCTTCAAACAGACAATAGACCGAAGGCAACGGGAACACCGACGATATGATGATCCGGTTGATTTCGGCGGGAATCGTCACTTCGTTGCCCAGATGATCCACGACAGTCCTGGTAGCCCGGGCTTCACTCCGTGCGGCGGAATCCTTCGCCCCCTGTCCGAATGCCGGAGCCACGCAGACCAGCGCCAGACAAACGAGAATCAATGCGATATGAGATTTCTTCATAGCGATATCTCCTTATATGACGTATATATCCGACAGCAACGCTGTCTCTATGAAACCCTCATTCCCCCACTTGGAAGAATGGCTGAATATGATGGTTAAAGCCCTTTCCGACCAAGTCGGGTACCCGATGTACCATCAGCTTGCTTGAAACCGGATACTGGGGATACGGCAAGAACCTGACGCCGGTCAGACGCAACAGAGGTTCAAGCAATGGATCGGCAATGATACAACCGTACCGTCCGTTGTTCATTTCAGCGACAATCGCTTGTTCGTCAGGCAATGAAATATCCTGGGAAAGACCAAGCTCCTGTTCCATGCCGAACAGCCCTCCTACGGCGACATTTCGCATTCCACGATCCAGGACAAGGGCATTCCGCACCGCATTGCAACTCACCTGCTCCCCGATGACCAGAACATTACGCACAGAACATTCTTCACATGCTGCGGGCTCAGCATGTACGACTCTCGGCACATTGTCCACCAGACTATTTTCTACAGTTTCGACATAATGCGCGCCACCGTTTTCCCCATACGGCAAACCGACCACATACGGCATGCCATACAGTTTTTGGAGCAATCGGGCGGTTGAAAGCCCGCTCCGGCTCACCACAAGGTTCAGCCATGCGCTGGGAATCGCCCTGAGCGATGACAGGGAAAGCCCCGCCGGCATCTGCGTCCTGATGACAAAGCCACGGGAAGCGAGAAAGGCGCTCAATGAACGAAGTGGTTCAAGCCCCCCGAAATCTATCGCATCGGCGCCCAGAATATTGACGCTCGGCTCTTTCGTTTTCGGGGCGTCTTGCGTAAAACGCGATACCAGCGCATCGCAAGCCATGGAGAGACCAACATCGTAATAGGCGGTTCCGGTCGTATCGAACCCAAATGCAGGCACTCCGGTCAAGTTTTCTATCTCCTTGGCGATACCGGCCACGTCGCACCCCACGATCATCGGAACAGGACTGCCGATTATGGCGATCATGTCGGGACGCAAACTCTTCTGCGCGACAAGAATCTTGTCGATGAGTTTTTCATCATCCCCCATAATGGCGTCAATCTCACGCAGGCCGGAACAATAGATTGGAACGCGGGAACCATACCAGCGGGGTTCATCGTATCCAGTATAATTGCCGGTACACCCCGAAGCGTCGTGCAATACGGAAAGACAATTCAGGTCGAACAGCGCCGAAGCCACACCAGAGTAGTCCGGCGAGAACGGCGGAAGGACAATTGACAATCTGGCCATCACACCACCAACCCATAGGTATTGATCAGAGACTGCAACTCCACCGGCCGTTCGACGGCGTCGCGAATGCGGTTCATCAAACGGACGACACCGCCATAGCCGAACATGCCCTCGTCATTGGCCATGTCCACCGGATAGCGGGAACCGGAAAAATAGGCGCCCTCGACGCCGACGGAAAGGCTCTCTTCAAGCCGCTTGTCCCCCTTGACCATATCGTGGTGCAACGGCTGGAGGACCTCCATCCGGGGGTATCGTTCCAAAATCCAGCGTTCGTCCTCCTGATCGGACGGAATGCATTTCTGCGCCATGATCCGCCGTACATTGAAGCCGTATTCGAGCAAGGCGCGCGCCAACCCAAACGGGCGGCAGACAGCGGAAGCGTCTATGACGACGGACAGGTCGCCAATAACCCGTAAGGTTCTTTCGATAGCCTCCAACGCCGGTGTTTTGTATGTTTCCATATTTGAAATAGCAATCTGTGGTATCGATTTCGCTATCGCTTCATATTGATGGCCGATTTCATCAAGCCGGTAGCTGACGGGAGAAAACAGATACGGAATCCCAAGACATCGTTCCATCTCCCGGGAAGCGTAGACACCGGGAGGGGCGACCACGAGGTTCAACCGGCTTCTCGCCATCAGCTGGAACGCATCGTAGTCTTCGCATACGGAGATATGGGCGAGGGACATGCCGGCATTCGCAAGAACCTCGTACAGCTCAGAATCTGCTGCGACGGGGTCAAGATTTCCGATGCAATTGACTACCGGCAACCGTCCCTCTTGGGCGATTGAGGTTTTGAGCAATCCATACATCTTTCGCTGAATCGTAACGGGCGGAGGGGAATTCGTATCCATCGTGATCGGATTCATATGGCAGAACTCAAAATCAATTCCAGGATGCTCTTCGCGAAGACGTTCCAATAGCGCTTCATGGTCAGTACCGATCAGGTCGTCCAGACAGCTTACGAATATGAACAGCACTCTGGGCTGTTTCCGCAATGAAGAAAGCAATCGGGGAACATATTCCAAAATCAGCGCATCGTAACCGTCGATGATATCCGACTGATCCACATACAGGTAGGACAACCGGTCCTTGAGTCCCTGTGTCAGCGCCCCGATCGCTCCGTGCCGACCACAGGCGAATGGGCAGACGAACAGCTGGTAGCTTTCCGGCACCAGCATGCCGATACGAACCACACCCCAGCCACCGTGGGCGGGGGATGAATAATGCAGAGTGTCAGCGTACCGTGAACAACAGCAATCCATCACACCCCTCCTCCGACCACCAGGGCGGCGAGTTCCCTGTAGCAGGCGGCCTGGTCGCTGTCGGGGAACGCCTCGACGACAGTCTTGTCAAGCTTTTCCGCTTCCTGCACGATTCCGGCGCGGGGGATCCTGCACAATATCCGCGAGCCTGCGTTCCGAGCGAAGTTCTCTACGATTCGGTCTTCATCCTCGACGTTCCTGCTGTTCTGTATGATACCCGCCAGCTTGGCGTAGCCCCTTTTCGCAAAATTGTCGATCGCCATAACGATATTTCCCGCGGCGAACAAGGCCATGCGCTCTCCGGAGGTGACGATCATCACTTCATCGGCATAGCCGTCACGAATCGGCATCGCGAAGCCTCCGCAGACGACATCTCCCAGCACATCGTACAACACGACATCAGGCTTGAAGACTTCATAGGCGTCCAGTTCCTCCAGCTTGTTGAATGCGGTGATGATACCGCGCCCGGCGCAGCCAATTCCCGGAGTGGGTCCTCCGGACTCAACGCAGACGACCCCATAGGATCCTGTATAAGCGATATCGGCAAGCTGCACGGAATCCCCCAGCACCTTGATCTGGTCCAGTACGGATGGGATTTTTCTCCCTCCCAACAACAATTGAGTGGAGTCGGCCTTGGGGTCGCAGCCGACCTGCATCACCCGCAAGCCTTGTAACGCCAATGCCGCGGAAAGATTCGCCGTAGTGGTGGACTTGCCTATACCGCCTTTTCCATAGATCGCAAATTTTTTCACAACACAGCCCTCCCCAAGACGTCACAATGAGTACGTACCTAGAGTGTCTGCGAATAATGTTAGCAATTACAAACTTATTTCGCAAGGAAGGGATACGTGATACCCTTTACCGTATGTTTCTGATGCGTGACACAGAACTATTGTGGAAAAAGCAAGGACAAATGCCATGATTTATTATAATAGTTATTTGTATTGTAAGCCTATATAAATACCACACCAATATTAGCACAAGATTATTTGAAAAGTCATATCGATACCCCAGCCCATTAGATGGAACGTATCAGGCATGTACAATATGTTAGTCGCTACTAACATATTGTACAATCAACCACTTTCACGGGCTGTTGATGCATTTCTCTGATAACGAAAACGTTATTCCATCAGCACGAACCACTTGAGAATTGATTGCTTGACTGCGAATACGGTCTGGTCGATACTTCTGTTCTCCAAACCTTTTACAATTTGCTCATGGAATTCCACTGAATATTTACCGTTGTAACCACGGGATACGGAACGTTCCAACGAGGGCTGGAACAGTTCCATCGTAAATCCATAGATTTTCTCAACCAAAGGATTCTTTGTCGCTTCCGCAATCGTAGTATGAAATTTCAAATCGTATTTGGCCAGCGTCGAGATATCACAGGAACCGCTTTCAACGGCGGCGGACATTTCCTCATGAGCCGATCTGATTTTCTTCAAATCTTTTTCTTCCGCATGTTCCACTACCATCTTCACCATACCGATTTCCATAAGTTCTCTCAGTTCCAAGAGCTTCTGCTTGTCAAGATCGGTAAGAATCATCTGAAACAGCAGATGATCGAACAAACCATCGGTCATTTCCTGAGAAACGTAAGTGCCATCTCCACGGCGGATTTTCACTATTCCATAGGAAGATAGAACCTTCATCGCTTCCCGGACGGATCCCCTGCTAATTTGCAGACTTTCGGATAGCTCCAATTCCGTAGGAAGTTTATCGCCAGGACGCAACTGTTTTGTGATGAGAAGCTTTTGGATCGTTTCAATCGTTATGTCTACAGCAGATTTTGGTTTTGTCCCAGAAAACAGCTTGGCATCAATTTGAGCCATATTCCCACCTTTTGTTTAATCATACTACATTAGACATTTTCTTCGAAATATCAAAAATCTTCAACCACTTTCCCTCGCTTCTATAGAACAAAAAGCGTATCCAGGTTTTTCAGGCTCCTTGACACCCATTCTCTCTCCGTTTCAACAGTGGCGTCTACGCCTTTTGGAGATGGGGGCGTCCACAATTCCAGAATCGCATGAGGATTCCTGCGCTTGATATGGGGATTACCAAGCAACAAGCGAATATCAAGCATTCCTTCGCCGGCCGGGGTCCCTTCCACAGTAAATCCCATGTTGTGACATGGACGGAAGATACGGAAATCCTTGAGATGTACATTCACCGTATAAGGAGCTAGATTGGAAACAACCGTTTCAGGGCCTTCCAGCGCGCCGAATGAATTCACCGTATCAAGACAGATACCTACATGGGAACTGTCAATTCGTTCCATGATATCCGCCAGCGTCCGAGACGAGAACCTATCATGATTTTCAACAGCTAAAATGATATCCCGTCGTTTTGCCTCAACCGCCCATTTGCGAAGCGATACGGTAATTTCATCGGGATCAGGATAAAAACCTGTCGCATCCGTGACTATCCGAAGTATCGGAGAATCAAAAAAATCAGCGATTTCCAAGTATTGCGCGATATTGTCATTAGTCAACCCTCTTGTGCCGACCTCTATCTCTATGGCATGTCTCCCAGCATATCCACGCAACGCTTGCAACTGTTCAGTGGAAAGCACATGCAAAGGAAGGTTGTCCGCTATCTGGACCAGATGGACTCCAAAGCTATTGGCGGAAGCCAGAAAATCAAGGCCGCTCATGGGACTGGATGATTCCAATCCCGGAACGCCTATCGACCAAGTATATGCGAACGTACTGATGCCAAGTCTCATGCGGACTCCTTCCTTTGCTGATATCAAGCCATTGAAATTATTTTCTAATCGCCTGTGTGATGCTCTCCACACTTTTACGGATACTCCCCAGATTGAAGATGTTTTCCTTCCAGTCAGACTTGAATATCTTGTCGCGGGCCTGTCTCATGGCGAGCAAAGCGCCATCGGAAAACTTAAAATCGGCGAAACCGAACAATACCGCAAACTGGATTCTGGCATGTCCCATGAAAAAATCCAGCGCCGCGTCCTGGGGTACGCCCATCTTAACGACTTCATCAAAGGCCTCTTTCATTGCTTCAATGAGTGTCGAACTGAAAGTCTCGACCAATGCAGGTTCCAGAATTGCCATTTGTTCAACCGTAACCCTGAAGGTCCGTTTCACGGGAGCATAAATTTCACGCGCAAGACGCTCCCCAATGACATACGACTCTTCCGGCCCATGATACAAGGCGCACATTGCGCTCTGTTTCGCGATTCCACCAAAGTAGTCTTGTTGCGCAGCGGGCTCTACTTCATCATTGAACATCGTTGGATGCGACGGATGGGCCACGAAATAGACCAGATCATCCCGGACCGGCATTACCTCCGCATATGCGGCGGCAGGATCGAGACTCAGGAGCATTGTACCGGACGCCAACATCGGTACGATTTCATGCGTGATACGTCCAATCAGAACATCAGGAACAGCAAGGATGACTACATCCGCACGATCAAGAGCTTCCGCCTGCGGCACAACTGAAAAACCCTTCTCTTTCAGCCGCGCGATACCGGCGTCGCTGACTTCCACATGATACACATCATAGGCAGGATTGTCTTTCAGGTTGTCAGAAATCCGACATCCCATCTTGCCACCGGCTCCCATGATCGCTATTTTCTTTTTCATATACATAACCTCCAATACTTCAGAGTTCGCCCCCGAAGTCTATTTCCACACTGAATACCTACAAACCGGACAATCAATAATGAACGGACGTGCCAGACAAAACCGCGGCGGCCTCCATGACGGCCTCCGACAAAGTGGGATGGGCATGAATATTGTGGGCCAATTCCTCGTATGTAGCCTCCATGCTGTTCGCAAGCGTCAACTCAGGCAACAATTCGGAAACATCGGAACCTATCAGTTGGGCGCCAAGGAGTTCCCCAGTCTTTTCTTCGCAAACCATTTTCACCCAGCCCTCCGCTTCTCCAATTCCAAGCGCCTTCCCATTCGCGGAAAACGGAAACATCCCGATCCTGACCTGATACCCGGCGGCAACAGCATCCGCCTCTTTCCATCCAAAGGAAGCTATTTGTGGGGAACTATATACGACATGAGGAATCATCCTGTAATCCAAAGGAACTATAGGTTCACCAGCGATGGCGGCAGCACACAGAGCCGCTTGGGCATATCCCGTATGGGCGAGCATCAGCCTACCGGTCACGTCACCAATCGCCCAGATACCGGGGGCTGACGTGCGCATATCGTCATCGACTTCTATCGCACCATTCTTCGTACAACGGACACCTATACGTTCCAAGCCGAGCCCGCAGCTGTTTGGTTTAAACCCGATAGCGACGAGAACGACATCAGCGCACAACTCAATATCCGTCATTTCGCCGGATTTTCTTACCCTGACGCAAACCTTCCCTGCATTCTCAGCGATATGCGTCACGGTCGAGCTGGTTAGAATATCAATCCCCTTCTTCCTGAAAGAACGGTCCAGACATTCCGAAACCTCCGGGTCTTCAAGAGGGGCGATATGACTTTGCATCTCCACGATATGGAGAGGAACCCCATAACCATTCCAGATTGTGGCGAACTCCAGTCCGATGGCCCCAGAACCGATGATTACCGCAGATTTCGGTAAGGTTTTTCTCAAAATCGCCGTACGATAGGAAAACACCCGGTCACTCACAGCCATCCAGTCGGGCGGCTCGATGGGTTGCGCACCGGTAGCAATCACTATATCTGACGCAAGATACGCTGAAACATGCCCGGAACCATCGGTAATCCGAACTGATCCCCGTGCCAGTACTTCGGCGGTCCCAGAAAGAACGGTAACTCCATATTTTCGCATCAGCGACGACAATCCCCTTACAAGACGGGAACTACAGGCTCGGGAAGCTTCATACGCAGGAAGGAAATCAACTTTCAAGGAATCAAAGGACAAACCATAATTCTGAGAATATTGTCGTATCGTACGAATGATATCGGAATGATGAATCAATGCTTTCGTCGGGATGCAACCGACATTCAGACAAACACCGCCAAGAGTATCCTTTTCAACCAGCGCAACCTTTTTTCCTTTACGTGCGCATCGGATAGCGCAAGAATACCCCGCAGGGCCTCCGCCAATGACCATTACATCAAAATTCATTGTAGACTCCGTTTATTGGTTCGTCTGTTTCGAAGCGAGGAACAAGACGAAGATGATGAACAACCCTGTAACAATTTGTTGACTTCCGATCTTCATGCCTGCGACCTGCATCGTAGTAGTCAGCAAGGTCAGGAACAAGCTACCGAAGAATGTGCCCAAGGGAACCGCCTTTCCACCGGAAATCAACGTTCCACCCACGACTACGCTTGCCACCGTCTGCATCTGATAATTATCACCAAGACCGAGGAACGCCCCTCCGACCCGGGCGGAAATCAGTATTCCTCCGAAAGCGGCGAGAAAACCGCTCAGACAATATGCTATGATCTGCATGGTATTTGTATTGATACCAGCCAGGCTGGCCGCTTCAGAATTCTGTCCCAAAGCCACCAAGGATTTCCCGAACCGTGTCTTACGCAGGATAAAACCGAACAACACAACAAGAGCGATGACGAGAAGTATCATGGTGGGAATAATGCCAAAAATTCGATAGCGGGATATCGATACCAACGCCGGGGCGACATCGAACACTCTGAAATTCTGGTTGTACAGCATGATCATCGTCGTGATGATATAGTTCATTCCCAATGTCGCGATAATTGAGGGGATTTTCAGGTACAATACAAGCAGGGCGTTGACGAGACCGATAAGCAACCCGACGCAAAGGACCACGGGCACTACATATAGCAGACGAAGATTACTGCCATTCGCCAGCCCGGTCGCCAAGAACGCCGACAGTGTGATAACACCGGAGATAGACAGATCGATTGCCCCGCCTCCGGTAGTGATGACAAGCATTTGCCCTATCGCGACAATCGCCAGGAAAGAGGCGGAGGTCGCAATAGTAATCAAGCTCTCGAAACTAAATTTACCGGAAAATATACTCAACAACATCCACATGAGGATAGTGCCGATCACCGCCCAAATCCATGGATACCTCGTAATCCCCCTGACTGATTTCATTGATATATTCATACCTTCACCCTCCTCAGCAACCTGGAAGCGAGAATGACTATGAGAATAATTCCTTGAACCGCGGTGACCCAGCTGGAGTTCAGGCGCATGAACCCCAGCAAGGCGCTGATCAGGGACAATGTTATCGCGCCGATCACAGAACCATAGGAGGATACGATACCGCCTACTAGTTCGCTACCTCCGATGACTACCGACGCGACCGTCAGCAAAGTATATGAGGTAGTCGAATTCACATCTGAAGCTCCGGTGCTGGCGGTGATAGCCATGCCTCCGACAATCGCGAACAGACTGGCGAGCGCATATCCGCAGATGAATGCTTTCAAAGGAGACCAACCGCTTCGTTGCACAGCGGATACATTGTTGCCAAACCCTCGCAGAACTGTTCCATACTTCGAACGATAGAACAAATATGCCGCCAATCCGGCAAGAAGAATCAACAGGAGACTTTCAGGAACCGGCAAATCAAGGTTGAACATTTTTACCAGCCACTGTGGAGCCTCTCCGCCCGGGCGTTCCTGAATCGTATAGGCAATACCCAGCCATACGTATGACATCCCCATGGTCACGATAACGGCGGGAATATTACGGATGTAGATGATGGCGCCGATTACTCCGTAGACGACCACGGACCCCAGGATAAAAAGTACTCCGACCAAAGGCTTATCCAGCAACCATGTCGCACACAAGACATTTATCAGCCCCATATACGCACCGATCCCAAGATCAATTTGGCTGAGTCCAATGATGAACATCTGGGCCATGGCGGCAAAAACCAGCGGGACGGCTCCGCTAATCAGCAAGTCGATACCGAAGCTGGTGAACACTCCCCGTTGATATATTCCGCTGATGATGAATACAGAAAGCATCGCCGCAAGGGGAACCCATATGGAGGATTGGAACCGATGCATCCCCATTTTCTGTCCCTGGGTCTTGTCCAACAAATCTTCGCCTTCAAAACTCGCCTCGATAATCTGAGATTTCTGAATATCATCTCCTTCAAGCTCTTTGACAACCTTACCATACCGAAACACCAACACCCGGGAACACCATTCCAGTTCATCATCCTCCGTGCTATACCAGATCACAAGTTTTCCATTCGCAGCGGCCTCACGGAACAAGAGGTACATCTGGTTTTTGGTTGCGATGTCGACGCCTTTTGTAGGATCATCCAAGATGATAATATCGGCATCCGCAAGAAAAGCACGAGCGACGAGGACTTTTTGCTGATTGCCTCCAGAAAGGGACAAAATGGAGGCATGAGGTCCCTCGGCCTTGATCTGCAGACGCTCATACCATTTCTTCACCTTGGCGGCAAGAACTTTCGTGTCGAGGATTCCGAAAGGCGAGGATTTGTTGACTTCAACCACTTGCATATTGTCCGAGATATCGGATAAGGGAAAAATTCCTTCTTTCTTGCGGTCACCGGTCACATAGCATACTTTACCTGACATTTCTATCTGCTTTGAATGTCTTCCAAAGAAAATAGCCTTAAGGAAATCCCTTTGTCCGTTACCGTCCAATCCGGCTATTCCAACCAATTCACCACCCTGCAACGAAACATCTATTCCTCCAAGTTTCCGTTGAGACAGCCGATGAGTCCGAAGGAAAAGCCTCTCATTCTTTTCGGCCAACGGAATTTTTTCCTTCACACGGTGTTCCTGCGAGGGATCGACGGATTCGGTCATCCTTTCCACCAGATCCAGTTCGTCGATACCCTCATTCCGGCCTTCCCAAGTTTTCTTACCGTTGCGCATGACTACGATACGGTCCGCAAGCTGAATGACTTCACTCAGCCTATGAGAAATAAAAATGATGGAGATCCCCTGTCGGCTTAATTCTTTCAAATGGGCAATCAACTGTTGGGTTTCATGTACACCAAGCGAGGACGTCGGTTCATCGAGTATCAGAAGCTTCAGCCTTTTCATGCTGGCGGCCCTGGCGATTTCGACCATCTGTCGGTTGGACAAGGAGAGATTTCCCAGACGGACCTTCGGCTGTATGTCATTACCAGGGAACACCCCCTCCAATGCTTCGGTCGAACTGACGACAAGATCCTTCCGCCAATGAAGATTTCCCTTATAGGATTCATGTTGATCGATGTAGAAATTTTCATAGACAGAAAGATTCGTACACAGCGACAATTCCTGGTATACGACACGGATCCCCAGTCTATTCGCTACAGCCGGATTATAGGATTTAGCCGACAATCGCTCCCCTTCAAAGACGAGCGTCCCCCCAGGATCAGGTTCCGTCACACCTGAGACAACTCGCATCAAAGTACTCTTGCCGGCGCCATTGGAACCTATCAGACAGAGTATCTCGCCTCGTCTGATAGTCAGGGAGACATCGGCCAAAGCGGTTGTCGCCCCGTATGTCTTAGTGATTGAATTCAATTGGAACAGACATTCATGATCCATAGTTTTTCCTTCAGGAACGTTCCGGTAAGTGATATTCCCGCCGTCTCACCGGTAACCGTAGATTTCCAAGAACGCCTGCGGACCAGCCAGTTACACATAGAAGTCCATACATAGGTCCGCAGACAACAATAAACATTCACAATGGAAACAGGGATTCCCCCTATTTGGCCAGAATATTCTCCAATACGAACGCTTCATCATACTTTTGAGCAAGTACAGTACCAGGTTGGATATCCTTGTACTGATCCAATGTCTCGTTCGTCAGCGCTACCAACGGCAGCTTGATGGTCTTGGGAACATCTTTACCTTCCAGAATTTCCAAGGCAGTCCAGAACGCGATAGCGCCGATGCTGGGTTCCGTTCCAAGACTGATCGTCTCATATCCATTCTTTTCTTTTTCATCCGCCCACCATTTGATGAATTCGGCTCGGTTGCCGCCGATGATGACCGGAAGTTTCTTACCAGCGGCTTCGTAGGCTTGTACGACCCCATAGGAACCACCTTGAGTCACAACGGCATCGATATCACCCAAGCTGGGCAGGACGTTCGCGACCGCATTCTGTGTCGTCGCGGCATCGGCCTGACCATCGATTTCCGCAACGACCGCAATACCAGGATTCTGACTGAAAACCTCTTCGATACCGGCATGTATCTCAATCTCAGGAGCGGAACCGCGGATACCACGCACTTCCAGGACCCGAGCGTTCCCGTTGAATTTGTCAACGATATATTGAGCCTGGATTTCTCCCCAGCTCTTCAAATCGTAGTCCATCTTGTACGCGGCGTCGGTAGTTACAATGGAATCGAACGTCAATACCATTATTCCCTGTTCAACAGCCTTCTCAATGACGCCGTTCAATGCCGTCGGAGAGGCCGCATTGATACAGATCGCATCGACGCCGCTGAGAATCAGACTATTCAACTGTGCGATCTGTGTATTCTGAGTGCCGTCTCCGTTGACGACCATGTACTCGGATATCCTACCGGCGGCTTTCGCCTCTTCCGCGGCTTCTACGAACGTATCCACCATCTGCTTCCGCCAGGAATTTCCATAGAACGAATTGGACAGCGCAATGACATAGCCATCATTGCTCGCAGAAGAGGATCGCTCCTGAGAACCATTCGCGAACACGCCGCCCATAGATACCAGCATTATTACCAATGTTACTAATGCCACCCTTTTCATAACTTCCTCCTATTTTCTTTTGGAACGCCTTGTTCATATCAAAGCACGGCTTCTGGCATCCCAAGGAAATACAAAACTAATACACGCTCCCATTGCGACATGAGTCAAGCGCTTGAACATACCGCAGGACAGCCTCATGCTCTCCGACATCTCCGATCTTCAGCTCGCCAGAGACAGCCCCGTCATAGCCAAGACTCTTTAGGCAGCGAAGGCCACTACAGATATCCAGATGTCCATATCCCGGCAATAACCTGTTGGAATCCGCGATATGTACATGAAACAACAGCTTTTTACCGTAGCAAAATCCCAATGAGGACGGAATTGACGCCTCCTCGATATTCATATGAAAGAAATCCAATACCAATCCAACGGAAGGAGCATCCAACGCCTCAAGAAAACCGCAAGTTTCCTCTACATTTTGCAAAACATCGCATTCATATCTATTCAGCGGTTCTATCGCGACCAGGACACCCCGGTATGAGGCCCTTTCAGAAAAACGTAGCAACCATTGTCCAAAATCCAATAATTCATCGGAAGCTTCAGGATTACCACGTACACCTCCCAGTGTAAGGACAGGGGCATGCAGAGCCTCGGCAGCATCCACCATACGGTCCAGAACTTCAAAAATCTCGGTTCCGCCCATCCGCAATGATTGGAAAACCGTCGTGCCCAGACACAGACGGACCGACCCCGTTGAAACAGCATGGACCTGCAGTCCATATCGTTCAAATTGATCCACCAGCACCCCATTGTCGGCGTTTCCTAAAGTCATCACTTCCAGACCTTCAAGCCCGGACTCTCCAAGCCAAGGAAGTTTCATCGACACCCCACCCTGTATCATCGCAAAAGGGTTGGGCAAGGAAACGTCATCCAAGGTGACGGTCGCACAACTTTTCCACATAGACGTTCCCTGTCAGCGATACAACACGAATCCATCTTCACCTACATGGTGGACCTCAAGTCTTCCTTTCTCCCCTTCTGTCACGTAGATGTCACCGGAGCCTTCTGGGCCGAAAACAAGATTCGTAGGGCATTTCCCCCCAAGGACGATAGAATCGACTACTTTGCCGTTTCGATCCAATACAACGACGTCTCCTTGACCAAAGACGGTACAATACAGATTGCCGGAAGCGGAAAACTTCATGCCGTCAGGACCTCGGTAGTACACCTTCCCGTCATCATGGATGACATTGCCGAACAACTGCCTTGTCCGTCCGGCATACTTCCCGTCAATCCGAGCATAGCGATAGATGTTTCCTGTTATAGTTTCATTCACATACAGAAGATCGTCCGGTCCTATCGCAATTCCATTGGCGAACTTGATTCCGTCGTCTATCAGTTCAATCTTCAGAGTAGCGGGGTCGATACAGAATACTTTGCCATCATAAGACGCCGTCGCATAGTCAGATCGGATTTCTCCATCAATACTGAAGTTTTCAAACTTGATACCTGAATCCGTCATATAGAGCATGCCATCGGAACCAAACGCCAGATCGTTCGGGAACAGAAAAGGAACTCCGTCGCACCCTTCAAGCACCACTTCGGTCTTTCCATCGAGAAAGACTTTCAATAAAGAAGGGTGTTCTGATTCCGCTGTCCAGACTACACCGGACATATCCACCGCGAGACCATTGGGTCTACCGGTATGAACGATACGCACACAATGTCCGGTCTTTGTATCGATGCGGGAAACCGTCCCGGCATCCGCTCCCATCTCCACGACAAGGAAATCCCCATTATCCAGCAGTACAGGTCCTTCCGGCGATGACAGAGCCGGCGATATGAATTCCTGTTGTCCCATGATTCCTCCTTAAGATACTTCAGCGGTCTGCCCGCCATCTACCGCAAGGACCGCCCCGGTCACGAAAGACGCATCATCGGACGCCAAGAACAAAATCGTTCGTGCGATTTCTTCCGGTTTGGCAAGCCGTTGAACAGGAAGCGTCCTGGCGAACGCGGCTCTTCGAGTTTCATCCATCTCTTTCCTGATCATCGCAGTATCAGTAGGTCCAGGAGCGACGGCATTCACCCTGATATTGTCCATCGCATGGTCTATCGCCAATGCCTTGGTCAATAGTGTGACACCACCCTTGCTGGCGATATATGCCACGGAATCCTTACAAGCGTCATAATTGCCTGTCGAAGATGAAAAATTGACGATATTCCCCCCATGGTTCTCTTTCATATAGGAAATAGCCGTCTTACAAGAGAGGAATGTACCCGTCAGGTTGATATCGATGACGCGATTCCATTCCTCGACTGATGTATCGCAGATATTTTTCAGAACCAGAATAGACGCGGCATTGACGACGACGTCAAGCCGTCCGAAAAGTTCATCGACTTTCTTGTATAAAGCGGTCACGGAAGACATGTCGGATATATCAAGCACAAATCCCTCCGCCTTTCTTCCTTGTGATGTCAAAGAATCGACGATCTCTTTGGTCCCGGACGCATCACAGTCCCCTACCATGACAATCGCTCCATGTTCAGAAAACAATCTGACGCACTCTCGGCCTATTCCCGCCGCACCGCCGACGACGACCACTACTTTGTCTTTGAATTCCATATACCCCTTCCTAGAAATCTTCCATAACCTTTTTGAGCATGGAAAGGAACTTCGCCCCAGTAGAACCGTCGGCACACCGATGGTCCATGCCGAGAGTGACTTGCATGACAGGTCTGACACAGACGGCACCGTCCTTGACGACCGGAGTATCCATAATTGCACCGACTGACAGAATCGTGGCCTGCTCCGGTACAAGTACCGATGTAAATGACTTGATATCGTATATACCGAGGTTGGAAACAGTACATATCCCGTCGGAAAGCGCTTCGATAGGACATATCCCTTTTCTTGCCGCCGCTACTAAATCTCTGAGTTCATCGTTTACTTGAGCAAGCGTCTTCCCATCCACTTTTTTTATCACGGGCACGACAAGCCCTTTATCCGTTGCGACAGCCACACCGATATTGATGTCCTGCTGGACCTGTAGACCGGATTGAACATACTTGGCGCGCAGTTCAGGAAACCGTGCAAGGCATTCGGCCACTTGCTTCACAATAATGGACGTAATTGAAAGTCGATAGCCTTTATCCAATTTCAGTTGCGGATCAACCGTATTTTTGAAACGAAGAACCTTATCCATGTCCATCGGCGTCTCTAAATAAATATGGGGAGCCTCGTTCCAGCTTTGAGAAATTCTCTTGTTGGAGATAGCGCGTATCGTACTGAATTCAATTATGTCAGCATTGACCGTCTCAGATTGATCCGCAACCTTTTGGGAAGACCGGGACACTGAGATATGGTCCTCTATGTCAGTCCTCCGGATCCGTCCCCCCGGACCGCTGCCGCTGATATCCCTGAGATCAACAGCATGGAGTTTCGCAAGCTTGCGGGCAACCGGAGTGGCCAATACTTTAGTCGTCTTTTCCGATATCCGACGAGGAGTGGACGCATCTTGCCCTATGGCCTCCGGCATACCGACGTCACAAACGGATTCTTCAGAATTATCTTCTGCCGCAGAATCGGTATCAAACGATGGGATTTCCTCTCGTGTATCGGCTACATATCCGATGATTTTCTTAACTGGCACTTCGTCATCGCATCGAATCGACGGATTCAAAAAGAACAAACCGTCGGATGGAGCCGTAAGCTCTGCCGTCGTCTTGTCGGTTTCAATCTGGAACAAAACGTCGTCCTTCGACACTTTTTTTCCATCGGCGACGACAATCTCAAGTATCTTACCGGATTCCATATTGCTGGACATCTTCGGCATCATTATTTCGGCATACATCTACATTCCTCCTGTATTCCCGGATTCAATATGCCAGCGTCTCTTTCGCCGCACGATATACATCTGAGAAATCAGGCCATTGCCCCATCTCCAGGCTGTAGGCATATGGAACCGGAGTATCCCGTCCTGAAACCTTTACGACAGGCGCTTCCAGATAATCAAACGCACCCTCCATAATGGCCTGAGCCCATTCATTCGCCACATTGTAACTTCTATGAGACTCATTCACGACGATCGCCCTACCGGTTTTTCTGGCAGATTCCACGATAGTCTCCCGGTCAAGGGGACTAACAGTCATGACATCCACGACTTCCGTCTCGATACCGTCCTCTTCGTGGAGTTTCGCCGCGACCTGCATAGCAAGCCAGACCATATATCCATTGGCAACGATCGTCAGATCGGTTCCTATACGTTTGACATCGCATTTCCCCAATGGAACGGTATAGCCTTCCTCCGGAACATAATTCTTGAAATTATATAGGAGCTTATGCTCCAAAAACACTACAGGATTATCTGAACGAATGGCCGATTTCAACAAGCCTTTCGCATCATACGCAGTAGAGGGATGCACCACGGTAAGTCCGGGAAAATGGGCGTACAACGCTTCTAGACTTTGGGAATGCTGAGCGGCTATCGCCTTTCCCGCCCCGCCTCCCTGTGGCATCCTAATGACCAATGGTATTTTTACTTGTCCAGCGGTCATATATGAAAGCTTTGCGGCATGATTGACAATCTGGTCCATCGCAAGCGTAGAAAAATCCGCGAACATGATTTCCACTACAGGGCGCATGCCCACGATAGCGGCCCCTACCCCTGCGCCGACAAAAGAATTTTCGCTGATAGGAGTATTCCTGACCCGCTCTGGACCAAATGTATTGAATAACGTCCTGGTAACACCGAACGCACCCCCATGAATACCGATATCCTCGCCCAGCAAAAATACGGACGGATCCTTGTCCATTTCCTGATACAAAGCTTCTCTTATCGCTTCCTGACTCGAAAGCATCCGTCTACAATCGCTTTGAATAATCAAATCCGGGGAAGCGGGAGGAATATTCGCCCCCAAGGAGATAGCATCACGTTTGCCAATATCCATAAGTTTCGCCATGATTCTTTTCCTCTCCTCACATATAGATGAAACTTGTAGCCAATGCATGGTCTGGTTCCTGACTTTCCAATGCGAACTGACAGGCAATTTCTAGTTCCTTGTCGATTTCTTGTTCCAGAGCGACCAAAACTTTTTCCGTCGTCCGCTTCTCCTGCAGCAATCTCAGCCGGAAATGAGTGACAGGGTCATGTTCCCTGATTACTTCATTGACTTCATCCTTTGTTCTGTAGACTTCCGGTTCTCCAGCGTAATGCCCTTCGATACGATAACATTCTGTGACCAACAGCGTGGGGCCTTCTCCGTTTCTTGCCCGTTCCACAGCTTCCGTCGCCGCCTGATAGACGGCTACAGGATCGAATCCATCAACTCGTATACCGGGGATTCCATATCCCGCGGCGCGAATGGAGAAATCCTCAATATTTGACGAGGTTCTACAATTGGTAGAAACCGCATAATGATTGTTCTCTATCACGAATATAACGGGGACGTTCCAAATTGACGCCATGTTCAGGCTTTCATGAAAATTGCCGGTATTGCATCCACCATCGCCACTGAAAGAAACCGCGACACGTTTTTCCCCGCGCATCTTGAATGCCAGTCCAGCCCCAAGTGCTATTGGGATACCGGCACCTACCAGACCGAAAGCGCCGAGACTTCCAGTTTCGAAGGCGGCGATATGCATCGATCCTCCGAATCCTTGGCAATACCCGGTGGCTTTTCCCAAGATTTCTGCCATCATCCGATCCGTTTTCGCACCTTTAGCTATATTATGGCCATGACTCCTGTGTGTCCCGGCGATCAAATCATCATCATGCAACGCAAGACAAATTCCCACGCCGGATGCCTCTTCTCCGATATAGGGATGGACAGTTCCTTTTACGTAGCCTTTCATGAATAAGTTTTTCGCAGAAAGTTCAAATTGTCGGATCCGATACATCCGACGATACATCTCAAGATAGAGACTTCTTTCCAAATCCATGGTTCCTCCTTTTACCTCAGTCGCATATCTCGTAGCTAGAGTTCCTGATGAATGATTCAGAATTCAAGTATAGGTTCACATACAAATATTAATTTGTCAAACATTTTATGTATAATGTTTGTCATATGATGAATAGATAAAAAAAGAGCGATTCCATATTCTTGACCGATTATCACAAAGAGATTAGTCCAAATGTGAGTACTCTGCTTTTGCACAACGAGCCCTACGTGTGCTTCAATAGGCAGAACCGCCACGATATACAGGAAGCGACAATACTGAACAGGATGTAGGGCAACGACAGGCTGGATGCCACTTCCGTTTCCAGAAAGCGCATGAGAGATAAATGTATTTTTGAGGTTATTACCCCTATGGCGGCGAAAGGGCTGCCACCAACGTAACACTTCCAGCCGGTAGAACGGGCCCCCTCTTAATCTCGATAGAGCTGGTTTGAAAACAGCATATCTACCATGGAGGCTTACAGTATCAGTACAAAGGACAATTCCCACAGACGGATGTTATATCTTCAATCATTCTGGGTATTGTCGTTATCAGCATGCCCACAGACAATTTACCTCTCGCATCAAAAATATATGTTGATGGGTTCAGCCGCTTGTTTTACCCTACGAACTTGAATCCGGCATCGGCGAGAGCCTTGCGTATCTGGCGGATGTGCTTGTGGTCTCTCGTCTCCAACGTCAACCGGAGAGTACAACTGTTCAGGTCGGTGTCTTCTCCGGAACGGTCATGGTGGACGGCGACCACATTACCGCCGAGACTGGCGATGATTGATGAAACCTCTACCAGCTGGCCGGGCTTGTCCAACAGCTCCAGCGTAAAATCCGCCGACCGCCCTGATTTCAATAGGCCGCGGGCAATGACACGAGACAGGATCGTCACATCGATATTGCCGCCGGAGACCAGACAGACGGTCTTTTTCCCCTGGATATCGACCTTGTCGAACATGGCGGCGGCGACCGCGACGGCACCCGCGCCTTCCGCGACAAGCTTCTGTTTCTCCATAAGGGCCAGGATGGCCGAAGCCACTTCATCGTCAGTCACGGTAACGATATCGTCCACATACCGTTCACAAAGATCATATGTCAGCGTTCCCGGCGATTTGACGGCGATGCCATCCGCAACGGTAGAGACTCCTGAAAGCGTGATTTTCTCATGGCTGCGCATCGAATCATACATCGAAGCGGCACCGGCGGCCTGAACGCCGTAGACCTTGCATGCAGGGCGCAACGACTTGATGGCGTACGCCACTCCAGAAATCAGACCGCCTCCACCGACGGGCACGATGACAGCGTCAATGTCGGGAAGCTGGTCGAGCAGTTCAAGCCCGATGGTCCCCTGCCCCGCGATCACGTCCTCATCGTCAAAGGGATGGATGAACGTACGGCCGGTCTCATGCTGGAGACGGCACGCTTCCTGATATGCGTCGTCATAGACGCCTTTGACCAAGTTCACCGTCGCGCCGTAAGCGCGGGTCGCCTCGACCTTGGATATAGGCGCGCCTTCAGGAATACAGATAATGGCTTCGATACCGCTCCGCCTGGCGGCCAGCGCCACCCCCTGGGCATGATTGCCGGCGGAACAGGCTATGACGCCTCTGGCCTTCTGCTCATCAGTCAACTGGGATATCTTATAGTATGCGCCACGAACCTTGAACGATCCGGTAATCTGTAGGTTCTCCGTCTTCAGATAGACCTCTGAATCGGGGAAAATACGAGGGGCGCGAATCAGGTCGGTGCTCCTCGCTATGGATTTCAGCACATAGGCCGCATGATAGATTTTGTCGAGCGTCATGGAATCCTCCAGAGCCCTCCATCGGAGAATCGGTTGGAGGAAGGGCGTCGGAAGGCATCATATCACAATACTGGTGAAGATGTCTCTTGACAGCGGCGCGGTTTCGGGTCAATTTTGCAGTATGAAGGTTACATACATCCACCATAGTTCGTTCCTTGTGGAGGATACCGCCCGTACCCTGCTGTTCGATTATTTTGAAGGAAACCTGCCGCCCATAGCGAAGGACCGTCCACTGTATGTCTTTGCCAGCCATCGCCATGGAGACCACTTTTCCCCGGCGATCTTCGACCTGGCGAAGGAAGTCCCGGATATCCGGTACATACTCTCCGCCGACATCTGGAAGAAACGGATACCTGACGACTTGCAGGACCGGACGCGATTCATCAAGCCGAATTGTGGAATCTCGCTCGACGGGATGAATGTATCGACGCTGAAGTCCACCGATGAGGGGGTGGCGTTCATCGTATCGGTGGAGAACTGGACGATCTACCATGCGGGGGATCTGAACGACTGGTATTGGGCGGAGGAAAGCGACGGCTGGAACATGAAGATGTCCAAGGCGTACCATGCGCAGATTGAGAAACTGCGGGGTAAAAAGCTTGATGTGGCGTTCGTCCCGGTCGATTCCCGGCTGGAAGGCGCCTATTCGTTGGGCGCGGAGGAGCTGATGGAGGCGACGGTTCCGACCTATCTGTTCCCAATGCATTTCTGGGAGGATTTTTCAGTCTGTGAAAAACTGAAGACGTTGTGGCAGCAAAAAGGATTTCCAACGAACATCATGGAGATATCCCGCAAAGGAGAAAGTTTCGAACTTCCGTTGTAGAGTCCCGTCGGCCCATGCAGCCGAATGTTTTTCGTCTTGAGTTCCCCCTTGTGCAGATTGGCGTCAAGGGTGTATTTTCAGAAAGCATCAGCTGGGAATGTAAAAAAAGCATTCGAAGGAGAATGCGTGACAGGCAAGGAAGAACGAGGCGGACAGTGCTACCGCACGGCCTCCGAGTGATAACGCCGTTTGGCTCGCATTATCCGAGAAAAGCATTCGAAGGAGAACGCGTGACAGGCAAGGAAGAACGAGGCGGACAGTGCTACCGCACGGCCTCCGAGTGATAACGCCGTATGGCTCGCATTATCCGAGAAGGAGTAATTTATGGAATTTCATTTCGCCCACAACAACTTCAACGTCATTGACCTTGAAAAGTCACTTAAGTTTTATCAGGAAGCTCTGGGACTCAAGGAAGTCAGGAGAAAGGAAGCGGCGGACGGTTCGTTCATCTTGGTCTTTCTGGGGGACGGCAAGACTCCGCACCAGCTGGAACTTACATGGTTGAGGGATTGGGAAAAGGACCATTACGACCTGGGGGATGATGAATTTCACCTTGCGTTCTCCGTAGACGATATGGAAGCGGCCCACAAGAAACACGAGGAGATGGGATGCATCTGCTTCGAAAACAAGAAGATGGGTATTTATTTCATCAATGATCCTGATGACTATTGGCTGGAGATCGTACCTGAAAGAAAGTAGATCCGATAGCTGAAAATTGGTTAATCGACCAAGCCAACGTGCCTAAACGCCTTGTACAAGCCATCGTCATTGATGTCCGTAGTCACATAGTCAGCAATCTGTTTCAACGAATCGACACCGTTGCCCATAGCGATGCCGGTTCCTGCGTATTCGACCATCTCCAAATCATTGTATCCATCCCCGATGGCTATGGAGTCGGCAATGTCGCAACCATAATGTTTCAGCACGATCTCGATGCCCGTAGCTTTGGAGATCCCCAGCTGGGACAATTCCCCGCTTTTATCCATCGGCAGGCCAATCGTATTGTTGATGACCATGAACCGTCCAGAGAAATGCTTTCGGACTTCTTCAACAAGAGTAGTCTCGGAAAGGAAGAATATCTTCGTGACATCGCGGCATTCGTAGAGGTTTTCCTTCGCCACGATTCCTGGAATCACCACTCCATCACGCTGGGAAGACGTGACCGACATACCGAGCATGGCGGAAAAAGCATCCAAAGACCGTTGGCGCGCATACGTCATGGCGGGACATTGGAAAAATCCATGGATATGATGTTTATCAAAATAGTCGATGATCTCAGCCACCCATTCTTCCCGCAGTTTTGCAAAAAAAACATCGGTACCGTCGATATCTACGAACGCACCCGCGGCTCCGACCATCCCATCGAAGCCGATGGACATCACCTGAGGTTGCAACTCGGCACGGCTGCGTCCAGTACAGAGCAATACTCTGTTTCCGTTCTGCCTGGCCATGCGAATGGCCTGTATCGCACTTTGCGGGATCGGTGCGTCAAATGGGGCGATTGTCCCGTCCACATCGAGAAAGACGACTTTTTTCGGTTTCAAAACAAGCTTGTTATCATCCATGGATGCATTCAAGTATTTTTTATCGACATAGGTCAATAGCCAAATGCGGAAGAACGCTATCCAACAGTCATGTTCTTCTCGGCAATTATACGAGGTTCATGAGCACCCCTGGAATCAAAGACCGCCCGATGTACAATGGAACGGAATATACATCGGTGAGAGGAGTTCCTTCGACAATGCCGGCTGTCATTCATCCCGTTTTATGTTGATTTTATGTAGTTTTTGACATTCATGGGGGTCTCCGCTTGCCTCCGCCGTTTTTCAGAATCATATATGTGAATATGAAAAAACCTATAACGGAGAAACATATGAAACAATTAAAACTTCGTGTCATCGTATTGCTTGCATGCGGAATTCTGATGATGACAGGTTGTGCCGTCACAGATAATCAAACATCCATACTGACGGAAACCAACAGTCAGCAGATTACGGCATCCCAGCCCACTACAGCCGAAACGGGAATGCCTACCGATATGCCGCCCGAAATGTGGCCTCATATGGGGCAAGGCATGGGACCTGGCATGAACAGGACCGGGGAACCGGCGACATTCGTATCGACGGTAGAGACGGAAGCCTATACCGTTTCAGTTTCCTCCCCCGATGATCCCCAGACGTATTACAATGCCGCGGATATCGTGGAGAATTATGCATTCCAGGACATTTCCATCAGCCTCAGCGGAACGAGCTTCACCACTGACAATACAACCGAAGTGTCCATCACCCAAAATTCCGATGGCAATATCGTCGTCAAGAATTCTGGAACAGGGCTCTATAACTACATCCTCTCCGGCAATTTCACCGGAACGGTCATGTTCACCAGCGACAAGGCGAACTATATGGTTACGCTCGCAGGACTTGATATCACAGGAACATCCCTCCCCGCCCTGCAACTCAAAAGCACGACAAAGGCGTTCGTCAATCTCGCTGAGGGAACTACAAACAGCGTGGCCGACAGTACGGACAACGAGAAGAAGGGTGCGCTGACCAGTGGCGGAGACGTCATTTTCTGCGGGGACGGGATGCTGACCGTAACGGCCTGCAAAAAGCATGCGGTCAAGGTTGACGGAACCGTTCGCGTGACTTCGGGGGTACTCGACATCGTTACCGAGGAGAATGCCGAAGGCAATGGAATCCACGCCGACGATGCCTTCATCATGGACGCCGGGACGCTGACTATCAACGCCAACGGTACTGTATATGGCGAAGAAGGAAAGGGAATCAAGGTCAACGGACGGGAAGCGGATCCGGCGGAAGGCATCGAAGCAAAGGGGTATCTGGTAGTCAATGGCGGAACGATTACAGTCACTTCGGTCGGCAAGGCCATGACTGCGGGATGGAAGCTCGCTGAGGATGCGACGACGGAAGGTACGGCGGACGACCCCACCCCGAACCTCATCGTCAACAATGGGGTAATCATCATCAAGACAACAGGTGCACCCTATGAAGTGAGCGAGGAAGAATCGCTCAGCCCCGAAGGTCTTGAGGCGAAAGCGAGCCTGATCATCAACGGGGGGCTTATCCAGATTACGGCGACAGACGATGCGCTCAACGCAGGCGAAAATATCACCATCAACGGTGGCCTGATGTTCGTCCACAGCAGCCAAGCCGACGCAGCGGATTCAAACGGGACCATCGTCATCAATGGAGGCACCGTCATAGCCCTAGGTTCGGGAGTTCCCGAAATGGGGCTGGATTGCGACGATGATTCACGGTTCAGCTATACGGGCGGCACTATTGTGGCGATGGGCGGTGCGGGCAATAACACCCCGTCAGGTTCACAGACGACCGGACAGGTAATTACATATGGCGATGCGCTGACGGCCGGTACGTCTCTGGTTCTTGCCGACACGGCGGGGAATGTCATCGTGGGGTTCACCGTTCCCGACTACTACACCAGCGGTTCGGCTTCGTTGCTAGCCTCCAGCTCAATCAATAGTGGAGAGACTTTCAGCCTTTCCACAGGAGGCACGTTGACCAGCGACCAAGTATTCAATGGCCTTGCGTTGGGCGAGGCATCCTATACGGGAGGTACTGAAGCAGGTACTGTCACTGTTGATTCAGCGGTCTCGCATATCGGTTCAGCGATTATCGGTTTTGGACATGGAGGCTTCGGCGGAGGCTTTGGCCGGGATTTTGGACAGGACGGGAATTTCAACGGAGAACGTCCGTTCCGCGGAGAACCGCCCTTCAATGGGGAACCACCGTTCAACGGAGGGCAATCCTTTACTGGAGAACCGCCGTTTGGCGGCAACCAACAGGAAGCGATGCCTCTTTAACCATAACCACATATGAAGACAACCGCTTTCAAAGCGTAAACCAACACAGTATTTTAGTTGGCAGCTCTGATAAACCCGCGGCGGGGATTCCCGCCGCGCTGTCAGTAGTCTCGGCAATGTTGGCAGTACCTCAGCGATGCCGACGACCAATGCAGTATCGCTGTGGCATGAGAGACATCAGCAATATGGATGAGGCATTGTTCATCTGTTCACATGTTTTATATTTTGCAAAACAGGAAGGGGCTTCATCATCCACAGTAAAACGGGATTCAATCACTTAGGGCCACCCGATGCGATACGAGGACTTTAAAACAAGCAGCCATCTCTGGAACAACCCGTTCCAGACCGACATAGGCTCGTAGTGGCAAGGAAAGTACCGAACAGGATGTGAATAGACTCTTGGCCATACCACCCTATATCGCCCGGACGCTTTCCCGTTCCACCAATGATACGGGAAGGACAATTTGCTTTTGGGGTATCGGACGATGCTCAAGGGTGGCGATAAGCAACTGAGCGGCGAGCATGCCCTTCTTCGCAGCGTCCTGATGGATGGTAGTCAACGTCGGGGAAGTCAGAAGGGAAAAATATACATCGTCAAAACCGACGACGGACTTGTCGCGGGGAACTTCCACGCCCTTGTTCTTCAGACCAGCCATGATTCCCGCGGCAAGGATATCCGCGGAAGCGAACACCGCCGTTATTTCAGGCCGGCCAGCGAGCCGTTCACCCAGGGCGAGACCCTCTTCCACGGAAATTTCCTGGACGAACACATAGTCGGGGTCATAACTGACGCCATATTCGCAAAGGGCCCGCTGATAACCGAGCAAACGCTCCTCCACGACGCCGGCCTTACGAATCGGAGGACAGGCGAAAGCGATACGGCGATGCCCCTTCTCCAGCAACAGCTTGGTCGCCAGATACGCCCCCCGGCAATCCTCCAGCCCTACATTGCAGATATCGGGATCATCGATATAACTATCGATCAATACGAACGGAGTACTTTTTTCACGAAGCATCTGGTAAAAGTCGTCACGAAACAGACCGGTGAGAATCATGCCGTCCAGATTCCAGTTGGCGATCAACGCATCCAACGCCGCGGCATCCTTGACCGTCCGGAGCATCATGAAATACCCCGCTTCGCGGATGGTCCGCTCCATACCGGCTATAAAGGAACTGTGGAACGGATCTATCAGAAAACTCCCCGCCTTTTCGGAGACGGTATGGTTGATGATGCCGATGATATTTGAAGACTTGTTGGCGAGCGTCCGTGCGCTCATACTGGGACTATACTTCGTTTCCTGGATGATGCGCTGGATGCGCTGGATGGTCTTCACGGACACTTTGTCGAACCGGCCGTTGATTACATACGATACCGTAGCTACGCTCACTCCCGCCATATCAGCGATATCTTTCAAAGTCACCATGCCATTCTCATCCTTATGGACGCAAGTATACCATTTAAGCGATTAACTATCTAGCCCAAAAAAAAGTACGGACCCAGAGAAACCCGCGACAACCATATCGGCGTTCATAAGTACATCGCTGGAGCCGATACCCACGCTCCGCATGCCCGCGCGTCCCGCGGCATCGATACCGGCCTGGGAATCCTCGAACACCACGCAGTTGCAGGGAGGAACGCACAGACGCCTTGCACCGACCAGGAACACCTCGGGGTCGGGTTTCGCACGCGACACCATGTTACCGTCCACAACCGCGTCAAATGCGTCGCAAAGCCCTACACGCTGAAGAATCAACGGAGTGTTCTTGCTTGCGGAACCCAAGGCTATCCGAATGCCAGCCTTTCTAAGCGCCACCAGAAAGTCACATACGCCGGGAAGAATCTCCGAGGCATCCATCCTATCGATATACTCCACGTACCGCGCATTCTTCCGTACAAGCGCTTTCTGAAAATCCTCAGCGGACAAGATCACACCGCCAAGTTCCAGCAGGATTTCCAGCGACCGCTCACGGCTTACACCCTTCAACAGCTCATTGTCCTGTCGCGTAAAGGCGAACCCCAATTCGGACGCCAGTTCCTTCCATGCGAGATAATGGTATTTCGCCGTATCGACTATCACCCCGTCCAAATCAAAGATAGCGCCGTCTATCCTGGTTCCTGCAATTTCCATCCATCACTCCATCATACATCCATCGGTTCGATTACGCTGACCGAATCCCGTATCGTGACCATATACCGTCTGCCATCGACCAGAATCCGGTACCGCAGGTATTTCCAGTCCTGCGGCAGCTTGCCGTCGGCGACGGGCAGTCCCCGTTCAAGCCGGAATCCACCGAAGCCCAGCACCGCGATCATCCACGCCCCGCCAGCGGAGGCCGGATGAGTCCCTCCGATATAGATATCGCCTGCGAACTGCTTGCCCCCGCCGACCATATCGACCAACGCGCTAGACAAGAACAGGTGCTTCGCCCGTTCCAGATATCCAATCCGGCATGCGGTCAACGCATACATGCAGGAGCTGAGGCTCGACCCATGTTCCGTCCGTTTTTCATAATAATCCCAGTTGGCCTTGACGGTCCGGACGTCATAATCGTCAGCGAACAGTTGCTGGAGGGCAATGACGTCGGCTTGCTTGATCACCTGCGTATGGGCAGCCACGCCATTGTTCCCTCCCCAGTATTCGTTCGGTTTCAGCAACCGGGACCGGACATCATCCAATGAGCAGTCTTCCTGCTTGAAATAACCATCGAACTGCTCGACTACGCCATCGGGACGGGGCTTCGGGACATAAATCCATTGAGCGACAGTCTCGAAAGCGGCCAACGCCGGACCGTCAACAATCGATTCCACAAACGCCTTGTCCTTCGGAGAAACCGAAGAAAGCCGGGAAACGGCCAGACGCAGCACCTCAAAGACATGGAGCACCATCCTGTTCGTAAAGGCGTTGTTGGAAACCCGTTCGTGATATTCATCGGGCCCGATTACATCGAGGAACTCGATTCGATTCTTGCGGAGGTTCAGGTAGGCGTAGGAATAGTAGAACCTCGCGCATTGGAGAATCATCTCCAGGCCGCCTTCCCGCAGAATCGAGAGATCGCCGGTATATTCCACATATTCCCACAAGGCGTAGACGACATCGGCGCTGATATGGATCTGCTTGTCCCGGAAATAGGTCCTTTGAGGACGCCCGGAAAAGACATCGGTCACATTGTAGTCCGAACAGGCTTCGTACCCATGTTCCTGACTCTCCCAGGCGTAGAAAGCACCCTCGAACCCATACTCGGCGGCTTTAGCCAAAGCGCCGGGCAAGCCGTTGATCCTGTATTCGAGGAAGCTTCGGGCCACCGATGGTTCCGTGTGGAGGAAAAAAGGGAGCATGAAGATTTCAGTGTCCCAGAACACAGCGCCTTTGTAGGTCTGTCCGGAAAGCCCCCTGGCAGCGATGGACAGCCCCTTTCCATGCCGTGGCGCAATGCAATGGAGATGGTACAGACTGTAGTTGATCGCCTTCTGAGCCTGGAGGTCTCCGCCGATTTCCACCTCGCTCCCTTCCCACAAGTGTTCCCAACAACGATAATGGCTATCGTATACGGTATCATAACCGTCCCGGCACGCCTTTGCGATTGTTTCCAAGCAGGACTGCGCGGCCGTTGGTGTATCCTGCGAGGTATAGACGGAGCCGAACACGACAAATTCCAGGGACTGTCCCGCGCTCAGATGAATCGCCCCGTCGGAAATGGATGAAAACCTCGATACGGCGACTTCAACGCCGGACTCTCCCGTCCAGGCCCGAACCGTCTCTACGGGGCCGATGTCAGGCACCTCATCCATCTGGCGAAGAAACCGTGTCAGGTGCGGCCCGTTGCAGTCATAGACCTCCTGGTCTATACCGGAGCGCAATGTCAACTCACATGCGGCATCCACAGTGACCGTCCATCGGGAGGCAAGCAGATGGATATCGTCCATGCTCACAAAACGTTCCGTCGAGAGGATGACCGTCACCGGGGGGGCTTTCTCGTTCATGCGAACCTTCCAGACAGTCTCTCGCCGGGATACGCCATGACGGAAATCAAGCTCGTGGAGATGGGATGACATTGAGCCATCGCCCGCGGCAAGCGGGACGCCGCTGCAATCGAGACAGCCGAACAACGGATTGGGCGCGTTCACCGTCTCCCGCCACGAAGAACCGCAACGGTCATATACACCGGCGAGATTGACCGCGGCCATATGAGCCCTTGTATGCTCGTCCAGCGTCCCGCGACATCCCAAGTATCCATTGCCAAGCAAGAACGTATTGCCGTTGGAAATTACACGTTCAGTGTCATATCCGCATTCACACAACGTCCAGATACCGTCCATGGTCATACCCCTACCCGAACCGGCCGAGAACCGATGGACAGCGCTTCGCCCCGGACAAAGATTTCAACGGGAGGACCTTGCAGGACGATGAATCCAGCGCCTTGCGCATCGACGGAAACCAACAACACGGAATCCTGGCAGACCAGCTTGAACCGGTAGCCCTCCCAGGAGGGAGGAAGCGTGGGATTGAAACAGAGTCGCCCATCGTCGCTACGCATGCCGCAGAACCCGTAGACGATGTTCATCCAGGCGGCGGCAAGACTGGTCATGTGCAGCCCCTCGTCGGCGTTGCGGTTGTAGTTGTCCAAGTCCAGCCTGGTGGCATAGGAAAAAAAGCGCATCGCATCGTCCCATTTCCCCAGTTCACAGGCGAGAATCGAATGTACCGACGGCGACAGCGAGGATTCATGGATTGTCCGGGGTTCATAGAACTCATAGTTCGCGCGCTTGTCTTCCAGCGGGAACGAACTATTATACAGGAAGAGCAGCATGAGCACCGATGGCTGCTTGATCATGTCAGTACGATAGATACGGTCGTAGGACCAACTGTGGTAGAGGGGGAATTGCTCTACGGGGATGGAGTCCACATCGATGTGCGGGCAGGAATAATACCCGGAGAACTGCTCGTACACATGGGTGTGTTCATCATACGGAACATACATCGACTGCGCATACTCACGCCAAGAAAGCACCTCGGTTTCGGTCAACCCTAACTGTCTGGACAACGCAGAGTATGCTTCAGAAGCCTCCCGTCGCATCGTTTCAAGAACTTCCACAGTATACTCAAAGGTCTTTTTCGCCATGCAGTTGGTATAGCAGTCGTTATTGACCATCATGTGGAACTCGTCGGGTCCCATCACCCCGTAATAGCCGAACCGGCCGGTCCGTGGATCATAGCCGCCGCGGGAGACCAAGAAACGGCAGATTTCGACAAGCATCGAGATTCCCTGTTCCTGGAGAAATTCTATATCCCCGGTCATGGTGACATAGTGACGTATCGCATAGGCGATGGCGGTATCCGTCTGAAACTGTAGGTTCGCATGTTGCCAAAGGGTGCAGGCTTCATCCCCGTTGAGCGTCGCGACAGGATAGCACGCACCTTCGCAATCGAGCATCGCGGCCCTCGCCCTCGCCTGTGCAAGCGTATGATAGCGGAAGGAAAGCAATGCCCTCGCCGCCGACGGGTCGGTGAACAGGTAGTACGGCAGGCAATAGCTCTCCGTATCCCAGAATGCATGGCCGTTGTAAAACTCTCCTGTCAGACCTTTCGCCCCGATGTTATGGAACTGGCTCTTGCCGCGATATGTCTGGGCAAGCTGGAACATGCTGAACCGGATTCCCTGCTGGTCGGCTACTCTGTTCGCTCCCAGAATTTCAATGTCCGCGGCATTCCAATAGTCCTGCCAAAATAATTTCTGATGCTCCAAAGCTGTATCATAACCATCATTTCCAGATAGAGACAATCGTTCCAAGCCTTCATTCAAGATTGCGACGGGATCGAGCGGCTGTTGCGTCCCCGCCACATTGACCACAGTCTTGTCAATCCTCAGATCTTGTCCGGGGGATATCGTGGCCGTAATCCGCTTGCCTACGTACAACGGGAGGTCCGTCACGTCCTCGTATTGAAACGCGGATTGGGAATCAGCCAAGGACGAGGACGGAGAAGAGCCAAACAGGGACGAAGATTGAACCTCCTGCCTTATTTCTGGTTGAATCTCCGTCCGTACCTCGGACCGGCATTCCGACAACCCTTCTGGCGAAGGTGTGAACCGCATTTCCGCCAAAGCCTCCGCTTGGCTCCCATATAGTGAGGATGATACATCAAGCCGGAAACCGGAGAACAACAGTTGCCTGGAATACTCGGTGCCGCCGACCATCGCGCAACCGTCCGCAAGCACCTTCCGGGCTTCCTCATGCCAGAAACACCGTCCCATGGATTCGTGATACGCATCGAAATCAATCCCGCAGGTAATCTCCAACTGGCAGGTTCCCGACAGCGACGCAATCTCAATACGCTGATAGGCGCGGTGGACGTCGTCCATGCTGAGAAACCGGGAGAACCTGAGCGACAGGGACTTGCCGGAAACAGTATCCCACTGAAAACGCCGGACGAGCGTCCCTTCGCGCATGGACAAACGACGCTCGAACCGGGATATCCGGCAGGCGGACAAGTCAAGCTTCTCCCCGTCCGCATAAATCGAGGTGGAAAGCCAGTCGGCGGCGTTGACCATGAAATGTGTCTTGTCCACGATGCCCCTGTAGGAACGGGGGACGGAATAGTCCATCTCGTACAGACCGTTGAAATAGCTCCCCCGCAGGCTGTCCACCGAAGAACGCTCGTCGGCGTATCCACGGACGCCCATGTACTCGTTTCCCAAGGAGAAAATCGACTCCGCTACCCTATTGTGGGCGGGATCAAACCCCTGTTCGACGACTTGCCAAGGATCGACCTCGAAATATCTGTCAGCTTGCTTTGCCATATATTATTCCTTAATTCCACCTTCCATGACGCTTGCAGTAATGGTTTTTGAACAAGCGAGGAACAGAATAATCGGGGGAATGATAGCGAATACTATCGCCCTGAGAACATCGACGTCCGTCACCGTGGAGGTCCTGAACTGGAACAGCCGGACCATGACAGTCTCCCTCCCCGACTGATTCAGTACCAGATACGGGAACAGGAAATCGGACCAGGAAGCATTGATTGCATAGATGACCACCACCATGACGATGCTCTTGCTCAATGGTGTCACGATTTTCAGGAACGTCTCCAATTCACTGCATCCGTCCAAACGGGCGGCCTCGACCATCGACGCCGGAAAACTCCTGAAAAACTGCTTGAACAGCACCACATAGAACGCATTGGCACCCATGCAGAGCCAAATGGGCAGGAAAGACCCCTTCAGCCCCATGTTCGTGACATTGATGAACAACGGAACGATACCGACCGTAACGGGAATCATCAACGACCACATGACGAGACCGTTGATTACCTTTGAACCGATTGGTTTCAGTATCTGCAACGCATAGGCGGTAAGAGCGTTGAAAAAAACGGCGCATACCACACATCCCACGACGGATATCAAGGAATATACGTAGTATTTCTCAAAATGGAATTTTTTCCAGGTTTCCGTGAACACGGAGAAATTGTACGACGAAGGCAGGAGGCTTGGTGTCCGGGTAAATTCACTCATGCTCTTGAATCCGGCCAACAACACCCACACCGCGGGAAACAGCGCTATCAAGGTAAGGCAGATGCATGCCGCATATACGCAGACCCTGCCGAACTTGACCCAGTGACTACCCAAGTCATAACTCCGGATGACACCGACATTTTTGTTCATAGCGGCCTCCTCCTACATGCTCTGGATTTTCCGATCCACGAGATTGTACAGCGAAGTCAGCACAATCAATATCAAGCACACTACTACGGCAACCGCGTTGGCATGCCCATAGTCGAACCGGTCGAAGGCATAGCGCCAGACCAACTGCATCAGCGATATCGAAGCATTGTTCGGGCCGCCGTTGGTCAGTACCAGCGGTTCATACAGAATTTGGAATACGGAGATGACCTGCACGATCAGCAGGGTGCTCCCCAATTTGAATAGCTGTGGCAACGTCACATGAATCAGACGCCCCCAGATTCCCGCGCCGTCTATCGCGGCGGCATCGTACAGCTCGGGGTTGATACCGCTCAGACCGGCCATATACGTGAGCGCCGTGGAACCAGCGCTTTTCCAAGTCATGGTAAGGATAATCAGCGGAATGACTTTCTTCGCGTCGCTGATCCAGACAATCGGATGCACTCCAATCTTCGACAGCAGGATGTTCAATACACCGGTTGGTCCTGAACGGAACAGGAACCCCCACATCAGTATCGTGGCAAGGCCGGGGACGATGTTCGGGAAATATGTCGAGAACCGGAAGAACGCCTGCCCACGCCTCGTCTCCATAATCAATACCGAAATAATGACGGGGACCAAGAAACCGATGGCCAATGACCAGAAGGTGTACTTGAACGTATTGACAAAGGCGGCATGGAAATCGGGATGCGTGACGACATCTTTGAAGTTCCGTAGTCCCACAAAGACTGATATGTGGATGCCTTTCGTCTGGAACAGGGAAAGGACCAGGCTTTGGACAAGAGGCACCCAGACGAAAAACGCGAACAGGACGACCCCAGGCAGCAGCAACAGCCATCCTGAGAGATTCCTTCGTACTACCCGTTGCAATTTTCTGTTCATTCCATCACCACCTTGTCGCATCGCTTCACCAGCATCTGGGAAGTCCGGATTTCCAGCCTTCCTCTATTTTCCCCCGTATATCTGGTTTTGGGCAAAAAAAGAAGAGGTGGCCTGTATTGTTCTGTACGTCGTACGGAAAGCGACGCAGACCACCCCGTCTTGTTTCGAAAATGGCTTTCGCCTTATTTGTTCACTTGCGAATCCAGAAGCTGCTGGAAGTTCTTTTCGGCGGTCGCCAGCAACTGCGGGATATTGGCGTTCTTGTCGGTCACGACGGCCTGAAGAACCTTGGTCAGTTCAGCGTACAGTTCCTGCGGAAGCTGGGGCTCTTCAAGCTTCAGCTTGCCTTCTGTAGCGACCGCGTCGTAGTAGTCGTTGTACAGGCGCATGTCAACGTTGGAATACTTGGCGATGATACCGTCCTCGGCGGTTTTATAGTCGGGATTCGTCCAAGCGGGGAACCGGGGGATGACGGGGACGCCGATATTCTTCTTGCGGGCGTAGTCGGCTTCGAGTCCGCTGATGGTCTCGGCGGATACGGTCGGGGCCTTCCCCATGATCTCGATATAGTCGAGCGCGGCGGAAATCTCAACGGGGGTGGCGTTCTTGCTAAAGAAATACGGAGTCCCACCCATGAGCAGATACTGGTTTCCGTTTGGACCGGCGGGAACGGGCAGCAACGCGAGCTTGTCCACCGGAAGACCATTGACCTCGGTCGGCATGTTCACGGCGTCGTTGGCGGCGATATACATGGCGGCAGCGCCGGAACCAAGCTTCGCGAAGCCCGTACCCCAGTCTTCGGTCAGAGGATCAGGAGTCAGGATGTCGTATTTCCATCTCAGGTCATAGACATACCGCATGGCGGCGAGAACTTCCGGAGTATTGATCTGGGCGATCCACTTGCCATTCGTCTGCTTCTCGAACTCAGCGCCGAAATTCCAGGCGATGTTGGAGAAATGCCAGCCACCGGCATTGTCCTTGGCGAGCAGGCAGAGACCCGCGGCACCAGTCTTGTCTTTGATAATCTTGCCGTATTCAGCGACTTCCTGCCAGGTTTTCGGCATCTTGGGAAGCCCGTTGGCATCGACCAGACCGGCTTCTTCAAACAGCTCGATATTGATCATCAGGCCCAGCGCATAGGCATCGCGAGGAATGCCGTAGATATGGCCGGTGGAGTCGGACATCAGGTTACGGATATCCGGGTTCATCCAGTCCGCCCATCCCTTTCCATTCAGTTCAGAAGTTATGTCGGCAATCAAATTGTTCTGGATGAGTTTCTGGGGCTCCGTGTACCAGCTCTCGAACACGGTCGGAGCATTGCCGGATTCCGCCAACGCCACAAAGGTGTCAACCGCATACTTGTAGTAGGCGGGTACGACTGTAATGTTTGAATGATTTTTCTTGAAGGTCTCTACGAACCCTTCATGCATCTTGATTTCATCGGGCTTGTTGTCCTCGGGCCAGATACCCAATCGGATCGTCCCGTCAGCCTTCGGCGCATTCTCTTTCGCACCGGCGGCAAAGACCATTGGAGCTGCTACCAGCAACAATATCATTGCGGCAACGACCAAACGACCTAGTTTCTTCATGTGATTCCTCCATTTTTCCGTTTCCGTCAACCAATGCCGACGGTTTTGTAAAACATAGCTTAAAGAATTAGTTAAACCCTTAACTACAACTATTATTGAACCCGCTTTCCATTATTGTCAATAAAAAGTTTATACGTTTAACTAAGTGATAGCAAAACGACTCAGACATCAAGTATCCCACCACATTTCTCCTCGTCCCATATCATCCTCCGCAAAGCAATCCATATACCACAGATACCTGCAAAAAGGTGTATCTGTTGACAAAAAAACGGAATCGTCCTTATCATACTGACGATGGAAAGTTCCATACATCTGCTTACACGAGGTTTCAACGGACATGAGAAGCTTTTCTTGCTAACACCCCACATATAATATGAAGCACTGTTCCAGTCATCTATGACATAATTGTGCTTCGGCAAGAAAGCGCTGTCCGACATTCCTATGTTTTCGTGTAGTTTCCCCCTGTTTCCATACATGTCTACACAGTATTCCATGACCGAAAAAGGCTCGCAGCTTCCTTGCCAGGTTCGCGTCGGACTTCCTATATCCACATGGATTTGGAATATCCACATAACGGGGACGTTTCCATCGGAAGGTCCTTATATACCCTGCCCTCCACGATTCGGAACCCCGCAGGAGACAGAACAGACAAGAGAGGCAACATATGTCCATGATCACGATACAAAATCTGACCTTCGCCTACGACGGCAGCTACGATGATATTTTCACTGGCGTCACGCTACAGCTCGATACGGACTGGAGGCTCGGACTCGTCGGTCGCAACGGGACGGGCAAGACGACCTTCCTCAACCTGCTGATGGGGAAATTTCATTACTCCGGTATTATCAAATCACCAGTCGCATTCGACTATTTCCCATTCGAGGTCCCATACATGAGTCTGGCTACCCGACAAGTGGTCGAAAGGATCCAACCAGACTACGCCCCATGGGTACTATGTCGGGAAATGGCGACGCTGGAAATACCGGAGAAAACCCTGGACAGACCGTTCGACACCTTGAGCAAAGGGGAACAGACAAAAATCCTCCTGGCAATCCTTTTCCTCAAAGAGGAACACTTCCTGTTGATCGATGAGCCGACGAACCATCTCGACGCCTATGGCAGGGAGATTATCGGACGATATCTGAATTCCAAACGGGGCTACATCCTCGTCTCCCATGACAGGACGCTACTGGATCGATGCGTGGATCATGTCCTGGCCATCAACAGGACGACCATTGAAATCCAACAGGGCAATTTCTCCTCCTGGTGGAGAAACAAGGAATACCGGGATAGTTTTGAACTGGCGGAAGATGAGAAACTACGCAAGGACATCGGACGGTTGGGCGAAGCGGCGAAACGTACTGCCGGTTGGTCCGACAAAGTGGAACGAACCAAAACAGGGTTCGGCGCCTATGACCACACGGGGAACCTCGCAGACAAAGGATTCATCGGGCGCAAAGCGGCGAAAATGATGCAGCGGTCGAAAAACGTAGAAAACCGCAGGAAGCGAGCGGTAGAAGAAAAACAGAAGCTACTGAAGAATCTGGACCGTTCCGACACGCTCGAGGTCCGTCCGATATCGCACAAGAACGACATGTTGGTCAGGTGTGCAAATCTACGTATCTCCTATGATAAAAAAACAATCTGCGACAAGGTGACTTTCACCGTTGCACGAGGAGAACAGGTCGCGCTGACAGGGAGAAACGGTTCCGGCAAATCAAGTCTTTTGAAACTGATCATGGGTGAACCGCTTTCATACAGTGGTTCCATAGTTCTTGCGTATGGGTTGAAGATATCCTATGTTCCGCAGGATACTTCCTTTCTTACAGGGACGTTGGCCGATTACGCTGAGGTCTGTGGGGTCGAGGAATCGCTTTTCAAGGCGATGCTGGTTAAACTGGGCTTCTCCCAAATCCAGTTTGGAAAGGACATGGAGGATTTCAGCGGAGGGCAGAAGAAAAAGGTGCTGATTGCGAAAAGCCTGTGCGACAGGGCGCACTTGTATGTCTGGGACGAACCGTTTAACTTCATCGATGTCATTTCCCGCACGCAGATCGAACAAATGCTGCTTGATCAGCGGCCGACCAGGATATTCGTCGAACACGACCAGATGTTCATAGACAAGGTCGCGACGAAACGGATTGAGCTGGGATAACATGAGCAAGTGAACTTGCCCTGCATTCCCGTCTGGACGATGCAAACCTAGACGAAAGCGTCGGATTCCACTGAAAAATGGTATTCACCAAGAATGTAACAATGCCATCCCTGAAGGAACATACCTAAACATCCAATCTGCATGGATGTCCCCATTTTTTCTTGCAAGGGAGAAAAGCTGTGGTACAATTCCCTCGTGTACGTACACGCACAACAAGGATGGAAAAAGCTCATGGATACGCAGAAAAAAATCATCACCATTACGGAAATCGCACGGCTGGCGGGAGTATCCATCGGCACGGTGGACAGGGTCATCCACGGCAGGGCCGGCGTTTCAGTAAAAACAAGGGAGACCATCCAGGCTCTTATCAAGGAGCATGGGTATGAGCCGAACGCCTACGCCCGTAATCTGAAGCTCAACAGGAACTACAATATCGGCGTATTGCTGCCTCGGTTCGATACGGAATTCCAGTACTGGGAAATGGTGTATCAGGGAGTAGCCCAGGCGGCGAAAGAACTGAGTGTATTATCGGTATCGATTACCACAAAGCAGTTTGACAGACTGGTCAAAGGGGACATGGCAAAAAAGGCCGAAGAATTATATGCGATGGGTATCGATGGCCTGTTGCTTGCTCCCCTCCCTGCAAACGAAGCGGAAATCCTGCTTCTGGAACATCAGGACACCCCGTATGCGTTTGTTGATTCACCATTGCCCGACATGAACCCGATAGCGACCATCGCCCAGGATTCACATCAAAGCGGATACCTCGCGGGAAGATTGATCTCCGCATTGTGCCAAGGTAAAACGGGGACTATCGCAAGCGTCCAACTGTATCCCGACGCAGTGAACAGCACCCAGCGAGCGGCAGGTTTCAAACGGTACTTCGAAGACCACACAGGCATGACGCTACAGGAAATCACGCTCGGCTCGCTGGATGAGGTCGACACCGTAACGGAAGGCCTGCTTGAACTCCATGACGATCTTCGGGGAATCTTTACCGTGAACAACATCATCAATTGTTTTGGAACCAGCTTGATGAAATCAGGACACAAGCGACAGGTAGTGACCATCGGATACGATCTGGTCAATGAAAACCGTAAAGGTTTGCTTGACGGGAGCATCGACTGCCTGCTATCCCAAAGACCGGCATATCAGGGCCATACGGCGATTTACCAGATATACCGGAAAGTCGTACTTGGACAGGAACCCGAACAATCGATAGCGATCCCGATAGATATCTATTTCAGGGAAAACCTGATGGAGACCGCCGACTGACCGCCTTTCACGGACGCAGACGGACTGGAAATTGCATACAGGATGTCGGTGGAGACACAGAAAGTTCCGTTAAGGGAAAATAAACAACCGCCAGCCTGTCTTGAAAACTATGGAACATTGGGATATCAATACTTTATCGCAGGAAGCTAAGGAGGCATGGCATCCGTATGTCAGATAGATTCACTCGCAATGAAGATACTCCGTTCATCGAACTCGGTGGCGGAACCAGAAGGAAGATACTTTCCCATAGCGACAACCTCATGGCGGTGGAGGTGTATTTTGAGGAGGGGGCCGTCGGGGCGCCGCACACCCATCCGCATGAACAGATCGCCTATATCATCGAGGGGGAGTTTGAATTTACTAACGATGGCGAGACGCAGATCGTCAAAGCGGGGGACAGCGTCAAGTTCGCGCCGAACGTACTGCACGGTGCCGTATGCCTTAAAGCGGGCAAGGTACTGGATATCTTCACCCCCTGCCGCCTTGATTTCCTGAAATAGCGTTCCGTTGGATATCGACCGCCGACTGCAAAATGCTCAGCGGTTTTTCAACGCCATGGCGTCGAGCAAATCCGCTACATCCTCGCAATTGTCCAGAACCTGTTCCATATCGTCGTAGATTTCCTTCCAACGGAGGATTTCCAGGACGGACTCTTCCGTTGAATAGAGTTTCTTTACTTCCGAATGGTACAGTCCGTCGGCTTTCTCCTCGCAATGGTTTATCTCGATGACAAGTTTCGGTAGTTTCTGGGAATTCTTGAAACGCTCGAACTCCCCCATCGCCTCGACCAGCAGTCCGCAAGCCTCGACCATAAGCTTCGATACTTCCAGCACCCCCGGACGAATAGACATAACTCCCAGCATGTCCAGCTTGATCCCCACCTGTTCAATCGCGTCCGTCAGAGAATCTATGCGATTTCCCATGGCCAGCAGATCCTCCCGATCAATCGGGGTGATGAACGCGACATTCAGTTCGTCTGAGAATCCGTGGAGCATCTGGTCACCCTCAGACTCCAAGTCATCGAGTATCCGTAGCTTCTCTTCCACATCGGTATAATGGTGCAGCAGGTCGTCCAGTTGTTTCGCCGTTCGCATCGAACAGTCCACCATTGCGGTCAGCATCTCAAAATAGTTGGTCTCTTTCTTTCTGAATTTCATCTCAATAGTTTCCTTGTATCGTCGTATATTGTTTTTCTTTTGCAGCTCTCTTCGTCCATGTCAGTCGTCTCGCCGTAAAAGCGGTCACCACCACAGCAAAAATAGCTTGGCCATGACGAACCCGATCAGCCCACAGCCGGGGAAGGTCAGGACCCACGCCCAGACCATCTCCCTGGCAATTCCCCAGTCCACGCTGGATACCCGGTGCGATGCGGCCACGCCCATCATGGCAGTTGTTTTCGTATGGGTCGTGGAAACCGGCAGTCCCGTCAAAGAAGCCAGCAACAGACAGGCGCTTGCGGCGATATCGGAAGCGAACCCTTGATAGGGGCTCATCTTCACCATATCCATGCCAACTGTCTTGATAATCTTCTTGCCGCCGACCAGCGTGCCGGCGCCCATCATCAATGAACAGAGAATCATTACCCACAGGGGGATGATGAAGGTACCATCGGACAGCCGCGTGGCCGACCCGTTGAGGAACATCGCCAGCATAAATACACCCATGAATTTCTGTCCATCCTGCGCTCCATGCAAAAAAGCCATGAGCCCGGCGGCTACGGTCTCCCCATGCCGGAAAAAACGCTCGGCACGGCGTCTGTTCATATGACGACAAATCCGTTCGATACCTCTGACAAGAATCCATCCACTTCCAAACCCTAGAACGGAGGAAACGAACAGTCCGACAACGACCTTGCTCCACTCCCCCATGTTGATCGATTGTAGCCCGCCAAGCGCCAGCGCCGCACCGGTCAATCCTGCGATCAGGGAATGGCTTTCACTGGTGGGGATACCAAACGCCCAGGCAGCGACGGACCAGGCGACGATTGAGAACATCGCCGCGGCCATGACAATGATCGGCTGACGGCCAGCCTCTCCCGGCAGCCCTGCGTTCGGCCCGAAGTCAACCATCTTTGAAATGGTATCCGCGACCTGGGAGCTAATCTGCGTCATCAGCAGAATCCCCAGGAAATTGCAGACTACGGCCATGAGAATCGCGGAACGCGGCGTCATGACACGTGTTCCGACCGCACTTCCTATGGCGTTCGGAGCATCGGTCCACCCATTGACGAACACAACCCCAAGAACCAAAACAATGCTCGTAATAAATGCGGGTTCCAATAACAACCTCCTGATGCGGACAGGGACTACAACGAACCGTTGTTCATAGAATATCTCCACCCGCCGATTGTCCGACGCTGATACAAACCGTCCGGATATCTATGCCCGATGAATCAGATTTCATTCAAACAGAAGGGGCATGATCAGGCAAAAGGACGAATCCATGTACCATTTTCAAGTCAAGTGTAGGATGCCCGCATCGGCTAGGTCAACGAACAATTACTTTTATTTTCATAATTCTAGCGCGTTTCTATTGACAAGAACATCAGTGTTTCTGTACAAAGAAACACAAGACAAGGAGATTACAACACCATGAAGAAAACAATGAGAATCATCATACTGGCATGCTGCCTGTTCCTGGTACCCCCGATGGCGGTGTTCGCTCAAGGAGCACTGGAACAGCCAGTACAGGCTGCACATACAAAAATCGGCATTTCAAAACTGCTCGCCCATCCCGCACTGGATGTCATTGAGCAGGGGATACAGGATTATCTGGCAAGTACAGGACTTCCCGTCACCTATGATTTGCAGAACGCAAACGGTGATATTTCCACCGCTGCTTCCATCGCCCAGAAATTCAAATCGGACAAAATGGATATCGTCGTGGGAATCGCGACACCAACGGCCCAGGCGTTGGCGAATGTATTCGTAGACATTCCTGTGGTATTCAGCTCAATTACCGACCCAATCGCGGCGGGACTGGTGGAATCCTACGATGCCCCCCAAGACACGAACATCTGCGGCGTCTCCGACCTGAGCCCGGTTGAATCGCAGATCAAGCTGCTGATTGACCTTACCGGGGCGAAGACAATCGGCAATGTGTATGCGAGCAATGAGGCGAACGCCGTCGCCTTGATGGAATTGGCCCGGCAGGCCTGCGACAAGTACGGGGTACGGCTCATTACAGCGGCGGTCTCGAACTCCGCGGAGGTAAAGATGGCGGCGCTATCAATCATCGACAGGGTGGAGGCCATCTACGTAGGTACCGACAATACCGTCATTTCCGCTTTGGCTTCCCTTGCTGATGTCTGTACGAAGGCGAACAAGCCGCTGTTCAGCGGCGATACCACTTCTTCCGAAGGGCTTGATGTATTCGCGGCATGGGGCTTCAACTACTACAATGCGGGTGTCTATACCGGCAAGATGATCGAGCAGATCATCAACGGAGCCAAGCCTGGTGACTTGGGTACGACGTTCCTGACTGATCCGTCGGATTTTGAACTCTGGTTCAATATGGACGTGGTCAAACGCCTAGGATTGACCATTCCCCAAGATTTGCTCGCCAGCGCCGCTAGAATCGTCGAAAACGGACAGATCGTTACACAATAGTCCTTCGACCACAAAACTACGATACAAAATACATTGGAGAGGCCGTCGCATTTGTTGAAAAACTTGGGTGATGGCCTCGCTCATGTTGCCGATGTTCAGACATACGCCGCCGCTTGTACGGCGTATAAAAGATAGGAACAAAACATATGGAGCACATTGTCATATCAGCCATTCGATTCAAGGGCAGAGGACAATATCCCCCAAAAACTTATAGTTGGTGCAGAATATCAAGTACTTGATACCGTACTGATGATGAGGCAGGAAGAGCATGTGCCAGCTGGAGCCTTGGTATAAGCATCCCGGGAAGCCTCCGGTACGGTGAACAGCAGCTTCTTTTGGTCATGTTCGCCCGTCGAAGGCAAAGTGATACGGTTTCCCAATCCTTGAAGTACGTCTCATGTGAAAAGAAACCATATCGTGGCTCACAAACCAGGAACCGCCAGCATGTCATCCAGACAGGATTTCCCCAGCTCGTGGCAGGAAACTACTTCATCCAGCATGGCGGTATAAAATTCTGTTGCCGCATGTCTACGGCGTTCCGCCATCTGGCGTGCAACTGGCGTGTAGAAACCGTCGTATAGCTTTTCAAGCTTGAATTTGTATTCATGGAAAAACGAAGGTTCCGTGTCGGTCGGACCGTCAAGCACCCGGCCATCGTCATTCAATGAATATAGAATATAGCGAACCAGAAACCTGTCCGATGTACAGGAACGTCCGGGCGATTCCAATGGCGCCGGTGACATCGAGCTTGTCCGCGTCGAACAGAATTTTCGCTTCCAAGGTCGAAGGTGGATTGTCGCCGCGGTATCGGTGGGACTGGACGCAAGCCCTCACCCGCCGGCACGGTTTTCCGTCCATTCCAGCCCCAGTAAAAACCGGTACGCTTTTTCACCCCCGGCCAAGGCATGGCATACATGCGGGTCGGAAAACTGTTCAGGACGTCCGATATCATGAAGCAGACAAGCCGCCGTCAATATATCAAGATCGACGTCCCGCTGTTCCCTGGCGATTGCCAACGCCATATACAGTACACGATAGACATGAGCCTTGTCATGAGCGCTGTCCCGCATGCATTCCAGCATGTAGTCCTCGATGCACGTATATTGCGCCTTCGTCATCCACACATCTCCAAAAAAGCAGAAGGATACCACAAGACAGGTACTGGCCACAAAGGACGTCGCATCATTCACACGCCTCCAGGATGATGGGATAGAGCTTCGCGCTATGGACGACATAGCTGCCATGCCCTTCCCCTGCGAGAATCTTCAACCGACACCCATGGATATGGCTCGCGATATATTCCGTATGTTCGCGGGCTATCATGTCATGGCTCCCCGCGACGACCAAAGTAGGGATAGCAATCTCAGCCAATTGCCCGGCGCTGATGTTCGGCTGTTCCAGCATCATCCTCATCTTCGGTTCCTTCGTTAGCCGATAGATGAATTTGAACAGTCGAAGCCACCCCTTGCGAATACCGTCAGGGGTGACGTTCGCCCCGCTGATTACCATCCGCGACAGTAGGTCGGGATGCTGGGAGGCTATCAAGATGCCGAGTATTCCTCCATCGCTGAAACCATACAGCATCGGCTTGTCCAGCCCGAGGACCGAAATAAAAGCGACAAGGTCGTCGGCCATGGACTGATAGTCGAAGGTCTTGACTTCCGAACTTTTCCCATGGCCGCGGGAATCAATGGCATAGACGGCAAACTGCGTCTTCAGCAACGGAATGATCTTGTCAAAAATGGTATGGTCTTCGCCGTTGCCATGGACAAGGAGCAAAGGCCGTCCGCTCCCTTCCTGTTCATAATACAGATTGACACCGTTGACCGAGAGCATGGGCATGGAGAACTCCTTCCGGGAAAATGAACTGCGCCTGCGGCGGCACCCGTAACTTTATTACAGCGTTATTCACATTGCGAGTCTTGCCACGGTTTCATTTTCCCATCGTACGTTTTTCTACGAAGGCTTGTCGGAACAGCAAACCTCCGTCCGCTCAAGAAAGGTTTTCATCCAGCCACCCCTGAGTTTCGCGAAGACGTACCGTGAACAGATTCCCGAGTTCCGCAGGATCCTTGGCCTGATGAAACTGAAACAGCATCTCGTCGTTCATCATCCCCAGAATTTCAATTTTTCCGCGGGGATGCGACATGCAATACTTGATGCATTTCCCTTGTCCGTTCTGCATGGCCTTCGCATGCTGTACTATAGCATATCCTTCCAACAATGGCACTTGGAATAGGTTTTTCACCCCGGCGGCGGGCCGGCATTGGAAGATATAGTACGGAACTACACCGCAAGCCGTCAGTTTTTTCAAAAGTGCGCCGAGGGCTTCGGGCGTGTCATTGACTCCACGCAACAATACGGTCTGGTTCTTGACCACGACGCCACAACGCAGCAACGCATGGATAGCCTCGATCGCCTGGTCGGTCAATTCCTTGACATGGTTGAATTGCGTAACGACATAAAGCTGTTTTTTCTGGGAGATGACAGCCAGGAGATTCAGTAGTTCATCGTCCCCGCTAATCCTTTCAGGAAAGACGACTGGCGTTCTCGTACCGAACCGGATGAAATCAAGATGCTCGATCCTGGACAGCCCCTCCAGATATCGTTCCAATGCGCGGGTGCTGTTCAGGAACGCATCGCCACCGGAAATCAGGACGTTGGTTATCTCAGGATGCTCGGAAATATAACCCAGAATCTCCGGAAAATGTCGCATGATTTCATCGGTATCGGTTCCGACCATACGTTTTCGGAAACAATGGCGGCAATACATGGCGCATTGGTTCGTGGAGAGAATCAGCGCGGTCTGGGTGTATTTGTGTTGCAGTCCCGGTAGAATGGTGTTGTCCGCCTCGCCGCTGGTGTCGTCGACTCCGCCGAACAGCGATTCATCCAACGTAGGAACGCACATTCTGCGGATGGGGTCTTTCGGGTCGTCCTTGTCGATCAAGGACAGGTAGTATGGCGTAATCGCCATGGGGTACTTTTCAATGATATGGGACAGTATGTTTTTTTCCTTTTCCGTCAAAGGAAGATACCGAGCCAACTCCTCAGCCGACTGAATACAATTCGTAAGTTCTTTTTTCCAATCCTTCATCTGTGCCTTTTTTTTATTCATTCCAATATTGGATGCAATAACGGAATGTCAGGGGCGATGATTGCCGACATCAAGAATCCTGATGGCCGTCAATCCCTCCTCTTTTCCCTCACGGCAGGCGATGAGGGAATTTGTTAATTATACATCCAGATTGAAAATGATGCAAGTTTTCCTCTTTTTTTTAACAGAAAGGAAACTCACGAACGGTACATTACAGGGAAAAACAAGCGGCAGATTACTTGACGACCTGTACTACGGAAAGGATTTCGCCATGAACGACGAACCTGATATCCAACCCGGCGAACGACATGCCATAGACCCGGCTGGGGTCATTCTGATACGAAGGCCGGGGATCCAGGGAAAGCACCTTGACCAACGCCTGACGATGGTCGGACGGAACAAGCGCCAGCAGTTCTTCTGGAAAGACGACTTGCAGGGAATAGTCCTTGAAACGGTCGGCGAAGCCTCCCGTCGCATCGGGATGCCCGTCTACGAACGGCAAGTATGGTTTGACATCGAATATCGGCGTCCCGTCCATCAGGTCGGCGCCGGAGACATGCAAGACAGGCCCCAGTTCCGGGAGCATTTCAATGGAGTCCAATTTCACCGATGAGAGGCCGATGCCGTTCGGCCTGAACGGGGAACGGGTGGCGAACACCCCTTTGCGGACGCTTCCCCCTAGCCGCGGAGGACGTACAGTCGGAGACCAAGTCTCCCGCAAGGACTCGGAAAACTGCCAGATCAGCCAGATATGGGAAAATTCCTCCAAGCCCCGCACCGCGTCGGGGTTCCTGAATTCCGGCTCGAAAACTACGATGGACCGGAGGTCTTCCGCCAGACCGCTTTGGCGGGGGATGCCGAATTTCGTGGGGAAGTCGCTATGCATTCGGGCGATAATCTTCATAGAGATTGGTGAAACAAGAGCCATGGAAACAGCATAGCGATTTTCGGGGGATTGTGCAAAAGAGGGGCGGTGCCGTCATGGATGGCTGTAGGGCAGATCAATATATCCGTACCTCAAAAACTTTGGCATCAGGATACCCATTGGTAGATTTGATACAAATGGAAATAACGTCACACTCTATCGGTTTCTCAAAATCAATGATACATAGCCGTTGATAATTGCCCCTGATACTCTGCGACAAAACGCTTTCATTCCCCAGCAACGCAGTGACCGTAAAATCCTTTACCAAATGTCCGGAAACACCCAATGGCTCCTTTTCCAAAAATGCCTTGGAGACGGAAATACATCTCTCCTCAGAAAGATCAGGATCAAAAGCGATCCGTACCTGACGGACCTCGCTTATCTGGGCCAGTCTCAACAACAACGTCTCTCCGTCCGCTCCGATTCCATCGGAAATCCATTCGTTGATATCAGCACCAATGTTTCTTGAATACCCATTGATAACACGTTGCGCCGAAGTTTTCTCACTGGTTGCGGAAACAATAGCGCTTCTCGCCAAATCGTTGGGATCTTCATTTTTCAAACCGGGGATAAAACAATCATCCTTGAGTAACTGTTGGCGCAAATCCTGAATACGCCGTTCACCAAATTCTCTTGGGTCGAGATGTGACAGGGATGCCATAGCCGCGGCCGTTCCCGCCGCTTGTCCTCCAACCGCACAAGTCGCCATCACCCTTGTCGAACCCATAGCGAGCTTGGAACAACTGATATCACGACCGGCGAGCATCAGATTTCTGATGTTCTTCGCACAATAACAGCCATACGGAATGGAATAGAAACCGGGAAATGAACGAACCCGAGAGGGAATCTGCCCTATCGCGCGAAAACCACCCGCCACATGCTCATCCATCGGCCAACCGCCATACGCCACGCCATCGTCAAATATGCGATTTGCCAGGATATCGTTTTCAGTAAGTACATAGTCACCGAGAATCCTACGGCTTTCCCTCCATCCGGAAAGATTGCCTACCCAATCAAGTTCGTAGTTTTCCGCACCATGATCCCCATAGTTCTTGATATGGTCCCAGACTCCATAAATAGTTTTGTACAGCTCCCAGCGGATATCTTCAGACTGTTTGATGATATCGTCCCAGTCGCCACCAAGCTCAATCCACCAATAACCGGATTTCACATCATATTTTTCCACCAGTTGATCGCGATGATCTTCATAATCTTCATCGCCTTTCAATACAACGACATCGTCAGCGTCATGGTAAACGACGACATTTCCATGATACCGATGTTTGAAAAACGTCTCGTCGGCAAAGGAATAGGCCCAATCGGGTTTGATAAATTTGACGGGGCGACCAGTATCGTGAGCGACGAAGTAGATGGTATTGCCCATCGTCTCTCCATCGGGGACTTTTGGAGCGTCTTTCTCAGAATAGGTGGCAGAATCTTCCCTGCCAATGACATATTCATTGCCGGCGAAATATGCAAGGCTACCGTTTCCCGTAGCATCGATAAAAATATCGGCGGTAAAATGATACCGAATTTCAGTAGTCATTTGGTAACACTCGATTGACTGGATTTTCTCTCCATTTGAAAATACTCGATCCATAGTGGTATTCATGTAGCTGTCAAGATTCTTCGTTTCCTTGACTTTCGCCCACAGGACACCGTCCCAGATGGAATAATTGTAACTGTCGTTCAGGTACTTATTGTCTAGTTGCAATTCCATAAGAATACCAGTCTCTGCGGCATTCTTTTTTCCCCAATGACAGGAAGCCCCGCTGATATGCATTCTGTTTTCCGAACTGGCATTTCCGCCATATACGCTTCTCTCTTGAACTAATGCGGTTCTCGCCCCCTGTCTGGCAGATGCAATCGCCGCGCAAAGACCGCTCATACCACCACCGACAACTACGACATTGTAATGGCTCTCGATCGCCGGATTCTGACTTGGACTTGGTATTTCATGGATAAACTGTTTCATATCATTTCCTTATATTGGATGCGCACACGGGGCGAGCAGATTTCACATGCCATGTAAAATTATTTTTGGAAACTTATAGATTCATCGACATCCTGTTCGCGGCGTATACCAGACTAGAGTATCTGGCTAAATTCAATCTTTTCCCTGTTGGGTCCTTGGACGGTAAAAAATTTGACCCCCGACTTCCAGAACGGGAGAGTCTGAATCGAGCCTTCAATACTTGGTATCCCCAAGCCTTCAACAATCTCCTTCCAAGCTTTGTGAATATCAACGACATCGAGAGCTATATGATCCCATGCCCCATCGCATAGGGCTGCCTGATGGTTTTCATATGTTTCAATGACAAGGTCGCCCTTCTTCAAGAACGCTACACGTTCCGTACCGTTGAGTGTTTCATAAGCAATCGAAAAGCCTAGCTGCGCATAGAAGGCAACGGTCGCGGCACTGTCATCGACTGGCATTCCAATATGTTGCACGCCTGTAATGTTTTCCATCACATCCTCCTTATAATTTCGGACAATGATGGGATACTGCTGATACCGCCGGTACGTGTAGTCGATATACCGGCGCTGATAGTCGCGAACCTCACAATCCGATAGAGTTCTTCAAGCGTCAGTTCGTCAGGGCTCTTGCCTGTCTGCAACAAAGCCCACATGGCGCTGCCCCCGAATATATCTCCCGCCCCTGTGGTGTCGCATACGACGATGCCGTCATCGTATGTACCGGCCGTCCCTACCCCATGCTGGTTCGCGAATATACAGCCGTCCTTACCAAGTGTGATATAGACCAGTTTCACGTTATAATCGCGAACAATTGCCGTGGCGATTTTTTCCAAGGACTCGTTCCCGAACATGAAAAGGACTTCTTCATCGCTCATTTTCACAACATCCGCCATACCCAGCCCCCAGAACATCTGTTGTTTCGCATTATCCAGTTCTTTCCAAAGCGGCTTGCGCAAATTTGGATCATAGGAGATGAGAATCCCCTGTGAACGGGCATATTCCACAGCGAATCGGGTCGCTCCACGGGCGGGTTCTTCAGTCAGAGAAAGCGTCCCGAAATGAAACACCTTGGCATCATCGATAAGTCGTACAACGACTTCACCCTGCTCCAAGCAAGTATCGGCACCCGGTTTTCTCGCAAATGAAAACTGCCGGTCATGAAATTCATTGAAGGTGACAAATGCGAGCGTCGTAAAGACATCGTCTTCCGAAATGATTCCCTCATCGTTGATTCCAATGTCACTGAGAGTTTTGCGAAGCAATTGTCCAAATGCATCCGTCCCTACTTTACCGATCAGGGCGGTCTTTCCACCAAAACGTTGAATTGTAGCTAGAAAATTCGCAGGCGCACCGCCGGGATGGGCATCTAAAATAGGATATCCATCCCTATTTATTTGTGTACAGGCAAAATCAACCAACAATTCACCAAGGGCGACGGCATCAAACATGTTCTACCTCATAAAACCTTTTTTAATTCAGGGGGAATTTCATAGCGGTAACAATACTAACATTCCCACAAGTTCCCGCAAGAACACAGAATCCTGCTTATTGGTCTTGAACATCGATCAGGACCTTCATCGTAGTTTCTCGGTTCTGGTCAATATATGCATATGCATCCAAGTATTGTCTGAATGGGAACACTCTACTTTGCAATATCTTCAGTTGAATCTTTCCAGATGCGATCAATTCAATACCTTTCAGATAATCTTCATGTCGGTACATCATCGTAGTATTCAAATCGAGTTCATGGTCATTGAGTACCGCCAAATCGACAGTAGCCATTCCAGCATATACAGCCACCAGAATGATTGTGCTTCCTTTGCGAGCATGCTTGATCGCCTGACCCATTGTGATATCATTCCCAGCGCATTCATAAATCACATCCGCCTTATCAGAGCCGAAAACATCCACCATCGCATCGCCAAAATCGACTTTGGAGGTATTATATGCCGCATCAACTCCACATTTCCTGGCTAATTCAAGACGATAGTCACTCACATCGGTAATAAGAACCTTCGCCGCACCCATTCCTTTCGCGACCTGTGCAACCAAGTTCCCAATCGGACCGGCTCCTATTACCGCGATATTCATACCATTGACATCGCCTACCCTACAAACTGCATGAACGGCAACAGCAAGAGGCTCAATCATGGCTCCATCTGTATAATCCATACTATCGGGAAGTGGAGTCACCCTGTTTCGTTCTATGGCATAATATGTCGAAGCGGTTCCCGTCGCCTGAAACCCCCTCACCTTGAGTTCTTCGCACAGGTTGTACTTGCCATGACGGCAAGGATAGCACTTTCCACAGACAATCTGTGGTTCAATGGTTACTTTCTGTCCCACAGAAAGATCAGTGACGGCTTTGCCGAACGCAACAATCTGACCCGATACTTCATGCCCTTGAGTAACAGGGTATTTTGTAAATGGATGTTTGCCGTGATATACATGGATATCGCTTCCACACACGCCTATATACATGATACGGATCAGAACTTCATTATCCTTGACTTCAGGAACAGGAACTTCCTTGAACTCTATTTCATACGGCGCCGTCATGATTTCTTGGAGCATCATCGCTTCCATGTGGTATCTCCCCCTTTTCTGCTGACATTAGGTTAACATCATTGGATTCATCTGTAAACAAGTTTTTAAAAGTATTTTAAAAAGTATGCGCTACCATATTCCATCTCTACATCCAAGCAGAGAAGAACGCCTTCCTGATACTATCCAAATACAAGTCGCGATACTTGAACACCATCAAATTGCCGGTTTTCAAAACGTTCTTCTTTTACTTTCCACTAATACGATGGACAAAAAAAATGGAATACAGCCGATGGAAACCTCTCATGTGTCCATCGTAGGTATATCATTCAAAGCGTTCGCCAGACATTCGGCGTTGGTAAAAAGATGCGTCTTGATTCCCAAAGATTTGGCGGCTTCTATATTGCGAGAAAGATCGTCGGTAAAGAACATTTCATCCAACCGGACTCCTTCTTTATCGGCAATGTATTTCCAAAATTCAGGATCAGGCTTGCTGAGTCCAATTTTAAAAGAACTGTAAGTTCTCTGAAATGTATCATAATACCCTCCTGCCTTGATTTTCTCATAAAAGGGGCGAATGTTGTTCGTTCCGCAAACGACTCTGTTCCCATTCGCCAGCAACTGCCCAATAACGGCCCTTGTCCCTGGAAGTTCCATACAAGTATATGAATCGGAGAGTATGCCTTTCCACTCGACGCATTTCTGCATGTCAAGTTCAACCATATTCCAGAATTCTTGTTCATCCATATCAGAAACCAACATTCGCTGGATCGCAGATGTCGCATTGGGACCGAGGTCCCTGATATTCTTTACATCAATTCCGAATTTCCTAAAGACGGCAGGCCAGACATGCCGTTCTTCAATCAAAACATTGCCCATATCGAAAACAAATAATTTAATCGCCATTTCCATTACCAAGCAATAATCCTGGTCCTCCTTAGATATCATTATCATGAAACATCTCATACAATAACATGCATCCCGCAATAAGAAAAATACTTTTTAAAAGGTTTTTAAAAACTTGTTGACAAGTCAATATTCCTGTCATAGGATGAATTATCGCATCAGGTGCTTTGCTTTCAATTCAAAAGGAGAGACAAAATACTTGCTGTCTTTTCTCACACAAAAGGAGATCCATTATGAAAAAGGTTTTGGCAATGCTTCTTGTATTGATTCTTGCCGGATTCACGGTATTCGCTGGAGGTTCTCAAGAAAAAACCGCGGCAGCCGTACCAACTGCGCCAGTGGAAAAAAGAGTGGTCCCCGGCGATCCCGTCTACATTGCGAAAAACGCATCCGAGCTAACTGGAACCGTCAGGTTCTGGACGGCATTCGGCGACGCTCTTGGTACAGGTCAGATGGTCAAGGACTTCAACACTTATTATCCAAACATCAAAGTCATCGTAAATGTCTACCCAAACAATACAGAAGGGAACTTGACCTGCGATACAGCGTTGATGGCTGGCGAAATCGACGCGCTGTTGAGTTTTGGAACATTCAACTCCGCGGCGAGGTGGGAAAACGGCCTTCTGTTGAATATCACTGACAAGCTGTATCATGACAACCTGGATCTTGTAAAAGAATGGGGTTCTGATGCATATGTCGACGCAAACGACCAGGTTTTCGTCATTCCATCTGGAGGACTTTCCGTCTTTGTCGGTGTGAACATGACAAAATGGAATGAAGCAGGATTAGGGCCAATTCCAGATTCCTGGACATGGGATGAATATGCCGAAGCGAGCAGAAAGCTCACGCAAAGGGATGCTCAAGGCAATACAATCGTATATGGAGGTTCCGACTTCAACCAAAGGGACTATTGGACATATGCGCTTCGCCAGACAAAGGGCGTTGACGCATTGTATAATGCCGATGGTCTTTCTGATTTTGACAATCCTCTGTGCGCGACTATCCTCCAACGTCTGATTAACTGTGCTGATGAAGGTATCTGGTACAATAAGAACAAGCTGATTACCGATGGTATCAAAACACGTGATCTGATGTGGAACGAGCAAGCCGCCACAGGCGTTGAATCCATCATGACACGTTTCGTCATGGACACGAATAAATACCCACATGACTTTATTCTTGGATATGCTCCGTACCCAGTGAATAATGCCGGTGAAACCAACTATGCGTTGGGAAATATGCCAAATTCTTTCTTCTGCGTGGCAGCGAACGCACAGAATTCAGACGCAGCGTATGAATTCATTAAATTTGCCTCTACCTATGGCGGCAAGTACCTGTACAAGGCCGGACATACCACAACTTGGACTCACACGAATCCAGATGAAATTGTGGATTTGGTTTTCGGTTCCAAGGAAGAAGCCGCGAAATGGGTTGACGTTGATTCATATATCAAAAACGTTCTTGCCGTCGGACAACCTGCCTACCATGAAGAATACATCGTAGCCTATGCCGAAGTGCAGAGCCTTTTGGATGAATATACAACATATATTCTAGGCAAGCAACTTCCAGTTAAAGAAGGACTTGCCGAATTGAAGGAACTCGCTGACGAGGCAATTCAAGAAAAACTGGCAGAACGTTAAGATCGTGCAGTCTTATGGAGGGGTGGTGACCGCCCCTCCATGACTGTATCCTTTTTTGAATCTTTTCTATCTAGATAGAGAGAAACTATATGTTAAAGAAAAATACAAGAGAAACTCTGATAGGCTATGCGTTTCTCTCCCCCGCCTTGATTATTTTCCTGTGTCTCCTGATCATTCCCCTGGTCATGTCGGTCTATCTTGCATTCACGAAATGGAACTTCCTTTCTGGATTCAAGGGGATAAAATGGATCGGGCTGGATAACTTTACCCGACTTTTTACGAAGGATCGTTCGTTCAAGGTCGCTCTCAGAAATACATTCTTCTATACGATAACAATTGTTCCCGCTTCTGTATTCATCGGGCTTGTACTCGCCTATTGCCTGAACCAAACGTTGTATTGCAAGCATTATCTGCGCTTTGCATTCTTCGTCCCCTATATTTCAAACATGGTCGCTCTGAGTGCTGTATTCAAGATGTTGTTCCGCGCCGATGGAGTCATCAATGAAATTCTGATGAAGTGGTTCCATGTTTCGAAAGGAAATCTTCCAAACTGGTTGTCCGACGGTTCTCTCAGCCGAATACCAGTCGTCGCACTCATGATATATACTGGATTGGGATTTTGCATGCTCATATACATAGCCGCACTTCAGGATATACCGAAGGAGCTATATGAGGCGGCTACGATCGATGGTGCGTCGGATACTCAGAAATTTTGGAAAATCACCTTCCCGTTGATTTCTCCCACGACCTTCTACCTGCTCGTCATACGAATGATTTCAACCTTCCAGATATTTGTCGCAATCAATGTCATTACGGAATCAAGTAAAGCCAGCGGTTCTGTAAGTATGGTGGTCTTGATATACGAAGAAGCTTTCAAGAAATACAACTTTGGCTACGCAAGCGCGGAATCATGGATATTAGTATTAATCATTCTCTTGGTCACCGTATTCCAGATGTGGGGACAGAAAAAATGGGTCTTTTACGAATAGGATTGAAGGAGAGCATATACCATGAAATCAAATAAAGGACTCATCGCAATGAAGGTGTTTCGAACAATACTGTTCATAGCCCTCTCCATTCTCTTTCTCCTACCTCTGTTCTGGATGCTTTCATCTTCGTTGAAGACATCGCCACAGGTCTTTCAAAGTCCATTCAGATGGGTGACGGATCGTCTTCATTGGGAAAATTATAAAGAAATTTGGACTTCCGTGGATTTTCCATTTTACAAGCTATACTTCAATTCAATCTTCATTTCAGTTTTTTCGCTAGTAGGACAGGTCGTCATTTCTTCAATGGCTGCCTATTCCTTCGCGATGATCAAATTCAAAGGAAGAAACATACTTTTCATCATTTTCCTCATAACGATGATGATCCCAACGCAAGCAGTCATCATTCCAAGATATGTACTGTTCAGAGAAATCGGTATCTACAACACTTTGTGGAGCATTATCCTACCCCACTTCTTCAGCATATCGTCAATTTTCCTCTTCAGGCAGTTCTTCATGAGTTTTCCCAAGGAATTGCAGGAAGCGGCGACAATCGATGGAGCAAGCCACCTGACGTTCTGGGCAAAAATCCTCACTCCGCTTACAAAAAATGTAATGATCTCGGTCTCAGTCCTGTGCTTTATTGGTACATGGAACGAATATCTCAATCCGTTGATTTTCCTCGCCAACCAGAAATTGTACACAGTAACACTGGGGATACGCTATTATCTTACCAACACGGCGAAAGACTATAATCTGATGCTCGCGGCGGCCTCCAGCGCAATCGTCCCTATCATGATACTCTATGCCTCCGCCCAAAATTACTTTGAGGAAGGCATCGCGAAAACCGGTATCAAAGGATAAGCTGCAATGAAGGAAAAACCCAATATCATACTTTTTCTGACGGATGATCAGGGCGCCTGGTCGCTGGGATGCTATGGAAACAAAGAGATCCGTACTCCCAATATCGACAGACTTGCGAATGAAGGAATACGATTTGAGAATTTCTTTTGTACCTCGCCGGTATGTTCTCCCGCCCGGGCATCGATTCTCACCGGACGTATTCCGTCCCAACATGGAATCCACGATTGGCTCCGCATAGGAAACGGTGACAGCCAAAAAGATACCGCCGCCATTGAATATCTTGAAGGTCTTACTGGCTATACGGAGTTGTTGTCGCAACACGGATATGTCTGCGGACAGAGCGGGAAATGGCACATGGGAGCTACAGGGCATCCTCAAAAAGGATATTCCCATTGGTTTACGACCTGTGGCGGCAGCGGAACTTACCACGACGCCGTCGTCTATCGTGGGATGGAACGGTTCCAATCACAAGGCTATCTGACAGATGTAATCTGTGACGACGCCATATCATTCATCGATGAACGATGCAACGCGGTGGACAGCAAGCCGTTCTATCTGAATTTGGCCTTTACGGCCCCCCATAGTCCGCATGTTGACCAGCATAAACCTGAATATGTGGACTATTATCATGACAACTGTACATTTTCCGATGTTCGGCAGGATCCCCGTAGTGCATGGAGTTTGAAACACCCCGTAGACATCCAGTACAGCGAAACTTTCTGCAATCCGGACAGAAGTTATCTTACGATGCGTGACCTGCTGTCCGGTTATTATGCGGCTATCCAAGGAATAGACGACGCCGTTGGAAGAATTCTGACGATGCTTGAAGCTCGCGGAATTCGTGACAATACCATCATCGTATTCATGAGTGACAACGGCTTTGCGTGCGGACAGCATGGCATCTGGGGAAAAGGAAATTGTACCCAGCCGCTCAATCTGTTCGATACTTGCGTAAAAGTCCCATGCATCTTTAGCTGCCCCGGATATTTCAAGCAGGGCGTTACCAGTACAGCACTCACAAGTGCATACGACTTCATGCCTACCCTTCTCGACCTTATAGGAATTGAGAATCCCGAAGCAAGCAAGCTTCCCGGGAAAAGTTTTGCAAAAACACTCCTTGAGGGTGAGCAAAATGATTACCATGAAAGCATCAATGTCTATGACGAATATGGACAGTCCCGCATGATCCGAACAAAGGAATGGAAGTATATCCATCGCTATCCGGACGGTCCAGATGAATTGTACGACCTCGTACATGACCCGGATGAAATCTTCAACCTGCTCAATGAAAACCGATATTTCACCTACGGGCCGGACTTCATTGAAGCAAAAGTATCGGAAATGAAAGCCCGGATGGAAACATGGTTCAACCATTATGTCGATCCAGCTCATGACGGGAAAAACGAGCCGGTTGCCGGTCGCGGGCAATTGGGAAGACTCGAAGATGTCCATGGCAACAAGGCTTTCTACCCCTGGGTTCAGGTAGAATATTCAAAAAACTGATACAAGGGAAAAACTGCATGAGAATTTCCACCTCAACCAATATCCATCAACTACGGGACAAGGATTCGCCATATTCAGCAGCCCAGAGCGTCCGAATCATCAAGCAAGCTGGTTTTGAAGCTGTAGATATCAGTATGAACACAGCTTCCCTCCCCGGCGGCCCCATCAGCGACGCATGGGAACGCTGGACCGACGATGTGGCCCAAGCATTATGCGATACCGCCTTGAAAGCTACTCAGTCACATGCAATCTTCCGTTCCGGAACTTTCCATTATACGCCAGAACTTGATGCGCATATAGTGACAATGACAAAACGCGACATCATCATCTCGGGACGGCTGGGAATACCATGGACAGTGATTCATCCACTGCATGGACATGATACGGAGGGCCTCACTCATCAGCAGGTTCTTGAAAGAAACCTCCAGTGGTATCGGCAATTCGCAGACCTTGCGGCAAACAACCATGTGGGAATCGCCATTGAAAACATGTTTCCCGATCAATTCACCACAGCCGACGATCTATTGGAACTATTGGACCGTCTCGGCGACAATCAAGTGTTTGGCGTCTGCTGGGATACAGGACATGCCAATATCATGAAACAGAACCAAGAGGAATCAATCCTGAAGCTCGGCCCACATCTGAAAGCGACACATATCGCAGACAACAGAGGTCGTTTCGATGACCACACGTTGCCATACCTTGGAAATATTGACTGGAAGCATGTCGCAAAAGCCTTGAAGGCATCGGGGTATGGCGGAGATTTCACCTATGAAATCCATGAGCTGACTCGTTATATGCCGTCACAGTATCATATGTACATCATGAAATTTGCCGTTGAAATAGCGAAAGACATCATCGGAGATTGACGATAGATGCAGGAACGGCCTTTTTCTATTCATTTTCTGAACCTTGAATCGGCGACAGCTTATGACGAGCTTAAGACCGGTGATTCAACACTACTGTTTTTCCCTCACGGGGAAAACATGCTTATTGATTGCGGTATTTCAGAAATCGCCCCGGTAATAATCAAAAAACTGCATGATTTCAACATTACGGCCATAGACAACCTAGTTATCACCCATTTGCACCGTGACCATGTGGGTGGAGCGGCCGCAATATTGGATGCATTTCCGGTTCAGAAGATATATTGTCTCCCCATCGACTATTTTGCGTCTGAAATCATCCCTTCCGTCCCACCCTTTAAGGAAGCTCTAGACCGACATCACATGACCGTCGTTCCGCTTTGGGAAGGCATGGAACTTGACTTTGGGCCAGTCCATTGCAATGTACTCAATCCTCCACACGACTTTCCGAGCAACAGGAAGGATTACGACCGTTATCTTGCAAAGATGAATCTTGTGACTCCATACGATGGATATGTCCAACCGACGGCGATGCTTCTTAATGATTCCTCGATCACCCTGCGGTTTACCTACGAAGCCGGCTCTTTTCTCATAGCCGGTGATTTATACTATACTGCGGAAGCTTACATCATAAAACATCACCGGTCAGAATTAAAATCGGTATTGGCAAAGGTCAACCATCATGGCGCATACACATCCAATACCCCCCAATGGATTGAAGCCGTAGGCGCACGGAGCGCTGTCGCTTCGAGAGATTCCGATCCGCCGATTCCAGCGCCTGAGTTGCTTGCCTATTGGCGTTTCTATGTTCCTGAAGAGCCATACATAAGCTATCCCGCTCATGGAACAGACTTCTACCTCACCCATTGGAATGGAACGGTCGACGCCATTTTGGAAAAGGGGGGAACCTTGGAGATTACCTGTGAAAAGGGAATCAAAAACTCCAAGCCCTCAGATCGATAATAGGAAGGAATCAACCAAGGCGATTGCCGCGCCCAACATAGGCGACTTGTCGCCATAGCGACTTGGCTTCAGCAAAAACGAATTGTTGTTATTGAAGCAATGCTGTTTCACATATTCCTGGATAAGGATCAAATCGTCTTCATTCATGAACTGCATCAAATATCCACCAATGATAAAATCACAGTCCACGACCATACGGATATTATTGATTGCGATGGATAGATACCGGGTGAAGGTATCCCAGATATCTTTACAGACCTGATCGTTTTCATGGAGCCTTTCAAAGAAAACAGGAATCTCCAGCCCTGATTTTTCTCTAAGAAGATTCGCCGAACAGAATGTCTCGATACAACCATGCTGCCCGCAATAGCATAACGGGCCGGTAGGATCAAGGCACATGTGCTCTATCGTCCCGCTACTCAGCTCCTTGCTTTTCTGCACATGCCCATTGAGAATCAATGTGCCGCCGAAATTCCTGTTCAGGGCAAGATATATCGCATTGCGGATATCAGTCGTATGCCAAATCTCGGCAAGAGCGGCAGCACCGGTATCATGCATGAGTACACAGGGAAGATCGATGTACTGCTGGAACTTGTCCCGTCTGACTCCCGGACATTTCAGGATACCGGAATACTCTATCGTCTCGCCATCATGAGAAATCAACCCCTGGATTGCAATGCCGATTCCCAGCAGTTGTTTTTTTTCGAACGGCAACATGTTCGCAAAAGCATTGACAAAATCTCCAAGTTCTTGATAATACGCATCTTCATTTGCAAATACAAGTTCCTTGGAAGATTCTCTCAGAATGGTTCCATAGAGATCGATGGCTCCAATTTGGACGCTTTCTTTCAGAATCTCAACACCGATGGCGATGCGCGCCAAATTGTTGCAGGCAAATTCCTGCGCCCTACGACCTCCTGTCGATTTCTGTTCGCCGCAGTTGAGTACAAGACCGCTTCCCACCAGTTCCTGAATATTGGCCGCCACTGTCGGCAGGCTCAGACCGGTGTTGTTCGCAATAGCAAGTCGCGAGGCGGTTTTATGATCGTACAAATAGTTGTAGACGCTTTGGAGGTTGAGATGTTTCAATTCAATGGGCGTGTAGGTTTCCCTTTCTATTTTTGTTACCATTGGACTATTCATGAGTTACCTCCGACATCTTGAAAAGTATAGCACAGCGTTGAAGTAAAAACAAATTATGAATCCGCCTTCCGCCCGCGACAACTTAACCCATCGTACAGTATTCCTTCTGGCTCAACATCATATATATGCCCCTAATTGGACGCAAACCAGATCCATGAAAAAAGTGTCACCATCAGATCATAATTGTCACTTGTGAAAATGAACAAGAGCTTTACACTGACTTCAAGGAGAAATCGCATGAAACGAATTTTTGCTCTCGTATTGACACTATGCATGATATTGCCTGCTTTTTCTCAGCCAATATCAGAAATGCAACCAGCCCAGGCGAATCAAGAAGCGCCCCTGGAACTTATTGGATATGGCTCGGAAACAAAGGGTGGTCTCGGAGGAACCGTCATCAAAGTGACCAACCTCAATGCAGATGGCGAGGGCTCTTTCAAAGCCGCCCTTGAAGCGGATGGACCAAGGGTCATAGTATTCGAAGTCGGCGGTATCATTGATCTTGGAAAGCAGCAGATAAAAATCAACAATCCATACCTGACGATCGCCGGACAGACCGCGCCGAACCCGGGAATCACCTGTATCCGCGGAGGAATCACATTCAACACACATGACATCGTCATGCAGCATATCAGATTCAGGATGGGTGATGCCGGCGCAGCGATTGGAGAGGGATTTGAACCCGAGATATCCACAAGCGCCAATGGCAATTCCTATAACATCGTCGTAGATCACTGTTCTGTTTCCTGGGGCGTCGACGAGAACCTGTCCATATCAGGACTGAGAGGCAAAGGTCCAGAGAACGCATCACACAACATTACTTATAGTTATAATTTTATTTCTGAAGGACTCGCTTGGTCCGTTCATAAGAAGCAGACAATGAATCACTCCATGGGTACTCTTGTCATGGACGATTGCACGAATATTTCAATCATCGGCAACTACTACGCCCACAACTATGAACGAAATCCTTGGTTCAAAGGCAATTCTTCGGGAATCGTCCTGAACAACCTGATCTACAATCCCGGCGCATGGGCGATTCGGCTTTCATGGATTCCAAAGGAATGGAAGGGCCTGGACGAACAGCCTAGCACTCCGATCGTGTCCATCGTGGGCAACTACGAGAAAGAAGGTCCGTCCACCACGGTCGTGGCGATGGTAGGTTCCAATTATCCCGAAAATGATGAGCGGGGCTATCTTGAAGATAATGTCATCTACAAAAAGGACGGCGTAACTCCGGGAAAACTCACTGACGAGTCGATTCCTATCACGCTCCTTGAAGAAAAGCCTATCTGGATTGAAGGTTTGCCGGTTCTTCCCGCTGAGGACGTTCCCGAATATGTCCTCAAGTATGCCGGCGCAAGACCTGCGGACAGAGACGCGACCGACCTCCGGCTCATCGAGGAGTTCCACAATGGTACGGGACAAATCATCAACAGCCAGAACGAAGTCGGCGGCTATCCCACCGCGGAACCCACATACAGGGCGCTTGAAGTCCCTCAGGCAGACATCAAGCAGTGGCTCTACGGCTATACCCTCGAAGTCATGGGGCTCAAATAAGCTCATTTCAGACAGCTAGTCATGAGACGAACCCAATGGTCTGCGTTGTGCGGGGTCATTGGGTTGTTTTGTTTCATTCAAAAAGAATCATGTCAGCGCAACATCCACTTTGTGAAGGAGAAAATCTATAATATTCACATGGGCGATGCCGTCACGGCTGAAATCAACCCTATCCAGAGACATGACATACTTGGGCGATGCATCGGATATCGGTTTATATGCTCCGAATTCCCTCTGTACAGTAGAATCATCAGCAAGAATATATGCGACTTGTATAAAGCATTTCTTTCCGTTTCTGATTGCGACAAAATCAACTTCGCCTTTATAGGTTTTCCCGGTGAACACAGTATAACCACGTACCAGCAATTCATTGTAGATTACGTTTTCAAGAAAAAAAGCATCTTCAAAACGTATTGCGTTTGTATTAATCGTCCTAAAACCCATGTCCGTAGCATAGTATTTCTCGCGGGATTTTAGTGCGGCCTTCCCGCTGATACTGTATTTATTTACCGCATGCAGCAAGAATGCTTTCTGCATTTTCTCAATGTAATTGTAGACAGTACGTTCAGAAATGTCACTGAAGCTGTTAGACTTACAGTAGTTGACAATGTTTTCCGCAGAAAACTCTTTCCCTGCATTAGCAAGAATATAGAGAGAAATAGTTCTAAATGCCTTTCTATTAATGTTCCTACCCTTTCCGATGATATCTTTTTTGACAATGCTTTCATACAGATTGTCGATATATCTTCTTACAGACACTCCATCGGAAAACTGAAACCTCAGGGGGAATCCGCCCCACTTGAGGTAGTCGTATATCAAGTCGTCGGTGTACTCCTTTCCATTGAGTTCAATGAACTCCTTCATCTCCGAATAAGAAAAAGGCAATACCTCAAACTCCACGGTCCGGCCCGTCAGCAATGTGGCGAGTTCGCCAGAAAGGAGCATCGAGTTACTGCCAGTCACAAATATGGAAACGTTCAAACTCGCCCTGAAAGAAGCAAGGGCTTTCTCAAATTCATCAATATGCTGAATTTCATCAAGGAAGATATAATATTTTGAAGCATCCTTTATACGAATCTTGACATCTTCGTAGGAAATCCTACACATTTTCTTGATACCCTAATTTCTGCAAATTATGAATTAAGGAATATTATAAGCTGTTTCCCATAAGAATCTTATACAGATGTGCCGGAGTGTGGCGATGGTGCAAGGTAAGAAAAGTCCAACGCATGATTGCATCAGGCTATAGCATCGGACTCGGGAAATAAAACATTGGAAATGAGATTTTTCAACTACTTATATCTCGATGTCTCTTACAGAACCATTCTCTCGATATTGTCTCCATACAGTTTCAAAGCAATCATCTTGGATAGGAATTGGCTTGACTGGCCTCCATTTCGGAATACAATGGAATTCTGTAAAAACTACCTCCTGTATCAGATTTTCCATGCCTTCTTCTTCAATGGTAAATCTCATCTTTTCCGGTAATGTTTTGTAGGGCTTTTTCCCATTTGCATCGTAATACAATGCGCTTCCCCGGCTTTTCCTACCGTTCTCAATATAATCTATAAAAGCGCTCACATATACGAATTGAGTAATCAAATTACATCTCAATTTGAAAAGCGTTGAAAGCTCTGCAAGGTTGTTGAACTCAATACCAGATTTCACTTTCTCCAGTCTTTCCGATATCCGTTTTCGTAAGCACAATAGATTCTCGTAATCTCTGAACGCAGAAGCATATTCACTCATGTCAGCATTAGTTTCATCATAAATGAGATTTATTTTTGACATGTCACCTTGACGACAAGAAGTTATGAACTGGAGTTCTGAATTATATGCTTTAGCCAATGCATCAGTTATCTCAGGACAAGTTTTTGAGATATGATTGCGCTTACGGGAAATATAATCAGCAACTCGAAAAGAGCCTACTTGTGTTTCATTGAGCGCCGATCCACCAGGACGACAGACCCCATGCGTTCCACTTGCCTCACCCGCAGCGAATACTCCGCTGATATTCGTTTGCCACCAAGTATCAACGGCAAGTCCACCATTATTGTGCTGAGCGCAAAAAGTAATTTCCAAAGACTGTTTCCTCAAATCAACCCCATGGTCTAAATAGAATTCCACAGCAGGCGCATTGAGCCGTTCAAGTCGTTCAATCGGAGTCCCAAAACAAATCGCCGCAGATTGCATATAATCAAATACTTCTTTGGATAGCAATTCAAAATCCACTTCCCTGTTGCACGCATTATTACGGAAATCAAGAAATACCCGTCTTCCTTTCTTACATTCGAGAAAAACTAATATGTCGATTATCGACGAACCGTTATCAATCTTTTGTACATCAAATGGCCACTGATATCCTTTCAAGAAAACCTTATTTAACATATCGTTTCGATCCTGGAAAAAATCAATAAGGAATTCCTTTTCATCACGCCCCTCAACATTGGTTGAAATGAATCTTGGAAGGACCTGCATATACGATCCAGAAACATTCCACCGGGGCTTTATCGATGCCAAACCATATTGCCATTCCGTCAGGTTCCGCCCAGCCACACCAGCCTCAAAGGCTATGCCAGAAGCACCATACTGAGAATATGGAAAAACGCTATCTTTATATATGCCGCCAGGCCCTCCAGTACAAAAAACTATGTTGGCAGTATGAAAAACAACCAAGCGAATTTCTTCCGTATTCAAAGACTCAACATCAAGACAAATCAACCCTGCGGCCTCATTGTTATGTGTCACAAGACGAATGCCAAGCAATTTATCAAATACTTTTATTTCTTTTGCCAGAACTTCTTTTTCAAGAACTTCCGTCATTATCCTAGAAGTATAAGGCCCGGCGCTTGTTCCTCTTGAGCATAAATCATGATCGGTCTGGTAACCAACGTAGTTTCCGAATTCATCCCGAGGAAAAGGAACTCCTAGATTTACAAGCTTATAAAAACATTGGAGAGAAAGAGCCGCCTCGCACAAGGCGGTGTCTCCATCCATCGCTTTGCCATCGAATAATGCGTTCGCCATAGCAAAGGCGCCATCATGGTTGGTTCCAGATGCCGCAACCCGATAATACGTCTGTTTATCGGATCCGGCATTGCGTGAAGTACCCCAAAGCCTGTTCTCAGTTACGATGGCAATACTTTTGACACCATTGTTGAAAAGGCAGTCCGCAGCATTATAGCCAGCGGCTCCAGAACCAATAATGACGGTATTGAATTCATAATCAGAACGTACAATCTTCAAATTCGTCTTCTCCCTTATTACAAAGATTGAATATGGAATCCACCATCAACATCAATGTAATCCCCTGTTGTATAATTGAACTTGTCACTCACCATAAAGGATACGACGTGTGCGACATCTTCCGGTTTACCCCATCTCGCAATAGGAAAGATACCCGATTGAAACAAGTTGTCATATTTTCCCCTTACTGATGAAGTCATTTTTGTTTCAATTACTCCAGGTCGGACTTCATGAACAAGAATATCTTCTTTAGCCAGCCGATCGGCATACAGTTTTGTGAGCATTGAAATCCCCGCTTTCGAAACACAATATTCGGCTCTGTTCGGAGAAGACACGACTGCGGAACATGAAGACACATTCACTATTGTCCCTTTTCTTGAAAACACTTTGTCCTGCTTGATCATCTGATTGGCGACCAGTTGCGTCATGAACATATTCCCTTTAGTATTGATAGAAAGAACACGGTCAAAACTCTCTTCTGTCATTTCTAGGATGTCTTTTCTTTCAAGAGGGGCGACGCCTGCGTCATTGATGAGAATATCGACTCTTCCATATTTTCCAATAGTTTCAGACAAAAGTTTTTCTCTGTCCGCTTTTTGGGAAATATCGCCGCTTACTAAAAGAAAATCGAATCCTCTTTCTTTAAAATCAGAGAATTCCGTATCGTCAAGATGTCTGGAAAAAATCACCAGATTGCAGTTTTCCATCCCTAATTGCAGAGCTACGGCGTAGCCGATTCCTCGGCTACCACCGGTGACAATCGCTGTTTTCTTCATATCGACTCTTTCTTGTCCTTCAATTCTTCCGCCCAATGATCCACAATAACTTGCGGCGCATACACAAACATCATGTGCAGGTTCGTCTCTCCCGTATTCACCAATGAATGAGTTGCATTACTGTCGATGAAGACATAATCTCCCTTCTTCATATCATGGCTTTCCCCATCAACGGTGACTACACCATTTCCTTCCAAAATAGTATATGTTTCCACAGTCTCATGTTTATGTTCAGGAATACTTCCCCCAACAAAGATATCCACAAAGCCTTGGCAAAAATGTTTACCTTTGATAGATCCATTCTGACCAATCATGACCCTTGTATTTCTTCCAGTTGGAAACGTCATATATGGCAATTCGTACATGTTTTTTATTTCCATAACATCACCCGAACAACCTTGGCAGGAACAAACTGATTTCAGGGACAAATGTAACCACCAGCAAAATCGTGAAAAGAATAATCCAGATCGGTATCATTGGTTTTACAACCTGCGTGATAGGAGTCTTTGTCAGGCTCGACGACACAAAAAGAGTAACACCAACTGGTGGCGTAGACATTCCAATGGCGAAATTCATGGTAACGATTATTCCGAAATGTACTGGATCAATTCCAAGCTTTGTTATTACTGGAAGCAGGATGGGTACTGTTAAGATGATAGCAGGAGTCGCATCAAGAATCGTTCCCAAAAATAGAAGAATGACATTGACTAAAAGAAGAATCACTACTTTGCTTTCAGAAAAGCCCAGGAGAAACTCGGTAATTCCAGAAATAATCTGCTCCGCTGTAAGTCCCCACGCAAGTATATTTGTCGTTGCAATGCAAAACATGATTGCGGCTGTAGTTTTTGCACTGGAGATAATTAATTCCTTTGTGTTTTTCAGAGTAAGTCCCTTGTAAACGACTTTACCCACAATCGCAGCATAGATTACCGCTACAACCGAAGCCTCAGTCGCTGTGAAGAAACCACCGAGGATACCACCCATGATAATAACAACAAGGAATATCGCCCAAATTGATTCAAAAAGTGCTTTCAAGAAAGATCTGCACGTCGGCTTTTTCCCTTTCGGCAAATCCAACGCCTTCGCATAGAAATAGCAATGGACCATAATACCGATTCCAAGCAAAATTCCTGGAATATAGCCGGCAAGGAACAGATTTCCAACGGAGACATTCGCCGATGTAGCATATACAACCATTACTATGCTAGGAGGAATTACTATTCCCAATGGGCCGCTTGTGGCAATCAAGGCCGTGGAAAATGGCTTGTCATACTTCGCTTCGCACAAAGCAGGAAAAAGAACTGCTCCGATTGCGGCGCTTGCAGCTGCTCCAGAACCAGAAATCGCCCCAAACAACATGCAGGCAAGAACACAGACCATGGCTAAGCCACCACGAATTTGCCCGACAATCTCTGTCGACAGATTGACAAGCTTATTCGAAATTCCACCTTTGTCCATAAGGTTTCCAGCGAGAATGAAAAAAGGAATAGCCATGAGTGAAAAAGAATCCGCTTGGGTAAACATCCGTTGCGCAACCAACTGTAACGGATAACCCGACAACAACAGCCCCCCCAATGCCGATATGCCTACAGCATAAGCGATAGGGACGGTCAATATACACAATACAAACAATAATAAAAAGGATATGGCCATAATATATTTCTCACTTTGCCTTCAGGCGCTTTATGTCATCGATAATGTTTTCCACACAGTGAAAACTTGAAAGAAAACCATTAATTGGCAATGCGAAATAAGGTATTGACATGGAAATCCGTAACGCAGGAGATTTCTGTGAACTCACCATCTTCACTAAAGGCAACCCATAGATAATCAAGACTATTGAGAAAGAAAGGAGGCAAATACTGACTATAAGTTGCAATATCGCTTTCCCTCTTTCTTTAAATGCAAACGCAAGAAGATCCATTTTGAAATGCGCTGATTCCGCAATAGCAACAGAACCGCCGATAAAAGTAAGCCACACGAAAAGATATCTTGCCAATTCCTCTGACCAAGCTAATGGATGTCCAAGGACAAGCCTGAATATCACTTGAGCAAAACAAGTAGCAACCATTCCCAACAAAAGAACGATAAGAAGCGCAATTTCGGCTTTCATGAGTATTTGGGACACTTTTTTCATTGTAATTTTCCTACTATTACCTGCAGGAGCCTTGAATGGCTCCTGCAGAAAACTTCCTACTTATAACTCTGAACCAGATCGATAAGATCCTGTCCAATAACATTCACATAATCCGTCCAAACAACCTGGGCTGCTTTCTGGAAAGATGACTTATCCACATCGTTGAACTGTACGCCTGCGGCTTTCAATTTCTCATAGAACTGCTTGTCACAATCAATCCACAGACGTCTTTCTTCCTGCTGCATATCAGCGGCGGCTTTCCAAATCGCATCCTGAACATCACTTGGCAGTGATTCAAGATAGCTTTTCTTCATGATGATTACATCAGGGGTCATGATATGGTCAGTATATGAGAAATACTTGGCTACTTCGAAATGCTTCATGCCGTCATATACAGCGAACGCATTTTCCGCACCGTCAATAACACCAGTCTGAAGCGCTGTGTAGATGTCACCCATCGGCATCGGGGTTCCAGTTGCGCCAAATGCCGCCATGGTGGACATGTAGATGTTGTTCTCTGGAACTCTGAGGAGCAAACCTTTCATATCAGACGTGGTCTTGATCGGGCGTTTTGAGTTATATACACTTCTGCTTCCGGCATCGAACCAAGCCAAACAAATAAAATCCTCTGTCGGGAATACTTCCTCATTGAAATACTGCCCTACCTTGCCGTCAACAGCGTTCAGCATATGTTCTGTGCTTGAAAACATGTATGGCAACCCAAAAACCTGAATCTTGGGAAAATAAGCGGAAAGGTCGGTCGCCATGCATTTTGTAATCTGCAAGGTCCCCATCTTGATCCCTTCCAACATGTCTCTGTGATTTCCAAGCGCAGAATTAGGGAATACCTGCACTTCTACCTTTCCATTGGAATACTCCGCTACTTTTTTCGCAAAATAGTAGTACGATTGAGTCTGAGGATGGTCTTCAGCCTGAGTATCGCCAAGCTTGAGAATAATTTTCCCATCCTTCGATTCTTGTGATCCCTGCGCAAATACCATCGTAAGTGCGAGAACCGATACCATGAACACCAACAAAAACTTTTTCATTGATTCCTCCGTTTGTTAATTGTTGTTCCAAAAATTCAAAATGTCTTCCTTCATCACTGACGGACTGACAATTTCCCCTGTCCAATTTTTGAAGGACACCGCCCCTTGGTGAACAAGTAGATTGATGCCTTCAACTGTGATATGTCCGAATTCCTGAGCCCGCATTAAATTCTTTGTCATTTTGGGAATATATATGGCATCAAAGAAGATCGCATCCTTTTTGACCGCTTCATATGGAAAGATCTCGTGAAGGTCACCAACATCTTTCATCCCGTTTGGAGTTCCATTCGCCACCAAATCAACGTCTTTCAGATATTCACTCCATTCTTCTGGCTTCCAGTCAATCAATTGCAACTCGACTCCATCAACGGCTTTTAGCAATCGATCCTTAAATTCATTGAAACTCGTAATAAAAGCTGTATCGGAAAATCTGTTTGCAACTACGATTTTTCTTACACCTTGCAAAGCAGCCTGAGTAATCGCAGAACGACTAAATCCTCCGCATCCAAGTACGAATACCTTGTTAATGTCTATTTTCTTTTCATTGGCTTCTTGGACAGCATTCCAAAAACCGATGCTATCTGTGTTGTAACCTATCAGGCGGCCACCGTTATTTACAACACAATTCACAGCACCAATAATCTCAGCTTCTTTGCTCAGTTCATCCATATAGTGAACTGCAATTTCTTTGACCGGCATCGTAAAAACATATCCAGCAAAATTCAGCTTGCATAAGACCGGGAAAACCGTATCAAAATCCGATAAATCCGCTCGTAGTGCAAGAAATATCTTATCCATGTTCTTTCTTGCAAAATTCTTGTTCATGATTACTGGTGACATGGAATGGGCAATAGGATTCCCCAGTATCGCATAAATATCCGTTTTTCCACTAACAGTTTTCATTTTCTCTCCTTTTTATTTGACTGAATGACGTATCACAATATTTGGATCAAACACTTCATTTGGCTGCCCTATGGTTGCTTTGTCTTCAATCTGCCTAATCAGTCTAGTTACAGCTTCCCGACCCATCTTTGCAAAAGGTTGCTCAATAGTAGTCAACCCGGGATTCAGCATTTCCGAAATTGGGAGATTATCGAAACCAATAACAGAAATATCATTTGGAACATGATAGCCAACATCAAAAACGGCTTTCATCGCATCAATTGCCAATGGATCACTTGAACCGAAAATAGCATCGGGAATGTATCCTGCCTTCAACTTCTTTTTCACTTCGGAAAAAGCAATACGCTCAATATCTCTGATTCCCTGCCATATCAATTGTTCATCAAACGATATGCCGTTCTTCTCCAACCCGGAGATATATCCATTGAATCTCTCTTTATATAAGGTCAGATTTGAATCGCCAGCAATAAACGCTATTTTCTTCAATCCCTTTGAAACCAGATAATCCACTGCCATTTCCGCACCTTGAAAATTATCAACCAGGATCGAATCCTTATTATCGGGAGAATGACGCAACAAGCAGACAGTAGGATATCCTTCTTTTTTTAATGAAAGGATATTTTCATTATTCAACGTAGCATCAAAAGCCGTTGAAATGAGAAAACCATCAACATTTCTTGATTTGAACTGTGAAATATACTTTCCTGCCAATTCCAAATCATTAAAAGTATTACAGAGAAGAAGTGAATATCCCAACTTTCTTGCCTCTTTTTCTATCACACTAACAAGAGGGGGATAAATCATATTCTCAATATCTGGAATCAAATATGCTATGGTATCACTTTTTTTAGCCTTCAAATTCTGCGCAAAGTAATTCGGGCTGTAATTATTTTCTTCTGCACATTTAAGAATAATACTTCTTGTTTTGGCATCCACATGTTTATTACCAGAGAGCGCTCTGGAAACAGTACCGACAGAAAATCCTGAAATTCGTGCTATATCTGTAATACCTGACATTTCAAGACCTCCCTATATATGGAAACGTTTCCATGAAGCTGAAAAATAAATTCATATTAAACGATAGCAACAAATTCTTTATGCACCATTGAAACTTGCCAGCCTTGCTCGTGGAAACGTTTCCACGAATATCAAAACAAAAAAACCGTATTGATTCATTCTTTATTATTTCAAGATTCTCCAGCATCAACACCCCCCATATCCATGGAAACGTTTCCATAACATATTATGCCAACAAGCTTTAACAACACTTATTCTTGCTTAGGTTTTTCCATCTGTCAACAAAAACTTTTTACATTTTACACACTCATACGACAAATTCCTCTTAAATAACGAGACCTCTTCATATATTTTCAGATTGATGTGCAATACTTTGAATATAGGAATCGTACCGGTCATGGTAAAATTGAAAGTCTTGCTCTCTGAATCTCCGATGGTCACAATAAAAACAAGACTGGAATTATTGATTCCAAAAAAATTCTGCATACCGGCCCTCTCCAGCAAAATACTGCCATTTTTTCCAAAATAATACCGATTGTCTTTCTGACTTGCTCGGGTACACTTGTTCTATGGATGCGTATCGGCAAAAAGGGATAAAAATACAACAATACTTTCCGGATCTCGCGGAAAAGATCCTCACCGCTGCGCATTACGCATATCGGGGCCAATTGGTTCTTCCAGGAACCATGGGGGAAAGGCATTTCGTTGGCGATCCAGTCGAATGGCTTGACAATCCCTTTGACAACAAGGAGTATGTCTACCATCTCAATAGAATGGGTCACTTGAAAGTCATGGCTGAAGCCTATGCCATGACAGGAAAGGAAACATACGCTGAAAAGGTAATCAGTGAACTGGAGAACTGGATCAATACCGTTCCCGCTCCCGAAATTGATGAATCCAATCTGGAAGCATTCAAAGAATGTTCGCCATGGCGCGCTCTGGAAGTAGGGAGCCGTGGCGGCGATTCCTGGCCTGTCATTGTATCCTGTCTGGCCGACTCCCCTCACTACACCCGCAGCTTCTCATCCAAGTTCAGGGAGTCGGCCAGAATTCATATGCAGATTTTGGCACGAATATCACCTCGCCTGTGGCCGAAGGCCGACCACAACCACTATCTGATCGAGAACATCGGCCTTCTTTCCCTCTCTTTGCTGTTCCCTGAACTGGACCGGGACGAATCCTGTCGACATCAGGCGGAACGAGAGCTTGACCGATGCCTACACAACCAATGCACCCCGGAGGGAGGCCAAGTGGAAGGTTCTCCATCCTACCATAACGCATGCCTCCATTGGTTCGCGCTACGTGGGATTCTGACCAAGCAAAACGGAAGTGCCGTATGCCCTGAATATCTTGGACAACTTGACAAGATGTTCTCCCATTCCGTCCAGTCCACACGAAATTGCGGGGGGTGCTTTCCGTTGGGGGACAGCCATGGCGAGGACAAGGAGACGCTCGCCCTTCCCGCCTTGGCGCTCTATCTGCTCAATGGAGATTATCATTATCTCGCCACAGCCCTACGGTTCGCATCAAAGGAAGCCCTCGACGAAGAGCTCTGCAAGGACATTTTCCGCTTCGACGACATTGAAAAGCTCTCCGCCGACTATGCCAAGGCGCTGACCTGTGACATAAAACCGAACCTTCCGCTGCTCTCATTCCAGAAGACCCTGGGAGAGGCGTTCATCAGGACCGGATGGAAAAGAGAGGATATCAGCCTCGCGGTAATCTGCAAAAGCCCCGTCCAGAACATGCATTCGCACATCGATCCTGGAAGCATCGACCTGACGGCGTTCGGAAAGCCCCTTATCGTCGATCCCGGCATCTACACCTACAAGGAAGGCATCGATCGGTATCGGTTCAAATCCACCCTCTGGCATAGTACGGTGACGATAAACCACAAGGACGCCTGGGAGTACCTTGGCTCATGGAAGTACGGCCCGCAGCAGGAGAGCCGGCTCGAATCCGCATACGTAACCCCGTCTTACTCCATAGCGCGCATGAACATCAACAACTATGCCCCAGTCCATATCATCAGGACCATCTTATTGGTCGAAAAACAGTTCGTGCTGGTACTCGATGATCTTTCCAGCCTGTCGGGCTGTCATTCAGACAATTCCGTCGCTGTATCAGGCGATCCAACGGATCGGAAGGCTGAACTGTCCGGTGATCTCGTGGAAATTTCATTCAATGTGAATTCCATGGCCTTTTCTATCGGGGAAAACCATGCCTATACGACCGACGAGGGCGCCAACATTTTGCTTCGCTCATCGGGAGCGACCATCCTGCGAGAACCAGCGCAATACTCACCGAAAGTCGATTTCCGAAGGAACTCGACGATGATTCGATTCAAGAACATACCGAAAACGACCTCATTACTCCATGCGACGTCGCTCGTCCCCTTCCTTCATGACGCCGTTCCATTGACGGATCTGAGCGTCGAGCGACAAGACTTCGACACCTACCGGATACATGCCGACATACAAGACGACCATTATGCGTTCTCATACAGAGGAGGAGAAATTCATGCTGCAAATCCCCAGCTTTGAACTTGACGTGACTGACGAAGAAGTCTTCAAAGGTTTCGATCTCACCTATCCAGGACTTGAAAAAGTCAAGAAACATTTGGAAGCAAAAGATTATCCAAAAGCCAAGAAGTCGTTGGTAGACTATTTCCAGACAAGGAAGAACGTCACCTATTTTTATGATTATCGCTCCCTCCCCCTCACGAAGGTCGATACGGATACCAATCCGTACTACTTCCAATCGGCGCTGGGCCTGGCAGGCGAATTGAAGCCATTCTGCATGTACGTCGCCGACAAAATGCTTGAAAACATCTATGTACTGCCGGGCAAAGGAAGGGGGGAGACATTTCTTGGAGAGCATCTTGAGAACATGATCCATTTCAATTTCCTTGAAGATCAGGGAAAACGCCATCGTTCCTCCCTCGATCAATTCGTGCGGGGGCAATTCTTTGAATCGCTGGCGATCGCATACCATGAGACACAGGACAGGAAGTACCTCGACAAATTCCGCGTCATCCTGCAAAAGTTCTTCGAGACCTATCCGCTTCGCATTGTCGATGGCTCTCCTACGGCGAATCGCTTTCAATATGACGAGGACAGGGACGTAATGAGCGCCGGCTGGCTCTGTCTGGTCTATATTAGCCTCTTCTATACCAGGGTTACTTATGAAATCGACAGCGACCTGGCTTTTGAGATTATCAAGAGGATATGGTATATCGGAATACAGTTCCGCCGTTTCGATACAGACTCCTATCGCTCTTACAACCATCATTTGTTCGAACGGGGACTGGTACCATTCACCCTAGGAACGTTGCTGCCTGAAATCCCCGCTTTCAGGCAGATGAAGAACCGAGGAGCCTCCATCGCACGGAGACACATCAAGGAGGATTTCAACAAGGACGGCGGATATAGCGAGCACTCGATTTCCTACTGGGCCGGCGCCGCGTTGGGAGAGATGCTGACACGGGCATTGATCATCGCAAGGCTGAACAATGAAAAGCTGATGGATGAAAAATGTTGTTCCCGGCTGGATAAATCTTTTTCACTGCTTGCCACCCTCGCCGCACCAACCGAGACGTTCCCCAACATCGGGGACAACAGGGGGCCGATGATCAATCCGATCCTGCGGTTGGGAACCCTTGCTTTGGACAACTCCTTTTGTAACAGCGTGCTGGAAATCAGGGCAAAAGGAGAAACGCAACGGGAACTCCCGCCATACGATTATGCCAACGCCGACACGGGCTTCGCCATTTCCAGAAACGGCTTCATTCCGGATTCCAACTATCTGGTGATGTCGGCGAAGACCAAATGCGGATATACCGGACACAACCACATGGACATGCTCTCCCTAGCGCTTACCATCCGGGGAAAGGAAATCGTGGGGGAGCCGTACTCGGGGAAGCTGTACCATAACATCAAGATGCGCAGCCCGCAGCGGGGATACATGTACAACATGACATCACACAATACCGTCCTCTGCTACGGAAACCCGATCATCGACGACATGTACTACTCAAACAAGTGGGGCGTCTACAGGCCCGATACTCCGATTGTCGCTTCACAAAGCAACGGAAATGGGTTCTTCGTCGAAGCGTACCATACGGCATATACGTTCTGCCTCCATCGGAGAAAGCTGTATTTCGACAGGAATCGCGGTTTGATCGTCCATGACAAGGTGGAACGCGGAAACCGGTACGATACCCCCCACATCCAGCGCTGGCATCTCTGCCAAGGCTGTTCGGTACGCAGGCTTTCGGACAATGCGCTGCTGATCACAAAGGAGGGGGTGGACATCCTGTTCCTGGCGAAGGAAGCGATGGAGATATCGATATGGAAGAACACGTTGCTCTATCCCGACATCTTCGCCAGTGAGGATGATGTGTTCCCGATCCTCGATGTACGGTTCCAGACGCCGGACTTCCTAATCGCGGATAACGCGGCGGCGAACCTCCATACCCTGTTCCTCGACGTGACGGGGAAAACCGGGCGGCTGGAAGCGAATTTGGAATCGCTCGGCAAGATGTTCGGCGACAGTGACGGCTTTGAGGACAACCTGACCGCCATCGCGGCGATGCTCGGCACATTGGAGCAAATGTCTGTCACACACCGCTAAAAGCATCCCTGACAAAAAAAACGGGAATGAATTACTTGGATTTTTCGACAACCACGTCAGAAACTTTCTATGTTTGGAGAGTTTCTGACGTATAAGTCGAAAAGTATTGCGTTACAAAAAGATCCCTAGCACAACTACGCTTTCTGATTCCCGATAGAACAATTCTTCAATTCATCGGATAATGCCACGTGAACGGTAAAAAGCAGTACGGCAAGAAGGCGTTCCCCTCCGGTTGACTTCATCATCCGAAGGGGGAAATGCCCTGCGATTTGTTTCCATGCCGACCTGCCGCCTGCATATCGGTCTTGTTTTACCAGTAGGCTTGCCACAAAGGATTCTTCGCCCGCATCAACGCTTCGACATAGAAGTAATCGCCCCAGGTGTTGCATTCATCGATACCCCGGTTCTTGGCGCTGTTCGTCGGAGTATGTTTGCAATAGACCCCATGGAGCAGCTGTCCGTTGGACAAAGATGAATCTTTCACCGCGCACATCTCGTACAACGGAGGGAGAAGTTTCAACGCGACTTCCCGCAGGGAGGAATCTCCTAGATTGTCGCTCATCTCCAGCATGCCGCAGATCGCTATCGCCAGAGCGGAGGAATCCCTTGGCTCGTCGCTACCGTCATCAAAGTCAAAATCCCAATAAGGTACGACAGAACCCGGCAGATGTTCCAAAAAGAAATCAAGCGTCTTCTGGAAAACAGCCTTGGCTTCCCCCGACTTAGTATACCGATATGCGAGAGCCGACCCATAGATTCCCCAAGCCTGCCCCCTCGCCCAAGCACTGTCGTTCCGATTCCCCTGATGGGTCGCGCCATACAGCGGTTTGCCGGTATCGGGATCAAAATAGAAGGTATGGTACGTTGAATTATCAGGTCTCAACACACAGTGGATTGATGTATTGAAATGCTTCAATGCAATTTCCCGGTACTTTTCCAATCCGGTTTCTTCGGTCGCCCAGAACAGCAACGGAATGTTCATCAGACAGTCGATGATCAAACGGTGACAGTCAGAATCTCCGATAGGGCCCCAGGCCTGGATGAACTCGCCTTTCTCCTGGAACCGGGAAATCAGATAGTCGGCGGCCTTCAATGCGGCGTCCCGCCCCTTTTCGCTTCCGTATAACCTGTAGGCAGCGACGCAGGAGGGGGAATAGAGGAAACCCATGTCATGATTCTTGATCGACCGCATCGTCATAATCCGTTCCATGAAATCATCAACATGCTCCAGCGCTTTTGCCTTCAGACATTCGTCCTTGGTCAGCTCATACATGATGTTGATCTCGCCGGTCCACATGCCGTTCGTCCATTCGTTGTTTTCCGAAGGCATGTAGAAATTCCGTTCGCTGTTCGTCGGTTTGAACAACGATCCCATATCTTCAATCGCTTTCTTTGTCTGAGCATAGGCATGGCCAGACATCTCGTTCCAGCGTATCATTTCAAGGATATCAGTATTCATCTCGCCGCCCCTCAATTATATAAACGATACTGGGGAAGTAAATACACAATCCCCGTTCCTTTGATAGGCTCTCAGATAGATCGCCTGGTCGTTGTCCAGCCGGAATTCCCGTTCAAGCTTGCAAATGGTCTCGCTTCGGGAACAGAACGGCCCAATCTCCACTGCGGGGGAAACGAAACCATTGACATATTCACTGGTATTCCGATCCCTGAGATCATCGATGGAATAAGTCAGGCGCCTTTCAATGGTAGCGCCCCCCCATTGGGCCCGTAGAAGAAGCTCAATCCTTGTACGCTCATTTCCATCGATGTCCAATACGAAGCCCTGCGTGGAGTTCGTCACCGCATTGAGGTTCCCATCGGTTACCAAGTGAGCCTTCACCCGCTCATCTTCACGCTCAAATTCCGGCAGGAACTTGCCTGCGTCTTCCGGTATATCCAACGGATCGACCATATCGATCCCTCTGAATCGGGGAGACGCATCAAGAAGTTTTCCATCCAATACCCGGACCTCCACATCCCATGTAGTATCGAGATGCTTCTTGCCCCACCCGAACATGAAGCCGACGCACCCCGAATAGGAAGAGGAACTATCGAAAACATATTGTCCGGCAAGAACACAGTCGCCTTGAACCAGTTCGACCTTGTCCAGTTTGTCAAATCCTACTACATATGCGTTTACGGAGGCCGTCTCACATTTTTCAGTTCGTTGCCCTTGGAATGCGCCGTTGACAAAAAGCATGGCTTCAATGGGATCGCCGGATGCCGCGGAGGTCCTTCGTTCCTTCAGGGAATTCCATATGGAATCCCTGGCAAGCCCCTCGCTCCACAGCACTGTCCGCCCGAATCCATAGCTCCCCGGCGCCGCATTATGATGGTCGGTGGAGCCGGTCACCCCAAAATGACAGCCCCGCTTCAAACCGCCCTGGTAGGTATTGTCGCTGCATCGCGGTCCCATGGTGTGCAGATATTTGATTTTCGCATCCGCGCTTTCCGCACAACCATGCATGGAAATGATTTCGACAAGTGGTGAAACATTCTCGTTATATTCATCAAAGTTGATTCCCCGATAACCAGTCTTGTATCCGATATGGTGAGGAATACATAAAAACTTCTCAGTCTGTCCAGCATTCCCTTCCAAGAGTTTTTTCAAACGTGTATCACGTTGGCCCTCAGACACTTCAGGCGGCAGTTCCTCAGACAAGTCTTTGCAGAGGATCGTATAGTCCCCGTAATGGAACGAATGATACTCATACGAAGGGAGCGGAAGGAAATCGGAAGTCTGCGATTGTCGCATGCATGCCTGATAGTGGGGCCAGTTTCGTCTGAGTTTCGCGAATCCTTCGCGGTGGTAGGCCACTACTTCGGGGGGAATACGCATGCCGTCATCCTCCGCTATATCCGGCCAAGCGAAATGCCCGGTGACGGAAAAGAAGTCCAACTGCGTCTTGGCGAACGCAATCGCATGCTCTATGGTTCCATATCCGTAGCTGATGCCACAATGATTGTGTACATCCCCCACGTACCTGTTGAAACGGCTTGCTTGTTCAAGCAGGCGTACAGCCTTGAGCTCATTTCCGAAATACTTGACAATCCTGTTCATAGTCCCTCCACCTTGATTTGTATCGCTGTCTTCCCATGTGTCAATTCGCAATCAATCCGTATCGCTTCAAAACCGGGAATCAGATTGAATACCCGCTCCAACCGGTACGGCAGGTCATAAGCATCCAATGCAATCCTGATCAGCCATCTATCGCGCCGTATGACGACCATTCCGGAAGTAGTTGAAACAATGTCAGCCGGCATTGTCACTACAGGCAGAACCAGCTTTCCACCATCGCAATAGGCGGTCATTGTCAAGCCGTCATTATCCAAGCAATATAAAAAAGCATAGGGAATACCCTGTTTTCCAGATCGGCCGGTGAGTGTTCCTCCAACGGAAATCCCCCGGTCGGACGTCTGTGCCATCGTTGCGGAAAAGTCATATACAGAGGTATAGACCGATTCTCCCGATTCCATCTCAATCCGCGGGGTCAGGCATTCATGATGCTTGACATCAACCGGCAATTGCATGTTGTTCTTTTCTTTGGGGATGTAATCGTTCATACTGGATATCAGCAGCACTCCCGCATCCTTATGCTGCAACAGGGAGAGTGCGCCCCCGCTCGGATGCCCCTCCGGCAGATATATCCAGTCGTTCGCCGTAATCGTGGCAGTATACCCGCCATGGGAGATAATCGATGTGGAAAGTTCAGGAAAACTACGTATCCCGTCAAGCAGATACCGAGGAAACGGATTTTCTTCAGACAGTTTTTTTTCGGGCGAGGTTTTATCCAATGACGCTTCTCCACAGAGTCCCTCCTGAAGGAGATACGCCAAGACCTTCGCATGGGCGAATGAATGATGGACGCAGGACTTTTGACCAGCCGCGCCATACATTGGTCCTCCTGACAGCAAACCATCGACGGTACATGCTTTTTGCAACTTCAGGTTCTGTAAAGCCGCTTGGGCGAACGCGGGATTTTTCTTTCGCAACATCAGGAACGCCGCAGCCATGCCGTCCGAGGTCCGGCTTCCATAGTAGGTCCATTTGAAGCTACGGCTTCCGAAACTGTTGTCGATCCCCCCATCGGAAAGGAGGAAGAACAGATGTGCTGACAACGACTTTTCTCCAAGCTCAAGTAGTTCCCGGTTCTCGCTGAGCAGCCCAAGCCTAATCAATGAAGGCAACGATTCCTCAAGATTGTAGCCGATGTCGATGGGGGCGGTTCCTTTGACCGTCCTCGTCTCCCTTGGTCTTCCCTCCCCGTATATCAGATGGTTCAGCGTCAGGCAATTTTTCCAGTCGGCGATGTACTCATTCGACTTCGCCAGATATTTCTCTTCCCTGAAATAGCGATAGGACAGATACAATGCGAGGCTATTTGAGATGGGATAGTTGATATTCCGGGTCTTCAAGTCGTCAAAAGCGAAGAGATATTCCGCCGCCCTCCGGGCTCTGGCCGCGACCAGCGTACTGTCCCGTTCCGCGAGCAGGTCTCCGAATTCAGCCAAGGAATCGAGCATCTGAATCAATGAGAAGACGGTCGTCCCCGTCCATGCGGAGGAAAGATCATTCCGATAAGAACCGTCCTCTTGGCTTACATTCCTTTCCGCCCAAGAAAACAGGCTCATGGCGGCTTCCCGCCATTTTGAATCCCCCGTTGAGCGGAACATGAAAAGAAAGGGATACATCGCGTCAAAACATCGTCCATGGGGAATTCCACAGGCGGGACATTCAAATACCCCGTCTTGGGTCTGCAAGGAAAGCAGAGTTTCACACCATGTATCCAATAGCTCTTCGCAGAGGGTCTCAAGCTCCCGCATGTTCGCCCGTCCTGATCATGGTCGTCATCTCCGTAATTCCCTTTCTGACAGGAAAGGTGATAGATGGGATAACTGTATTCTTATAGAGGATATTGCTGTTCGGGCAAGCCTTGATGAGATAGGGACTCCCCCCTTCCGTCTCAGTCGAGATGGAACAACGGTATCGGGCGTTTCGGACTTCAATGGAGGTCCCGTCAAGAACGACCTCTCCTGGTTCAAGGGCGAACGCGGAATCATACGCCACGCAGTCGATCTCACTATGGATGACATGCATCCTGATATGCCCGGCCTCGACAGGAATGATCCGTGTCCTGACCTGGATCGGCGGAACCGGAGACCATTCCATGGACACTTCGTCCCGGGACAACGTATAAGCGGCGCACTTTCCTTTGGACACGACCAGCGAATCAAACAGGACGAACGCCAGCGTTGAATCGGGGGCGGCGTTCTCCACCGTATCCACCGTCTGCTGTATCGAGAACGGAAATGCGGAAGAATAGGCGAACTTGAAGTATTTTTCTTGGAAATGCCCCAGATTGTTCATTGCCAACGCGCCTGGTGTAAAAGCCGTCACGTCAAAGCGACGATGCTGGATCAGCAGGCTGGCCTTCTTTTGCAGGAACGTCCCTTCGAGCGAAGGCAACGGTTCCTCGTCGGCTTCCCAATACGGGTCGTGGTCGTCCAACGCCAGAAACGCAAACGCCTTCAACGCCCAATACGGGCTTCCCGGAGCATTGTATTTCTCCGCCATGGTGGAATTGGCATAGCCGTACCCAACCTGGAGGACATGGTCGGCGGAGAATATCTCCCGGTCAAGGAAGTAACGGATGTTCCTGTTGATGATTCCTTTCATGACCCCTTTTGATAATGGTTCCCAGCCTGCGAAAAGACAGGCTGAAAAAAAACTGGATTGGGCGAAACGATATGTCAGCGACCTGCCATACGGTAACGCCGCGCCATCCCCGGCGAACCAATAGATGAAGTCCTGGGCGAAACGGCGGGCTCTCCCTTCCGTCTCCCCAAGGCATTCTCCCGTCAGGCGGGACAGAAGGATTCGGTAGAACTGCATGGCGAACGCGCTGTAGTAGTCGGTCCTGCCGGTTTGGCCATCCTTGTACCAGCCATCGCCAAGGTAGTTTGAATCGATGTACCGTACATCCTCTTTCAGCTTTTCTTCATCAAAGCGGCATCCCAATGACCGGAGCGCGGAATTTACCAGAATCCTGAAAAAATACCAGTTGCATTTGGGCAATACATGGTCGTTGATCCTGTACAGCCACGCGGCGACGTTCCTTTTCGCATTCACATCCAAAGGGTCCCAAAGCAATTGCGGCACGGACAAGAGCGCGAAGGCGATTGGCGCCATCTCCACGAACCGCTGGTCGCAATCATCGGGATCACCCCAATAATCGGGGTTCTCAGGATCACAGCCGGCGGACAAGCCCTTTCGGTAGAACCGTTCCATGTCCGCCTCCCTTCCTCCGCCAAGCCAGAACGGGACAAGCCCCCACAAGGGTCGGGCGAACGCTTCCATTTCAATCGCGTCCTTGCCATATGACGCCCCCCGCCCTGCCAGGACAATCCGACATTCGCTATCCGCCGCATGGGAAAGTACGGGTCGGACCAACGAGAGTAAAAGCTGCTGACAACTGTACTTTGAATCCAAATCAACCAAATTGTTTCGCTCCTATCGTACCGTACAGTTTTCTGAACAACGGCAATGAAATATTCGGCAAAACGATGAGATCACCAGTCGCACGCATATGTTCTTTCAACTCAGAAAGCATGTCCCCGATCGTGGAATCAAGCTCGCCGGACATAAAGACAAGGTTCTCTTTCTCTTGCGGGTCGCCCACGACATCATATAGTTCAAGATAGCACTCGTCCTTGAACAGGTCGACGATCAATTTGTACCGCCCCTTGAGGACGCACCTCTGGAAGTTCGACCGCGAACCGTTTCCGTCATATTGGATGAAGACTGAGGATGGCAACGACTTGTCCGTTCCGGTCTTGATCAACGGAAGAAGGGAGCTGCCGTCAAAAGAATTGCGATGGTTCAGTCCAAAATAATCGGCAAGCGTCGGAACGACATCAATAAGACTGATCAATGCATCATATCGCTTTCGTTCAGTCTGGAATCCCTTGGGAAATTTCATGAACAGGGGGACATGCGAGGATTCTTCATACATGCACATCTTCTGATACAGGGAATGGGAACCAAGCATCTCCCCATGGTCGGCGGTAAAGACAATCACGGACTCGTCATAGACGCCCTGTTCCTTGAGCTCCGCGATAATCCGCCCGACAAGATCGTCAAGGAGGCTTACCAGTCCAAGATAGACCCTCCAGGACTCTTTCCATTGATCCAGTTTGTAATGTCCTCCAATAACGCCGGTGAGATTGTACATCTGAAGGGGAGACTGGTATTTATAGAATTTTCCCACGTTTTCCGGAAGCACGACAGCATCCTTTCGCACACGGCTGAACCATGGTTCAGGAATCTCCAGGGGAGGATGGGGAGCTACAAACATGGCGCTGAGGAACAACGGCTTGCTCCTGTCTCTGTTTTTCAGGGCCTCCAGCGCTTTGGTTGCAAAATAGTTGTCGTAGAAGAACTCCTCGCCCTCAGCATAGACCCCGACGGATGGATTTGAGTAACGGGCCAACCGGGTTCTTCGTCCGCCCACCATTTCAGGAACCGGCGTCTTGAATTTCAGCCCGCCCGGTCGTTTTTTGCCGTTCTTGTCCAAAAAGTCATGATATGTGGTTTCCGTAGCGACGAACTTGACCTTGCAGCCGTCCTTGCTTTCCAACTTTCCACCTTCGGTAAAGAAATGCTGCTTGCCGCTATGGATGGAATCCCACCCGTCCTCCATCATTCCGTAGAGATTGTCAAAACCTTCCCTGACATCCCCATGCTGTTTATCCTCTTCCACCCAAGGGTTGATCAATGACCCATTCCTGTTGGGAAAAACACCGGAGAAGAAAGCGCCTCGCGAAGGAACACAGAGGGGACAGGCGCAATACGCACGGGTAAATTCAATCCCACCTTCCTTGATGCTCCATATGTTCGGGGTCAGCTCAGGCGAAAGAACGTCGGCTCTCAGTTGATCAGCCATGATGAGAATCAAATTGTCTTTCATTTTTTCATCCCCGAATAATCAGGATGAGGCACGAACGCCCCACCCCTGCCAATCAGGTATTCATCAGGCAACCCCAGCTTCCGTTTCATCTCCTTTTGGAACGCCTTGGCCCTTGCGGTGACTTCAAAAGGATCACAGACGCTCATAAGTCTGCTCCGGCATTCGTCCAACACGGTCCGCACCTCGTCGCTTTCGCCTCGTTCCCGCACCAAATCATGATTTTCAAGAGGATCGTTCTCCAGATCAAACAGCTGGGGCGAGTCTTCGGTATAAAACACATATTTGTATTTTTTCCAACGAATCATGAACATGCCGCCAGGAATCCCGTGGGCGTTGAATTCACTGAAAGCGAAATCTCTCCGTCCGCAGTTTTCCTCTCCCCGTACCAAAGGCCAGAAGGATTGGCCGTCGATATGTTCGGGAAGCGGTACGTGCATCGCATCACAAATGGTCGGGAAGAGGTCCGCCAGGGAAACAGGTTCCGATACCACCCGTTTTTCGCTTTTGGGCAGGGAAACAATCATAGGGATTCTCGCGGACTGCTCGAACATGCAGCATTTCCACCACAAGCCATGGTAGCCCAACTGCTCCCCATGGTCGCTGGTATAAACAATCATCGTGTCGTCAGCCAATCCCAGCTGATCCACCTTGTCCAGTATCATCCCGATTTTCTCATCCAGTTCCTTGATCGCGGCGTAATAGCCGATCCGCACGTTCCTGATAATCTCTTCCGTAGCCATTTCTCCGAAAAAATAGCGTCTCAAGGACTGCAAGGAATCATTCAGGGAGGTATACGGAGGAAGGACCTCCTTCGGAAGCTCCACGTCCTTGAACAGGTTCTCGAAGTAGTCCCAGTTTTCCTGTCGCACATGGAACGGGAAATGCGGCTCTATAAAGCCGACTTGCAAAACCCAAGGCTCTTTCAAGCCTTTATGCCCGTCAAGCCAGGAAAGCGTACTTTTCACCACCTTGTCGTCAAAGCGTTCGGTACCATCGCTGACGCCTATTTCCTGGAAACGTTTCTCAGCGCCGATCCTAATCACGTGGTCGTCCCGATAATAACAGCCAAGATCGGGAATCCTCAGCAACCCCAAGTTGTCCCCGCCCGCGAAGTGATACTCCCCATCGCAATGAAAATGGGTCTTCCCTATCTGATAGACGGGAACGCCATGCTTTTCCATATGCTCCGCGATTCCAAGCGCCTTGCCATCGTAGGGGGTTGAATTGTCCCATGTCCCTAATCTGCAGACATATTGTCCGGTGAACCAACTGGCCCTGGCGGGAACACAAAGGGGACAGGACGTATAGGCGTTGGAAAAAGTCACTCCATGCCCAGCCATGCGGTCGAGCGCCGGCGATACTACATGCTTGTCTCCCGAAGAAAAAATGGCGCTTCCACTGTGTTCATCCGACATAATGGAAATAATGTTCATACTTGCTCCTCCACTGAGTCTCGTTTTTTTCTAAATTTGTGCGGAGTGACGCCATAGGCGTTCTTGAATACCTTGATAAAATACTGCGGGGACCGATACCCCAAGGCTGCGGATATCTCCTGGACAGGAATATCCTGATAGAGGAGTTCAATCGCCCTTTGAAGTTTTCTCTCGGTGATGAACTCCATGTAGTTGCACCCCATCAAGGACTTGAAAGAACGGCTCAACGCATCTTCCCTGATTCCCAACTTGTCAGCCAACATGCCCAGGGAGACGTCATGATCCAGGTTTTCCTCGATGATCCTATCAATTTTCTGGGAAAGGGCGTTGTCGGATTTCGTTCTGCTTTCCGCTATCGCGTTAATCACGGTTTCAGAAATTCCACTCATCCAGACCTTACATTCCGCTATCGTGCCAATCCGTTTCGAATATGCCCGGATGTCATAACCCAGAACCGTCCACATGTCGATCTTATTCTGTATAAGGATACTGTAGATGGAGGTCACCAGATCTCCCAAGGTGGCTTTGCAGTACTGGACGGAGTATTCACCCTTCTCCAGATCATCGAATAGCTTTTCCAATAGCTGGAGAGTAGGTTCCTTCTGTTCCAATTTGATGAACTTCTCAATCTGCGACAATAGATTCACATGGTCACCGAAAGGTTTCTTCGCTTCCAAATGTAAAGAATCATGCAAAAGCACCAGTTCCCGGTCATACAGGAACCGATACTCATATACATCCATTGCGGAGGAAAAACTGTTTTGGAATCCATTCACCCGCAAAGGACACACCCCTCCGACATCGATCCGCAGGTCCGTTCCTAGCTGGCGGATCTTTTGCAGGTTGGCATCGCCGAGCGTCGGCTCCTTGAGGATGAACGCAAAGGCGATCCGCGGGGGCGACGCGAATGTAGTGAACAGTACGGCATTGTCGTCCTGGGACAGTTCCGAAACACATGTTCGCACTTCTTCAAGTTCGATTTCTACATCTTTTGTCGATTGCTCGACGATGACGCAGCAAACATAGTCGCCATGAGCGGCATTGTACACTGAATCGTAGACATCTTTCTCCGCCCTGTTAATCAGGAGAGATCTCAATAGCGATTGGTTCTTATAACTCTTGCTGACATCATCCAGATTCTCTATGGTCGTCTCCATGGTCTTCAAGGTTTGCCCAAGACTTCCTTTCGTCCTGATGCCCACACTATGGGAGAAACTCATGATATAGTTTTTGTAGACTAGATAGTTCAGGAGGGTGAGGACTCCCAAGCAAAGGACATTGCAGAGAATGAGCAGGATGAAGTTCCTTACCAGTCGGGTATTGTCTTCAGAGTATCCTGGATAAAGCATCTTGTAACCGATGAAACTGCAATATTTCAGGTTCGTACTGGAGGAGGTGTTGCTCCAAGAGACGAACTTGCCATTGGCATTGGTTATCTGTCGAGTGAAATTCCCATCAAGTCCTTTCGTCCCCATATCTTCTACGAGTTGCCGTTGCCAGTCGAAATCCGAATTTCCGAATACCACTTTCCCGTCAGGAGCCAATATCCAAGCCGACAAATAGAAGCCCTTGTCAGGAAGCTTGACCAGAGAGGGATCGAAATGCAGGGCGACGTAGATGTCCTTGTCGCCCCATCTCTTGTTGGATATTTTCTGGACATACGACATCGTTGGATATGCGCTCGGATAACTGTTGCTGTCAAATGGCAGGAAGCAACTTCTGTTCATGGAAACGGGAATTTTTTCAAACCAAGGAAGATATGCGCAGACTTGATCAGTAGACTCCACCGCATGTATATGGGCGAAATTCGTGATAACCGTACCGCTTCCCTCATAATAGACATCCATGCTGTAGAGAAACGGATATGTCTTCTGGATTTTGGACAAAACGGTATTGAGATTCCTCACTTCCTCAGGGCTGCCGATAATTGGATGTTCCTGAGGATACAGCAAGGCGTAATTGTCACTTGTTTCAGAAAAATACAAGCTCGGAATGGACAACATGGTCTTGAGTTGTACATCGATGTTATCAACATACAGCTCAATCTCTTTTGCCGCTGATGCCCTGAATTTCTCCTCATACGCTTTTTCTTCTTCAAGATAGAAAAAACGATAGTTGAACAAAGACAAGAGAAGCAGAGACACAAGATTGATGATCAACAGCCCCGAAAGGAAGAGATAGTTGGTTTTTCGTGTCTTGGTCGCATCCATAATCGTATATTACTGTTTCACGGCACCCACTACCATGCCTTTGATAAAATAACGCTGAAGCATCGGATAGGAACAAACGATAGGAATAAGGGACAACACCAGCGCAGCCATCTTCATGGTTTCGGTATGTACGATCATGCCCGTCTGTTCCATCTCGTTGGTTTGGCCGCTGGCTATGATCATCTGGAGCAAATATTGCAATGTGAATTTTTCCCGCTTCGTGATGTACAGCATGCAATCCATCCAAGAGTTCCAATGTTGGACACAATACCATAGGGCTATAGTGGCGATGACAGGAGTCGCCAAAGGGATATACAGACTATAAAGAATTCTGAAATCAGTAGCGCCATCAATTTTCGCGGACTCCTCGATGGCATCTGGAATCGTCATGAAATAGTTCCGCGTGACGATCAAGGCGTATCCGGTGATCAAGGCGGGAAGGATAAAAACCGCGAACTTGTTGATGAGCCCCAACCGTTTGATCAACAGATACGTCGGAATCATACCGCCCGAAAAGTACATGGTGAAAACAATGAACAACATGATTCCCTTTCTGTGGGGAAGGTTCCGTTTGGAAAGAGGATAGGCAGTCAATACGGTGATGAGTACGCAGGACACCGTTCCGACGACAGCCCTCACTATAGTGTTGAGATAGCTATGGAGAAAATCCCTGTCGGCCATGATCTTCTTATATCCCGAAAAATCAAATTCCGTTGGAAAAAGATGAAACCCGTTTTTGTTCACCACCTTGGCCGGACTCATCGATACGGTAATCACCTGCATGAACGGCAGGATAATAGAGATGGACAGGACGATGACCAATGCGTAGACGATACAGTCCACGACATAATCTTCCATTGTCTTTTTCATTTTCGTCATCTTCTTCACCTCTACCAAAGAGCATAATCGCTGGTTTTTCTGGCCACATAGTTGGTAAGCAAAACCAGAACCATGGAAACAGTGTTTTTGAACAGGTCAACGGCTGTCGTAAAACTATACTGCATGTTCATGATTCCCATCCGGTACACGAATGTGGAAATCACATCTCCTACCCCATACGTCGTAGGAGTCAAAAAATTATATACTTGCTGGAAACTGTCATTCAGGATTTTCCCCGACTCCATGATGAACATCACGGTGAAAATGGGTATCAGGGAAGGAAGCGTAACGTGAATGATCTGCTTGATCCTCCCCGCGCCATCAATTTCAGCAGCCTCGTACAAGGACGGATCGATCGAGGTGATCGCTGACAGATATACGATGGAGCCCCACCCTACCGACTTCCAAAGATCGGTAAGGACCAGAACGCCCCGGAAGTACTTGGCGTCCGCAATAAAGAAAATGGAATCAAGGCCGAGTTGCTGCCGAAGTATGTTGATGGGGCCCCTGGAAGGGGAAAGGAACTCGATGAACACACCGGAAATAACTACCCAGGAAATAAAATGGGGAAGATAGGATATCGATTGGGTGACTTTCTTGAATTTGGGCCTTTTTATCTCATTCAGAGCCAGACAAAGCACAATGGGAGCAGGAAAGCAAATCAAGAGTTTGTATAGGCTGATAATCAACGTATTTCTAAAAACCGAAAAGAAGAACGGATTCGAGAGCAATGCCTTGAAATGCTTCAACCCCACGAAAGCGCTGCCGGTTACCCCCTTGAGCGGATAGTAATCCTGGAAAGCTATCACAAGACCATACATCGGGCCATAGTGAAAGACCAAATAATAGATGAACGCCGGAACCAGCATGAGATACAGCATCCCGAATTTTTTGGCGGTGTTTTTTGTCTTTACAGTTTTTATTTCATTCTTGCTTCGCATCAATGTTCTCGCCTTGACCATTCTCAGTCCCCTTCAACCAATCAACGGCATATCGCCCACCGGCGACATGCCGTTTGGAATCCCTATGAAATTCCTAGTTTATAAAATTGGCCGCATAAGCTTCTTGCACTGCTTTTTCAGCCTTTTCACCACCAAGGGCCTTGAACTGCTCGACAAACGTATCGAAATAGCTGACGGGCTTTGCACCAGAAATGATGTCGTAATAGGTCTGCTGGGTCAGCGTCGTCAACGTAGCGATGCATTCCGCGAATTCAGTCGTAGCGGGAGCATTGAATCTCCAGTATCCATTTCCAGTCACTGAATGACCAAAGCTTGTCTTTACATCGTCGACATGCTCTGAAAAATAGGTTGTTCCGCCGAAATCGAACTCAAGCGGGCCCTGTCTTCGGAGATCAGTATCGGACAGCAGCCGTTGGTTGCCGTATTTGGTTTTCTGGAAATGTACGCCTTCAATACCATAGTTCGCGAGAGTCGCGTATTCGGGATCGGAGAAGTATGCGTCAAGCATCGCAAGGAAGGTATCGACTTTCCGTGGGTCCTGCGCGCACTTGGTCGTGATGACCGTCAATCTTCCAACCTTCGCCCACCCTTCGGTTCCACTCAATCCAGTCGGTCCGACAGGCGCCGGTCCAAAGACGATTTCGGCATCAGGATTCAACGCCTTGAGTTCCTTCATGCACTGTCCCCAGTTGTTCGGATCCTCCGTATCGGTGCTGGCGTTCAGATAATGGTAAGGTTGCGCGCAGGTCACTCCGATCTGCCCGTTCATGAACGCGTGGGAGAACCAGTTGTATCCGCCATGCCTTTCCCCAGTAATGAATTCCTTATCGACGATTCCTCTCTTGTACCAATCGTTCAACAAAGCCAAAACAGTCTTCGCTTCCGGCCTGATCCAGGAAAAGAACGGAACGTTGTCATCTCCAAGCTGCATTTCCTCAATCTTGAAATTAGGCTGGGCGCCAGTCACGCAACGCAAGCCATAAGCGCCGAAAATAGCGTTGAAGGTTCTTTCCGCCATACCCGCGGTGTTTTTCTTGCCATCTCCGTCTGGATCGTTCTCGACGAACGCAACCATGACCTTCTCGAATTCCTCAAGCGTTTTCGGCACTTCAAGCCCTAGCTTGTCCAACCAGTCCTTGCGCCACACCAAAACCATGGGGACGGCTTCCATAGGACATGCGATGCCATAGTTCTTTCCATTGTAGACCATCGTCGACCAAAGCGCCCCTGTGTCATTCTTGTCAGCTTCAGCTGCGAAGTGAGGAGCTTTCTCCCTGATCATTTCGATGGGAAGCTCGGCGATGATGCCGCCGTCGACCAACTGGGCGATCTGGTTGGAATTATCAAGAATCAATACGTCCGGCATCTCCCCGCCTGCGAATCTGACGTTCAGGTTCTCAAAAAATCTGCTGGGATTGACATTCCACGAACTCAGCTTGACATTGAACTTTTCTTCAATTTGTTTCACTACAGGAGCCTCGGGATCGACTTCTACGGAATTCTTACTGATAAGCCACTCCATCTCTACAGGCTTATCACTTTTTACAGTGGAAGCCGCCTCTTTAGCCCCCGTTGCAAAAATCAAACCTGTTGCAAACAAAGCCAAAAGTAGTACCGCAATTGTTTTTTTCATTTTGCACCTCCTAATCGGTAAAAAAAGTATAGAAGGGCGTTTCTCAATAACTCAATGGCTTTTTTATGTAAAATATGATACTTTTTTGCAGTCATCTCAAAAGAATCGTATTTTGTATCATTTCTGAATATTCTCTTATGAGAAATCGAATTCCGATTCGTGAAAATGCAATTTACCAAGAAAACGCAAACAAAAGAGGGTGTCCGTCGTCTCGAAGTTCTCCAGGATAAAGGACGCCGCCGGCTTCATCGCCGTCAATCGCGCCTGCGTTTTTCCCCCCCCCAAAAAAAACCAATTCGCAGAATATCAGAAAAAAGCCAAGGCAACAGGCGAACGGTTAACCATTCACCGCAAGCCCGTCTATTGTTATAATTGGATATTTACATTTCCATACAATACAGGCACAAGCCGAACGCTATATCAATAACGGGGGAATCGGTTTCGACCAGTTGGGAAATCCGTTCTTTGACATCATGTTCAACTGGTATTGGAAATACGAAGTTCATCCCACCAATCATTGCAGGCACATTTCCAATCCCCACCGATTCGTAAAAACCTTCATTGATATTCCTGTTGCCCAAGAAATATCAGTGGACGATGAACATAAAAGCCTATCATCAAAATCTATGCGAAACACCTTCGATTTTCGGATAACCAAGGGAATCGCAAAACGCAATTCCTTACTTTTTCCGACAGAATGGCGAGGTGTAAAGAGAAATGACCAGTTAATTGATTTCCAGTTTTCTTCATCAATATACTTCCAGGAACCTGATATGGATTCCTTGCAGGTTGAACAAGGAGCTATCTCAGGAAAAATTGGCCGCGTTAATTCCAATAAGCAGAACGTATATGGGTAATATCGAATCAGGTCAGAAATCAGCCAGTCTTGAAATACTCATTCAAATATCAAATGCGCTGGAAATATCTGTGGAAGATATTTTGGCAGACAGCCTTGAATTTACACATTTAAACCATAGACCGGATATGATTGATATTCTTTCAGATTGTACCTTGAAAGAAACTTCAATTCTTATAGAGAACATGAATTCACTCAAGTCCATTTTAATGGAATACAACATCAGATAATCTGTTTTCTTAACCCGCAAAACAGTACCGAAACTCACCTATCAGGCATACCTGTTGAATGAATCAACATTTTGAACTCTTCTTTTTCACGAATAGGTTCCACCAAAACGCGGATTTGTCCGAGGTGAAATCTTTGCACCTCGATATACCCGCGTCCCCTGTGGTTGATTGAAACATGAAGTCTTCATGCAAGGTTAAAACTTTAATGCCGTAACGGGTACAACATATACTCCGTCCGGCCTCTTATATGCGGCATTCGCCATTCCACATAGCACACAAAGAAACGACGGGTCTGACTTCGTTTCTTTCAAAAACTTTTCTTTCAGAGACAACAGCTCCTGAGCGGCACCTTCCACTTGGTTAAATCCAAGTTTAATTTCAAACATCCCCCATCTGCCATCAGTGAGCTCAACAATTGCATCGGCTTCATTATCTCTTTCATCATGATAATGATATACCTGCGCGCCATAAAAATCTGCATATATACGCAAATCACGAACACACAACGCTTCAAATAGATACCCGAAAGTATTCAGATCCCTCATCAACATTTCAGGTGTCGCACCCATGGCAGCCACGGCAAGCGATGGATCTGCGAAATGCCTTTTGGGTTTCTTCAACGCTTTTACCGAAAATCTCAATTTATTTTCGAATGCAGGTTGATCTTCTATCAGAAACAACTTGTTGAAGCAATCAAGATAGTCAGTAATTGTATCTATAGATGAAGCACTGTCATCCTTCCGATCTTCTGCATATTCCTCAGTATCCTTCTGAAGATTTTTTTTGAAGTCATGTTGCTCTCCGCCCTTCCCAAAGCACGCAACAAAGCAGCCGTTTTCTTTATATCTCGCTTCTTTCCATCGACTCTTTCCATATCATCGGGAATATTCGCAAGATAATCTTGAGAAATTCTCATAGCTTCCCGTACACTTAACCCCTGACTTCCAGGCCAACCACCACGAACCACATAGTTGACCAATTCGGATAGATGAATCTCCCGAAATCCTTTCATACTCAATGAATCGTCGAAAAAATCCATGAGAGAGACATCGCCACTTGAATAACCGGATTCATACAGAGACATTGTCCGCATTCTGATTTTTCCGATTCTGCCACTTCCTCCATGGAGACGTCCTTTCTGTGCCGGAGTCGAGGAGCCAGTCAGAATATACATGCCCTTTTTTCCACTTTGGTCCACCTGAAATCTTACAGCATCCCAGATAGATGGAACGACCTGCCATTCATCAATCAAACGAGGATAGTCCCCCTCTAAAACCAAAGAGGGATCCATCTCCGCAAGCTGCTTATTCATAAAATTTCCGGCAGGATCCCCAATATAAGAGACACTTACAGCATGATTGCTAGAAGTCCATGTCTTTCCTCACAATTTTGGGCCTTCCACACATACTGCACCATAAATATTCATTAATTCGCTGATTTGAGTATCAATTATGCGGGATTTATATCCTTTTGGAGTAAGCACCTGTATTCTCCTTTCCATATGTCCTGATAACATCAGGAGTAAACACATCAGACTAATCAAGTTTTTTCGACGATTCAAATCGTATTTTTTCTACATCAACATTCTATTTTTTTCTACAATTTTCATATAGACAATCATACCGATAAATCCTCAACTTGCCTGCGACCGAGGCAAACCCCTTTCCGTCTGTATAACCACCCCATCCAGGCAATACCGTATCGCACTCGGAAAAAAAATCATGACAAAAAAACTTCAAAAATTTTGTTGCGTCTATTGACTTGGAGTCAACTCCAAGAGTTATACATCTATTATAAAGCTGAAAGTCTGAAACCCAGATCGTAATCTGCCGCTATCTGAATTGATGCCAAAAAAGCTTGGTTTATATGCAAAACCATAAAAACAGGAGAATTTTGATGAAATATACAAGACTTGGAAAATCTGATATCGAGGTCTCACGCTTTTGTGTCGGCTGTATGAGCTTTGGAGACCCCTTGAGCAGGATGCATGCATGGACATTGAACCCTGAGCAAACTCAAGAGATTGTGAAGCATGCGCTTGATATGGGCATCAACTTCTTTGATACCGCGAACACGTATTCGGCGGGAACGAGTGAAGAATATCTTGGCCGGGCGATTAGAAACAACGTCGCGCGGGACAAGGTCGTTTTAGCGTCGAAGGTCTATTTCAACGAAGGGCATCTTTCCAAGGCCGCCATCCTGCGAGAAATCGACGGAACGCTCGGACGCCTCGGCACGGATTACCTCGACCTGTACATCATCCACCGCTTCGACTATGACACGCCAGTCGAGGAAACCATGGAAGCCCTGGACAGCCTCGTACAGGCGGGCAAGGTCCGGGCACTGGGGGCGTCCGCCATGTACGGCTACCAGTTCTACAACATGCAGCTTGCCGCCAGGGACAACGGCTGGACGCCCTTCGTCTCCATGCAGAACCACTACAACCTCCTCTACCGTGAAGACGAACGGGAGTTGATTCCGATCTGTGAGCAGATGCATGTCGCCCGCACACCATACAGCCCCCTCGCGGCGGGACGGCTCTCCCGTCCGGAATGGAAGACGGATACCCTGCGCAGCCAGACGGACAAGACCGCCGTATCCAAATATGACGGTACGCAGGAACAGGACTATGCCATCGTTCAGCGCGTCCATGGGCTTGCAAAAAAATATGACGCAACCATGACGCAGATCGCCCTTGCATGGCAGTTCGCCAAAGGAGTGGCATCACCCATCATCGGGGCGACAAAAGCGACATATCTTGACGACGCAGCCGGTGCGTTGGATATCGCGCTCACAACCGAGGACATCGCTTTCCTTGAGGAGCCATACATACCGCACAAAATCATCGGGGCCATATGACCCGGAAGGAGCAATAGAATGAAACAAACGTACAGTACATTGAACAATGGAGAGAAGATCCCGCAGTTCGGTCTCGGCGTATACATGATTCAGGGCGACACTGCAACCGAAAAGGCTTGTACGGAAGCTTTGAAGCTAGGCTATCGTCACATCGACACGGCCCATGCCTATCAGAATGAACGCGGCGTCGGCGCGGCGGTGAAGAAAAGTGGAATTCCCCGAAGTGAAATCTGGCTCACGTCAAAGTTGTGGCCCAGCGAATACGGAGAAGGAAAAACCATGGAGGGCATTGACCACATGCTCGTCCGCCTCGACACCGAGTACGTGGACCTGCTGCTTCTGCACCAGCAGTTCGGGGACTATCTCGGAGCATGGCGCGACATGGAGAAAGCTGTGCGGCAGGGCAAGGTGAAAACAATCGGCATTTCAAATTTCGAATCCGACCGATTGGAAGAACTCTGCGAAGCCGCCACAATCAAACCCGCCGTGCTTCAGGTGGAGTGTCATCCATATTATCAGCAGCAGGCATTGAAAGACCGTATCGCGAAATATGGAACGGTCATTGAAAGCTGGTATCCCCTCGGACATGCGGACGAAGGACTGATGAATGAACCGGTGTTCACCGAACTAGCAAGGAAATACGGCAAAAGCAATGTGCAGATCATCCTCCGCTGGCATATCCAGACGGGCAATGTTGTGTTTCCGAAAACCACGAACCCACAGCACATGAGGGACAATATCGATATTTTTGATTTTGCGCTGACCGATGGGGAGATGAACGCCATTCGGGCGCTGGACCGCGGCAAACGTTTTTTCAACATGAGCCTTGCGGATCAGGAAGCGCACCTTGGCGGCTTTAAACCCGCCGATTGACCCGTATCAGAGGAGAGCCATAATGAATCATGAATTTGAACAGGCGAATCTTTTTGGACTTGGACAACCGAACGCCGCATTCGCCCAGTATTTTATAGGCCAGAGCTATTTGAATCCCGTAACTACGCAGGGCGTCGGAATTTTCAACGTTACCTTTGAACCGGGCTGCCGTAACAACTGGCACATCCATCATGCGACAAAGGGCGGCGGGCAGATTCTTCTCTGCATCGCCGGACGAGGCTGGTATCAGGAAGAAGGCAAGCCGGCGCAGGAGCTTCAGCCCGGAGATTCCGTTGTCATTCCGGCCAACGTCAAGCATTGGCACGGTGCGGCGAAGAATAGTTGGTTTTCGCATCTCGCGATTGAAGTCCCCGGCGAAAACGCTTCCGCCGAATGGTGCGAAACAGTCAGTGACAACGAATACAATATATTGAAGTAAGGAGAGCATATCATGCAGAATTTTGATTACCAGACCCCGACAAGACTCATTTTCGGAAAGAACGCAGTCGCAAAACTACCTGAGGTGATGAAACCGCTCGGTAAAAAAATACTTTTAGCCTATGGCGGCGGCAGTATCAAGAAAATCGGCCTATACGATACAGTGAAAAAACTTCTCGCCGATTTCGAAATCTATGAACTGAGCGGTATTGAGCCGAATCCCAAGTACTCCCCTAGCGTGGTGGACGGCGTCGCGATGTGCAAAGAACACAATATCGACGCCATACTCGCGGTCGGCGGCGGCAGCGTGCTCGACTGCGCGAAGGCGATCGCCGCCGGTGCAAAATACGATGGCGAAACATGGGACTTGATTTCATACAAGGTCAAGGCTCAGGCCGCGCTACCGCTTGTAGACATTATTACGCTTGCGGCGACCGGTAGCGAATATGACTGCGGCGGTGTGATTTCCAGAACCGAAACCAACGATAAGATCGGGTATCTCGATCCCGTCCTGTATCCGGTATGCTCGATTCTTGATCCCGAATACACCTTTACCGTCTCGAAAAAGCAGACGGCGGCGGGAACGGCGGATGCCATGAACCATGTGATCGAGCAGTATTTTGTGGAAGACGCCACGCTCCTTAACGATGGTTTTTGCGAAGCTGAACTGAAAAGTCTGATGACAAACGTCAAAATCGCACTTGACAATCCAACGGACTATGAAGCCAGGGCTCAGTTGATGCTCGACTGCACGTATGGCTGCAACGGCATTCTCGCCCTCGGCAATTCCGGTTCAGGTTGGCCATGCCACGGCATGGAGCACGCCCTCAGCGCCTACTATGATATCACGCATGGCGAAGGTCTCGCCATCATCACTCCAAGATGGATGAAGCACATCCTGAACGAGCGGACTCTTCCGCGATTTGTCAAATTCGCCGTAAACGTGATGGGTATCGTTCCGTCAGGCGATGATATGGAAACCGCGAACAAAGGTATCGACGCATTGTACGCATTCTTTGAATCCATCGGTATTCCGATGCATCTGCGCGACGTCGGCATCGATGAATCAAGAATCGGGGAAATGGCGCATCATGTGGCGGCGCTGGAAGGTCTTGAAAACGCCTACGCCCCATTGTTTGAAACGGATATCGCTAAAATCTTCACCGATTCGCTATAATACTAATACTTGAATGGAGGAATTTTTCATGGACAATAAAAAAACATTGGTGGCCTTTTTCTCTTGTAGTGGAACGACCCGCAGGGCGGCGCAATTGGTGGCCGAGGCGACTGACGCGGATTTGTATGAAATCAAACCAGAGATCCCCTATACACAGGCCGACCTTGACTGGACAAACAAAAAAAGCCGCAGTACTGTGGAAATGAACGACCTTTCCTCTCGCCCCGCCATTTCCAGTAAAGTCGAGAACATGGATGCATATGACACGGTATTTGTCGGCTTTCCCATTTGGTGGTACGTGGCGCCGACCATCATCAACACGTTCCTGGAAAGTTATGATTTTTCCGGTAAGACGGTGATTCCATTTGCCACGTCAGGCGGCAGCGATCTTGGGAAAACGGAAAAGAAGCTTCGTCCTTCCTGCTCCGGAAGCACCAATTGGAAAACGGGCAAGCTTCTGAACCGTGGAGACAAGGCTTCGTTGAAAGCGTGGATAGAGGAACTGGGACTCAATCGCTGAACGAAAGGGGAACGGAATGACAATCAAAGAGGTCAGTGAAAAGTACAATATTTCACAGGACGCCTTGCGCTATTATGAGCGGGTGGGCATGATTCCGCCTGTCACAAGGACCTCCGGCGGCATACGGAATTATCAGGAGGAAGATATCCGCTGGCTGGATCTCGCAATGTGCATGAGAAGCGCAGGCCTACCTGTCGAGGTGATGATCGAGTATCTGAGGCTCTTTCGCCAGGGAGACTCCACTATTCCCGCACGTCTTCAGCTCCTGACGGACCAGCGGAAAGCCCTGCTCGCCCAGCGAAAACATATCGACGAAATGCTGGATCGGCTCAACTACAAAATCGCAAGGTATGAAATCGCGGTCGAAACCGGCAAATTGACGTGGGAACAATAAGCTGATCCGCATCCAATGGAACAAGAGCCGGGCATACCGATATGATCGGCTTTTGGGACAGCCTCCCTATGAAAGGTTATACCTCGTGCCGCTTCTACCCGATGATGGAAGCGGTACGAAGTCTTTTCGGCAAAACCAGAATGCCATGCCTGGTAGTCCGTTGAAAAGCTTCAGCGAACCGGCATCCCGAATCAGGGCTAGAAAACCTTGAGGAAGTCGCAGATTCGAGGATCAACGACCTCGCCGCCCCTGACGTCGAACATGACGAGCGATGTCGCATAGCCATCACCCCGACAGTCATTGACGGAGACATATGCGAGATAGGTGCCATCCTCCAACGCAGAAACGGACAATTGGGTCGAAGAAGAAAGCTTTATGCGCTTTCCACGAATCTCCTTCGCGCCACGCGAGTCCACCGATTCTTGCGGATAAAGCGGGGTGATCTTGTCGCCTTGCTTTACAGAGACAAGGTTTCTGTCGAGCGTGACCATATCCGAGTCGTAGAAGCGAATGCCCAGCAGGTTGGACTTGCCTGATTCATACGTATAATCGGTGACAAGATATGCCTTCTTACCGTTGTACTCGACAAGTGAGCGATAAAGTATTCTGTCATTCGAGGCATCGATGATGTCGGTATGGAGCGGAACGTCATCCAAGAACAACCATTTATTCCCATATTCGGAAGATAACAAGCTCTCTTGAACATCAACATAGCGATTCTCTCCCAAATAAGTGACTGTCCCCGCCCCCCCATCATAACGGGCAAGACAGAGGATGGCATCTTGGATAGTATCATATATTTCTCGTGTAATGGGCAGAGAGAAGCCACTTTCAGTTACGGTCAGCTCTATGTCGGAAAACCGTCTCAGACATTCGATGTCCAGATTGGGCAAGGGTTCAAAGCCATTTTCGTCCAGATGCGTTTGTAACTCGGGAGAGAGGCACCCAGCAAGCTTGTAGTAGTACAATGCGGTGATATTGGGATCGGCGCTGATGTGATCTATGTAATCCAGATACTTTTGAAGCCCGGCAAAACTCTGCATGCTGTCATTGGAAAGTCCTACGGGGAAATAGACAGATAGCCCTTGTGAATCCTGCTCGTAGGAACAACCACGGGTATACAGCACGCAACTATCCAACGCATTTTTCAACACCTTGATTTCATCTGGATATTCTACCGCCAAGTTGTCGGCAAAAACGCCCAAATCAATGGTGTTGTAGAGCTGATATGCGGACGAAGCATAACTGATCGAACGCGCGGCTGCGATACTAGCGGTGGTAATCGTACCCCGATCAGAGGGAATTTGGCGCAGAATCGCCGCGCACAGGTCGGAATATGCCTGATAAACGTCGTCTACCCGAGTCAAATCGGTTACAGAGAAGCAGTGAGCCTCATTTCCAATCATCAACGAATTTTCAAGCAGACGGGTAAGCCAAAATTGCGAGCGCATATATGAATCGGCGATGACTTTGCACAATTGGGCGCCATTCATGCTTGGATTTTCAGCTAACGCACCAAGCCATGCGGCGTGGTCCCAGCCTGTGCCAGGTTCCAGTTCCTCGCTTGCCGCAAGATAACGGGCGACACCGGAGAGACTGTGGGCTACTTCCAGAGAAGCCATCAGGCAGGCATCGAAACCCACTGCTTCAAAGGGAGGATTGGCTACGTCCAGCGTATATACCTGAGAGAACGCATTGCGGATCTCGGCAAGGGTCAGGTTGTCGCTACCGAACAGCTCATCCCAACAGACGCCATAGGCGCCACCGCCATGATTCCAGAACAAGAACACTGTATGATCCGCCGAATAGTTATCCCTACAGAAGGTAAGAAAATCCGCCAACGCGTCGCCGCTACCCATGTTGACGACGGGCCTGTTCTCCAATTCCTCAAAACCGTTGGAACTGTATAGGAATCGTTGGGAACGGTTGGGGTTGATGTCGCTGACCTCCCATCGGCGAGCTCCGCCGGTTTGGATGACAATCCGGATATTCTCAGGCAAATCAACCGCCAGTATTTCTCGCAAGTCGCTTGACGCAGCCCCTTCGGTGTCGGGTTCAACTGCTTCCGTACTTTCCCCTTCAGATACCGCTCCCAAATACGTGTCCGGATTATAAAGCGATGCCGGGAGATCCATTCCCTGTCCACGTATGGTATTGATAAAGTTTTGCAGACGTTCTTTATCGTCGGCGTCTTTTTCATATTCGATTTCCGCTACAGTGTCGGCGATACTATAATCGGTAAGATATGACAATTCACTGATGCCATTGCTTTCCAGATCACTTCCGCACATGTAGATATAGATGGCCCAGGTATCATCCTTGCCATACGAAGGCATTGCGTCGATGGCGAGGGCCTTCTCTTCGTCAAAGGGCGCAAGTACGGCGAACTCTTCCTCCGTAAAGTTTTTCGCATCCTCGACCAACGCATCGTCGGCGGCGGCAATCATAGCGGGGGCCACCAGCCACACTACAAGGCCAATGATAATCAACGCCAGCAGGACTATGATGAGGATATTGCGCTTTTTATGTGATTTGCGCTGTTTTGAAGCCGGAACCCGCTTCGGAGGCTCAGGGTTGGAACTGAGTTGGGGATCATCATTCATATCGCTCATGGTCGGGATTCTCCTTTCTGGTATGCGAATTTCAGAATATAGGACAAAAGGTATGTATCGGAAACAAACCTAAACTTGCGACGCCACACCCCATTATGAAGCCGGTTTGACCGACCATGCCTTTTGCGCAACGGCAGGTACAACCCGTCATGACGTTCTATATCATTATCCCTTGCCGCTTTCATTCGCTGTTTTTCTCAGGAAATCATGATACCGTTATGATACTCATTTCAGTTTTGAGTTTCAACAAAGGCCGCCGCTCTTCCTGAAAAGGGTTGTGCATGGCTCTTTTGCGCATATCAACTGTTTGTACACAAATGAATTGCTATCAGGACTCCCCATGCCATCGCCCACCTTTTCGCATACGGCGAGTCGTTTTATGCGGTGCCGCCGCTTACAAACATGGTAAACGAGATTCCCAGCGGGGCTTTTCCTTCCAAAGTCGGGTCAGGACAACCCGAGGCGTCCCGGCGCAGCCGCGATATCATCCAAGACGGCATTTCGGACGGGAGGGCCATAGTCGTTGCAACCCATGGCCATAGCGATAGCCTTCTGATTGCTATCAGGCGTTATTACCATGCCAGAAATCAGCGCATCGATTTCATCCATGATATGTACTGGAACGCAATCCTCTTTCCTGAGGCTTGATTTGATTTTCTAAAGTTTCTGGATGATTTCTGCGTTCGGCATGGTCATGATTTCCCTGATAATGTGGAGGTTCTTGGATGGTGATGATATGTCAATTCCGCAATGGAAGGTATGGCAGCGTAGACAGTATACATCTGTTCTTCTGTGTCTGGTGGCACTGTAGAGATGAATGCAAAGAAGGCATTATCCATGTCAGTGCAACAAGCTTCCCGCTTATGGTTGTATTTACTTTTTTCATTTGAACGGAAAATATCGAAAGCCACCGTTTCGACCCGATTTTTCCATCGTCTCAACCTGAACTATCCGGAAATTCCGGATGATTTATTCATTTGCCTGTTCTTCCAGCTCACGCAAAAACCTATCGTAGTCAGACATAAACATTCTGTCCTGCACAATCCGATATTTCTCAAATTCTGTTTCTGCATGGAGCTTCGCCCGCTCTGTACTGATTTTTCCTGCATCCGTGAGGATTTCGTTTCCGTTAAACTCCAAAAATCCATCCAGACGCTTTGCCCAATCTTCCATGCTCATGGGAATTTGGCGCTCTGCCTGCAACTCTGCGTAATCAAGGTACAGGGATACAATTCGTTCCATGTACGACATCTCTTTATCATTCAGGTAGTTTTTAGCGATTGACACGTCAGTCTTCACTATCTTTCCATCAGGAGCCGCATCCCAAGTAGTCAGCCCCATGTGCGCTTTCTCTGCATTAGCACGTTCCACAATCAGTTCTGCGGCGGTATGCCGGTGAACAGCCCAATGCATTTTATTTTGCACCGTCTGGAAAAATCGCAGGGTTGTCTTTGCATCCTTATTGTAATCAAAGGCAGTGGCGTACAGATCTGTAATTTTCTGATAGAATTTGCGCTCTGAAAGGCGAATTTCACGGATATTCTGCAGCTGACGCTCAAAATACTCATCCGTGAACATATGCCCCTTTATCAGGCGTTCCTTGTCCATTGTCCAGCCTTGGATGGTATAATCCTTTACGATTTGACCCGACCATTTGCGGAAACGGACAGCGCGATCGTTGTTGACCTTGAAACCAACGGCGATAATCATCTGGAGGTTATAATGGATAACCTCACGATTCACCTGTCGTGAACCTTCGGCTTGAACTATTCGGAATTTCCGAATAGTTGCTTCCTCTATAAGTTCTCCATCGTCGTAAATTTTTTTGATATGTTCATTGATAGTCGGCAAACTCACATCATACAACTGTGCTATCATCTTCTGTGTCAACCATATATTCTCATCTTCATAGCGCATTTCCATGCTGTCTGCATTGTCACCGACAGCAGCTACATAGGTCAGATATTCCGCTGCAGAACTATGAATCGTGATTTCATTTTTCTTTTTCGGCATGGTGCACCTCCAATCCATAATTTTTTCGATATTCTCAAATGACTACTTTGTAGCATTGTTCTGCCAGCTTGCTCCCAGGAATGCTTTGCTGACAGCCTTCCGCAGTCCCTTGTGCGCGTCACCTGCCACCAGCCATACTTTTCTCATGCCCCGTTCTTCAGGCTCTCGAACAGTCCCGGATATGCCCGCCCGCTTTCCTCGGCCATCGGCTCTACACCGCCAGGATATGGACAAGTCCCTGCATGCCAACGGCTTTCACTACCAATACAGCCGTACCGACCACCCGGTCGAACTCCCGTACCTTCTCATACAGGGCGTCCACCCACAGCACCGGATATTCCTCTTCCAAAGGACGGCTGCGGAAAGATTCAGCCATCCCGTCCAAGCCCCTGGTCATGTCGCTGACCCGGGAATCGCTGATGTTCTCTATGCCCAGGCTCTTTGCCAGCCTGTCCATTTTCCTCGTAGAGACTCCATTGACCCATGCCTCCCAGACAACCTCCACCAAGGCCTGTTCGTTTCTCTTGCACTCGGTCAGAAAGAAAGGGATATAGCCGCCCTCTCTGACTTTCGGTATGGACAGGAAGACGGTTCCTATTCGTGTATCCCAGCGACGTGTGCGGTAACCGCTACGGTTGGTCTTCCTCTCTTGCGTGTGCTTGCCTTTCACGGCCCCGGTACGGTGGCTGACCTCGATCTCCATGCAGTATCTTTGCCCTCCTGTTACCGGCATGGATATTCTTATCCTTTTGAAGAGGTTTCGTATTTTATATGTTCTTAAGCGACATGCCGTCTGCTGCTTTCCACATCTCATTTCCGTTCAAGCTCGATCCCCCAACGAAGGCGGCAGCGGCGGACGGGCTGGTGAAAATGATATCTTCAAGTAGAATGTGGTCGTCGTTATACTTTGCCTTATGCTTTTCCCGGAGCTTCACCACAGTTTCGGGGCAACTTTTTTGAAGGACTGATGCTATGGAACTGCCCTTAAAAACGACAAATCCATCGCTGGTACGGCGACCTGTGGCTTTCAAATTTGTACGGTTGAAATAGAGTACAGGTTCGTCATCCGAAGCGGTATCAGTCACTGATGTAAGTTTGAGGGCAACAAGCGGCTCAAAAACCTTGTGCCCAAGCGTCCCCATGACAATACGGGCATAATCCACGAACTCTTCGAGCTCGCTTTCTTTTTCTTCTGTTATATTCCCATGCGTTGGGTCATTGCCGTTTTTAACGTCATAGCGCTTTGCTGCAAGTGCCAAGCCACAGAAGCGGTTTTCGAGATAGCTTATCTCCGTCGGCCCGAAGGAGTTATTCGATGTAGTAAACACAACAGCTTCCGTCCAGTAATCTTTATCGGGATTACGCTTGTGCTCCTGTAAACGGTAAAGCAATCCTTCACCATTTTTTCGAGCACCGGCTTGACCGACATAAACGATGTTGTTTCCGGTCTGGTCAGAGATACCGAAAAGGAAGTAGATGCCGCTCTGCTTCAGGTCGTCGCGTTCCTTACACAGGTCTAAAGCTGTGCGAGGAATTCTATACGCGACACCTGTCCAGTTGGCAAGAGTACATTTGATGCGCCCACTCGGCTCACCATCCATCAAAAATAGGTTTATACTTTTTCCGCGCGGCGCCATGCTGCACCTCCTGCTTTATTTAGTCCGCTTAATCATCATCGTCAAGGTCGTCTCCTTCAGGACGAACGATACCTTCATATTTATCCAGCACAAAGCCATTCAGCATCTCCTTCGTAGTGCGCCAGTCTGGCATATGCATATCCATAAGGGCAACGAAGTGCTTACCGTGTGTTTTTTCAATCAGATGTAGCGTTTCGTGAAGAACGATGTACTCAAGGCACTTGGGCGGTTTCTTTGCAAGCTGCAGGTTGATCCAAATTCGTGCTGCTGTCGTATTACAGGTTCCCCAACGGGTCCTCATGTTTTTTACGCCGAAGCCTGCTACCACCTTCACACCGAGGGTTTTCTCCCATTGCTCAATCAACGGCGGGATGCGTTTCTTCAGTTCGGCACGATACCACTCATTCATAAAGTTTCCTCTTTGTTTTATAGTGCTACCTTCATAAACGGTCAGAATTGCCGTGTTGCCGATGAAGCGAATATTGTTTGCTTTTGTGGTGTATGCCACTTGTAGTCTGTAACGCTTGCCCCAGAAGAAGTGGCTTTCACCAGTCACATACTCACGTTCGGTTTGGCGTGGCTGATGCTCAAATTTGGCAATTTGCGCCTTCATCCATGCGAGCTTTGTCATTGCAAAGAGGCGTATTGTTTCATCGTTTGTGCTTGCGGGCGTCGTAATGCGCACCTTGCCATCCGGCGGTAGCACAGACAGATGCATATTCTTAATGTCTTTTTTGACGACCATAATATCAATGCCGCCAACCGTCATGTTATCAATAATACTCTCGTTGCTTTTCGACGATTTCAAATATGACTTCCTCCTCTGCATCGGTATTTACCTTGCAGCGAATGCTTCTTCTCAGCGCCCGCGTCTTTGCCTTGTCACCTTTCCAGTTGTCAGGTTTTGTGCGCAGAATGAACACATGCAGCTCGACTATAAATTCAGGCGTGATATCGGCAATGTTGTCATACAATGCTCTCATGGCACTGGAGTGTTTTATTTCATCTGGATAGTTAGAGTATTCTTCAGGTTTCGCGACCATCTTACTGGCCTCAACAATCTTTTCCAGGTACTCTTTATATGATATCTTTTTCGCTTTACGGTCTGCGATAATTTGCATCAGCAGTTCTGACATCTTCGAGTAGTAAAGCGGGTTTTGGCTCTGCTTTTCAATTATCTTCTTACGAACATTCTGCTCAATGGTCTCGGCAACCGCTTCTTCGTTGCCTTTTATACCATCGGGCAAGTCTTCCACGAAGTCAACACCTTTTTCTACGATAAGTTCGATAAGCGTCATATCACTCATTTTTGAGATGACCTCGCTGTCTGACGCACCAATGTAATTATCAATCAAATGGCGCATATCGGCCTCATAGGTTTTCAGGTCAATATAGTCACCGCTGGCGAGTTTTATCTCGTCGCGGATTTTATTGTAGCAATCGACATCACGGCGGATTTTCTCAATGTCAGCATCGGAATAGCCCATTTCACTTAGGTTTCCGGCAACATCGGCAAATGTGCGAATGAGGGATGCTGTTTGGGTGTAGAGTGTCAGTCGCTTGGGCTTGTTTTCATCAAGCTCGTCCAAATCGCCGTCATTTTTCCAAACGAAATAACGGATAAACTCCAGCGTTGAGCGCGGTGCTTCAACGGGCTCGCACAATGCCCGAAGTGTTTCTAAATATGTGATAAGTTCGGTTTCAGCTTCTTCTGTGCGTGTTTTAATGAGGTTTTTAACATCGTCCGGCTCAAAGGCATCAAACGCACCGGAGGTATAGTCTTTAACGGCGCTTTCGAGGCATTGGAATAAATCCCGGTAGTCAATAACATAACCATACTCTTTGCTTTCGTCGTCAAGACGATTAACGCGACAAATCGCCTGAAACAGGCGGTGGTCGCTCATCTTCTGGTCAATATACAAATAAGTCGCCGACGGCGCATCGAAGCCGGTCAGCAGCTTGTCCACGACAATGAGCAGACGCATATTGTAAGGCTCGTTGATAAACATATCCTTTGCGTCAGTTTCAAAGGTTTTTACATCCTTGCCGCCGAGCATTCGCTGGTATATATCATATTTAAAGCGGGCTTCTGTAGCTCGTGCTTCGCCAGTCGCTTCTCCCTTGATTTCAGAAATATCCCCTGAGAATGAGGTGATAATGGCACACTTATCAAAGCCGTTATCGAGGAACAACTTGTAATAACGGCAAGCGGTATAAATGTCGTCTGCAACAAGAATCGCGTTTCCTTTACCGCTTACCAAGCGGTCACGCACTTCCATGTCATAAATGATATCTGTGACGATTTTTGCCAAGCGGTCGCGGGAGCTGTATACTTCCTTAAGCGTTCCCCAGCGACGCTTTAGTTGCGCTTTTGCGAGGTCAGTTAGCCCAGAGGTTTTTGCTTCAAACCACTCATCAATTTTGCCCTGTGACGAGGATGAAATCCACTGGTCAACATCCCGTGCCTCATAGAGTAAATCAAGAACGACCTTGTCGGCAACTGCTTCGGGATATTTATAAGTGTGAATATAGGTTCCAAATATCTCAATGCTGCTCTTGATGCCGCGCTTGCGCATTTCTTTTCGGCTGAGTAGCGGTGTTCCTGTAAAGCCGATAAAAACAGCATTGGGAATAATTGCTTCCATTGCATCGTGCAGTTTGCCTGATTGCGTTCTGTGGCATTCGTCCACAAAGACGAAGAAGTCACCCTGCGGTTTGAAGTTGGGCGGGAGGGTGTGCTTCAATTCCTCAATATAATCATCATATGCCTTTTCTTCGTCGGTTGCGCCGTGACGGCCAAACTTGTGAATCAGCGAACACATCATGCGCGGGGTGGAATTTCCGACTTTGTCGATAAGGTCGGCGCAGCTCTTGGTGCGATAAATCGAGTCCCCGCTGCCGGCTTCTCCGAACACCTTCGTTTCGATTTGCTCATCGAGCTCATCACGGTCGGTAACGATAAGCACACGGGCATTATCAAAGTTTTCCTTAATCCAGCGCGAGAGCCATACCATCGTAAGGCTCTTGCCACTGCCTTGTGTATGCCAGACAATGCCTCCCTCACCGGCGGTAACGCGCTGACGAGACGCAAGCACACCGAAATACTGGTTGTGACGGCATATCTTTTTAATGCCGCCGTCGAAAACAATAAAGTTGTAAATGAGGTCAAGCAGTCGTTCCTGCTGGCAAAGACTAATCAGGTGCCTATCGACCTTGTATCCTTCGTTTTCTGAAAGCTCACGGATTCTGGCAGAGAGGTCATCAGTAGTGCGGTCTGCATCTTCCTCCGTCCATTGCATATAGAACTTAGCCGGGGTTTCAAACACACCGTAGCGCAAGCCCTCGGTGTCGTTTCCTGCCATGATAAGCTGTATAGTCGAGAAAAATGGGCGAATAAACTCATCCGATTGATTATCGAGATTTTGGCGAATGCCCTCAGACACTGAGACAGTGCTACGCTTCAGCTCAAGAACAGTCACTGCGATTCCGTTGATGTACAGGACGATATCGGGGCGCTTGTCGTGATTGCCGGACACGGTCACTTCTTCCGCAATGTAAAAGTCGTTTTCAAATGGCTCCTTCCAGTCGATGAACTGAACCGTCTGGCTCTGAACCGTCACATTTTCACGCTCGGAAGAACCATAGCGCAGGAGCATATAAACCGCCTTGTTCGCTGCTTTCGTGTCGGTCAACTGTGAGGCGGCAACAAGAGAGTTGATGGCGCGGCGAATCAGCTCTGTCGAGTAGCCTTTTTTCTTGAGAAAGGCGCGGAGCTTGTCCTCTTCGATGTTCGTATTGTCATACTCGGTATGGTCGCCGAGATATGTATAATGCAGCTTGTCACGGAACAACCCAACAATGCGGTTCTGTGTGATTCGTTCTCTGTCGCCAACACTCATCGTAACTACCTCCCTGTAGTATTAAACAGATTCAAGCACTCGGTAATCGCCCAACCGATATCATCATCCGAGAAGTAGGTCTTTTTCAGCTTTGCTCTCCATTCTTTGTCTGAGGATATCAGTTTTTTTACTGAATCGACTGACGCTGTGATGCCGCTTCCCTCCAAGTCGCACATTGCCATGTCGATGGTTGCAAGCAGCTCAAGGGTATTAACTTTTGTATGCAAGAACTGCGCCACGAGCCAATCTACATCCGGCTGCATTTCCCATTTGGAAACATACTCCAATGCTTTCTGGATACTCTTGCCCTTTGAGAACATAGAGCCTTGATTTGACTTGTTGACAGTAATATAGCCGTTTCTTGTGGCAATCGGCTCGCCGCCCTTATAACGCACCTCGTCGGCATAAGGGCCCGCCGCCTTTTTCTTAAATGCGGCAATGCTTGCATCCTGTCTGCGGCGCAGCAGGTAAAGCAGCTTTTGAACCTTCTTGCGTCCAAGCGGATACTTGCCGGAATAGAATGCGGCTACAATCGCCGCGATGGCGACCGCGTCGTCAAACTGCTGGTTATGGGGCTTTGCTTCCGGCTTTGGCGGTGTTTCAGTATTAGAAAAAGGGATAACCACGGTGGGCGCTTCCTGCTCGGTCAGACGGATTTTACCGGTAAGGAGCGTCTGCATCATGCCAATTTTGATGTTGCGGTATTTTGATAGTTTTTTCTCAAGTTCTTCTATTTCGCTGTCTATATCTGAAAGGGCACATGCGATGGCATCTTGTTCGTCAATTTCGGGAATTATTATTTCAAATTTTTTTAAGTCGGTTGCTGACAGGTTTGGCTGGGAGCTACCATTATTGGATTGTTCAATTTGTTTAGTAATGATATTGAAGCCAACCAATTGAAGCAAATAGCATGGATTTACCTCGGTTAAAATGGGGCGTATTGCCGCTAAAGACGATGCTAACGCCCCAGACCTGTTTCTGTAAAGGGCATACTTGCCAAGTGAGCCTCGTAAGCAAAATAAGATATCGTTAGGTTGTAATTTTACACCACCCATTCGTAGATAGTGCTCTTGACTAATATAATCCATATGGTCATAATTCACTCTACATTCGACCAAATGACCTGCATTGATGAAGGGAATACCTATTGGCAATATCTCGTTAGGCTTAGGATAATTTGCGCCTCTATCTCCATTGATGACCGATGCAATATCGGCAATTGTTTTTCTTTTCCACTCACTGATAAACCCCGGCAGGCGTTTCTTGCCCGTAAGCAGCAGCTGCATGGCACCTTGCTTGATAGCCTTTTTCTTTGCAATTAGCTTCTCAAGATTGGTAATCAGTGTATCGATGTCGGAGAGGGCTTCGGCGATGCGGCGTTGCTCTGGGAGCGGCGGACGCAAGATAATAGTTTCGTTGAGACTCTTTTTTGAGACAGATGAAACCTTTGTACCGACAATGTGCGGTAGCAACTGATTGTGGTAAACTGTGGCATTGATGAAGTAGCCCAAATAACGTGGAACAAACAAGTCCGCGTGCGGTCTCAGAAAAAAAGTATGCAGGCCAGATACGATTTTTTTACTGCCGACGTTAATGACTTCGACAGCCTTTCCAACAGTTTCATCTTCTGCAGTGTCTGCCATAATGATGTCGCCGGATTGCACTGTACGATTGACAGTATTAACAGGTATCCCAAGGTTGATGAACGGAATGCTATCTCGCTCACAATCAAGGATTGAACCAAACTTTATCAGAACATCGCCATAGTGGATGTTGCGCACCGATCCGGTGGCCTCGTTCATACAATCACGCGCATAAGTGTTGTTGGGATAGAAATCGAAATTGTGCTCAATAGAACAAAGATCCCACTCTTTGGGTATAACTCCTATCTCGGTTTCCTTATAACCTGCTTTCACCATTTGAACCCCATCCTTTCCAGATGAGCCTCAACCTTTGACTCGTATGTTTCAACTGCACCTTTTATAGTGGGGAGCGTTTCCTCGTAGCGTTCATATAGCTCGACCACTCGCACAGCAAGGCCATTTGAAATGGCGGTATAAATTTTTTCTACGGCGTCGCCAACGGAACCGCACCATTTTTCATCAATAACAAGGTGCTTCATTTCCTCGATGGTAAGCTTAGGATACTTCTTGAACAGAGCATCATCAAGGGCTTTCTTCGCTTCCTTGAGCGCAGCTTTATAGCTTGATTCACTATCCATAAGGCTCTGGTAGGCTTGGAGCTGCTCCAGCTCGTCAGCGGTATCCTCGTCGTCCTTGATTTCCTTAATGCGCTTCTTCAGACGGTCTTTTGTAATTTTCCCGTCAACAATGACATCCGAAAGCAAGCCGTCATCGCCGCATTGCTCCTCGATCATGGTCGCCATGAGTGCGGATACCTCGGCTAACTCGCCTTCGAGTTTGTCGATGGCTTCCTGCTCGGCGGAGAAATACTCGGCAATGAGAACAGCTTTCGGAATCAAACGACCTTCAAAGGATTTCATCGTGGAGGTCACAGTGCCGTCTTTCTTCTTTTTATACTCAATATCTATGTCGTTACCGGCTTTCCAGCCGTCGGCAACCAGAGCATACAGGTCATCCTGCATGATGGCGTCCCAATACTCCATCAGCGCCTGATACACGTCGTATTTTTCAATAAGGGATACCTCGGCGAACGTCGAAAGAATCATCTCGGAGATGATACGAATGAATTCTTTCGGTTTGTCACCGACCTTTATGGCGTCCATCAACGGGCGTACTTCAGCAATCCATCTGGCAAGGTGGGCATCGACGTTTTTGCCGTAGCTGATAAACTCCTCGTTACCGAATATAGCCTTGCGAATCTCATTCTTCGGCACGGTGATGGTGGAGTAGCCCTCGCGGATGAAGGGCGCGATGAGTGTACCCCGCAATGTCGGAAGCACAGACCAGTATTTTTCGAGCGCATTGATATCGGCATTCGGGATGCCGCCCAGCAGGTGACCGGGAATGTCTTGAATGTCTTCCGGCATGGAAGAATCTATGTATCTCGGAATGTTTAGGGTATAGCCCTTGCTCTCAATTTCATCAAACGACACCATTCTGGCGTACTTCGGATTGCTTTCGTCACGCGACAGAAATGTTGTAACAATCCTGTGAATGTCACACTCGCGGAGGCGGTTTTTGTTACCGTCCTTTATGAAGCCGTGGCTGGCATCTATCATAAAGATGCCCTCGCGTTCAGCAGCATTCTCTTTATCAATTATTATGATACAAGCCGAAATACCCGTTCCGAAAAACAGGTTTGCAGGTAGTCCTATAATGCCCTTAATGAAGCGTTTCTTTACGATGGCAGTACGCAGTGTATCTTCTGCGTTACCACGGAACAACACGCCATGCGGGAGGATGATTGCGCCTTTGCCGGTTTCCGGCTTGAGCGCATAGATAAAATGCAAAAGCCATGCATAGTCGCCGTTTTTCTTGGGCGGATATGCTTCGTAGTACCTAAAGCGCTCATCTGCCGCAGGTGTGACGCCCTGCATCCACGCCTTGTCGGAGAACGGCGGATTTGCTACGCAAAAATCGTAGTGATAAAGCCCCCGCCCGCCGTTCGGGGTCTGAGGATTGGACATTGTATTCTTACCTGCCCAAATTGTAGCAGTTGGTCTATTGTGCAGCACGAGATTCATTCTTGCCAAGCCGCCGGTCGTGTCCTCTTTTTCTTGACCATAAATCGTAAGCGACACTGGCGCTTCGTCTGCCGCTCGGATAAGCAAGGAGCCAGAACCACACGCCATATCGTATAAGGTTTGTGATTCCCTTGTAGCGCCACTAATTCCGATGAGCTTCGCCATAATGCGCGACACCTCGGCAGGCGTGTAAAACTGCCCTTTGCTTTTGCCGCTTTCACTTGCAAAATGCTTCATCAAGTATTCATAGGCGTCGCCGATGATGTCGTCGCCGGATGCACGATTGGCGCGGAAGTTGAGCTTCTCGTCTCCGAAGATGTTTATCAGGTTAGTGAGCTTATCGATTTTTTCCTGCCCACTGCCCAATTTCGCATCATCATCAAAATCGGCTGCATTGATAATCCCCTCAAGGTCGTTCTCCTGTGCAAGCCGAGCAAGTATTTTATTGATACCCTCGCCAATGTTTGGCTTTCCGCGCAAAGCCATGAGCGCGTCAAAGCTGGCTTCCGGCGGCACGATCACATCGGCGTAATTTGCGGAAACGCCCATGAATCGGTCGGACACGTATTTTACAAATAACAGCGTGAGAATGTAGTTTTTATATTCAGACGGCTCCATGCCGCCACGCAATTCATCGCAGCTTTTCCATATTGAACTGTAAAGTTCGCTCTTTTTGATAGCCATTAAAGCCCTCTCCTGTTCTCATGCTACGCAAGCGGCAGAGTATTTGTTCAGCTTCTTTTTAGTGTTGACGGGTCATCGGGCCCCATCTCCATGATCTCTATTACGTTGCATTGGAGGGCAGTGCATACTCTTTGAAGTATTTCAAGATTGACGTATTCATCCCTGCCAAGCTTCGTGATTGAAGATGAACTAATACCAGCGAGTTTTTCAAGGTCTTTCTTCATCAGGCTTCTATCCAATAATAAATGCCACAATTTCTTATAACTGACAGCCATAGCGGGTACCTCCAAGAACAGTTTGGCTTATTATAGCACAAAAATGACGAAAAAACAAGCCGATCTATCGTTTTTTGCATATTATTATTGCGAATTACTTGAAAAATATTGTTTTCTATGCTATAATAACGTGCAAAAGTTATTTGCACACGGATGACGGCTCACTCTGGGTTGCAGAGACAGTATAGGTTACGGATGAGATGCCATTGCCAGTGGCTCCGTCATTTATTATAGTCAGCGTGTAATTAGTACTTGCTATCATTATTTTCCCAATTATAAGCAAAAAGCCCAGGATTTGCAGTTTATTGATCTCTTTTAGCTCACCTCACAGAAGCAAGCTACCTTCACATCGACATCTGAGCTTGAGACGGGTATCGCTTTCTTCTTCGTCGCAACAATGCTGCGCACAGATACTACAACGCTTGATGGGTCAAACCCAGCAACGGCTACACCGTTCTTGTCGGTCTTCGTCCATGTGTATGTCATCAAGGCTCCGGTCGCAGCAACCTCGGCATCGTTCCGATAAACCCGGCATATGAGGATCGTCGAACCTGTCCCATTCTTGAAATAAGAACCCGCCGTGGACTCTATTACCGCTTGATAAGGGTCAGAGACATCAAGGATTGATACCCCTTCGGCCTAGAAGTTCTGATTGTAGGTATCCGATGCTGAGTCAATATCGGTGATGAAGCACTTGAACATAGCGAAGGAATCCACCATTGATGGAGCTACCGAGAGAATATCTGTGCTTTCAGTTGCTATAGTCCAGGAAGTGCCGTTCGTTGACTTCTTCCATGCATAGCTGAGATTGGAAGTATCCTTGGTACAGCTACGGGTTTAATAGAGAAAACTGCTTACAGCCGACGTAAAATCAATCGGTTGATTAAGACGTTGAAAGACGCTGGTAGGATTATAAAAATAGGTTTTGATAATGTGGATTCTGGAAAGTCTCTGATTCTGAATAGCTTTTCTTACAACCGTTGGCTCCTATATCGCAAGGTCAGAAAAATCAACCTCGCAGTCGAATACCGTTCTGCCATTGCAGTCAGCTGAGTCTATCTCAACGCTCTTGTGCCCGGTTGCCTTCTCACAGGCGTTCCAGCCAGAGTCAGCCTGCGTGTTTCCTGACGTCTTTTTCCAGACAAACCGCCAGGATTCCATACTAGCTGTTATCTTAGTAAGATTCATGTACACATGACACGAAAGCACTGTGCTGACATGGCAGAAACAGAACACGCTGCCGTTGATAAGCTTAAGAAGAAAAGATTGGAACTCAAAGAACGCTCGTAGGGTTCGAACAGGTAAGTTCCTTGATGAGCTTAAGTGCTCAGGGAATTTGGTAGGGAAGATTACCATCTATTCAAAAACTAACATCAGGGTCACGTTCAGAGACGGGACAGTGATTTAGAAACAAAAACCAATTACAGGCTCAGAGCAATCAGGGCTTTTTTTGTATTATACGGCAGCTTTTTTCTGTATCTGCGGGACAACATAGGCCATCTGTCGGATAGTACAAATATCTGCGGTGCAATAGACACCCCTGCTTGAGGAATTTGGGCAAAATCGGCGATTTTCGGGCCTTTCTATTTCAATATGTCTGTCGCATCTTCCGCGATATTGCTCTGGATACTGAATCCCTCATCCCTCTTGATTTTGTATAGCCCCCTATTTCAGGCTAATTACACACCGATAATGCGCATATGTACAGTAGTCTATTTATGTGCCTTTTCGCACCGACAATCACACCATATAGGATAGTATGCCCGTACAATACTACATATTGCGTGACATCAACACGACACTCTCCACATGCTCCGTATGCGGAAACAAATCCACCGGCTGAATGCCCTTCACCTCGTAGGGCCCGAACCTCAGCAGATAACGCAGGTCACGTTCCAGCGTCAACGGATTGCAGGAGATATAGACCACCGTATCGGGTGCGAGGCGAATCAGGGCGGCGAGGAACTGCTCGTCGCTACCCGCCCGGGGAGGATCGAGGAACACTACGTCCACATGCTGTTTTTCCGCAGCGAGCCGTTTCAGATATTTGCCGGCGTCGTCGCAGACGAACTCGGCGTTCTCGATACCGTTGCGCCGGGCATTGGCGACCGCGTCATGGACGGCGTCGGAGTTCAGCTCCACGCCCAGTACATGTGCCGCCCCGTTTCGGGCGGCTACAAGACCGATCGTCCCAGTGCCGCAGTAGGCGTCTATCACCGATTCCTTCCCTGTGAGGCGAGCCATCCTCATGGCTATCTCGTACAGGGCCTTCGTCTGGATGGGATTGACCTGGTAGAACGACTTCGCGGAAATACGGAACGTCAGACCGCACAACCGGTCCTCGATATAGCCTGGGCCGTACAGGACTCTCTCCGGCTCATCGCCAAGAACCATGCTGGTATGCTGGTCGTTGAAGTTCAACAGAATCGTCGTGATTTCAGGATGACGCTGACGCAGAATATTGATGAAATCGGCTTTCGATGGTATCTGGGGCGTACCTACGACAAGAACCACCATCACCTGCCCGCTGGAGAACCCTCGTTTCACCAGCACATGACGGATACAACCGGTCTGGAAGTCCTCGTCATACGGATCGATTCGGAAGGTCTTCATCAAGGTGCGTACCGTACCGATAATCCGGTCGGCGGTCTCGTCTTCAATCATGCAGTCCCGTACAGGAACAATGCGGTGCGTCCCCGGTTGATAGATGCCGGAGATAATGCGACCCTCGCGGTCACGCCCAAAGACGGCCTGCACCTTGTTGCGATAATGAACGGGATTCTTCATGCCGATGATCGGCGCCACGGGGCCAAGATGACCAAGGACATCTTCAACCGCGTCCTGTTTCCAGAGCAACTGATCCTGATATCTTAAATCCTGGAGCTGGCAACCGCCACAGGCTCGAGCCAACGGACAGGAATCATGCCGTTTCCAATCGGAACGCCCGCCGTCCCGTTTCCCGGAACATCTTTCGGACCATGCGCCTCCCCTTTCGGAACGCGAGTATCCCGCGCCTTTCTTCATTGCATCGTTTCGCATGGATGGGATTGTACTATAATAGCCGTACCCGCAACAATGCTTCCCAATGAATTCAACGCAATTCACGCGGACTCTCCAGCCTACGGCGCATTGCTATTCTTTGGCACCGCCGTCGGCATGAAACCGTACAAACAATGGGGAGACGGCCTTCATGAACATCCGTACCACATTGCCTGTAAGAAGCGCGGAAATCGCCGTACCGATCTGGATACCTTCGAGCCGCCCCAAAAACAGCAAGGAAATGGCCGTGGATAGAACAACGCTGCCGCAATCAATGATTATCTTGGCCGTTCCCAAGGACGAATGAATCCTGGCCGCCACAATCCTAGCGAGGTTGTCAACGGGAAGCAACGTGACACGGGGAATAGCCTGAAATCCGATACCAATGCCCATGATGATGACGGAAAGGGCAAATACCAGCACACGTCCGGCGAGACTTGCAGTCAGAGGATCAAGAAGCCCCATGAACGGCATGACAAGATCGAGAAAAACACTCAGCAACAGGCTCAAGGGAATCTGAAGAAGCATCGTCCTGTCGAATCTCCACCCCAAGAACGCGAGCTGGACAAGAATGAAAAAGCAATTGAGCCCAAGATGTACCGTCCCATAGGAAAGATGAGTGATATATGAAACGACCCATGACACGCTGGGTACGGGGGCAAGCCCCAGATTCGCCTTGGTCATGCCGCAGCATCCCAGGGCGAACAGGAAAAGCCCTCCCGTGAATACGGCCCATTTCTCAACGTTCAGACGCAACTGCATTTATTCCGCCAATCTGTATATTTCCATAATCTCGGCTTCAGGAAGTTTATAGACCATACCCGCCGGAGCACCCTCTTTCGCACACGTTGAAAGCATGTCGGCCCGCAGTCCGATATCCCGTAGATGCGTGGGCAACCCCATCGACACGAGCCATGCTTCAAGAGCCGCCGCCCCTTCATATACAATCGTCCCATCAGTCTTGCCCTTGCCATCGACACCGAGGCATCTGATTGAGAAGTTTATAAAGGGCCGAGGATTCTTCTTGTACATATATCTCATATAGGAAGGCGTCAGAATACCCAGGATTACGCCATGGGTTCCATGGAATGCCGTTGTGACCGGTTTTTCTATATTGTGGCAGCCCCAATCCTGCTTGACGCCGCCATTTGCGAGATTGTCGCTGTAAGCCATCATTGCCGCAATCGACAGCACAGAACGATACTTGTAGTTGCGAGGCTCTTTCAAGGCCAATGGCGCAAATGCAAGAATCGTCCTGATGACACCCTCGGTATAACCCTCCAGGAGGGGCTCTTCCTCCATCTGGCCGAAATATACTTCCAACGCATGGGAAATGCTGTCCATGGCACCCGCGGCCATTTGCTTTGGAGGAAGGGAATAGGTAAGCTCAGGATCGACGATGGCGAAGTCAAAGCAGAAAACGGGATTCTTGAGCATGACTTTCACGGCGGGATCCTTGCGATCATCAATCATCATGATGGCTCTGCTACATTCGCTGCTGGTTCCCGACAGGGTTACGATCGCGGCATGGGGCAAGACCCGATGGACAAGAACATCATTGAACCGGATACCCAGGAGGTCGCCGTTGAAATCAACGGCTCCGGCGATATATTTCGCGGTATCCATGACTGACCCGCCGCCGACAGCCAAAACAAAGCCCAGATTCTCCCGTTTGCAGATTTCCACCCCTTCGTTAGCCTTTGATACCTGCGGATTGGGCTTGACGCCGCTCAATTCACAAAACCGTACGCCAGCTTCGCGCAACGAGGCTTGTACCGTGATCAGCAAATCCTTGAGATAATCGCCGCCGTCATGTACGATCAGGCAGGAATCAGCGTAGGCACTGATCTTTGCGCCAACGGAAGTTTCTCCACCTTTTCCGAAATATATACTCGTCGCCTGAGACAATGCAAAATTTTCCATAGCATGGTTATAGATTGAAAAACATGATGTGTCAACAAGAAAATGAATAAAATGAATAAAAATGCTCAGTATATTGCGATAATATTGTATATTCACATTTACAGTTTCATTATACATGAATAATTAGAATAATTTTAATTGACAGCATATGAGATTGACCATATACTTATGCCATTATCCAATGCTTTTCAAAAAAGGAATATATACAGCATGTCCAAGAAGATACTGATAGCGACTCATACAATCCTGGCGGAGGGCCTGAGAAAGGCGACGATGTTCTTTACCGGCGAGGGAGAAGATTTCGTCACCATCTGCGCCTATGAAGATACACAGGAACCTCCCCGCGCTGAAATAGACCATTTTTTTGATTCGGTACAACCGGAAGACACGGTAGTCGTGTTCACCGACCTCATCGGCGGCAGCGTCAACCAGATCATGATGGAGAAACTTCTTACCCAGAAGTTCCATCTGATCTCCGACCCCAATTTGTCGGCGGTCATGGCGGTGGCAACCCTTGGCGAAGACGAAATCAACGCGGAAAGCATCAGGGAAAGCCTGGACCTGTGCAAGGCGCAGATGAAATACGTGAACGATGTGCAGCTGGGGCAGGCAGGCCAGGCGGAAGCTGATGCGGAAGATAGTTTCTTCTAACCTGCCGGTTTTGCAGGTTTTTCTTGAACTTGTTTTACGGGATTGATATATATGGTATGATGTTATAAGAAACACACCGCCACTTGCATGGGAGAAGAGTTGATTATGTTCACCATTAGACTGAGAAAAGCTGACGGAATACTGACCTATAAAGAACAATTGATCGCAAAATACCTTATCAACTACAATCAGTACGATTCATCTCTTCTCACTTCCAGTCATCTTGCGGAATGTATGAACGTCTCCCAGGCGACGGTCATCAGGTTTTCACAGAAACTGGGGTATTCATCGTTCAAGGAAATGGTACTGGATATCCAGGAAAGCGCGGCTCTCAACCTTGAGGGAAGTATCTCCCAAAGCGATTCTGGATATGTGATGATGGAGAAAATCAAGGCCCTCTATACCAGCTCCATAGATGAAGCGGGAAAACTGAACAATCCGGAACTGATTGAAAACACGGCATCGGCCATAGCTTCCGCTAAAACGGTATTCTGTTTCGGGGTACGTTCTTCCGCCTGTATCGCCTTTATCATGCGCAACAGGCTGGTATCCATAGGTATCAACGCCACAGGCACGGAGGACAGCTTCCTGTCGCAGTCGGCGGCCCGGAACCTCGGCAAAGACGATCTTCTCTTCATCGTCTCCGTAAGCGGCGAGACTCCGCAAGCGGTCAAAGCGGCCCGCATGGCGCACGAAAACGGATGCAAAATCGTATCCATGACGGGAAACCATCAGAACATCATACGGGACATGGCGGACTATGCCTTGTTGCTGCCGGAATATGCCGTATTCACGAAGGTGTTCTCATTGAACAACAAATGCCCTCAGATATTCCTCATCGACAGCCTATTCCTGACCATATTGAAGAATGACAGCGACGATTACCAGAAGAACATCAGGGAAATGAACGAGATGGTCGCGGAAATCCCCGGGCAGGCCAAATATGAGCTGTACAACCTATAAACTATTGGACGGCGAGTCTCTGGGCATTCACTTCATCAACAAACAGTATACCGTTGGATAAGACATAGGCGATGGTGCAGAAGAATGGGTTTTGAAACCTTACCGTGGCGTGTTATTTCACATGCCCTGAACGACTTTCATCACTGCGGACAGTCTAAATGGAACATCAATGACCTGCGCGATGTCGGAGAAATTAGCGGCATGAGCAGTACACGACTGGATCAAGCGGCACAAGCGTCGTCAATTACAGGCCAAATATTCCAGGAACAAGTCCCTGAGCGATTCCAGTCTTTCCGTATTGAGCTTTCCGTCTTTTTTGCTACGGGTATTTTTGACGATGAAATCATCGCCTTCCCGTTCTCCGCTGAACAGCAGAAGGCTATCATCCAGAAGCGCAAGAACGCTGCGTTCCGTGGCTTCGGTATCAAGCGAGACATTGAGTAGTCCGGCGCCACCCTTGCAGGACCTGAGGTCTTCAACTTCTTTCTCGCGCCGCCCCGCTTTATGAGCCAGGACAAGTTCCGAGCCCCAGGCAAGGCAATCAAGTAACACGATCTTGTGACGGCAGGATTGGGGACAATCCTGATAGAACCGCACCAGTCCCTCCGGTGATGCACAAGCGTCATTGCAAAATACGAACGCAGCGTTCTTTTTATTTACGCTATCGTTCGCCAATGCGTACATCAGGGTCAACGCCGCGCTGTTTCGGTTGAAATTCGGGCTGTTGGGGATTCCCTGGGTAATCTTATAGATGAGAATGCCGAACACTAGCATCGGCAACAAAGTGAACAAGGTCCTGACGCTCGTAAAGGAAATATCGAACCCGGCAAGCCATACCAGAAGACCGCAAAGGCCGGTGCAGAGAAGGACCAGGAGGAGTTCAATGATTCCATTGATCCTGTCGCAACGGGTATTTTCCGCCTCGTTGAGCGGACGATATTCGTAATGGGGGATGAAACTTTTGGCGCAGGTGTCGAACGGGGCCACGAATATCGTCTTGGCCTGCTTCAGGCTGCCGTACACCACGTATTGGGGCGCCTGTCGCTTCGTCGCGTCATATTCCTTATTGTAGGCGGGTTTCTTGTATCCGGCCAGCTTCATCCGGTGGTCCAGCATGGCAAGAAACAGTTTTTTACTTTTTAGCGTATAACGAGTGCCAAAAACGATACCGAAATACAAGAAGATCTCATCCATGCCTCAGCCCCCATGACGGACTATGACAAGGGAGATACCCTTTCGGAATATCCCCCTTCCCTTTTAAGAATATCCAGATATCGCCGTCTAGAATATCCCGAAGAACCTAAAGATGATACAGACCGCCATGGAACCGAAGACGATATAAATCGGCTTGACACGCTTTTTCGTCAACCAGACCATGAAGAAAATCACCACCAGCGACAGGAACCCCTTGACGATACCATCGAACAAATTGATCAGAGGCTGTTCGATGCCGTTCATCTTGAACGTCACCTTCAGCGGAACGCGAATCATTCTGGAAACCATGCCGCCGATCATGACGAGGCCGATGACTGAAGCCGCCTTGATAATATGCTGTATCACGCCGCTCTTGGCCGCGGATTCCAAGAAGTCCTTGCCCAGTTTATACCCGAGGAACGTCAGGTAATAGCGGGTCATCCATTTGGGGATGTTGTACAGCAACAGGAACAGGATTGGCCCGACCACGCTTCCTTCAAGGCTGAAGGTCAAGGCGATACCGGTAACGATGACGCGCCAGGTAACCCAGAAAATTGTGTCGCCGATGGCTGACAACGGCCCGACCAAGCTCATCTTTACCGCTTCGATGGACGCGACGTCAAAATCCTTGTTCTTAGCCGCCTGCATTTCCATACTGGCGATCAGCGCCACGGCAAAAGCATGCATCGTCGCTTCACAGTTCCAATAGTTGGCGTGCCGCGACAACGCCGCAACCTTGCGCTCCTTGTCTTCCGGGTCAGGATACAGCCAGAGGATGAACGGCATCAAGGAGAAAGCGAAACCGTTGCCCATGAAACGGCTGTAACAGAAATTGACACCTTCGGCCAGCGTGCGCCAGTACATTCGGCTGAGCTGTTTCTTTTCTTCCGGGGAAAGTCCTTCTTTGAGTGATTTTATGCCAAACTGACTCATGACAGGAAAGCCTCCTCTTCATTTTGTACTGGTGCCGCGACAGCGTTCGCCTTTCCTCCAAGCTCTAGTTTCAGGAACAGTTCGGAAAGACCGATCGCCAAGGCTATGACGAACAGGAACACCAAATCAACTCCCAGATATTTCACGAGGAAGAAACCGACGAAGAAATAGATGGCAGTCTTGGCGCTCCAGAGCATCGAAATAATCATCGCGAGACCGATTCCAGGCAGGATTCCGCTGGACAGCGTGATTCCTTCAAGAATGAATACAGGTGTCTTCTCCATGATCATGGTCACGACGTCGCCACCGAAAAGTACCGCGACAAAAACAAACGCATATTGCGCCGCCCCCGCCAGTATGAAGCCCCAGATGGCCGTCCAGTCGAACTTGCGCAGTTCTCCCGCTTTCAGATACTTGTCGGTAATGGGGATGAAGAACTCGCCGACCAAGTATCTGAGGGGTGAAAACAGATATCCGGCATATCCCAACGTGATTCCGACAGGAAGAACCGCCTCTACAGGAAGGTTCTGGGTAATTCCTATGGCCGTGGCGATTACGGCCGCCCCAAGGTAGTCCGCCCCGCCATCGCCGCCGCCAATAGCCACGACACCCATGAAGATGAGTTCCAACTGGGCGCCAATCAGGATCCCCTTGGTAACATCCCCAAGCAGAAGGCCAATCAGGAACCCCGCGAATATCGGCCGGTCAATCAAAGGTACTGCAAGCAGGCCGTAGGTAGCCTTGATCAAGGCAGTCGCTACAAATACCAGCAATGCGGTAAAAAACATGTTCATCGTATCCTCCTCATTATATTGTAAGCTGTACCCTGTTAAAATTCGGCGCTTTCTGGTTATAGACTTCCTTCACCTTCCGCTGGATTTCCTGCACCAATGCAACGTTCCCCGCATCCATGGTCACACCCTTGCACAACTGCTTTTTCGTTGCGCCGTCTTGCTGGACCACCCCACCGAAATTTCCGATATTCACTTCCGTCACGCCATTGACACTGCTTACAATCTTCAGAGCGTCCGCCGGCGTCTTGACTACAATAAAGATTCTCAAAGGATTGGAACGAGAATCGTTCAGCATGCCAATAGTTTTTTCGACTGTAGTAAAGATGCTCTTTATATCGTTCGGAATACCAAGCCCCATGACTTGTTTCTGAAAAGCATCGTTCGCGACTTCATCGTTGGCGACGATAAAATGAGTGGCTCCCAAGAATTTAATCCATCCGGCGCACACCTGGCCATGGGCGAGACGTTCATCTATCCGTAGTTGTAGA
>JAXEWB010000085.1:0-15802 GCA_034114085.1 Sphaerochaetaceae bacterium | reverse complement strand
CGAATTAGGAATCTTAATTATAATTCAAATATTTTAATACAGAATAAAAAAACCAAACGGCATTTGTCAATATTCATATCAAATATTGACAAACATCTAGTATTGCAATGAACAATACATAAAGTGGCACACACGTACAGCCATTTTGCCAAAAAGCCTATCCCATATAATAGTATTATATACTATTAATATAAATTCGGTATTATTATTTACATAAAATGTAATGATATTGATATTGTTATATAGTATATATAATATTATTAATATTTATTATCATATGGTTACTATATGATAATATAGCCATAAAAATATGATAACTTGTTAACATCTTTTTGTATTCATATTGTAATTATATGAGAATCATATAATTGCTAATTCAAAAAAATACGGAACACTGATAACAAACAAACAATTTACATCTACAGGAAGCTTCAATTACCGAATAATCGTTTTCAACGTAATTAATAACATATATACCAAAACTGAACAAATATTCGTTATACCAGTTATATAGACCAACCATATCAATGCCTTGTCTCCACTGTTCTCTTAGGTAAGGCTGGATGTTACATGTGGCAAGGCGTTGATATTCCATGGCGAAGCAGGCGTCCCAAGGGATGTTATCATGAGCAATTTCATCATTCAAAAGAATGTATGGTCATATGGTTACAAATTATCCGCTGGCGGTAATTATCAGGATTCTCCACATTGGTCGTAATGACCGCCCAGTTTAGTCCATGACGATGATTTCATAATTGCGTGGTAGATGATACAATGTATTAATAGGAAATCTTCCATATACGATAATACATCACACATTCGCAAGCTATTTGCCATGAACAAACATATGATGATAATTTTTCGTCACATGGGAGCACGGGCCGAACCTATGCACTTACAATAGATGGATATTATCAAACGACAGCTTTCCAGTACCCACATGACAATTCCAGACCCATCAAATGGAGAATAATCTGGTTCACGATGTTCAACAGATATCATCACAGTATATTTGACTAGATATACATATGCGATATTCCATTCATGATTGAACTTGATATGCGGTTGGACAAGAGAAAAGTGCGGCATTTGTCACAGTGCCGTGGATTGAGAGAGACTGATCACTACAGCCTAATACACATTAAAACGGAAAACTGAATTTGCTTCATACCATTCATCCTCAAGTCTGAGGGATCCTCTATGGACACAATTATCTTCAACAGAAATCCAACTCAAAACCGCCAGTCGATAATTCTTAATTCGTCATGTTTAATACGGTGCCAATAGAATGCCCAGGCTTCCCCAACACGGAATATACGCGACTAAAACATACCATCACAGAGGAACATCGCCATTTCATACATGTGAAGGTATTCAGTACATGATTATTGTCCCCAGACTTTCTCAACTCATAATTTTTCATACAAAACTAATATTATTAACATATCTTAATCACAATTATTGATATTAATTCTATATAATTACAATATATTAACTCATAAAAACACTACAAATCATATAGTTTTATGAACAGCGCGCACATAACATTGATACATGATTGAAAAAAAGTTGAACTCTATTTTGTGAATGGACATTAATTATGATATAATTGTAATATAAAAATAATATTATTAATAATAAACATTATAGCTATTCACTATTGCAACAATAAAATTTTATATTACAAGAAGACAATATCACTATATAATAATATAGGTATGTGATTGTTTATATATTTGATGAATATTCAATCTTATCAAACGTGCCAGCATTCGATATGAATCATTATGAAATTATGAATAATGGCATTGATAATCCATATCAATGCCATATTTATTATGTACAAAACAAATTAAAATTTTATACAATTTCAATACTCACCAAAGCCTGCGATTACGTCCCTCATGAAATATGCGCTGTCCTTGGGAATCCTTTCCATCGTCTGATAATCAACATAAGTAATCCCAAATCGCTTGGAATAGCCCCAGCTCCATTCATAATTGTCCAGGAACGACCATACAAAATAACCCTTCAATGGGAGCCCTTCATTGATCAGGTCGCTGCAAATCGAAAAATGCTTGGCAAGATACATGATACGCTGGGGGTCGTGGACACAATGGTCCGCGGACACTTTGTCGTCACAAGCACAGCCGTTTTCAGTTATATACACGGGCAGACCGCCACTCAATTCATTGAGCCATAGCAACTGCCGACGCAAGCCACCTGGCACAATTGGCCAATTCATGTCCTGGGTCTCCTGCCAAGTCGGTTCCGACCTATATTTCAAAGTGGATGACTCATCCCAGGAAACAGGATATTCATTATAGTAGTTCACCCCATAGAAATCAATTTTTTGGGATATCAGTTCCATGTCCCCTTCAACGACAGGAAAAGACAGCCCAAGGTCATGGGTGACAATCGTCGGATACCCAAGACCGAACACAGGATTGGTGAATACTTCAGTTTCAAAAGCACGTGCATAGGCGGCCGCCTTTTGGTCAGAACCGTTCCCTGTCGCTGGACGGGGCGTCTGAGGATTCCAAGTGACGCCAATCGGAGCGGAAAGTCCGCTATCGCGGTAATTCCTGAGGGCGAGTCCATGTGCAAGATTCAAATAGTGTACGGCTTTGAGCGCGGCATCAAGGTCTTTCCGACCTGGCGCATGCTGACCATACAGGTATCCAAGATATGCGCTGCAATACGGTTCATTCAACGTAATCCACTGATCGACGACATCGCCTAACTTATCAAAGCAGACTTCCGCGTAAGCAGCGAACGCATCCGAAGTTGAACGGACCGTCCATCCTCCTTCATCCTCCAAAGATTGGGGCAAATCCCAATGATACAAGGTCGCGACCGCCGTCAATCCAGCCTCATGCAGGGCCTCACAGAGCCTTCGGTAATACGCCACGCCCTTTTCGTTCACCTTGCCACGCCCGTCGGGGAGAATACGGGGCCAAGCGATTGAAAAGCGATAGGACTTGAATCCCAGCCGACGCATCAGAAGGATATCCTCGTGATATCGGTGATATTGGTCCACGGCGACTACGCCGCTCTCGCCAGCGTATACCGCACCCGGCACTTTGCTGAACGTATCCCAGATGCAAGGCTTGCGGCCATCCTCTTCGCCCGCTCCTTCCACTTGGTAACTTGCCGTAGCGCATCCCCACAGGAAGTCCTGGGGAAACAATAAATTCTCCATATACGTTCTCCTTATGAAACTCTACCGATCTCAGCGCAAGAATGCCGCACGACTAATTCAGCAGGAATCCTTACTATGTCCGTGCAAGAATCACCGCTGATCTTATCCAGCAACAACCGAGCGGAAGCAGATCCAAGCAGGTCAGCTTGCTGACGGAAGGTCGTATACCCACCACCAAGAAACTGGGTCCATTGGGCACCATCAAACCCAATGAAAGATAAATCATCTGGTGAAAACAAATTATACCTCTCCATGATAGGCAATGCGCCCATCATCAATGAGTCAGAAGCAAAAAAAACCGCAGTAAGGGAGGAATCCTTACCAATTGGCAATCGCAAGAAAGCGTCAGCCCCGGCTTCAGGGGACCATGCCTCGGCTTCTATGACCAAGGAAGAATCATACGGCAATCCCAACGCTGCTAGAGCGGCCTTATAACCGGACAGACGCTCCGAAGCGGCCAAAACATGCTTCTGCATCGGTCCTGCGATATGGGCTATCCTTCGATGGCCCAACGAATATAGGTATTCAACCGCTTGATACGCCGCACCAAAGTTATCCGTGATTACCGCTGGTACTTGGTCAAGCACCAGGTTGCAGCTAGCCATGGGAATGTCACGGGCCGCCGCGCTGATCGCAGGAGCATCCACATTGTCTACATTCACAAGCAACACACCGTCCACCTGCCGTGAATAACAGTGCGCGATCATATTGTTCCCTACCAATGGAGAATTATCTGAAAAGAATAGCAGTTCGTAACCATCGGCTTCAACGTTCTGTTTGAAACTGTCCAGCAACGGGAGAAACAATGGATGGTCGAGGGGAAGTGAAACACCGCAACCAGAATACACGACGCCGATCAGCCAGGATTTCTTCATCTTCAGGCCGCGAGCATGTACGTTGGGCGTATAGCCAAGCCCGGAAGCCGTGGCGATGATATGCGAACGCGTCGTGTCATTGACATCATGCCGTCCGTTCAATGCTTTCGAGACCGTCGCAGGGGAGACCCCCGCCTTTTTCGCGATATCATAGATAGTGACCATCGTCAAGCTCCATTCGACAACCAGCGGCCACCACTGTCACCACAGATCGGCAGAGGTTTTCGAAATCGATTTCGAAGAATATCATATCAGCGGAAACGGCAAAAATCAAGAGAAAAAACGTTTCGGAGACAGGATTACTCAAGCCTGTCGTCGCTAAAACCGGTCCTTTCGGTCAAGAACATAGGCCTCGCGCTGGATACGATACGCAACGCGAGGTTCATTCTCCTTTCCGGCATAGGCGCGTCAGGACTTGTCGCCGCTGATTTCCGACAAAACTCGTTCGAATCGGATTGACTGCGTTCGCACCGTCAGATACTGACATCCAGATTGTCCAAGCCTGTTCGTTGACGGGGGAAGATGCCGCGATACTGTTCTCCTACTCCGGTGAAACCGACCATACGCTACGGACTGCGTACCAGGCCGAGAACACAGGCGCGACGGTCATCGCGATCACAAGAATCGGGACTAATTCATTATCGAAAATCACGGACATCGTCTTGAACGTTCCTGATACGGAGGCCCTGTACAGACATGGCGCCACTCTGTCGGGAATCAACCAGATGGTCGTCGTCGATATTCTGTATTCAGCTTTAGTCAGCAGGAGGAAGGATGCCGCGGCTCGCATCCGGCAAACCTGGCAGGCCGTCGCACATGTCGGCCGCACAAGAAACACCACGGTAAAAGACTATCAAACCAAAGACAATTGACGATACAATTATTATAATACATATAACAAATAATTATATGATAATTATATCATTTATATCAAAAATTTCATTATAACCAATGATAATGGATTCAAACAAGAAAACAACATACATCGATGGACTTTCTGTAGCCAAAGAGGTTTGCAAACGATTCCTATATATTGTATTCTGCACTGCAAGGGGGCAGAGAGCCATCATGTCGCAATTTCCAAAAAACTATCGGCCTGTACTGGACCAGAACCAGACGGAGAAGGCCATCAAGTTCGTCAAAGATACCTTTGAGCGGGAGCTGTCGGGAGAGCTGCGTCTCTCGCGTGTAACCAGCCCGTTGTTCGTTCCGAAAGGCTCGGGCATCAACGACGACCTGAACGGTATCGAGCGGCCCGTTAGTTTTGAAGTAGGCAATCTCAACAACATGCGGATGGAAATTGTCCAGTCCCTGGCGAAGTGGAAACGCATGGCGCTTGCCGACCACGAATACCTTCCCCGCACGGGGCTGTATACCGACATGAACGCAATCCGTCCCGACGACGACATCGACTGCATCCATTCCATCTACGTCGACCAGTGGGACTGGGAACTGGTCATGTCCGACGGTGAAAGGAATCTTCCATTTCTCAAGAAAACGGTCAGCAAGATATTCCAGGTACTGAAGCGGACGGAATTCCTAATCGGAGAACAATTTCCTTCCTGCAAGCCAGTTCTGCCTGAAGAAATTACTTTTATCCATTCCGAAGAAGCGCAGGTGATGTACCCATCCCTTACGCCAGAGGAACGGGAAAGGATCCTAGCGAAGAAATATGGATGCATATTCATCATCGGCATCGGCAATCCGTTGGCGGATGGAGTGCCTCACGGAGGCCGTGCGCCCGATTATGACGACTGGTCCACACCGACGATCGATGCGTACAAAGGGTTGAACGGCGACTTCATCGTGTGGGACGCGGTACGGGAGAATTCTTTGGAACTCAGTTCCATGGGTATCCGCGTGGACGCCGAAACCTTGATGCGTCAGCTGGCGATCCGCAACTGCCCTGAAAGGAAGGAGCTGTACTGGCACAAGCGGTTGCTGGCCGGAGAGTTTCCTCAGACGATCGGAGGAGGCATTGGACAGAGTCGCATCTGCATGTTCTTTCTCAACAAGGCGCATATCGGCGAGGTTCAGGCGTCAGTCTGGCCACAGGAAGTCAGGGATGAAGCGCTGGAGCATGGCGCGATACTGATGTAAGCGGCGAAATATAAGCCCGACTATACCAAGTGTCGTCAAAGTCCTGAGCGATGCATCCAGACCGGAAGCAAACGGTCAAGAAGGATATGGAGATATGTGGGAACGACAAGCCAGAGAGAGCTTTCGCACAGTGTTCCACAGATTCCTACTGGTACCGCTGAATACCTTGTCATCATCACCGCAGAGGGGGCAAGATGAAATTCGTCACATGGAACGTAAATGGCCTACGGGCCTGCATGGGAAAAGGATTCATGGATTTCCTGGGCAGAATTGATGCCGACGTTGTCTGTCTACAGGAAACGAAACTCCAGGAGGGACAGCTGGACTTCCAGCTCGACGGGTACGCCCAGTTCTGGAACTATGCGGAAAAGAAAGGGTATTCCGGAACGGCAATATTTACGAAGCAGACTCCCCTTTCAGTCTCATACGGGCTTGGTATTGCCGAATTCGACACCGAAGGAAGGGTGATCACCGTTGAGTTTCCCTTGTTTCAGGTAATCTGCGTCTATACGCCGAATTCACAAAGAGGACTTACCCGCCTTGACTACCGCATGCGGTGGGACGATGCCTTCCGTACCTATGTGATGGAGCAGGACAAGAAGAAACCAGTGCTTGTCTGCGGAGACTTAAACGTAGCGCACAAGGAAATCGACCTCAAGAATCCCAAGAGCAATGTGAACAACGCAGGTTTCACGCCACAGGAACGGGAACAGTTCACACGGCTTCTGGAAACAGGCCTCATAGACAGCTTCAGAAAACTCTATCCTGACAAGACGAATACCTACTCCTGGTGGTCGTACATGTTCAACGCAAGGGCGAACAACGCAGGATGGAGAATCGACTACTGGCTCGTCAGCGACCGTCTTGGAGAAAGAATCAAAGAAAGCTATATCGAGACTGAAGTCCTTGGAAGCGACCACGCCCCCTGCGTCTTGGAGCTAGCTCTGGAATAAAACCCATATTGGCGCGGGGCAATGACTGATCGCAAAGGCGACCACGGAGCCTCTCGCGTTCCCTGCGTCACGCTGGCCCCCCCTCCACATGATATCTGTCATGTCCGCCACTGCCGCGCATTGTCCGGACGAAAAAAAACATCCCGGCGCCGGGATGTTTTTTTCGTCTGGGACGGCTGCTTGTCCTAGAATCTCCAGCCGAGGGCGAAAGACGGAATCGGCGTGTACAGAGAGAAATACGTGGAAGAATTCCCACTGCGGAACGTCACGAAATCGATGTTGGCGCCGACGCCGAGCCGGGCGAACATGGACTGAGTCAGCTTGAAGTCGAAATTGCACATGGCGCTGATGCCGAGCGTCGTGTTTTTGTTGGCAAACGTCAACTGAGGCCCCACCGTAGCCAGCAGGTCGATGTTGTTGTTCAACTTCGTCTGATAGGCGAACGCAACAGTCAACCCATAAGTACTGTCAGTGAACTGTCCGCTGAACGCGACATAAGGCCCCATGCCGTTCTTGAAGATGGCGACGAAATCACCGCCCACTCCCGCTGAGAATTTGGAAGTACTATGGTTCTCGATAGAAGTGAATGTAAATCCCATTCCCGTCAAACGCGGGGAAACGCTCGCCTTGAACTGAACATTGCCGCTCGCAGCGAACAAGCCGGTAACGACAAGACACACGACCAATACCAAAGCTACAGTTTTCTTTCTCATGCTATGTCAATCTCCTCTTCTATCCAAGGATAGATATGGTACTACAGTACAACGCCTTCCAAAAGAATGTCAAATGCTTCTCACCGAAAGACAAAGCCCGCGATGAGAAAACATATCGAGGCAAGTCCCGCGGAAATCAGTCCATACGGCATCTGCGAATAGGCATGGTCAAAATTATTGCAGCCGCAAGCGGATGAAGAAAGAATGGTCGCATCGGAATAGAAACAGATGTGACTGCCGAACACTCCGGCGGACAGAACGGCGGAAACCGCCAGCAACGTATTGGCCCCTACCGCATGAGAAAGCGGGATTACAATCGGCAAGGCGATGATATACAGTCCCCAGTTCGTCCCAGTGATGAATTCCGTCGCGCCAAGGACGATAAAAATCAACACTGGCATCAGTTGCGGCGTCATGTACGGTACCACCAAGTCGATGACTTGTCGGGTGAAATTGATCCTGTCCGAGGCATAGCTGAACAAAAAGGCCAGCACCATCAGCAACAGGGGCAAGATCATGTTTTTCAGCCCGTCGATGCAATAGTCCGCGAATTCATCAGGCGTCATGATTCCCTGCGCGACATAAAACACGAACATGAACGCCAGCGTCACCAGCACGCCCTTCTGCATGTCTACGTCGAACAAAATCGTCGAAACCACCAGCACAAGCATCGGCAAGGCGAAATTAATCATCCTGGGATTCTGCGGGACGGTGATCTCTCCACTGGAATGGATGTCAATCTTGTCCGAATTCGGAGGTGCGAGCGATCCGCCGTCCAGAACCCGCCGCTCCGCCCTTTTCAAGGGTCCGATCAACGGAAACCAACCCATGATTACAAGGATGACGATAAACGCAGCGATCCAAGCATAGAAGTTATATGGAATGGTCCGGATAAAATACAAAATGCCACCATCTTCCGTCGTCAACCCGTTCATGACGAGGATACGGGAGGCGAACACCGCCCATGTCGAAACCGGAATCAACACGCAGACAGGAGCGGCGGTCGAATCGACGACATATGAAAGGTATTCGCGGGAAACCTTATAGCGATCCGTAACGGGAGCCATGCAAGCGCCAACGGTCAGGCTGTTCAGATAATCATCGATGAACACGACCACGCCGAGCAACCAGGTCCATAGCAGCGTGCTGCGGCGTCCCTTCGACCGGCTGGCCACAAACTGACCGAAAGCGAATGAGCCGCCGGCTTTTTCAATCAGCAGGATGATGCTGCCCATCAAGCCGCAGACGACAATCAGCCAGCCAGTGTTTTCATCCTTCATCACCTCCACAAGACCAATGCTGAATTCGCTGAAAAAGTCAGCGCGGTCCGCAAGGATGAAGCACATGAGGGATGCAAGGACCAACGCCTCGAGGATACGCTTGGTCGTAAAGATATACAATATGAGAAACAACGCGGGAATCAACGAAAGAACCCCTAGGGATTCCACATCCGCCGGCAGTAGAAAAGCCAGGGCGGATGTACTGACTACGAGCGACCCCAGAACAATCAGAAACCGAACCGGACTAAATACCGACAGCTCTTGACGAAGTTTGCCGAACATCCCGGACCGTCCTCCCTTTCGCAAAAAATCGGCATGCGGATAAAGAAGGGAACGCCCCAGGCCAACGATATAAAATCGCCACTGGTGAGCAGGCTCCTTTTCCCGGCGCATCGCCAAGTTTCCACGTCATCCTATGTTGTCCGCCGGTAGAAGGTCGCCAGTTTCCGATGACGTCAGCAGGGGCAATATAGCCGAAAATCCCGAACAAAGATACCCCTGCTTCTTTCTTTTTTGTAGAAAGATTCCCATCCTGAGAAACACCGCCGATGCTGAACGGAAAGCGTGACAGATTCGCTTCCTGCATACGCCATCGGGCAAATATACCCAAGTCGGCTTATTTCAACAGGTACTGCGGAATCTCCCCTCGGTTCTCGAATATCTTACGCTGCTGTCCGTCCAATATCTTCTTGCACATCCTCACCGAGCGAGGGGTCACCTCCACCAGCTCGTCGTCCTTGATGAACTGGATCGCCTGCTCCAGCGACATGGGGAGTATGGGCGTCAGCGTAACGGCCTCGTCCTTGCCCGAAGCACGGAGATTGGTCAGTTTCTTCGTCCTAGTCGGATTGAGCAGCAGGTCGATGTCCCTGTTCCGTTCACCGACGATCTGCCCCTCGTAGACGGGGTCGCCGGGGACGACGAACAGCCGTCCGCGATCCTCCAGCTGCCACAGCGCGTAAGCTACGGCTTCCCCGGCCCGGTCGCATACCAAGGACCCGCTGAAGCGGTCCGGGAAATCCCCCTTGTAGGGTTCGTATCCTTTAAGCCAGGAATTCATGATGCCGAATCCACGTGTGTCGGTCAGGAATTCATCCCGATAACCGATCAGCCCGCGGGCGGGAATCTCGAACTTCATCTTCACCCGGTTTCCGACGGTATAGGTGATGTCCCTCATCTGGCCCTTCCGCCGCGACAGCTTGTCCATCACCGTCCCGCTATACTCCTCGGGGCAGTCTATCTGGAGATATTCGACCGGCTCCAGCTTGTGGCCGGCTTCATCGAAATGGAAGATGATCCGCGGCCTGCCGACGCACAGCTCGAACCCTTCGCGCCGCATCTGCTCAATGATGATGGCCATCTGGAATTCACCGCGCCCCTTGACGGTGAACGTGTCGTCGGGATTCTTCTCCACACGGATGGAGACGTTCCGAAGAGCCTCCCGCTGCAACCGCTCCCAGATTTTCGCCGAGGTGACTATCTTCCCCTCCTTGCCGGCCAATGGGGAGATGTTCTTGGCGAACAGCATCGACACGGTAGGTTCGTCCACGGTAATCCTGGGCAGCGCCTTGGGGAAGTCCCGGTTGCAGATCGTATCGCCTATGGAAACGTTGTCCAGCCCCGCCAGGACGATGATGTCCCCCGGCTCGACCGAATTCGTATCGTGGAAGGTAGGCCCGTCATACGACTGGAGGCGAGTCACCCTCAACGGCCTGTGTACGCCACCATCCTCGATGCAGACCAGCGCGTCGTTCGTATTCGCGCTACCGTTGATGACTTTTCCAATAGCGAGCCTTCCAAGGAAGTCGCTGTAGCTCAGGTCGCTGACCAGCATCTGGAACGGTTCCCCGTCGTCGTATTCCGGAGCGGGGATGTATTCCACGATCTTGTCGAGCAACGCATGGAGATTGCCGTCCAGCTTGTCGGGAGCGGTTCCACAGGAGCCATCCCTGCCGATAGCGTAGAACACCGGCACTTCCAGCATCCTTTCGTCGGGATTCAGCTCCAGCAGCAGGTCGAATACCTCGTCCAGCACCTCGGCGGCGCGGGCGTCCTGCCGGTCGACCTTGTTGATCACAATGATCGGCGCAAGCTTCTTCGCCAACGCCTTCTCCAGCACGAACCGGGTCTGCGGAAGCGGCCCTTCGGCGGCGTCGACGAGCAATACCACGCCATCGACCATGGAGAGACCGCGTTCCACCTCACCTCCGAAATCAGCGTGTCCCGGAGTATCGATGATATTGATTTTCACGCCCTTCCAGTGGATTGCGCAGTTCTTCGCGTTGATCGTGATGCCCCGCTCACGCTCTATGGCGCCGCTGTCCATCACTCTGTCGCCCATATCCTTGCGGAATACCCCGCTTTGTTTGAAAAGCCCGTCCACCAGCGTGGTCTTGCCATGGTCAACATGGGCGATGATGGCGATGTTCCGTATGTTCTCGTTCTTCGTTATCATATTACTTACCTTCTATTCCGGAAGCACTTTATCACATTCCCCACTTTTGCTACACCCCGACGCTCGTAAAAAAACAGAATTCACAAAAACGTTCGCATTCTAGGCGAATGGCGCGATACAGCGAAATTCTAACGCTCCGAACCCTAGTCGGCAGAATCCAGTTTTTCTATCTTAAAGGTATCATTTTACAAGAAAAGGAATAAAACGGCAGATGAAATATCCATATTCAATCGATCTGGACACATTGATGGCCGACTTGCGCACGGACAAAGTGAACGGCCTGGGGGAAGCGGAAGCAAAACAACGTCTGGAAGCGTATGGGCCGAACAAGCTGGAGGCCCAGAAGAAAAAAAGCGCCGCCGTCAGATTTTTCGGCCAATTCAAGGACGTCATGATCCTCATCCTTCTTGCGGCGGCCATGGTCTCATTGGTCATCGCCATCAGCAGCGGGGAGCGCAAGGAATTTTTCGAACCGTTTCTCATCCTGCTGATCGTCGTCCTCAACGCAGCCATGGGTACGGTGCAGGAAGGCAAGGCGGAACGGGCGCTGGAAGCGTTGCAAAACATTTCCGCGCCAAAAGCGAGAGCCGTCAGGAACGGTAAGGATGGTATCATCAGCGCGGAAGAACTCGTCCCCGGCGATATTGTGCGCCTTGAAGCGGGAGATTTCGTTCCGGCGGATTGCAGGATCATCCAGTCGTTTTCCCTGAAAAGCGAAGAAAGCGCGTTGACTGGCGAATCAGTCCCGTCGGAGAAACAGCAAGGCGTCATATCCGCCGCCTCTCCGCTCGGAGACAGAACGAACATGCTGTTCAGCGGTTGCAGCGTCTCCCAGGGAAGCGCACTGGCGGTGGTGACGGAAACAGGCATGCAGACCGAAATGGGCAAGATTGCGAAGCTGCTCAAAGGGGAAGAAAACGGACAGACGCCGTTGCAGGCGCGGTTGGCGAAGCTCGGCAAGCTGCTCGGAATCGTGGCACTGGTAGCCTGTGTCGTGATATTCATTATTGGGGTGATGGACGGCATGCCGGTCATGGAAATCTTCATGACGGCGGTTTCACTGGCCGTAAGCGCCATTCCTGAGGGATTGCCGGCGATCGTCACCATAGTGCTGGCACTCGGCGTACAGAAAATGGTCAGGCACAACGCGATCATCCGTAAGCTTCCGGCGGTAGAAACGCTTGGCAGCGCATCGGTCATCTGTTCGGACAAGACAGGAACGCTGACGCAGAACCGTATGACGCTGGTCAAGCTGTACCACGCCGATGGGCTGGAAACAGTTTCAGAGAACAATAGCGCAAGAGGAAAACAACTACTCACCTATGCGACGCTTTGCTGCAATGGAGAAGTCGTTGCCAATGATGACGGAACGATACTCCACATCGGAGATCCGACGGAGACGTCCATCATCCTCGCGGCAATGAACAACGGCCTGAAGAAGAGCGTGCTTGAAGAAAAATATTCCCGTTTGGCGGAACTTCCGTTCGACAGCGACCGCAAGCTCATGAGTACCGTCAACGATATTGACGGAACACTGACGGTCATCGTCAAGGGGGCATACGACATGTTGGCTTCCCGGTGTGTCGCCGGGCATCCTGAGCAAGCCGCCGCTACAGTTGACGAGCTGAGCGCCGACGCGATACGCATCCTCGCCGTCGCGACGAAGACGCTCGACGTATTACCGGAGAAACTGACCAGCGAAGATATTGAAAATGGGTTGACCTTCCAGGGACTGGTCGGCATGATCGACCCTCCCAGACCGGAGGCTAAGGTCGCAGTCGCGACCTGCAAGGAAGCCGGTATACGGCCGGTGATGATTACCGGGGACCATATCGTCACTGCCAGCGCGATCGCAAGGGAACTCGGCATCATGCAGGAGGGAGACAAGGCGATTACTGGCACGGAACTGGAAAAGATGAGCGACGGACAGCTCGACGCAGAGGTCTCGGAGATCAGCGTCTACGCCAGAGTATCTCCGACCGACAAAATCAGGATTGTCAAAGCATGGCAGAAACGAGGGGACGTAGTCTCCATGACAGGCGATGGAGTCAACGACGCCCCGGCGCTCAAAGCCGCCGATATTGGTTGCGCGATGGGTATTACTGGAACTGATGTTGCGAAGGGCGCGGCGGACATGATTCTGACCGATGACAATTTCGCGACCATCGTCGAGGCGGTCAAACAGGGACGCGGAATCTACGAGAACATCAAGAAAGCGGTGGCCTACCTGCTTGGAACGAACATCAGCGAAGTCTTGGTGGTGTTCCTCTCCATGGTGTTTTGGCGCCAGAGTCCGTTGCTTTCCATGCAGTTGCTGTGGATTAATTTGGTTACGGACAGTCTTCCGGCCATAGCGCTGGGTATGGAAGAAACAGAACCGGACGTTATGACCCATGCGCCGAAAAAGCGCGATGAAAGCATCTTCGCCCATGGCAATGGCGTGAAAATCGTATTGCAGGGGCTGATGTTCACCGTGCTGACGCTTTTCGCATTCTGGTACGGGAGGAATGCCTCCGGTCAGGTTGAAGGCGGCAGGACGATGGCATTCTGGACGCTGGCGCTATGCCAGGTGTTCCACGCCTTCAACATGAGAAGCGCGCATTCATTATTCAAGATAGGTTTCTTCACAAACAGAAAGATGAACTATGCGGCGCTGGTCTCCGCGACGCTGGTATGTCTTGTGGCGTTCATTCCGCCAATAGCCACAGCTTTCGGACTGATCATGCTTTCGCCGGCCAATTACCTCATTGGCCTGGCTCTGGCCATGTCCCCATTGGTAATCATGGAACTTTCGAAGGCGATTGGTGTCGTCAGACCAAAGTCACATTACATAGGCAAAAAATAAACCAACCAGCAAGAAAGGCCGTATGTCCACGATCCAGGGGCGTACGGCCTTTTGCATTTCATCATTATAACGATTATCTCGCTTGTTTCCTGCCAAATACAACCTTGACGACCATCAGAACGACCATGACGCCAAGGGCGATTGAAATGGAGCCGATGCCCCCCGCAATCCCCTGCCGTTCCGCGACCGCACCGACAACCATGGGCATGAGTATCGCGCCGACCGTAGCGGTCGCGATGCAAGTCCCCGTAGCTACGGTCGAAGAATTGAACCGGCGATCCATGGTCGATAACGTAGTGGGATAGATTCCGGACATGCTCACTCCGACGCCAAGCAGGCTTGGGAAAATGACCATGATGCTCCTGGTGGAGATCATCAATATGAAGAAGAACGTCATGCTCAGGCCCAGGCCGAGAATCAGCTTGTTCTTGTCGACTTTGTTGGAAATGGACGCGCAGGTTATTCGCCCCACCATGACCATGATCCACAACAGGGAGGATGTGCTTTGAGCGAGCGAAGTACTCATGATCCCGCTGTCCTTGAAGTACGTGACCAGCCAGCCGATGATCGAGGCTTCGGCGCAGAGGTAGAAGAACATGATGAACGTATTCAACCAGAAGGACCAGGACCTGACGAAATCCCTTCCCCCGTCGGATTTGCGGGGCATCGGCTTGTTCGCCAGCCGGGAAAAACCGATTCCTGCCAACGCCACGATTTCACAGGCCGCGACGATCAGCGCGGCGAGCTTCCAGCTCAAACCGAGCAAACTTGTAATCAGGATGGCTATGAACGGCGAAATGAACGCACCGACCGCGAAGGAGGCGTGGAGGAAGTTCAATCCGCCGGCCTTGTTTTCCGCGACTTCGGAGACGACCACATTGGTGATGTTGCTCATCGTCCCACGTCCGATGCCGGTGGCGGCGAACGCGACCAGCAGCAGCGCGGGATTACCGGTCAACGTCATCAACATCAGCCCGATGACGATTCCCGAACAGAGCAGCAGCGTCGATTTCTTGCGGCCAATCACATATGGCAGGAAACCGGCGATCAGGACGGCGCAGAAATTACCGATCTGGTGCGCCGACAGCACCATGCCGCTCAGGACATAGCTCATCTCATATTCGACTTTCATCGACGGAAGGATGGCCCCCAACAGGGTGCTCATCATCCCGCTACAGAAAAAAGCGAAGTACATGATGGATAGCAGGCCGACATTTTCTGGAGCGACCTTCAGCTTTTGGGATAGGGATTGCACAGGAACTCCTTCACACGGGGATGCCCCGAAGACAATGTGCCGGGCGACCCCATGCAACGACAATAAAAGCATGTTTACAATCAGCGTCGATGTGACGGCACGGTGTGGGCAAACATGTTATTAG
>JAXEWB010000084.1:0-54275 GCA_034114085.1 Sphaerochaetaceae bacterium | reverse complement strand
GGGGATAATGGGCAAATTGTTTATTTAAAAAATCTGGGGGTTGCTTATTCAAATTTTTTTCCCGCCCCCCCCCCCCCCCCCCGACTCGAACTTTAGAATTCTACATATGGAGAAGTCCTTTTGCAGTCTTCTCATCACTTATAAAAATATTACTTATTTGTGTTTTCAATAGCACATTGATGACAGTAAGCTTTTCATCACCGAAAGCGACTAGTATTCGCTTCGGTATTTTTTTTTGAATATTTGGTGTTATGGACATTACTTTGCGGTTCGAAGAACAGTCTAAGTATTGTCCATCTGAATTAAACCAGCGGCCAAAAATAACACCCATTACTCCTTTGGTTTCAAGTTCTTTAATATCTTCATTACTGAGCAGACTTTCTTCCCTTTGAAAATTATCCTGTCCAAACACTCCAACTCCAGTAAGGAGAATTGTGCATTTTTTCCAACGATTCTCAAAATCTTCCTTGTTTTGCTGGTAAAGCATCTGGGCACTATCTTCCGATGAAGCATACATAGGATAGAGTACTAGATGACCTGGAATCCCGAAACGATTTACAAAATTGACAATGGTAGTTGTTGGGTTTTGCACTTCTAGGTTTGGATACCCACCTTGTACTTGAACCACTTCAAATTGGTCAGAATTTCTGTCTATTGAAGGAAGATTCATCAAAGGCAAAACATGGGAAAGTACTCTTCCTGCGGCAAGACCCATAACATCACGTGGAAGAATAACCATATCCAAATATGAAGCAGCTGCTTTGCTGACAGTGGTGATTGCGTCCTCATATTGGTTGTTTTTTACTATCAGTACATCACGCAGAGCATATTTTTGTTTTAACTGTTGAGAAAGTTCTTCATCCACGTCTATGGCAATTTTAACCGAAATTGTAACAATTCCTTCATCAATGGCTGTCTTTAACATTCTGGATACAGTCATGACAGAAACGTTGAACAACTCTGCAATTTTAGCATGAGTATAACCTAATTTATACTTTAGAAATGACATGGTTACAAGCTGATCATGTCTGGATAAAATAGAACTGCTTTTATTCATATATCGGTATGATAATTCATTTTTTATTTACAACGCAAGATGTTTTTTTGTAGGAGTTGCTTAATTAAACAACAATGGTACAAAGAAAGCAGGTAATAAAATAAATAAACCATTCTTCTGGATTTCAAAGGAAAATACTGACTTCAGAGTCAAGCGGTACAAAACACAAATACAGCTTTATATTTGTTACATTGCGGGGTAGGCTTCAAGCATAAAAATGATTAAAAGAGAGGTTGAGGGCTTTGTCGAGAAAAATGCACAGCACTTTCCTGTAGTTATTCAGCTTGGACCACATCAAAGTGGCAAGACGACACTAGCCAGAATGTTGTTCCCTGCTTACTCCTAAGGAACTTCAAGTTATGATTATTCTATCCTTTAGGGATAGTAATTTTGTTGTCGAAGGTGTTCCGGATATTCGTTTTTTTACATTGTTATTCAAATGTGTGTTTGCTATAATAAACTCAATATGATTTCTGTTTGCAGTAACATTGGGGGTGATGGTGGATGCTAGGAGACATCTTGGTGAATACATCTCCGAAGAACAATGCTTAAGAACCTAAATTTCCTATTTCTTTGAACTAGGCTATCAATAACAACTAGTATTTCTTTCAAACAAAAGGACAAATCTGGTTGCATATCCTTTCTAGCATAGTTGTAGCTATCTATGGTGAAGAAAGCGAGAGTCGTCGAGATCAAGAACCCTAACGGGGCCGTTTACCTCTATGAGGACCCGGAGACCGGGGAGCGCGTCTACAACGCAAGGTATGCGGCTGGAAAGAAGGATGTGAAGGAGCTCGAGGTCTCCAGGACCGAGCTGTACGGCCAGAGGCTCGCCATCGACGCCACCGCTAAGCCGTCGGGACTGGTGAGGATCCTTTCCAAGACCTTTGGCGAGGAGTATGCCGGGGTATTCTGCGGACAACTGCTTCATTCCCTTGGTTTCGGTGCGTTTCAGCCTGCGGCGGTTCTGTTTGTGGCTCGTCGGGTACGACGGCGGCATAGGGGAGTAGGCATGTCCATGTACATTTCCTTGGCAACCGGACTGCCCGCTGTAATTGGCTCCGCTCTCGGCGGCGTACTGACATCGGACTACGGGTATGGGACGATGTTCATCATCCTGTCCCTGTTCAGCGTTGTGTCGGTCGGTATCTGCCTTGTGTTCAGAAAGCAATTGACCCTGCCTGCGTTGGAAGTATATTGAATATTGTCAGGCTATGTCCGGACAAGGTGGTTTCTTGTTTTCCGATATGATATAATTTCCGCAAGGAGTGGTACGTAGTGATTACCAATCAGTCATGGGATCTGTGCGCGATGCGAAATATCTCCGCTGAAAAATTGCAACGCAATTTGCGTGAATTGACCATATACTTGGATCTTGATGCAAAGAAGCTTGCGGAGATGGTTCGGGGATACCATCCGCTGGAACTGCTGAAGATGGCATGCTGGGAATATCGTCGCATCGACCAGACGGCGAAAACCAATGACGACTTCTCCCGGCTGGTCGCACTGCGGACCTTGGAATATCTCCAATCCGTAGTCATTGCTTTTCCAGCGGGAACCAAGCCTTCATTGAACAGGGACCTCAAGTCCAAGGACTGGAAGCGGTTGGGACAACTGATGGAGGATTTCTGCAAGCGGACGATTCGATACATTGACAACTATACGTTGCTTTGCTTTCGCCGGGGAGTGTTCGGGGATGATTCCGACCCACAGGCGCAAAGCCTGATGCTCCGGTTCCAGGAGAATTGTCTGTCCTGGTGCTTCCCTTCAGCTGTCCGCCAGGAGAATATCGACGACAGGATCACTGTTTTGCACCAGCGGCTGCTGCCGTTCTCGGAGTCCATCGCCCAGACGTTTGATTGTACGTTGGATGACCTGCTGGCTGGTTTTTCTTTGATTGCCCATAACTCCCAGGAAGGAATTGACAAGCTGAGGGAGGACTGCGCCGTCTTCAAGGATTCCAGCATGCGCCAGATAGACCGCCTTCGTTCTGAACTTGGCGACGGTCCATCGATGCAGGATCTGATGGAACGGGTGATCCACGAACAGGGATGGGAGGCTTGGGTGGCGAACCTGGTCGATCGTCGTGATCATTTCGGGCTATATGATGTCCTGAAGCTTACGAGCCTGCCCCCCTCCGTATGTGACCAACTGGCGGTAGCCATTGGCGATGACTCCGCATCATGCGATTTTGCCGGTCATGCCGGCTGGTTGCTTCGGAAGTCACCAAATCGAAAGAAACTATTTTTCAAATTTGATGGTGCATACTACTGTTTCACTGGTCTTTTATTGCTTTCCGATGCGTATGAGGCTATCAAGTCTGCGGTATTGCAGGCGTTCCCCGGTTATGCCACGCAATGGGATGGCATAGAACGTGCCCGCTGGGCTTCCGCTCCTATCTCGATTCTCGAACAGATGCTGCCCACGATGTCTACGAGCCGCGACATACCATGTGAACGTTCCGATGGTTCAGTCGTTTCAATCGCCGCGGTATTGCAGGACGAGCAATCCATTCTGTTGGCGCAGGTATCACCTGATATTCATTTTTCCTCTCCGTTCGATGCCCCTGAACAAGTAGCGGCGTCCCTGCGAGAGGTCGCCGATATATTGGATACCGTTCGTGGAAGTCTCCTGTCCTTGGACGATGACCGCATGAAAGCGGCTGTGTATGTCGATGCGTCTTCCGACGACGTATCCTTGCCGCAAGCCCCTTCTGAACAGGATTGCCTGAAACTGACCTATGGGGCTTTGGTATCCCTCGCTTCGCGATGGGACGGCATTTCGCTGCTCCGCGCACTTTTATCCATGCCTCCCGCCCCTCCATTAGATTCCGCCGTTGCCGGTGTAACGGCGGATACGGATGATGATGCCGTCGCAGAAGTGCCCGCCGTCGGTGAAGGTGCCGAAGCTGAAATGCCCGGACCCGAAGCCCCTGACATGGAATATTCCGATAATGCTCCTCTTGTTCCCCCGCTTGCCGCGGAAACCGTTTCTTCTGATGCAGTGGTACAGGACGCCGTTGAAGAATCTGAGCCGTTGCCCCCTTTCACAGACGAATCTGAAATGGAGTCCGCTTCCCAATCACTGTCGGTGGATGACGATTCCGGACTGGTCGCCGAATCCTTAGGCATGCAATCCCGTGAATACGGTGACGAGCCTGAATTGAAGGTAGAGCCGCTGGGGGAGGACGATTTGGGATTTGATGAGGAACTTGAGGATTCTTCCGATTTGGATGACGACACGCCGCAGCTTTCTGATGTCGCTTCCGCGGTGATTGAACCTGTCCTTGCTCCGTATGTTTCTTCTGTGGCGCTCGTTGGACGGCGTGAAAACGAGGAACAGCCGGAATTGTTCGCATTTGGAACGGAAGGTTTTGTTCAGCACGTCTCGGATTCCCTGAACGATGAAGCCCTTCAGACGCTTGCGGAGGACGGCTCCGCTTCCATGGGGGCGGATATACACGTACCGCAAGCGAATGATGAAGCGGATTCGAGTTTTACTGCCGTCCAGAGGCCTTGTCCAGAGCCTGAAGGCGTGTCCGAACTGGTGGCGGAGCCGGAATCGGGCATTGAGTCTCAGATCAAACTTGAGCCAGAACCGGTGATTGAACCAGATGCAAACCCTGCGTCTCGGATTGAAGTCGAATATGGTTCATTCTCCGGTTCCGAGCCAACGTCCGGACCTGAGCCAACGGCTGAACCTGAACCAACGTCCGGACCTGAACCAACGTCCGGACCTGAACCAACGTCCAGACCTGAGCCAACGTCCGGACCTGAACCAACGTCCGGACCTGAACCAACGGCTGAACCTGAGCCAACGGCTGAACCTGAACCAACGGCTGAACCTGAACCAACGGCTGAACCTGAACCAACGGCCGGACCTGAACCAACGGCTGAAGTCGGCTCAGGCGACAAGAGTGAAGACGCTGCTGTTTCCAGCCGCTATCCCGCAACGATAGAGGAAGTGGTGTCGCGCCTTGGATGTGCGGGGAATGAATTCAGAAGATTGTGTGAAACATCTTCCGCTGACTTCCTCAACGGAGTTTCAAAACTCATCAACCAGGCGAAAGCGGCGCAGACGATTGACGGAAAGGACAAGATGTTCACGCTTCCCGGTACGGAGCTGACCGTTGTGCTATGTGTGCCGCAAGTTGATATACTGCGGGAAATGGAACGTCGCAACAATGTCGCCGCAATCATGTACACCCAGGGAAAGGCCGTCTGGCATGCGCTGTACATCACGTACAATGCCGCGGGAATATTGGCTGAGGCTCAGGAAGTGCCGTTGCGGCAGAGTGAGTTTTCTCCTTCTGACTGGAAGCTTGTCATGGCGATGGGCGAAAAAATTCTGGCGAGGCGCAAGAATGGAAATTCGTAGGCATCTTGAGGTCGCGGTCGCCGCGGCAAAACGGGCGGGGGAGTTTCTGCTTGCGCAGGAACATTCCTCCGGCCTGACCATCGTGGAGAAGCATGAGAACGATTTCGTGACGAACGCCGACGGCGCGAGCGAACGGCTCATCGTTGATTTTCTCCACGAACACTTTCCTGACGAGCATATTTTTGGTGAAGAATGCGGCTCCGATGGAATGGGAATGTCTGGCCGATGGATTATCGACCCGATTGACGGAACTACGAATTTTTTCCGGGGCATCCCGAACTATACGATCAGCATCGCCTGGGAGCTGGAGCCTTTCACGCCATTGGTCGGCGTCGTGTACAACCCGCGGCAGGATGAAATGTTCTCCGCAGGCAAGGATCTTGGCGCATGGTGCAATGGTCGGCCTCTGCGGGTTTCCGGCATCGCCGAACCCTCGAAAGCCCTGTTGGTCTGCGTGCCTCCGCATCGGCATCATGAAATAACCGCGGAGTATTTTTCAATGATGCAGGAACTGTTCCTGCATGTAAGCGACCTCAGGAGCTTGGGATCCGCGGCGTTGGAGCTCAGCTATATAGCGGCCGGGCGCCTTGACGGATATTACGAGCGGTTTCTTGGATACTATGATATCGCCGGAGGCATGGCTATTTTGCGAGAAGCGGGCGGAATGATATCCTCATCGGATATCAATGTTCCGTTTTCCGATGCTCGGTGTGATGTTGTGGCATCGAATGGGACTCTTCATCCTTGGCTGGAAAGAATGGTCCGGACTCATTGAACGAACATTTTGCGATTCCCCGCCGGGGATGCGCGTGTATGACTTCGCGGAGGCTTCATGTATTCCATTATTCTCTTTGATCTTGACGGTACGTTGATGAATACCTCGCCGGGAATTTTCGATACGGCGAACTATACGATGGGGCGGCTTGGCTTGCCACCCGTACCCGACCGGCAGCTACGCAAATTCGTCGGCCCGCCCTTGAAGGAGTGCTTCAAAGTCGCTTGCCGGCTCGATGATTCCTTGATTCCCGAGGCCTGCGCCATCTACCGCGAACGGTATGATGAAAAAGGGCGTTTCATGGCCGAGGTGTATGACGGGATGCTCGGTCTGTTGGAAACCCTCCGAACGCAAGGCCGCCGGATTGCCGTCGCGACATTGAAGCATGAACAACTGGCGAAAGAAGTTCTGGAATATTTCAAGCTCAGCGCCTATTTTGACGAAATCGTCGGAGCGGACCTTGATGGGGTTCGGACAAAGGCAGGCATCATAGACCTCGCCTTGGAACGACTGGGCTGGCACGACAAGTCCCGGACGCTGATGATAGGCGACACCCCCCATGATTTGATCGGGGCGCAGGCCGCCGGCGTCGATCTGCTGGCGGTTGACTATGGTTTCGGTTTTCCCCGTGGCGTAGACCTTTCAGCCGAGCCGGGCGTCGTCGGCGTGGCCGGTTCCCCTGCGGCGATTCTGCCGATCATCACCGGGCGGGAGTAAGTTCCTCGAAGATTCCCGCCTCCCGGTTCTTGCGGACGTTGTTCCATGGAAATACTTTTCCGCACATGCAGATGTATATTCCCGGCGGTAGTAGCTGTACCGCTGAGAATGCGCATCCTAGGTTGAAGATCGCGTCGGAGTTCTCCAGGGAGTAGGGGATCATCGCCCCGGTGAACACCACCGTATGCGGGTCGTCGCATCCCAATGTCGTTGCGACGACTTCCGCCGTCCGTACCATCGTGTCGGTTCCATGAATGACTATGATGTTTTCTTCCGCGCTGGACAGGCACCGTTGCGCCACCTCTCGTCGTTGTTCCTCGTTCATGTACAGGCTGTCTATCGCAAGCGGTCCTTCCAGCTCGATTTGAAGCGTACAGCGTGTCTGCTGAAGTATCCGGGGCAGTTGGGACTGCCTGAACGTCAGCTCCCCTTTGATTTCATCGTAAAGCTTGTCGAATGTTCCGCCTGTCGTGATGATCCGCATGTCCTTTGCCATGGTTCCTATGCCTTGTAGAGAGTTCTCGCCGCTTGTACAGCCTGTCGGTTTTGTTTCGCAGGATGATCGTCGTCGGCGCTGACAGGCAGATATCCGGCGAAATCGATGCCGCAGTAGTCGCAGATTTCAACAAACTGCTTGCGGATCAATTCGTACTGGACTCCTTCTACTTCATCGGCTCCGACCGCTATGAGATAGAGTTTTTTTCCCTTGTGGGGTTCTGTTCCAAGTGCATAGAGCCTGTCGATGAACAGCTTGAGCTGGGCGCTTACGCCCCACCAATAGACGGGAGTCGTGTACACCAGCGTATCTGCGCCGACATATTGGTCGTACAGCGGTTGCATGTCGTCCTGCTGGACGCACCGTCCGCCGTTTTTCCGACAGGCGTCGCACCCCATGCATCCTCCGATATGGAGTTTCTGCAATTCGGTTTCCGTCACCGTCGCCACAGGATTTCGCCGTATTGCTTCTGCGATGAATTCTTTCCCGAGGAAGGTTGAATTCCCGAAATGCCGGGGACTGCCATATACTGCCATGATGTTCATACGCAGAATATACCACGAAGCTATGTACTTGATAAGAGTAAATCCGATGATCCTCGTTATGTACAGAGTAGCCGTCCGTACTGGGAGGTTTCTGCAATTTGCCATTGCCAGAAGCGTTGCTTCAGGGTACTGTTGAAATATCTTCAAGTTATCCAAGAGGTGTATCATGTACGAAAAAAAACAAGTTTCAACACAGTCCGCCCCTGCGGCCATCGGTCCATATAGTCAGGCGGTCATCGCTGGCGGCTTTGTCTTTGCGTCGGGGCAGATTCCCGTGGACCCCGCTACTGGCGCGGTCGTCGAAGGTTCTGCCGCCGTCCAAGCCCGGCAGGTATTCGAGAACATAAAGGCCGTGTTGGCTGAAGCCGGTAGTTCGCTTTCCCAGGTCGTCAAGGCTACGGTGTTTCTGAAGAACATGGATGATTTCGTTCCTGTGAACGAGGTATACGCACAATATTTCGCGGGCGGCATTCTTCCCGCGCGATCCGCCGTCCAGGTAGCGAAGCTGCCCAAGGATGTCCAGGTCGAGATCGAGGTCATCGCCATAGTAGGCTGATCGTTCGCCACTGCAAAAAGAGAGGGAAGGGAAGATGAAAAGGACTCCATTGTTTGACGCCTATAAGGAATATCCGGGCGTCAAGCTGATTGATTTCGGAGGATGGGAACTCCCCGTGAATTTTGAGACGGGGATTATCGCCGAGCATCATGCGGTGCGGACGGCCGCCGGTCTGTTCGATGTATCTCATATGGGCGAATGCCTTGTCACCGGCGATTCCGCGAAGGCGTATCTCGACTGGCTCTGTACCAACGACATCGCTTCGATGGTTCCCGGCCAGGTCATGTATACCTTCATGTGCTATCCTTCCGGAACCGTAGTGGACGACCTGATTGTCTATTGCATCTCAGAAACTACCTATCTGGTTGTTCTGAACGCATCCAACACGACGAAGGATCTGGATTGGATGATTCAGGGAAACCCGAAGGCCAGCGACGGATGCTCCCTTCCCGTGATCCGTGACCTTTCCGCGGAAACCGTGCAGATCGCCCTGCAAGGTCCTCGTGCGGAAAAGATTCTGACGAAGCTCCTCCCTTCCGCACCGCAAATCGCTTTCTTCAGGTTTGACCCGCATTGTGTCGTCGCCGGAGTGCCGTGTCTAGTATCCCGCACCGGGTATACCGGAGAAGATGGTTTTGAACTCTACTGTTCGACCAAGGCCGGCATCGCCTTGTGGAACGCCTTGCTGGAAGCCGGAAAGGACGATGGCCTGATTCCCTGCGGCCTTGGCGCCAGGGACACGTTGCGCATGGAAGCCAAGTTGCCGTTGTACGGGCACGAAATTAGTGACCGGATCACTCCGCTGGAAGCGAATCTCGCAGTTTTCGTGAAGCTGGACAAGGGTGGTTTCTGCGGCCGTGAGTCGCTTGCCGTTCAACAAGAACAGGGGATTCCCCGTTCCTTGCGTGGTATCGAGATGGTTGATGGTGGCGTTCCCCGCCAAGGTTATCCCGTCTTCCTAGGAGAACGTGAAATCGGGTTCGTGACAAGCGGCGCGAAGAGTCCGACGCTAGAGAAATTCTGCGGCTACGTCCTGATTGACCGTACCACCGGTCTCAAGTTCGGGGATATCGTCGAGATTGAGATACACGGGAAAAAGAAGAGGGCGAAGCTGGTGAAGACGCCGTTTTATAAGCGTGGTGTCCGCAACGACCGACTTCCTGCTTGAATAAAAGCCGCCATACTGCGTCACTGCGCCCAAGCTGTGCTTGCGCACTATCTTGGGCTGGTATCCTTGTCTGGCGGCTTTTATTCTGCGCGGGCGAGCTGCTTGGAAAATTGTACTACCACAATTTTTTACTGCTACAATCGGACTGTGCTTGCGTACTGCGCAGAGAGCTCAAGGACACCGCCCCGCCGGACCTGCTGAAACGGGATTTCCATTCCGATGGTTCCCGGCGTCAGGTCGTCGAGGACATCACGTATCTTCCGGTGATGGAGAGCCGCCTGGGAGGAGGGACAAGAGGAATCATCATCCATTCTGACGCTGGATCCACATACAGGCGTTGCGGCAAAAGTACGTTGCTGAAGATGTACAGGGACAGCCTGCTGGCCTCTGGCATAGAAGACAGCCGGACGATATTCATCAACTTTGAGGATTATGACAACAGGGAGCTACTTGAGCCCGAAAACCTTGCTTCTCGGACAGAAGGGCGTTGATGTAGGACACATCCTTGAGAACACCATCTATCCGGAGCTTCTAAGAAGAGGGTATGAAGTGTTTGTCGGCAAAGCCGGAGAAACAGAGATTGACTTTGTCGCCCAGAACAATCTCGGCGGCACATGCATTCAGGTAGCTGCGACAGTCAGGGATGAAAGCGCTCTGGCAAGGGAACTCAGGCCGTTGCAAGCACTGAATGATAGTTATCCCAAGTTGATTCTCACCCTTGACGATGATCCTGATGCAGACTATGAAGGCATCAGAAGAATCAATGCTCTGGACTGGCTCCTGCGGAAAGAGAGTATTTGACATCTTTCTTGACAAGAAATTGTTTTCTGTTGCGATTATATCATTCCATGAGTATGATGAGCTTGTGCGAATATCGAGCTACGCCCCCGATGGGTTCATTCCGTTGGACAACTCCGCGATTATCTATCCTCCGACCGAGGCCTGTTTCAACGCCAATACGTTCAGAGTCTCCATGGACTTGAACGTTCCCGTTGTCCCCCAATTGCTGGAGCAGGCTTTGCGTACCGTACTGGAACGTCTTCCGTATTTCAAGGTATCGCTTCACGAAGGATTCTTCTGGTATTATCTGTCGCCGTCTGACGCACCGGTAAAGCTGTTCGAGGAAAAATCATACCCTTGTGGGCGGCTGGACCGCAGATTGACGAACGGCTATCTGTTCAAAGTCTGCTACACGGACCGGCGCATCGCCTTGGAATTCTTTCATGCGCTGACCGATGGTACCGGCGGGTTGATGTTCCTCAAACTGTTGGTGCAACGGTATCTGGAATTGTCCGGCTGTCCGGCGGGTACGTTTCCCGACATCCTGTCCCTGTCTGACGCTCCTTCGGTGGATGAGTTCTCCGACCCGTTCCAAAGGTGGTACGATCCCGAAGTCCCATCTTCTCCCGCGGGCAAACATGCGTTTCATCTGAATGTCACGGAATCTTTGACCGAATGCGTACAGGTGATTTCCGGAGTTCTGTCCGCTAGCGAACTGAAAGAACTTTCCCATGCCTATCAGGCTACCGTAACGGAATTTCTCGCAGCGTCGCTGTTGGATTCCTTTCGGAGCATTCAGGCGGAACGGGTTCCCGAACGGAAGCGTCGCCGGCCGGTCATGCTGTCCATTCCCGTCAACTTGCGGAAGGTGTTCGGGGAATCCACCATGCGTAATTTCACATTGTTCGCCACTGTCGGCATCGAGCCGGCCCTTGGCGATTTTTCTTTTCAGGAGATCGTCGACACCATACATCATCAATTGAAGCTCAAAGTAGACCGCAAAGCGCTGACAAGCCAGATGAAGCGGAATGTCGGTGGAGAACGAAGCTACCTGCTGCGGTTCATCCCCAATTTTTTGAAACGGCCTATGTTCAAGCTGCTGTCTGATTCCTTGGGGGATAATCTGTATAGTTCCGTAATCTCCAATCTGGGAATGGTCCAGGTGTCCGACCCGTTGTCGCGATGGATAGACCGATGCGATTTCTACCTCTCTCCCGGCAAAGTGAACAAACTCTCCTGCGCCGTGGCGGGATGCGGCGATGCCGTCATCATCAATTTCACCAGTTTTCTGGAGCATGACACTGCCGTGGAACGTCTGTTCTTTTCTTCACTGGTACGAAAGGGACTCCATGTGAAAATCCAGACGAACCGGGCTGAGTATAGTCGGATGACGGAAAAGGAGCGACCATAATGCCCTATTGTGTGCGGTGCGGGGTGGAGCTACCCCCGGATGCGGTGAAATGTCCGCTTTGCGCGACCCCGGTGGTGCTGCCTCCCGTCGGAGGCGATGTCCGAAACCACGGGGGAGGCGGATGGAACGAATTGTTTCCTTCAGAGGCCCCCGTTTCTAAAACGCACGGTCTGGACAAGAGGCGCAAGGGTGCGTTGGAGTTGTTGTTCGGCATTACGCTGATTACCGAAGTAGTCCTCGCCGTGTCCTTGTTGCCTTCGTCTGTCGGCTGGTTCATCCCCATGCTGAGTGTTCTGTTCGGCGCTCTGTGCGTAGTCGTGCCGCTGGTCCTGCCCGTTTCCTACCGTTGGTTCTCGACCGGCTGGCTGGCTCTCTCCGCATTGTTCCTGGGAACCCTTGGCATTTCCTTCAACGGCTGCTATTGGTCGGCCGTTGCCTGCGCTTCCATCGTACTGGGTTGGCTGTGCTTCGTGTTCCCGTTCTTTTTGCCGCGTAAACGACGTTGGGTCTCGGTCATCGTGCAGCTTGCCGCGGTTCTGTCTTTCCTCTATATGCTTGATTTTCTGGGTGATGGAAGACTTTCATGGTTCCTGCCTGTCGCGGTTCCCGTTGTCGGCGTGTTCTTCGTATCCGCCGGTATTCTGGTCCTGCGGATGCGCCTGTCGCGTCATGTGGATTTCCCGTTGGCGGATTTGCTTCTTTCCGTTTGCTGTATCGCCTGTGTGACGGTAGGCGCGGGTGATGTATCCGCTACCCGGTATCTGACTGGCCGGTGGGGTGTCGGTTGGTCCGGTACGCTCTGGGTGTCCGCCGGAGTACTCATTGTGTTTCTGCTACTGGTCGGTTGCAGCCGTCGGATCAGGCGTTATTTCACCAGCCAGGTCAGCCATTCCTGAGCTTTCGTTCAGGGATTCCGCTGGCCGCTTTCCGGGACGTTTTTCAGCTGTTCCCCCTACGTAAAGTCTGCGAACTGTGCGTCGGCGGCTCTCGCCAAGTCTTGCGGAACGACTTTGAGCTGTATCCCCCGTTGACCGGCGCTGACGTAGATATGGTCCTGCAACAACGCCAGTTCCTCGATATAGGTGGGGTAGTGCTTCTTCATTCCCAAAGGGGAGCAACCTCCCCGGATATAGCCGGTCAGGGGCTGGAGTTCCGACATCCTGATCAGGTCGATGTCCTTGCTTCCTGTAATGGACCGGGCTTTTTTCAGGCTGATTTCAAACTGGGCGGGCAGGCAGAATACGTAGACTTCGTTCCTGGCGTTCTTCAGGACGATAGTCTTGAACACCTGTTCGGGCTCCAGGCCCGCCGCCTGCGATGCATGAACGGCGTCGAGGTGTTCGTCGTCCCATTCATAGGTCTTTATTTCGTATGGGATTTCCATCGATTCCAAAATGCGCATTGCGTTGGTCTTCTTGATATCTTCCTTCATCTGCCCGCCTCGTCTGAAAGTATGCGAATCTCAAAGACGCTTGGCAAGTGCCTGTTTGGGGTTTTCGCAGGGGGGGCGCAAGACGATGACGAATCAGTGGCGTTTTTTTGCAATCATCATGTCGATATTTAGTGGAATGACGTACTTACGTTTTTTTTACGGTTGCGATAGATTGGTTATCATCATCACGGGATAAACTGAATCTTGTATAATCGTCAAGAACATGGTACGGTCTTTATTATCATTTCATGATGTTCGATGAAATTGAGGGGGCTGCCCCCAGGGTATGGAAGAATGAATAATTGTGTAGTTAGGAATAGCAAGGGCAAGATGTCCGTCGCCTGCATCGTCCTGATGGCGCTCTGCTGTCTCTCCCTTGCCGCGGCGGTCTCTTCAGAGATGTTCATGATGTCCCCGTTCTATGGGCAGGGGGAGGGGGGAAGTACAACCGTTACCGTCCCTGCCACAGGCAATCCGTCAGGTGTCGCTTCGTATGCGGAGCAGTTGGGCGATGTGTCCGCTTCTACGGGGCGGACTGATACGAACACCGGCGTTTTACCGGAAGAACGGGTACTGGCGGCGATCAGCAGCGGGGAATATCCCGTAACGCCGGGCGACGTCTACAGCCTTTCCTATGTCGATGGACAGACTCCGGTCCTCAATGAACTGCAAGTGGATGGCTCCTGCGCCGTATCCGTTCCCGGCGTCGGCATGGTGGATGGCTCCGGGCTGACGTATGCGCAGATGAAGACCGCGATTGAGAACTTGGTGCTGATGTACCATCCCTATTCCATCCCGCAGTGCAGGCTGGTCGGTACCGGCGTGTTTTCCGTCGTGGTGAAGGGCGAGGTTTCCTCGACGCAGCGGGTTCCCGCATGGGGGCTTTCCCGGCTGTCGTCCGTTGTCGGGCTGGCTACACCCTATGCGTCCACCCGTTCCGTTGAAATACAGCGCAGGGATGGTACTTCCTCCATATTTGATTTGTACAAGGCGATGCGTAACGGTGATCTTTCGCAGGATCCCCTGCTGGCTCCCGGCGATATCGTCATTTTGAAGAAAGCTTCACGGATTATCACCTTGGAAGGTGAGGTCTATAGGCCGGGGACGTACCAGATTTTGCCCGGACAGCAGCTTTCCGCTCTGCTCGATGTCTATGGCGGCGGCCTGCTCACTTCCGCCGATACTTCGAAGATTCGCGTGGAACGGTATGATTCCACCGACGGGACGTGGGACGCCATGTTCGTGAACAGCAGGACTGATGGAAGCTATCAGCTCCAGAACCTTGACAAGGTAGTCGTGGAGAAGGTCGTTCCCACCACCCAGAGCGTATCCATCGAGGGAGCTATCGCGGTCAATCGTTCGACGACCACGAATACCGACTCTGTATCGTTCCTGACCAACGCCACGACCAGCAAGATGTTCTACCAGTTCTATCCCGGCGAGACGGTGCTCGACATGCTTCGGGCGGTCTCCTATCGGTTCAACACGACCAGCGACCTTTCCGCCATGTACATGGTCCGCGAGGGGCAGATGATACCCTTCGACGCACAGAAGATTCTCTATGGCGATGGAGCGGGCGGGGACGTGAAACTGCTGGGAGGCGACCGGTTCGTCGTTCCGTTCAACCAGATGTTCGTGACCGTCAGCGGCGCGGTCGTCAGTCCCGGTACGTTCGCCTATGTACCCGACAGGCCCGTCTCCTATTATCTTGCGTTGGCCGGCGGCATTAGCGCCGATGCGACCAAACCGAATTCCGTCAAAATTACCGATACCGCCGGAAACACCTTGGATACCGATTCCATCGTTCCTCCGGAGGCCGTCATTACAGTCGCCCGCAACACATTCAGCAACGATATCTCCAAGACCGTGGCTATTGTCGGGCTTGTCAGTTCAGTTGTGACCATTATCGCGACAGTCGTGACGATTCTCGTGAATACGAACGTAATTTCCAAGTAACAGGTGGGAGGCTATATCCATGGCGACCGATACAGATAATGCGCGGAGCATGACAGAACCGATGGAAGAGGGAATCAGCATCAAGGAGTTGCTTCATATTTTCAGAGTTCGGTTCGGGTGGGTCCTGGGTTGTTTCATCATCGTGGTGGCGTTGGCGTTCGTCTATCTGTATTACACGGTTCCCCAGTACGAGTCGCAGGTGACGATTCTGGTGGAGCCGATAAAAACATCATCTTCCATTGAAAGCCTGATGATGGGCAGCGCCACCGGTACCACCAAGATCGCCACGGAAGTGGAGCTGATTACCAGCCGCAAGAATATCGACCATGCTTTGTCCACATTGGATTTCGGCCAGTATGTGGATAGCGAGGGGATTTCCTACGCCGATCCGTTGACGGGGATGAACTATGCGAAGGCCAAGGAGAAGATTTCGGTAGGGACGGTCAAGGATACCAATATCGTCAGAATTACGGTCACTGACCAGAACCTGGTGTTCGCCGCGGATTTCGCCAACGCCTTGGCCACGAGCTATGACAATCTGCTGACATCAATCGCCCGCAACTCCCAAGCCGCCCAGAGGGAGTTCATCGAATCCCAGATACCGGTCAACGAGGAACTGCAACGTACAGCGTCCGATGCGCTGGGCAAGTTCCGGGAGACTACGGACATCATCCAGCTTTCTGAAAAGAGCGGCCTGCTGGTTCAGAAGATCGCATATTTCCAGATGCGGCGTGAACCGTTGAGGCTCCAGAACCAGGAAGCGATCAGTCTTGCGCAGAGATATTCCCAACAGCTGTCAGATTACGGGATTACCGGTTTGGTCAGCTACGAATCATTAGCCCGGGCCGCGGAGACTGTCCGGTTGCTTGCGGAGCTCAAGACGTGGAAGACTGAATTTACGATGTATGAATCGGTCGGCCTGTCCTCGACGCCCGCTGGAGCGACTGTATCAACGGCGTCTCCGGCTAACCAGACTAGGATCAACACGCTGACCAGCGCCATAAACCAGTCTACGAAGGAGTTCCAGGATTATGTCACCAAGCGGGTGATGGAGGGTTTGTCGGGCCGGGATGCCTGGGCCGATTCTTTGTCAAGGGAATATGCCAAGGCGATATCACAGCGTTTCGTTTCCGATGTCGATCTGGACGTGCTGCAACTGATGGAGAACCTGTATTCCGATGAGCTTGCCCAGTTGCCGACGCTGGAACGCCAGTTGCTGGAATTGCAGCGGGATGTCGATGTCTACGCGGCTTTGGGACTGAAGCTTCGAGAGATGCTGGAGGAAGTGAAGCTGGTGGAGGCTTCTGTAACGGGAAACGTCATTATGATCGATCCCGCCGTCATGTCGAACCCTGACAGACCCGTTAGCCCCAACAAGCTGACGATTCTCGCGGTGTCTGTTTTGCTTGGCGGCGCACTTGGACTCCTGCTGGCGCTGGGGCTTGAGATGCTCGATGTCTCGATACGGGATGACTCCCAGATCAAGAGGATCATCGGCAAGGATATCCCCCTGCTCGGCTGGTTGCCGTTGCTTAAAATCGATTCACATGAGAAGTACCCTTCGTTGGTCGTCTGGAATGATCCCCAGTCCTTCGAGGCTGAACGGTACAAGCTTGTAGCCAGCAATATGATTTACGGGAAGAACCGCAAGCGGAAGATATTCTCCATCACTTCCGCGTCGATGGGCGAAGGGAAGAGCAGCGTGGTCGCAAATATAGCGACTTCCTTGGCCCAGCTTGGATCGAGAATCCTTGTGATCGACGGCGATCTCCGTTTGCCCAGCATGGAACGGTTCTTTAACCTGAAGCATTCTGAAGTCGGCCTGGTGGATCATATCGTCAACGACGTGCCGCTTGAGCAGTGCATCATCCAGCCGTTGTCCAATGTTCCGAACCTTCATCTGCTGCCGCCGGGCAAGGCTCCTCTGATTCCTCCCGCGATTTTCGCCAGCGAGGAGTTTGATTCTACGATGGAATACCTACGGAATATCTATGACTATATCATCATAGACGCTCCTCCGTTGCAGTTCGCCAGCGAGTTGCTTGCTATCGCGAAACGGGTTGATGGTCTTGTCGTCGCCGTTCGCGCCGGTATCACGACCAAAGGCGCTCTTGAAGACTTGATGGTCAGCCTCCGTACCGTGGAGGTGCCGATTGTCGGCGTCGTGTTCAACGGGGTGATTACCAGTCGTGCCGGCAATATCTCGAAGGGAGGCCGGTACTATTCTGCTTCGTACGCCTATAGCTACCGCTATGGCAACACGGGCAAGAAAAAGAAGCGTTCCGCCGGTCGTCATACTACGTTGTGGACTTACCGCAAGAAATATAAGAAAGATTTGAAGCAGCGTGAGAAAGCCCTGCGTTATGGTACTGACGATCCCATATTTGCGTTCAGAAGCGGTATCGAAGGGGCGTTCATTTCTGTCGCCGCCGCTGCTGGAGAAGCGTCTGTAGATGGATCTGGGCCGGAGCAAGGTCCTCAGAAAGTCGCGACCCCTGCAACGCCCCCTGTAGTGGAGAGGTATGATGAGGTCGATATCGAAGCGTTCCTCAGCGATATCGAAGCCGATCCAATGGCTATCGGTAGGCAGCCGTCGGAAAAACAGAGTGAGGATCCTGAGAAAAAATAGATGGCGGGGGCTGGACAGATTCGGTACGGTCTGTTATGTTAGTCCAGAAAAATAAGAAGGAGACGAACTGTGTTCAGAAGTATCTTGCATCATCTGACTGGTGGCGAGCGTGTTTCGCTTTCGCTGTTTCCTTTTTCATATGGAATTGTAGACGTCGGTCTTTAGGGCCGGCGTTTTTTTTACTCTGACGACTGGAATGCCGTCGGGGTGGCAGTTTGCCCGTATGGGCGGGAGGCGTGGTATGGATACGAATCCAAGGAATGTGTTTGTCGGGAGGTCCTTGTGCGTAATCGACGATTTGTCGATTGCGGAGCGCAAGTATCTTTTCTCTCAAGTGAGAAGGCTGAAGGCGGCGATTGAAAGCAACGACCAGCCGGTGATGGATGAGTTCAGGATCAACGACCAGGATTTTGGTATCTACGAGGTGTTCCTTGAAGACAGCACCCGTACCAGGGAATCCTTCCGTAACGCGGCGAAATTCCACCACGCGAAGGTTTCCGAGTTGAGCAGCGACAGTTCTTCGTTCAACAAGGGCGAAAGCTTCGCGGATACGTTCAATACGCTGGCTGGATACTCCAATACGATTTTCATCATCCGTAGCAAGATCGAGGGAGTCTGCCGGTGGCTGGAGGATGAATGTACCGCGTTTGCGAATCGCAACCGGTTGTGGCGCAAACCGGCTTTCATCAACGCGGGAGACGGCAAGCACGAGCATCCGACGCAGGAATTGCTGGATGAATTCACGTTTCTGGAGGACAATGCATGGAAGACCGATAGTATCCATGTCGCCCTTGTCGGGGATTTGTTCCATGGTCGCACGGTTCATTCCAAGGCTGATGGATTGAAGGTCTTCGGCCATGTGAAGGTTGACCTGATAGCCCCGCCCGAACTTGCGATGCCCGATTCCTATGTGGAGAAGATGCGGGAGAACGGGTTCGAGATTCGCATCTTCCCGTCGATTGACGACTATGTGGCGCAGGACGATATCGCCTGCAAATGGTATTTCACCCGCCCGCAACTGGAACGCATGGGCGACCGGATACTCCAGCGTCAGGCGGAACTTCGCGAAGCCATCACGTTCAGGAGGGACTTGATTGACAGGATGCCCGAAGGTACCAAATTCTATCATCCGCTTCCGAGGCACAAGGAGCATCCGACGATTCCGACATTCCTCGACGAGACTTCCTTCAACGGTTGGGAGCGGCAGTCGATTAACGGCATGTACGTGCGCATCGTGCTACTGGCTCTGATCGGCGGGAGGATCGGCGATGATTTTGTTCCTCCGCAGGTCGCTCCCGTAGCCAATGTCAATGACGAGGAATACATCATCAAGGTTCCCGCTTCCTCCACCGTCAAGAAAGAGGTGAAGACCTACAGCGAGGGGGTGCATCCGATTCGGGACGGCATTGTGATCGACCACATCTGCAAGGGGGACAGCCCTGCGGAAATCCGCAACCACATGCGTCTGATCAGCAGCGTCCTTGGCCTAGACGAATCCAAGGGCGGTGAGTGGATCTCCACCGGTAAGGAACCCGACTCCTACAAGGGGATTATCTTCCGGCCCGGCGCCAGGGAGCTTACCCGCAAGGAACTCAAGCGTCTGGCCGCAGTCGCGCCCGGTTGCACTCTCAATATTATCAAGGACGGCAAGGTTGCTGCGAAATATCGGACCCACATGCCGCCCCGCATCTATAATTTCGATGATCTGGCTTGTTCCAACGACGCCTGCATCTCCCACCCGTCCCAGTCGGAGGGTGTTCCCGCACTGTTCTACCGGACGGTGGACAACCGGTTCGCCTGCGCATATTGTGGGAAGAGTCATTCCTTCAAGGAGATATGGAAGAGCAAAAAATAACTTCCTGCTCGCGCTTTGTCTGTCCCGCTGCGTTGTCTACGCAGGGCCGTACACGAAGTGCTGTCCCTGCGGGGTGACCTTGCGGGACGAGCCGATCCGCTTCGCGGGGGTGTTCGGAAAGGATCATGGGATACTGCGTTGTTTCAACATGGCCGTATTCTTCGGGGACTGGGGTGGTCTCCTGCGGGTAGTCGTGATTGCCGGCATGGGCTTCGGAGGCCAGACGTACTTCCCATGAGCCCGACTTGGCTTTAGGCGGCGGACCTGACCTGAGGCCTGGCATCTTTCGGCCGGACCATCCGTCGCTCCGGAAAGGTGTGCTCGGCGGTCTGTATGCCATGGAGTTGTCGAACGGCGCGATGTCCTGTGAAAGATAGCGCGTTGCTTGGTGAAAGACGATGCGCTGCACATGGAAGATGGAACCGACAAAATAACCATGGTGCAAGCTACGGTTTTGTCGTAGAATGACAAAAAGCCTTTGGCTGAGAATGAAAGGATTGGATCATGAAGAAGACGATTGATGAAATTACCGGTTACTACGGACCGTTGCTTGCCGAGCAAGCCCTTGGGATGGGCGCGATCAGGCTTTCCCCCGACGATCCGTTCCAATGGGCGTCAGGCTATCGTATGCCCATCTATAATGACAACCGCCAGTTCCTGGCGAAGGCGCAGTCGCGCAAGCTGATTTGTGATGCGTTCGTGGAAATGCTGGAGGCGCTGGACTATCGACCCGAGAATATAGCGGGCACCTCGACCGCTGGGATTCCTCACGCCACGACACTCGCTGACCGGCTTCAATTGCCGTTGACCTACGTCCGGAGCGCTGGCAAGGATCATGGATTGCATCAGCAGATAGAGGGACTTGGCCGTAGCGGAAGCTACGGGGGGTGCAAGGTGGTGTTGATCGAAGACCTGGTTTCTACCGGGGGGAGCTCAATCAAAGCAGTTGAGGCAATCGTTGCCGCCGGGGGGAGCTGCCCGCACTGTCTGGCGATATTCACCTATGGCCTCCAAGCGTCCGTCGATGCGTTTGCCGCGTTGACCCCGCCGTGCGACGTCCGTACGATTCTCAACTACGACATCATGGTGAGTACCGCGCAGAAGACGGGCTATGTCGATGCCAATGGGGCCCTGCTGTTGCGCGAATGGCGTCAGGATCCGTTCGGGTGGGGCGAAAAGCATGGTTTTCCCCCTGTAAAGTAATATCGCTGTGATTTTGAAGACTGGTTCTACCGATCATCAGGGCGTGCCATTGTCCTGAAGGTTTCGCAAGGCCAGACCGACTGAAAGGAGTCTGTCAGATGAGTACCTATATTGAATTGTTGCGTGAATCGGCGGCGGAAGTAAAGAATTGTGCATGCATGGGGCTGGATCCCCAGCTTTCCGCGCTTCCCTATGACAGCGGCGATCTCCGCGCCGACTTGAACGCATATTTTCAGGAATTGTTTAGAAGGATGAACCTCGCAGGGACCATCCCCGCGGCGTTCAAACCGAATATCGGATACTACCAGGCGCTGGATCGGCCGCGGGAAGAAGATTTTTCCGGTAGCCTCGCCTTGGTTGATGTTCTGGAACTTGTGGAGAATTTCTTTCCCGGCATTCCCGTCATCCTTGATTCAAAACGGGGGGATATCGCCCGTTCAAGCGCCAACTACGCAATAGAGGCTTTCGAGGGCTGGCAGGCTTCCGCGGTGACCGTCTCTCCGTATATGGGAAGCGATTCCATCGGGCCTTTCCTATCCCATGTCCCAGGGGAAAAGGGTGTATATGTCCTTGACCGTACCAGTAATCCGGGGGGGCGGGATTTTCAGAATCTCGTCGTGCTGGACAAGGTGGACGAGAAGGAATTGTATCCGCTCTACATGTCGGTCGCGCACCATATCGTATCTTGGAGTAGCCAGTGTCCCGGTATCGGGGCGGTTGTCGGAGCGACAAGCCTGGCGGAACTGGAGGATATCGCCGCATACTATAGCGACAAGGATATCCCCATGCTGATTCCCGGCGTGGGAAGTCAGGGGGGGAGCGCCACGGAAACCATGGCGGTGCTCAGAAAGGTCGGATATCCGGTGGAACTTGCCAGGATCAACAGTTCCAGTGGACTGACCCATCCTTGGAAGAAAGGCCCCGCGCCGGAGGATTGGCTTGACCAATGCGCGAAGAGCATCGCGCAGATTATCTCTGATACGGCGGTATGACCAATGGCTGTGTATGAGAACAAGGCTTCGCTGGTCTTGAGGGGCCGACATCTGGAAAGTCTGGAAAATCCGGTGGAAACGCCCCCCCTGCTTGCTACGGTAAGCGGGGTGGCCTCCACCAAGACCCCATTGATTCGATATTTCGACAAGGGTATTCCCGCAGTCGGGATCATCACCACGAAAAGTTTCCAAGTGACTCCGAATCCCGGCAACCGGGAGCCTGTGATCTGTGAGGTCGCGCCTGGCGATTTCGGCAATTCAGTGGGGCTGCGCAACCCCGGCATGGAGGTGGCGATACAGGAACTGTCCGCGCTGCGGGCTTCCCGCGACATGCGGGCGTTGCTGAACGTTTCTGTATCGGCCAGCAATCCCGATGATTTCATTACATTGGTCCGGCGGTTCGAAGCTGTCGCGGATATCATCGAACTGAATTTCTCCTGTCCCCACGCCGCCGCCGGTTTCGGTGCGTCGATCGGCTGCGACCTCAGCATAGCGGCATCGTACATGGCGGAAATCAAGAACGCCGTTCCTCGTTGCAAGGCGCTGATTTTCGTCAAGCTGACGCCAAACGTCGAAGATATCGGCTCTATCGCGAAAGCGGTTGTCGAAGCAGGGGCGGACGGGCTTGTCGCGATCAATACCGTTGGGCCGAACATCCACATGGATCCCGTGGCGAAAGCCCCCATCCTCCAGAACAAGCTGGGTGGCAAAGGGGGCTGTAGCGGAAGATGGGTCAATGGCCGGGCTTTGGAATGCATACGGGAAATCCGGGCCGCCGTGGGCGATGCCATCCCGCTGATCGGCATGGGGGGTGTCTCCACCGGCAATGATGTCGCCGCGATGCTTCGTGCGGGGGCGGATGCCGTTGGTATCGGCAGTGCGTTCGGCAAGGTCCACCAGCGGTTCTGGCGTGAATATACCGACGCCCTCGTTCAGGAGGCGGTTGCCGATGTGATGGCGGACCATGGAAAGAAAAGTATTCTGCCCGCCAATTCCAGCGCTTCATATATCGACGGGACCCGCCAGATGGAATATCGTGCCCATACGATTCTGGGTGTGTTGTTCCACACCCCCAACATCGCCGTATTCACACTGTCGGGCACCCTTGACTGTCAGGCAGGCCAGTTTGCGTTCCTCTGGATTCCCGGAGTGGGGGAGAAGCCATTTTCCGTCGCCGAGAACTCCCCCTTGACATTCGTCATCAAGAAACGGGGTGCGTTCACCGAAGCGATGTTCAGTCTGAAGGAAGGTGATACCCTCTATGTCCGTGGACTGTACGGTGCGAAAATCGAACAGAATCCTACGCCGAAGGCCTTGCTGCTGGCGGGTGGCACCGGTGTCGCCGTCTTGCCGTCTTTAGCTCGGTTGCTGAAGGGGCAAGGGACCGTCATGGATATCTACGTCGGTACTTCGACCAGCGCCCCTGCGGCCGACGGCAAGGCGTTGCTTGAAGACCCTTTGTCCGCTTTTGGCCGTTTTACCTGTATTGCGGACGATGGCAGGCCGGGGCGTGTCCTTGATGCTCTTGGCGCCGGTTTGTCAGATGTGGACGGGCTTGCCTGCTATGTCGTCGGGCCTGAGAAATTCATGGCGATTGCGGCGAAGAAGATGGTATCGGCGGGTGTTCCGACCGAACGCATCTATCTTTCGATGGAACGAAACACCCTCTGCGGCATCGGGATGTGCGGAGAATGCGTCTGCGGTGACCGACTGGCCTGTCAGTGGGGTACGTTCATGCGATACGACTATCTGCTTGCGGAGGCTCCTGAATTGGTATGTTGATGATCGATCCCCATGTGCATCTGCGCGACTGGTCGCAAAGCTCCAAGGAGACTCTGGTTCATGGAATGACCGCCGGTGTGAAGGCCGGCATCGGTACATTTTTCGACATGCCCAACACATCCCCCGCGCTTACGGATCGGGAGACGGTCTTGAAACGGCTTGCGGATGGAGACGCCGCCGCAAGATCGGTCTTGGACGCTACCGGCGTCCTGCCGTCGTATCATGTCTACGGCGGTCTGACCGCCGACGCCGTACAAGTCGCGAACATGGCTTCGCTGGTTCGTGAACTGTTTCCGAGAGTGGTCGGGCTGAAGATGTTCGCCGGGCATTCCACCGGCGACATGGGGTTGGTGACGGAGGAACTACAGCGCCAAGTATACCACGAACTGGCGAAGGTCGGATATCGGGGAGTCCTCGCGGTACATTGCGAGAAGGAATCCCTGTTGCGGCCGGAACGCTGGAACCCCGCCGTTCCTTCCTCCCATAGCCTCGCCAGACCCGCCGAGGCGGAAGTCGGGTCCGTCAGGGACCAGATACGGTTCGCCACGGAGGAAGGTTTTTCCGGTACGCTTCATATCTGTCATGTCAGTACCGCTGGAGCGCTGGAGTTGATTAAAGCCGCCCGTTCTGCGGGAGGAGCGTTCGCCGTCACCTGCGGAGCCACCGCTCATCATGCGTTGCTATCGGAATCGGCCTATGACCGGTCCGGTAATTTGGTGAAGATGAATCCCCCCTTGCGTGGCGAGCAAGACCGGAAAGCTATCTTTGACGGGTTGCTCGATGGTTCAGTAGACTGGGTGGAAAGCGACCACGCCCCCCATACGCTCGAAGATAAAGCCGCCGGTGCGTCCGGCATACCGGGGTTTTCAGGCGCCCTGCTGTTGATCATCGCCTTGCGGAGGGCCGGTTGCCCTTTGTGGAGGCTTGAGGATGTATTCGGACGCAAAGTGGGGGAAACCTTTGGTTTGGTGTGTGAGGAACGGATGGAAATCCCAAATGATGTGGAAATCGCCAGAGTCCTGCCTACCCTTGATGGGATGTATTCTTGGAATCCGTTCTGTTCGTTTGCATAATTATCAAACAGATTTGAATGGTTTTGTTCGATAAATATCCGGTGAAGTATTGAATTTCTCCTTGGTTTTGTTGTTAGATATGGACTATGTTTACAAAACTATCTAGAAATGTAAAGAAAAAACTACCGGCGTTGCTGGGTGTGACTATATGTTGCCTGTCGCTGTTCATCTCCTGTCCCATGGCGCCGCCGGAAGATCCTATGGGAGGGTTCAATCCCTATCTTGCGCCGTCGTCACCGACCAATGTCAGTGCGACGAACGGCGTTCCAAATAAAATTGCTTTGCAGTGGGATGCTTCCGAAAATGCTACGAGCTATCAAGTCTGGATGTTGAAAAGCGATGATTATGGCGCTGCGAATACTTCCCGTTCTACAACGCTCAGTTACTCCAATCTTCAGGAAAGAGGCTTCAAGTTTGTTGAGGATGTGACGGCTACGAAATATGAATTGTCAAATCAAACGGCTGGTTCCGCCTATATTTTCGCCATAGTCGCGATGCGAGACCTTGGTTCTTCCGTTACAGCCGTTGGGCGGCGAGTGTTGTATTCCAATCCCAGCGCTTTGTTTGAAGGAAGCACTGTGGGTGGTATTACTTTATCTGCCGTCGCTACCAGCCAGACAATCGCATTGTATTGGGATGTTCCGAATATTTTCAAGACCATTCCTTCCGTTCCTGGAGTGGATGAACCTCTGTATGACTATTCCTTTACGCTGGAATATAAACTAAAAAGCGCTGCGGATGTATCGGCAAACTGGACTTCCGTCAGTGGGGTGGGCAAAAATTTCCATCATGAACTCAACATTGCTTCTAACGGACTTTCTGTAGACACTACCTATGAGTTCCGTATTTCCATGACTGTACTTGATGAAAATGGTATGGAAGTGACTACCGTACAGAGCATCAGGCTTCCTGTTACGACTGAAACGAATATGCTTCCAGACAAGATTGAGTCAATCAATATAACGTCTGGTTCTCTTGCAGATGGCGTCAAGTTGACTTGGATTGCTCCGAAGATTCCTTCTGGTCTCGATGTCACTAATGTATTCCGCATAGATCGTAAAGTGGATGGAGATGAAAGCGCTGTTTGGGAGACCGTGTTGGCCGCTTCAAAGGATTCAGGTATCCAGAAAGGTTCTGACGAGCGGGAATACTTCTGGATGGATACCACGGTGGCCGACAATGTGAAATATGTATACCGCATCCTGAATGGATATATCAACGCATCGGATGTTATCACCTTGCAGGACGAGGCCGATGCTACGAAGTCCTCGGTCGGCTGGAAGCTCTGGCTGCCTACGGATGTCCAGGCTGCGTTTGCGCCGGGAGAAGGGACGAATCCTGACAACGGTACTGTCGCTTTGTCTTGGAATTACAGTGGCGGGATTACGGACGGTATCACCTGGAAGCTTAAGACCTCCGTTTGGAGCCAGAAGGACGGTACGACAGAGAGTAAAACGGAGGATATTGTTCCGATTGTTTCCTCTGACGTTTATTCCTACAATAGCAATATTCATATCGCCGAGACGAATTTCGTCCATACATTTGAATTTGTGCTTGAATTCCTGTTCAACGGGGAAGTCGTGAAATCTTTGCCTGTCAGTACGACTCCTGGGACTGTTTCACTCGGGATGTCCTCTTCCGCCGTTTTGTTCAGCAATTTTACCGCTACGCAAAACCTAGTCGGGAAGATCAGGCTTTCCTGGATCGTAATCGACGGCTTGACGGAAGAAAGCTATGAAATCTGGGGCGATGGAAACAAGCTTGCCGACGTTCCGGTTCCTACGGAAAGTGGAAATACGAGAACGGTGGAATTGACGACTTCCGGTACTCATGTATATCGCTTGACCGCAAAAGCCAACTACGGCGGCGAATCCCAGACCTATTATGGGCCTGACCAAATTACTGGCTCGACGCTGGCCGTCCCGCGGAATCTCGTTGCGTCGGACGGTACTTCTCTGACGCAGATCGACATCACATGGGATTCTCCTGCCAACAATGATGATGGAGCTGTCAAATACGAACTCTGGTACAAGCTTGATTCCTCCGACGATACCGGCTGGCAGAGCATCGACATTTCGTCTTTGCTCGTATCGACTACAACCATCACAGATGGCGCGGGGACGGACCGCGCCGGTGAAATATATGATTTCAGGATGCGGGCCTACAATACGACGCAGAGCGTTGGTGGAGAAAATTCCTATACTGAATGGACCGAACTGGAGAAGGGCAGCATCTTCGGACCCGGAAATATGACGTTGAGTGCGACACAAGGTACAGATCCTCGGAAAGTCCAACTGACTTGGAATGCTGTGGAAGGCGCGAGTTCATATACGATCTATCGTAATAGTGTCCGTGTGAAGGGCAATCACACATCTACTTCTTACGCTGATGAAGAGCTTGCCGCTTTGGTCTCCACAGTCGATAACCCGACTCCTTTGTCTGAGAAATATACATACAAAGTTGTTCCTGTTCCGGTGTTTGAGGCTGATATCAATGCTCTGCGGGGCAAGGAGGCTCAGGGGTGGCTGTTCGGCCCGCCGAAGAACATCGTAGCTTCAAAAGGCGCCGCTGTCGGTGTAATCAATGTCACATGGGACGCGGTCGATGGCGCTGATTCGTATATCGTCCAGAAATATACGATTGATACGAACAATGAACATATATCGCAAGGGTCTCCTATAACTGTCACGACAAACTCTTTGAATGATTCGACTTCGACGAATCCTGTCTATTATACTGTCTTGGCCCATTCAGCGACAGGTATGGAATCTGCGTACCAAAATGGATTCGGTACGACGGCCAGCATGTTCAAGGAGAAGGAAGCCGACAACTACGGATATCGGCTGACGACTCCTTCTACATTCTTCGTTACTGAGCAGGTAGATGCAAGCAATGCATATCGGCCGTATGTCCGGCTTACATGGGATAGGGTCGCTGGCGCTACGCATTATACAGTCAAAGCGTTGGATGGAACTACGGTCATTGATGTGAGCGGACTGAATTATCACGAAACCAATGCCGTGGACAATGGTGTACCATCGACTTCCGCCGGATACCTGCAATATGATCCTTCAAAGAAGCAATATGTTTATAATGATGATACAGGGATTCTCACCAATTCGTTGATTATCGTATCGTATAAGCTGAACGCCGTGAATAATGTTTCTTCTGCAAGTACTGGCTATTTGGAAGATGCGACGAATGTACGCAGGGCGTTGAAGGCTCCTGAGGCCGTTAATCTGGTCAATGGTTCTTTGTATCCACTTTTACATAGGGCTGATGCGGCCTTTGGCGGCGATTGGTTCCAATATACGACAAGTACTATTCAATATACGGATGATGCAGGTGCGGTTATTACCGCTGCAAATACATTCTGGAATCCTGCGGGTCATTATTATGGAAATATCGTTCTAGATGGTTTTGGTAGTGCGATAAATGGTATAGTCCTTTCTACTACAGCTTCTTTGCGTACTGATACGGGAAGCGGTGTCGGTACAAGCGCATTGATCAGTCTTAGCGATGATAGCAATGGTGTCATTGTGGCTAGATTTGGCACTGGTTACAATGACGTTAAAATAAAATATTGTAACATTCGAGTTCCTGCTGCTGTTGAAGGTGCTGGACATTGTTACATTGTGACTTTGGGAACTGCATCTGAAATCACCGTTCCTGATTCTTCATCCATCGTCAGACCATTCTAAAGGAGTAGGAAAAATGAAACGAAACCATATGTTGTTTATGATAATCCTGCTCCTTGCCGGAACGTTGACCTTGACTTCCTGCCGTTGGGACATCTGGGGAAGCTCGCCTAGGGATTATGGAACGGGAACAGGTTCGACTTCCTCGTCCCTGTTGTATACGGGAACCGCCCCTACCTTTGTGACGGCCACCCAGGCAAGATATTCGGACAAGATTGTCATTAGTTGGAACGCCGTAACCGGAGCTGACTATTATGAGGTGTTCAGGGCTGAGATTCCCAACCTCAGTCCAGCGCAGGATCAGTTGGCTTGGACCAGAATGCTGGAAGCCCCCGTCGGAAGTACCAGCCTTACTGATACGGGCATCGAGGCTGGCAAATTCTATGTATACCGGGTACGGGCAAGAAGCTTCGCATTGCGTACATTGATCGGGAACTATTCTCAATCCGCCTATGGGTGGGTGTTGTCTCCTCCCATCACTTTTTCGGCTACTCAAGGCGCTAGTTCAAAATATATTGAACTTTCCTGGAGTCAAGTTCGGAACATCGAGGGCTATCGCGTGTACTACAGTGTTTCTGGCTATGGCGGTACTTGGCAGGTCGCGATACCGGAGGGCTACGAAGCCTATGACTATGTGTTTTCACCCAATGTACTATCGTTCAAGTTCGCACCTGACAAGGCATTGCAGGGGCAATCAATATATTTCTATATCGAGAGTGTATCGAAATCAGGTTCAAAGAGCGATCCTAGTGCGCAACGTCTTGGATATACGTTTGTTCAAGGCGCGCCAACCGCTCCACAGAATGTGACTGCTTCGCAAGGTGAGTCATCAACCGAAATCAAATTGACTTGGAAATCCTTGTACACGACCGATGAAAGTGGAGTGCGTGTCGACTACGATTGGGAAATCTATCGTGTCGCCGACAGTCAGTCCGAGAAGAAAATCTATTCTACGAAAGACGGCGATCCAAAACCTACGGAAGAGGGCGATATCATGTCGTATACCGACTCCAATGGTCTGGCCGCCGGCATTGTGTATACCTATAGTATCAGAGCGATTGGAAAAATCGATGTCGAAGGAGTTCCGACAAGCGTAAACGGTCTGCCGTCTTCTGCCGAGGGTTTCTTGCTTTCCCCGCCAACGACCGTAAGCGGCGTGGCGATACTTCCCGACAAATCAGGCTTTACATTTACTATCGGCGATGCGCCGGGTGTCTCTGCCCATTCTGACTGGACATATTCCGTATGGGGAAAATCCGCAGAGGCTGGTGCGGAATTCAAGGAACTTGATGGAATGAATATGATTCCAGTATCCGATATTTCCAGCCGTACCATAACCACGGTCTATAACCCGACTGACGGCGTTCCTGAACATGCGTATGAATATTTCACCGTGAAGACTTCCAACGGTTATGATCAAAGCTTAGGATACGATGAAGTCGTCGGTACTCCAATTCAAGTGTCGCGGCCTGTCTCCGCAGATGGATTCAACGCATCGGACAACTATGTCTATGATGGAATGGCGGCTTCCTCCGCCGGAGTGTATCCCATTGCACTTACTTTGCTGACTGATTCGTCGGTTGAAGCGTACAATGTTCGGATTTGGCATGCGAAGCCCGCTTCTACGAATGCTGTCCCTGACCAAGAAATGTCAAGACAGGCTTTCTCCATATTGAAGGATGCTGGTGGAAACGATACCAATACAAGCATTTTCCTGAACGCGGGTACTGCGCCCATTGGTACGCAATGGTATTTCAGCGTACAAGGTATTGATACTTTGGGACGCGAGGGTGAATGGAGCGACATCGATGCCGGTTATGGCGCTATCACGGGAAACCTGTTGATCAAACAGATGCAGGTATATTGCTTGAAGCCATGGGAATATATCGATACTGCGTGGCTTACCACTGAATATCAGTACAGTAATGACATCAATACGAAGTGGAAGAACAGCGCTATCTACGACAAAATCAAACAAGCCGGTACGGGGAGCTTGTCGAGCGGCATAACCGAAAATTCTTACTATAACAATGGAACTATCAAATATGTGGCCACCGTGCAAGGGTTGGGAGGCCGAGTTTCATTTACTTACAACAAGTTCGGGGAAGTCCCGTACATGTATTCCACAGGAAGCTACGTGATGAGCGTCAGCATGAGCGGTTCCGGCTCCTGCGTCGGCGGAATGACGATTGGCGGGATGTACCCGGCTTCCATTGGGTTCGACAATATTTCAGTCAGTGAGCAGAAGTTCGTGGGAACCTATACTGTAACGCAGTCGAACGGTACTGCTGCGCAGGAAGTATCTCCCGACCAACCGTAAGCGAGGAATGAACATGAAACGTACAATGCAAATATTGCTGATGGTTCTGGTTTGTCTGGGGATGTTCGTAGGCTGTGAAATGAAGATTCCCAATCCGTTGATTGGATGTTATGTGCTTCCTGCGGAATCCGTAGGGGCTGGTGAATACCACCTTGCCGCCTTGAGTTTGCGTAAGGACGGGACCTTTGCCTATGTGGAAGTGATTACCGGAACTTCTGAATTGAGGACGGTTGAAGGGAAGTATGTCATGGAGCTTCAGGCCTATGATTTCCTTTCGGCGGACGGCAATCTGTACTTGACGGTGGAAAACGTCCCTACGGATGTCGAAAATCTTCTTTTATCCAAAGGTACAAATCCATTTTTGTACGATTGGGCTTGCGATAGGAACGAAGGTCCGAAGAGCCTGACTCTGGTTCGAGATGCCGATAATCCCAATAACAATCTTGAAATGATATATAAGGGCGGTCCTGATGTCCTGTCAAAAAACATTGAAGCGCTAAAAGTCGAAAGTCGGCGGCTAGGGGGTGAGCTATGAGCTATAGAAAATTATTTCTGAGCATCAGCATCCTCCTCTTGTCCGCAACCTCCTTGTTCGCCGTTGAGCCGATTGCGACGATAGATGGCAAATCATATTTTCAGCACTCAAGTGGAAGATACTATTATCGGAATCCTTCCGACGGTACATATTATTTTACCAACGATGATGCTGTAATCGCCCGTTTGGACGCTATTCTCACCGCTGCGGCTTCCTCCACTGACAGGACTCTGGATGATACCGATTCATCACGGCCTTCCGTAGTCCCTGTTGTATCCGTCGAGACATCGGCAGAGCGTTCCGCTTCATCGTCCGTAACAGATTCTTCGGAGAATGCCGCGGCTTCTTCCAGTTTCGTTGTAACCGATGAAATGGTCCAGGCCGTCATGGCCCGGCTTGCTCAGCAAGGGATAACTCCCGCGACATTGGCGACTGACGCGATGCCTCCCGATGCGGGGGCTTCCCAGCCGGAAAAAAAGAGTTGGTGGCAAAGCGAAGTCGAGGAGGCTTCCTTCAGCTATGACCTGTATTTCAGGACACAGATGCTTCGCAACGCAACATTTTCCCTTGGCGGCGGGCTGAACCTTGGCTTGCAGACCGCTTCCTTCAAGTTTGAATTCTATGGGCTGGGTGACTATTATCTGGCTCCCTTGGGTGGAACCGGCGGGGCTGCGTCCCTTGAATTCTCCATCGAAACAGGCGTCATGCTCGCCTGGAAGTTCATGGAGGTCTGGAGGACGCGCACTTATGTCTGCCTGGACATGGGCTGGTACGCCCAGTTCGCCAAAATACCCCAGCAGCCCGATGATATTTTCATGGGGTTCAACGGTATCATGTTCAGGCCGAAGATCATGACTGAAATCAGGATTTCCGAACATTATGCGGTTTCCATCGGACTGTTCTACCAGTTCCCGCTGTATCCCGCCTATTCCGACTACAGATGCCTGGGAGCGATGATTTCCTTCATCTGATTCGTGCCGGTCGCTAAGATTTCGTTAAAATGTCGCGACCGAGGTCTTTTTCAACGATCCCCCCTTCCTCCAAGGGGGATTGTTTATTATTCTATATGGAAAATACTTATATTCTATCACTAAAATAGCTCTGGGTGATGTATTCTGGGGCATAGGAGTCTGTCAGGCATGAATCTACTGGCAAAATGCAAAGAAACAGTAGTATCTGTAGTTCCGGTCATGGTGATAGTCCTGATCCTGCATCTGACTGTCTCTCCGTTACCATCGACGATGCTCATCGAGTTTTTCATTGGCGGCGTCCTGTTGATTATAGGACTCTCAGTCTTCTTGCTCGGTGCGGATATCGGCATGATTCCGGTTGGGCAGCATGTAGGGGCTACGCTTACAAAAAAGAAAAACTTGGCGTTGATGCTGATTCTTGGTTTTTTGATTGGGTTCGTCATCACCATCGCGGAACCGGATGTCCAAGTTCTCGCTACCCAGGTGACAAGCGTTGACAGTACGATTGCCCGGACGCCGTTGATCATGATGATAGCCGTCGGGGTGGGGTTGTTCGTCGCCTTTGGGCTGGCTAGAATCGTATTCCAGATTTCTTTACGATGGATTTTGATTGGTGCGTATCTGGTTTTGTTTATCATAGCCGCTTGTACTAGTCCTGAATTCGTCGGTATCGGTTTTGATGCGGGTGGGGCGACGACCGGTCCTATGACTGTACCGTTCATCATGGCGTTGGGGCTTGGCGTTGCTTCGGTCACGAAACATGAAAACGCTGAGAAAGCCCAGGACGATAGTTTCGGTCTGGTCGGTATTGCGTCCGTCGGCCCGATCATGGCTGTGTTGGTCATGGGATTGATTTCCGGTGGTGGCAATGGAGATGTCGCTGCGGCGGCCGAAGCTGAGGCCGCCGTCGAATACTCGATTGCCGGGCATTTTCTTCATATCGTTCCGGAAGTCGTCATTGAGGTCGCGAAGGCTCTCGGTCCATTGGCCGCCATGTTTGTCGTGTTCCAGATCACTCTGCTTCACATGCCCCGGCAACAGGTTCGCCGGACAGTCCTTGGCCTTATCTATACGTTCTTCGGTCTGGTGATTTTCCTGACTGGGGTCAACGGAGGGTTCATGCCCGCGGGTCAGGTGATGGGAGCCGGCATCGGCGGTATCGGCGGCGGGTGGTGGCTGGTACCCGTCGGGCTGCTGTTCGGGGCGGTGGTCGTATGCGCCGAGCCCGCCGTCTGGGTCCTGACCGACCAGGTGGAAGAGGTCTCCGGCGGCCACATCCGCCGTCCGGTCATGCTGGTGACTCTTGCCTTGGGCGTAGCGGTCGCGGTAGCCCTCGCCATGACGCGGGTCGTGACCGGGTTGAGCATCTGGTGGTATTTGATTCCTGGTTATGCGCTTGCATTGGGGATGACTTTTTTCTGCCCGCCGTTGTTCACCGCGATAGCGTTCGACTCCGGTGGCGTGGCTTCCGGTCCCATGTCCTCGACGTTCATCCTGTCGTTCACCCTCGGGGCCTCGATGGCGCTGGGCGGCAATCCCGTATTGGATGCCTTCGGCGTAGTGGCGATGATCGCCATGACTCCGTTGATTGCCATTCAGGCTCTTGGCTTGATTTATCGGCGTAAGCAGGCGAAGATGGAAATGGCCGTCAAGGAACATAAGGCCAAGCGTTTTGCTCTTGGTAGAAAGGGAGGTCAGGCATGAAGAATGATATGACTACGGTCTTCCGTCCAGGGAAGCTGTTGCTGACGATAGTGAACCGTCACCAGGGCGAGCGACTGGTGGGCGTCGGCAAGGCCGTCGGCGCGCGCGGCGGGACGATTCTCCTAGGCCGCGGGACGGCCACGAACCGCATCTTGCAGGCGCTGGCGATAGGCGACGTCTCCAAGGACGTGCTGCTGACGCTGCTGGACGACAGCCAGGTGGAGGCGGTGGTGCGTGCGCAGCTCTCCGCGGCGTCGGGGGACCCGCGGCACCTGAGCGGCGTGGCGGCCCTGATTGACGTGTCGGGGATACTGAGGCGGGTCGCCGGTGCGGACGAAGGAAACAAGGCGGAAGGCAGGAGGAGCGAAGACATGGAAGCGAAGTGGAAGCTGATATCGATAATCGTGAACAACGGGTACGCCGACGAGGCGATGGCGGCGGCGCGCAAGGCGGGAGCCGCCGGAGGGACGATCCTGACGGGGCGGGGGACTGGCACCGAGGATGACGTGAAGTTCTTCGGGATCAGCCTGGTGCCGGAGAAGGAGATGCTGCTGATACTGGCGGAGAGCGGGCTTGCGCCGAAGATCATGGACGCGGTGCGCAACGAGACGAGCCTGAAGGAGCCGGGGAGCGGGATAGCGTACAGCATAGATGTGCAGGAGTTCTACAACCTGGGCAGATAACCCCGCTCGGACGATGCGTCCGATACTGCGTCATCAGCCGGGCGGACGTACGGGAGTACTGTCCGCCGTCTTCTTCCTAGTCTGGGGCGCATCGCCCATCGCGGCAAGCCGCTCGGGCAAACATTGCCTGGCCGCGTTATTCTCGGAGGGACGTACGGGAGAACTGACCCTCCTCGAATGCCTTGCCGGAACGACGTTTTTCCTTCGCGGGACGGGCTTTGAACAATGCGCCAGATACTGCGTCATCAGCCGGGCGGGCGTACGGGAGTACTGTCCGCCGTCTTCTTCCTGGTCTGGGGCGCATCGCCCTTCGCGGCAAGCCGCTCGATGCAGAACTGTCCGACCGCGTTATTCTCGGAGGGGCGTACGGGAGTCGCTACGCGCTCATCCTGTTCTGCCCGATGCCCCATGTATTCGCATCGTTCAGGGATGCAACCCTCCTCGAATGCCTTGTTGGAATAGTGTTTTTCCTTCGCGGGACGGGCTTTGGACGATGCGTCCGATACTGCGTCATCAGCCGGGCGAACGTACGGGAGCACTGTCCGCCGGTTTAATGTCATCCACGGATTATTTTTTATGTGCCAATATACCTCGAGAATACCTTGGAGCTGTTCATTTTGTAAAAAATGATAGGAACGTATCGTTTACTGTGGTATACTGCCCCATTATCACTATCCAGAATAACTGAAAGGGCCGTGCGTGAGATGATTGATTTGCGTAAACATTCTAGTCGGCATCTTGAGACGAAACTCGTATTGCCGATTCCCGAGGCCAAAGGGTATACCCGGGACATCCATTACTATATTTTTTCTCCCGCGCAGTTGCACATGTCGGTGATTCCCGAGCAGGATATGCTTCGTAAATTTCAGGCGCATGGACGATATTCATCTCCCGAAATTACATTGGATGAATTGTTTGATTCCTCCAACGCCTTAAGCCCGCTGGTCGCATTGACCCGTTATGTGGAGAGACGGTTGCAAACCGGAAGCTTCGATGTCTCAGAAACGATCTTGATCCATGAACTTCAGGCTTTGGCGAATTCCGTCCGCCATGATTCCCGTGTGGAGGTTCAGGATTGCAAGGATCTCGTTGAGCTGGCACGAAAGTCCGGACAATATGAGGACCTGATACAGTCGATTGATGAATGGTGTCTCCTGATTCGGCGTTTGATGGATGAACTGCGTTCCTTGATGGTCCGGTTGCGTGAAAAGCTGCCTGCGGGCAACAGAGTTCTGAGCGCGTTCGCTTGGGCGGACGAGACGATCAGTATTTTGGTGGAGCATGACTCCCTGGACATGTATCTGGCCGTGGAGCCTTTGTTCGGAAAGTTGGGGGATTCCCCGTCCCGGCTGTTGCAGGTTTCAAGGGGGGAGGCATCCTACCGGATGGAGCAGGAATATCAGTCTAGTGCCGCCGGCAATGCCCGGCACACTTCGGAGACAGTCGCTTACCGGCAAGGTGTTCTGAAGAAGTGGAGTCAGTCCGTGCTGTACTTGACCCCCCAGTATTCCCGATGGCCGAAACGGATTGGCGGTATTCTCGCGGGAGCTGCTGCGGCTATCGCCATGACCTTCGCCACCGTCGCGTCGATATTCGCGGAAACGTGGTTTCTGAAAAACAGCCTGCAATGGGCGTTGATCGTCATCATCGCCTATGTATTCAAGGACCGTATCAAGGAAGGTCTGCGTGCGTTCTTCAACAAAGTACTGCCGAAGATGATGGCCGATGAAATTTCCGCGTTTGTCTCTCCGCGCACGGGACGTAAGATCTGTACCAACAAGATTATGATTGATATGACCGACGCAAAGAACGTACCGCCGAGAATCGCTGAACTGCGGCGTGACAAGGAAAACCCGTTTCAGGACATGTTGCCCACCGAAGATGTGCTTCACTATACCCGGTACATCTTCATGCATAAACCGCAGAAGCGAAAGAATGATTTCGGGATGCTGCCCTGGATTAACAACCTGACGTTGATCATTCGCATCCGTATCGATGACTGGCTCAAAGAAATGGATGATCCCAAAGGCCTGGTCTACCGCGTCGATCCAAACGCCGATGAATTTGACCAGACCGATAGCGACCGGGTGTATCATCTGCACATGATTATCGAGGAGTATTCAAAAAAGGATGAAATCGATGATTTCTCCCACTACAGGGTTATCCTCAATAAAACCGGTATCATCAGGATTGAAAAACTGTATAACAGCAATGATTGATTTTCCTGCGCCTGTTACATCTGACTGGCGATAGTCTTCAGAAATAATGCTTTTTGAACAGTCTAGGGAAAGGTGTGGTGTGCCGCTTGAAATGAATCTGCCATCAACTAGCAATGAATCTGCCATCAACTAGCAATGAACCTGCCATCAACTAGCAATGAACTCCATTGTGAAAAACGGCGATAACAAACTTCTCCATAAAGAAATATGTGAATTTTTACGGTACTAGAGGTGTTTTCTTGCGTCGGCGCAGGGGGATGTGGAGCTTGTGACTGGTGTTGGGCGGTTGGCGTGCTCGTCATTCATAAAATGGCAAGCACGCCGATTCAAAATCATTATAGACCGATCTGGCTGGCTATCGGCAGCATCCCGTCGATGGTGTGCTGGATGACTTCCGGCAATTCCATGCTGATCATCTCCGCGCCTTTTGCAATGACTTCACGATTGACACCGGCTGCGAAGGACGGAGACCCCCATTTTTTCTTGACTGATTTGACCGTCATGCCATTCATCTTTTCAGGACGCATCAAGGCTGTCGCGGTAACGAGGCCGGTCAGCTCATCAATCGTATAAAGTACCTTTTCCATGTACAGTTCTGGCGCGACATCGACGCACAAGCCCCAGCCGTGGGAGACAACCGCACGGATGAATGCATCGTCAGCCCCGATTTCCTTCAAAAGCTCAGGAGCTTTCTTGCAATGCTCGTCAGGATACGTACCGTAGTCGACATCATGCAGGAGGCCTACCAGCCCCCAGTATTCAACATCTTCACCTTTGAGTCTTGCGAATTCCCTCATGACCGCCTCTACGCTGAGCGCGTGGTGGATCAGACTCTCCGAGCTATTGTATTTTTTTAGCAACGCCATGGCGTCCGTTCTACTGATACCCATGATACCCTCCTGCAAATTCGATTATGTGCAGTTGTACCGCTAAGCAGGCGGTTGTGCAAGATGGTACGGCGCTCGGTTGCCTCGATACTTGGCTGCGACTATCGGTTAAATGGGTATAGACTAGGCGGTCTGTTTTTTGTATATTGAATTACAGACTAGTTGGTCTAGTTTTGGACAATATGACGCGGAGGGCCATGCGGCACTATGAGACGTGAAGAAAAGAACCGGCAAAGTAGGGCGAGAATCATCGATAGCGCGTTGAATGAGTTTTCTGAACGGGGCTATGGACTGAGTTCAATCAATGCAATCTGTGACGGAGGGAATATCTCAAAAGGTATTCTGTATCACTATTTCTCTGATAAGGATGAACTATATCTCGCCTGTATGAAGGCTTGTTTCAATCAGCTCGTCACATATCTGCAAGGAAACGGGGTTCTTGAAAACGGTGGCGTCGAGATACGGCTGCAAGAGTATTTTGACATGCGTCTTGCTTTTTTTCAGGAAAATCCGCGGTTCCAAAAACTATTCTGTGAAGCGTTGGTTGCGCCTCCCAATCATCTTGTGCGGGAGATTGAAGAAATCAAGGCCGATTTCGATACATTGAACGTCCGCGTCTTGAACGGGATACTGGATCAAGTGGAACTTCGTCCCGGCATTACGAAGAGGGATGTCGTGGACATATTGCGTCAGTACCAGGACTTCATCAATGTACAGGATCGACGGACAGCCGATGGGATGCGGATGCCCGACATAGCGGCTCGTGAAGCGCATTGCCGTCGTGCCGTGGATATTCTGCTGTACGGGGTCGTCGAACGGACGGGGGCGTACAGATGAATGTCCGTGTACAAGAAAAAGGCTCGCTTTTGGCGGATGTCATTCCTTCGAGGGCGATTACCAAGCTGGCCATTCCCGCGACGGTCGCCTTGCTTGCGAAAGCCGTCTACAATATTGTGGACACCGCGTATATCGGTTTGCTGGATTCGGATCTCGCTCTGGCAGCCGTGGGTGTGACGCTTCCCCTGTTGCTGATCATGGTGTCGATCGAGAATATCTTCGCCGCGGGGGCGGCCGTACTGGCCGGACGGCAACTCGGGGCGAACGATACGGATGGTGCTTCGACGACCGTCTCGACCATTTCCATATTGTCGTCCATCATAGGTGTCCTGCTGTGTGTGACGGGACTGTTGTTCATGGAGCCTCTGTTGCGTAGCTTCGGGGCTTCGGACGCCGTCCTGCCGTTGGCGAAGGATTATGCGTTCTGGATGTTCATCGCCGCGATTGCGAACTTGCCTGCGCAAAGTCTGAACTGCGCTGCCCGTGCGGAATCCTCCGTGAAGGTATCCTCGATAGCGGTGATCGTCGGAGCCGCCCTCAATGTAATCCTTGATCCCATATTCATGTTCGACTGGGGATTCGGCATGGGAGTTGAAGGTGCATCTCTTGCCACGACTATTTCCCAGTTCGTGACCTTCATGATACTGTTGTGGTTCTATTTTCGCGGACATTCCGTAATCCCGTTGAAGCTGAAACGTTTCAAACTGAATTTTTCGTTGGTCAGGACTGTAACCTTGATCGGGATTCCCTCCGCCGTGATTCAGATTTGCCTGGCGGTGGCGACATCCTTGACCAACATCGCAGCCAAGACCATGCCCGACGCGGATCTGATTATCGCTGCCTATGGCGTCGTACAACGCCTGATACTGATCGGCTGTTATGTGGTGATGGGGTTCATGCAAGGATACCAGCCGGTGGCCTCCTATGCCTTCGGCGCAAAGAATGAGGATCGGTTCCATGCTTCCGTCCGTTTTGCCCTTCGAGCCTCACTGCTGCTGACCATTGCGGTTGAGATCTTATATATCCTGTTGTCAAAGCCGCTTATCCTGCTATTCAATCGTAATCCTCTGGTTGTCGGCTATGGTGTAAAACTGTTGATTTCTCAGGTGCTTCTCTATCCTGCGTTCGGTCTGTGTTATATGATGACCATTACATTCCAGACAATCGGTTCCTCACGATACGGGTTGTTCCTTTCCATGGCCAGACAAGGTGTATTCTACATTCCCGCCATTTTGTTGCTTCCCAGGATGTTCGGGGTTTTTGGAATCTATTGCGCCCAGCCTGTAGCGGACTTGTTCACCATCCTGGTCTGCTTGTTGTCCATTTCACTGATGAAGCGGACGGCGACGCGGAACATGAGGGGGAGGTGACTTTCCTTGGAGGACATACCCGTCGTTCGCCATTACCATGCAGCGCGGATGGACGGCTATCACCTTTGTGCCGACAACGGTGCCTTGGGCATCGCTTTGATTGGTGAAGCCTGTCGCAATGCGGTACAGTCCTGCCGGACTTTCATAGGTGTCGGTTCCGTATCCCGGTTTTGGAATTCTTGATGATTTTGACCAAGGTGGAAAAACTTTTCCTAACGTTTTTTGAACTCTTTTGCTTTCCAGACAAATATGGTACACTTTATGAGGTCGCTTTTTCTGCTGTCTGGCGACCGTTTTTCCACCTGTCGTCCCCTGACGGGTGATTTTTGTACGAGGAGGAATTTCATGTCTGCTTCAGACGATGGCGGTAGTTGTCTGCCGTACCTGTTGTCGATGAAAATAATGCCGCTATCCTCCTACGACGTTGTTACGGGATATTTCTGATTGTCAGGATCTTGTCTGCCGTGGTTCTGAGGATATGCGATGTAATATGCCAAGGAGCTTCCGATGATTACCATACGAAATAATGTCGTATCCCGCGTTCCAGGCGACAAACCTGCCATATCCGACTATACTTGGGTCGACGCCCGCGATATCAACCGTGACGATATCTCTCGTCTGGAAGAGGAGTATTCCATATCCAGCGAACTGCTCGCGGACATCATGGACCAGGACGAGCAGGCCCGTATCGAGAAGGAGGACGACTATGTCGTCCTGATCGTCCGTCTGCCTGCGTTCGCCGAGGATTGTCACGGTATCAACCAATACGCAATACCGCTTGGCATCGTACTGTTTCCCGACAAAGTGATTACCATCTGCCAGAGCGACAGCGTTGTTCTGGAGGATTTCGCCCGTAACCGGTTCCGCCAGTATCCGATTGAAACGAAGGAGGGGTTCGTCATCAGTATCATGGGGCGGGCGGCGATGGTGTATATCCGTCTGCTCAAATACATGAACCGGCAGAAGTCGCTGGTCGAGGAGCAATTGCACCGTTCAATCATGAACTACGAGCTGATTCAGCTCTTGCAGATTCAGAAGACTCTCGTATATTTTACGACCTCGTTGACAACGAACGAGGTGCTGTTGGAAAAACTCCAGAAGACACCGTACTTCCAGTTGCGGAGCGAAGAGGAACGGGATTTCCTTGAAGACGTCATTACGGACAACAAGCAGGCTATCGCCATGGCTAACATCTATTCCGATATCCTTACCGGAACGATGGACGCCTTCGCCTCGGTCATCTCAAACAATATGAACGTTATCATGAAACGTCTGACGATTATTTCCATAGCGTTGATGTTCCCTACTTTCATCACCAGCTTCTTCGGAATGAACGTTGATCTGCCGTTCTCCACCGCGCCCTTCGCCTGGGTGGGGCTGGCTTGTCTCTGCGGTCTGAGCGCCATCGTCGGCGCATGGTTCCTCAGCGACCGTCGGAACAAACGGCTGGTTCAGCGCGCTTCGTTGGGGGAACGCCCCGCCCGCAAGACCCGCGCTCGTGAGGCTCGTCCCCGTCGCAAACGAAAGAAAACGGCGGAGGAGTGACCTCTTCTCCCAGCCTTTTGAACATGAGCCTGAACATGAGCCTTGTAAATGAGCCTGTAAAACCGACCGGGCTTTGTCAGACTCAGGACCAGATTGTTCACTTGTTGCGTAACAATATTGCTGAGACTCTCCACTTCAGCAGGGCAACAATTACAAAGCATTTGCAAATCTTGAAGAATGCTTGATTAACCCAGCCGATCCGCCGTGACGGCCAATTCTTCACTTGATTGAACACATGTTTTCAAGAACATCGCTGATCGTCCGTAATTCGGCTTCACTCAGGATTGTACGTTCAGGATGACAATCCACATCATTACGGCAGCTTTCGATGGCTTTTTCAATTCTTTTCTCATCAATGTCCGTCAGTTCCGCAAGCTTTTCCATCGCTTCGGATGAACCGTACAGGCACACAAAGCCATCGAAAAGGCAAAACAGAGTGCTTTCATACGATGTGGCTTTCCTTGCTCGCTGTAGAAAAGCCCTGGCTTTCATCCGGTCCTTGTCCATGGCTCACCTCATGTTGAGATATTCAAGCACAAAGCGAACGCTGTCAAGCTGGTCGCTGATCCTGCGGTCCATCGGAAAGCCCCGGAAGGTCTCTACGGTGATTACGGGGATGTTCAACCGGTTTGCGACTTCTGCGTTGATGCTGCCTGATGGCCCGGGGCCGTTATAACCGAATTCATTATGGCAGATAGTTCCATCCTGAGTCGCGAAAAGCAAGTCAAAGAAAAGGTCTTCAACGCCATCGAGAATAGTGAAGATGTAGGTACTGCCCAGAAAATCACGTTTTCCAGGTGCATAAATCAATGCCTCATGCAAATCAAGTACAAGATTCGGCTGTACCCTGTCGATATCTTGAAAAATAGCATAAGCCAGTTGCTCCGCTTCGTTTCCCGTTGCGCTTCCCGGAAAGCTGCGGTTGACATCCTGCTGTCCGGTTACATAGCGAGAGGTGCGGCGTGCCCCGTTCGCATTGGCTGGGGCGAGGATATAGATATCCCCTGATGAAATCGTAGCGGAGCGAAGCAGGAGGCCCGCATACCATGCGGCTCGTTCATCTCCATGAACGCCTGCCGCGATGTAAACGGTAGAACCAGGGTTGGCGCTATGAACGTGAGTAACTGTTGTCTCGGTAATTTTTCCTTCTTCAAGAAGATATGTATCAACGACAACCTGATGTTCTGGAGAAAAGGGGACTGTCGGGAAGTCTGAAAGCTGTACGTCGGACATGTCCACATTGCTTTCCGGTTCAATGACGGTATAGCCGTTCCACTCGACTTCTACACCGCGGATTGTAATTTTCTCCACCCCTTGTGCAAAAGCGCAAGAGGAGAAGATGACAATGCACAACAGAAGGGACGAAAGGAATCTCGGCATCATCGTCCATCCGGAGAGGAGAGGTAGTGGCCGATTCCGTTGGACATGATTTCCTTGTACGAAGGAACATTGCCCAATCTGATGGAACCTTTGTCCCCGTCGTACATTTCACAGAGCCAGTTGATACAGGACAGGTGGCGTGCGCAGCGCTCGGTGATGCTGATTCCTGTTTCGGGAAAATCGACGGTGAGGGCTCCGTATCTACCGGCGCGTGTGTAGAACTTGTCTACGCCGCTTGTCACGAGATCGCTATCAATTTTGCCATGAAGCCGTCCTTGGGAAGCATTCGCTGTTTCCATCAGGAGGGCGAGGGTATCCGTATAATCCCCCAGTTCCCTGTGCGTCAGTCCATGGAGGTTGGTAGGCGAGGCTTCGACGGTGATTTTCATGTCATCTTCCACCATCCAGAGCGTGAGGTTCGCCAGGTCCAGTCCATTCTCGTGGGCGACGATCGCATTGACCGTCGTATACTCAGGAGAAGCTTCATGCAGATCCACTGTAATGGTTATATCCTCTGTTTTGATGAGCTGTGTGATGCCATAAGCTATTCTTTCGGTAAGATTTCCGTCTTTGCGTCCGGGATAGGCGCGGTTGAGGTTCCTCGTCTCGCTCCCCGAGAGCTGCTGACCTGACGACGCATGGATGTAGACTTCACTGTCGGGCCATTGATCCGTCGGATTTGTAGCACGTGAACCGAAACGGAAGGTCCTTTTCCCATTGTCCGTGTCGATGTAATAGAGCATCGGCGCCGCTTCCTGCGGATCTGTGCAGGTGAATGCGCTGTTGTTCGCCCTTGGAATGACGTAGAGCGTTCCCGATGTCGGCTGGCAGTGTTCTATCAGCGCGACGGCGGAGACTACGCCGGAGGGTTCGTTCGGATGGGTGCCGCCCAGGACAAGCATGCTGGCTCCGGGAACGCCGCTGTCCAGGATATAGACTTCAGTGTCGCCATTGGTACCTTCCAAAGCGGGGAACCAGAAACTGAGCATCTTCTTTTCAGTTACGCCGCGGCCCGGATATATCGGCTCGCCGACACGGGCTTTTGAAAACTCCAGGGTCAGGACGACAACCATTGCGATGACCATCAGGCATAGGACGGAAGCTGTAATGATGTGAAATGGTATTTTCTTTTTCATGTCATCTACCTCATTTGACAAGAAGCAACCGCAGCATGAGGGTCACCATTACCAGTGCGGCGTCAACCTGAAAAAAGACATTGGCTTTCTTGCGGAAAAGGTTGACGACAATCAAAATCAGGATAAAGGCAACTATTGCCAAATAAATGTACATCAGCATAGCGGCTCCTTATGCGGTGAGGAAAGAAAAAGCCGTGGAATTAAGCAGTACGGCAAGCGCCACGGCGAGGCAGACAAAAAATGGGATGATACAGTTCTTCAGAACCGGCTTGTATTTCAACCCGACGATTTGCGCTGCATAGTTTCCTGCAAGCGCTGTAGGGGGCATGAGATCTCCAAGACAGCACATGAAGGAGAGGCATGCCGCGACGATTATATCATTGTGGCTGCCTGTCTGAAGCATCACAAGCAAGAATGGAACGCCGATGACCGAGGCCGCGCCATAGGAGCTGATTGCCCCAAAAGCCGGCATGATCGTGCAGGAGGCGACGTACAGCGCTACGAGTCCAAGGCTCAGGCAGCTGACGACAATCCATCCTCGCGCGCCGACCAATGTCAGGACTTGGATGAACATGCCTACTCCGACCAGCTTGCCCAGAACGGGAATCGTTGTTTCCATCGCCTTGATGGATTTTTCCCAAAAGTTGAATTTCTTTCCTGTGAAGAGTCCGATTACTGTGGAAATCAGGAAGATCAGGCAGGTGCCGATCTGCGGGAAGGAAGGGAACATCTTTGCGGACAGCAGGAGGACGAACAGGACGATGATAGGAATGTAGAGCTTGAAGCCATACTTCTTTCCTGTTTCCATGTTCAGTCCTTTTTTCAACTCCGCGATATCAAGGTTCTTGCAATGCTTCAATCCAAGGAGAAGCACTGAGAATACCGCGCATGGTATGGTCAGCAGGAGAAGGGGACCGTCGAAGCCGATATAGGGCATGTCCACTCCGCCGCCGATGAGCATCGCGGGAATATTTACCGGCGGGGCGGCCATGCCCATGATTGCGCCGATCGCCACTATCGCCCCCGCCTTTTCCTTGGGAATCCCTATGAGAAGCAGAACCGGAGCGACCAGCGCCCCGGCGCTGAGCACAGCGGCGGTGGAGGAACCTGTAATCATCCCAGGGAACATGATTACCAGTATCAACAGAATGAGCATCATTGCCGGATACTTGTAAAAATGGGTGACAATGGCTGCGTTGAGCGCTTCCAAGGCCCCCGATTCCTGGATTACAGTCATGAAGAGCATGGCTGTTGAGATGATGAGCATTGTATCCACATATGTGAACGTGCCCTCAAAAAGATGCCTCAATGGAATTCCCTGCCCGCCGATGAGCGAACCAGCCAGAGCGCCTAGAATCATTGATATGCTTACCGGCAGCTTGAAGAGAAGATTCGCAAGCAGGAAAACGCCCAGCATGGCGAGCAGGCAGATGAGTTCGATGTCCAAGATGCTCTCCTATTTCAAAAGATCGGTGAAAACGGAAACGGTGTCCTTTGTCGCAAAGATCAAACTGATCGGCAAATCATGCTGCTTTGCATAGTCTGTGAACTTTCCATCGAAATTGGCGTCTTCCTTGAGGATGATGTAGCTGCACTGCGCCATGACCATGTCGGCGAATACATCAGACAGATTTCCTCTTCTTCCGCTTCCGCCGATGTGGCAGCAGATGACTTGGATTCCATTATCCTTTACTTTCCGCATGATCTTCTGAGCGCGGGCGGTTTCGTCCGCTTCTGATATTCCTGCCGCCCCAAGTCCTTTTGTACTTGCTCCTACGGCGATTATAATGGTCTTATAGCCTTCAATATCATCAGCCGTGGCGTTCGTGCTGTATTTGTACTCGATGCCGACTCTTTTCATGACTGTATCCAGCATCGCCGCATCGGTGCTTTGACCGAAGGAGGTGACGAAAATCGGCGCCTGATAGAGGCTTTTGTCAACAGTGCCGATTGTCACGATCCGGTTTGCTTCGCTTGTCTGCATGGCGAATGAGACCTCTGTGTTCGGATTGTATTCCGAGTCGACTGTTCCAGTCGAAGGAGTTGTCGTGGGTACCGTTGCCGCCGTTGAAACGCTGGCGCTTGTACTACCTGTACTTGCCGCGGCCGGGGTGCTGCTCGCGGTTGACGCGGAATCCTTGCTACAGGAGGCGAAGGTGAAGAGTGTGGCGATTACCATGGTGATTACGATGAACTTTTTCATATTATATTTCTCCATATAAAATTAATTGACAGGTTCAAGAAGGGCTGAAAGGCCCTTGCCGGTGATTTCGTCATAATTTCCAACGCCCTCGAAAACGATTGCTTTCTGAGGGTACGCATCGGAATAGGATTCGGCCAGATACGATATGCATGATATGTGTCTGGCGACACGTTCTATCAGGGGATATCCATTCTCGGGAACATCGAAATAGATGTATCCATCCTGATGCGCCTGATAATAGTTCGGCTCATTACCATCAATGATGAGCTTGTCCGTCATTTTGCCATGCAAAGGCCCCATGGACGGATTGTACGTCTCCATGAGCGTCATCATCGATGATGTATTGTCCCCCAGGCTTCTGTGCGAAAGGCCATATGAATTTACGCCGGAATATTCAGCTCTCATATCCAGTCCATCGAATTGCATCGAGAGAGCCATTGAGCTTGCGATTGACATGGCCTTCGCATTGTCCGCTTTCTGATTGACCATCGTGCAGTCAAGGTACAGGAATTCTGGCGAGCCTTCATGCATGTCCATCGTAAGGTTTACATCTTCGGTTTTGATCAGGTTATAGATTCCATAACAGACTTGTTCTGTGAGTATGCCGTCCTCGGCGCCGTAATAGAGGCGGTTCACATTGCGTATTTCCGCGGTCTCCGTACCAACCAGCTTGCGTCCTGAGGTCCCCGCGTAGAAGTTCCTATCGGGCCATTGGTCTACAGGGTTCGTCAAACGGTTGCCGACTCTGAAAGTCCTCTGTGAGCCGTCGGAGAGGGTAATAGTGAAAAAGTCCTGCATCCCGTCAAGCGGGGAGGTGTGCGTGAAGCCGCTTTTGTTCGTCCATGGGATGATGAACACCTTCCCTTGAGTTACTTTGATATGCTCGATGAGGCTTATCGCGGAAAGCATTCCAGCCGATTCATTGGGATGGGTTCCGCCCAGAATGAGCATCGTGCCGCCTTCCCTGTGACTGTCAAACACATATATCTCGGTATCAAGATTCGTGCCTTTCAGCCCTTCGCAGTACGATGAGAGCATCCTGATTTCGCTCAGGTTCTCATTGACGGCGATACTCTCGCTTTTTTTCATCGCGATGAAGTCCATTGACGCGACAACCGCGAACAGGGCGGCTAGAAGAAATACGACGATGTTTTTCCAGTATTCTTTCATTCCAGCCTCCTATTTGATATGCAAAGCCCTCAGGGCGAATGTGACAAGAAGAATCGCGATACAGACAAGCTCCTTCAACGGACGTTTCTTCGTGAGGTTATACAGAAGAAGAAGCGCAAGAATCGTAACCATTATATAGTAGATAATCTGCATATGCCGTCCTCACAGAATTACGAATGACATGCTGTCGCCGAAAAGAACCATTACGATTCCCATCGTCAGTATAAGAATGCAAGGAAGCCAGGACTCCCTAAGCACTTGTCTATATCCGACATGCTCAAGACCAAGCCAAGTGCGGCTCTTGTCAACTATCCCCCCTCTGAGTGAAAGCATTGAGACCAATGCCAGCGCGGAAGCGACTCCGGTAACGACAACCGTGTTCGCCAGCCAACCGATTGGAAACACAGCGTACGCTATCAGGACTGCCGGCAGGCTTTCCCCAAAGAACAGGCCGACGGCCAATGCTATGGCCATCAGCGCAAGCATGACGCTTTCCACGCTGAAAGGCAGAATCTTTAGGCTAAAGAACCCCCTGACGCCGCTCATGGAACTAATTTCAATGAAGCTTCCGAGGGCGAGCATCAGAGCGACAGGCCCTATGGCCATCATCAGCGCATCAGAAACATAATCCAGGGTCTTTCTTACTTTCCAAGAGCCGGCATTGAGCGCAATGAGGGCTATCGAACCAAGGAAGAATGTGAACGCAAGCCCACCTAGATAGACGAAGGAAGAAAGAAGTCCATCAGCCAAGACAGCCAAGACAAGAATCGCCATTGCGATCAGTCCTGAGTCTTTTCCTTTTGAAGCCTCGAACGAAGCCTTGGACAGGGGCTTCAGCATGATAAGGCATTCTGCCAATAAAGCGGGAAGCGAAAGAATCAGGAGGGGTATGAAGAAACCGACGTATGGGGTGGGAAGCACGCTTCCCGCACCATTTGCCGCTATCATCGCAGGAATGCAGTTAGGCGGCATAAGCATGCCTATCAATGAAGATGTGCAGATAATGCCTGCCGTTTTCCCATCATCGACTCCTCCATTTTGAAGCGCCTTCTTCGCAAGAGCCCCCGTAGTCATGATTGACGCGCTGTAAAAACCAGTGAGCATCGCCGGCAATGCAATGAAAAGGGTAAGGGCTAGGGATTTAAGGAAACATGATTTGATTCTGCATATCAAGGAGAGCATCCTTTCAAAGGTTCCCGTCTTGTTCAGAAGACCAATGAAGATTGAAGCCATGCAGATGCACAGGGCGGAGTCGATGAAGGCGAACGGGCCTTCGACGATTTCTCTGAACCTGATGCCCATTCCTGAAACCAATGAGCCGGCAAGGGCTGCCGCCAGAAGTATGACGGTCGCCCATTTCTTGTCGTTCCGTGTGACGACCGAGCCGATAAGGCTGATGCCTATCATTACTGCCGCAACAATGATTTCGTTTCGCATGAGGTATATCCTTTAATATGCGGCAGCGCCATAGTGACGTCGGTCGTCTCCGATAGCGTAGAAAAGTCCGTCATCCGCAATCTGTACCGCCGCGATGCATCCTACGTGAGAACTGTAATCCAAGTCATTGTCAATCAGTTCAAATCCCATGTTCTTCAGGCCTTCCTGCGTGTCGTCGCTGTAGCGTCCCTCGATATAGATTTCTTTGGAAATTCCATCTCGCCACGAGCGCGGAGCGAGGGCGGCCTGCGCTGAGTTCATGTCAAAATCAACGAAATTCACAATCGCGTTGAACGCGGCTGAAACCAAAGCCCAGTTTCCAGGAGAACCGACTGCAAGTACAGGCTTGCCGTTTTCGTCTGCGACGATGGTTGGGCAGGTGGTGGACCTGACTCTGATATACGGCATGAGCTGGTTGGCTCTTGCAGTAGTCGTGTTGTTTAGATTGGAGAGGTGCGCATTGAAGACGAAACCTGTTCCAGGTACGGCGACAGCGCTTCCAAAGTTGATCCCATTGGTATTTGTGGTAGAAACAACGTTGCCCATGCTATCGGCGCAGACCATGTGGCTCGTTCCCCCCTGGTCCGGTGTATTGGCCTCTTGAATCTTTTTTCCTGTTTCAGAGAGAGAAATTGAGAGCTTTCCGGCCCTTGCGGTTTTGATTCTTGACCCAGGGGTGATGCTTTTGGCCCTCTGCGCCGCATATTCCTTTGAGGTCATCTCAGCGACGGGAATATTGTAATAATCTGGATCGGCTATGTATGCGACGCCATCCTGATAGGCCATGGCGTAGGCGTCCGCCAGAATCCCGACTGTTTCAGGGCTGTCAAAACCGTACCCTGCCAAATCGAAGTTTTCAGCGATATTCAGCATCTCAAGAAGCGGCGCGCCGCCGTTGGACGGGCCTGTCGTCGTGTAGACGGTGTATCCGCGATAGGTCGTCGAGATAGCGTCCCGTTCGACTGACTTGTACTGCGCGAAATCTTCCCTGGTCAGAACGCCTCCGATGGATTGGATGTAATCGACCATTTTTTGTGTAAAATCGCTGTTGTAGAAGCCATCGATTCCGTGATCCGCGATAAGTTCGAGCGTGTCGGCCAGATCGTCGTTCGTGATAACATCGCCCTCGTTCCAGAGGAAACCGTCGTCGGTATAAAGATTCAGGGTGTACTCATACGCGGAGAGGTTCTGGTAGCGCCCTTCAATATTCGCATTCCAGCGGGAAGTGACGGGGAATCCATTTCTTGCCAAGTCAACGACAGGCTGAAGTACCTCGCGAGGGGTCATCGTACCGTATTTCGCCAATGCGCTTAACGTTCCATGGACTACGCCGGGGATTGCCAGACCCTGGACCGACGGAGGGTTGTCTGAAGTGGATGTATCCAGGACGCCGGTGACGGCCGCTCCCGGAGCTTGCGTCATATACTCGATGCTGACGTATTCGTCCGTATCCGCCAAGTAGATGACCATCTGACCGGCTCCGCCGATTCCAGTGGCGGCAGGCTCCAGCAATCCTACAGCATAAATCATCGCAACAGCGGCATCGACGGCGTTGCCGCCTTTTTTTAGAATGTCCACAGCGATTTGAGAAGCAATCGGGCTTGCGCAGGCAGCGGCTCCGTTTCTTCCGACCGCGCCAGTTCCAAAGAGATCGCCTTCAAAGACAAAGCTTTCTTCAATAGCTTCGACTGGAGGCGTTGTTGTCGCGGTAGGCTTTTCTTCCTGAATGGGAACCGTCGCCGCTACGGCCTGCGCTATTGTCTCTGTGACCACTGGCGCAGTTCCCGCCTGTGTTTCTGATTTCGAGCATCCTGCAAGAAACAGAGATAAAAAAATCAATGCAACAGCTACGACTCTTCCGATCGATGTTTTTTTGGACATAATGAGCTCCATAGATGCAGACACCCCAACGCCATGCGGAGTGTCTGTGTATAAGAGAGATTGTTCTATATGAAAACGCTGATGCTCACAACCTGCATTTCAGGAGTCAGGACCATGGTTTCCGCTCGTTCCGCTTTGATCACACGCTCCATACCATCGCTGTATGTCAGCATGTAGAAAGCGCCATCCATCCCGACTGTCTTGAAGACATCCCCAAGTAAAAGTCCTGTTTCTGGGATATATGCAAAGGCTTCCTGCTCAAAAATGTAATAGCCAGCATTGTTTACACCGCCATTTCTCTGCTGCGCCTTACCTAGAGTAAAGAAGTCCTTCTGGTCTCCCTTTGCGGTCGGCGCTTGGAAAGCGATGTATTTCTTTGCGAAAAGACTATAATCCTCTTTCTGCGAATATCCATCTTTCCACGAAATCACTTCAACTTCCCCGCATGGGGTGATGTTGTATTTTGACAAAAGATCTTTCACCGCCCAGGCTTTATAGAATGTACCGGCACGGTTTTCCATGTAAGGGGCCTCCGTCTTGAAGACTCCCTTCGCACAAAGAAGGACCGTCAGCCTGCTGACGCCTTCATCGGCTGGCGTACTGTCTTTTGTAAGTCCTTGCGGAATGATATATTGAAGGGCGTCGAGCGTTTTTTCTCCTGCGAGATCCGCGCAGTCCAGACCGTGGAGGACGATTTCTTCACCGTCGAGCTCGCTTGCGCTCAGCACGACGCTCTCACCCGTGGCGGAAACGAATTCATATGCATCGGCCTTCGCCATCTTGATACTGTCGAGAAGTTCCGCGACGTTCCAGCCATCCGTCGGCACAAAAACGAGACCTTCCTTGCCTATGACGCAGTATCCTTTGTATTTGACGTCGTAGCTTTCTTTTTGCTGCTGGCCAACGAAGAGATCATAGTCGAAGGCAGGATTGTCTTTCATGAAACTGACGAATTTCTGGCGGAAAATCTTAAGCGACGTGCTATCGGTATAAAAATCAGTGAAAGCTACCGTTTCGGCTGATGCGCCGCTGTCCGGGGTGAACCAGAAGTTCGCGTCGATGATTTCACCAAGGTTATACGCTTTGTGATATTCCTTCGCATTGAAGCACTGATCGGTCATTTCAAGACCGTCAAACGCGCTGTTCAGAATGATGACTTTTTGCATGCCTGTTTTCTCGGTCATTCCGGACGCGAATGCCGTGCCAAGAACAAGAGCGGCAAGAAGCAATACTACGGTTAGTTTTTTCATTTTGGCTCCTTTTTCCATGGTTCCTCGAAAAATCAGCGGCAACCATGCAGGCATTCTATAACAAAGACATGGCGCTGTCAAAAACAAGTTGGAGATGTATAAGAGTTTTTCTAAAAAATGGTACATATTTTGTGTATGGGGGTGGCCGACAGATTGCACAAAAAACGGCGATAATGGTATCATCACGCCGTTTTTCGATGGAGTGCATATGAAGAATCTGGAAGAACTCTATGAGATGATGCCCGGGACGTTCGTCGTCGAGACACTGACGCAGCTACGGGATATCTATGACGAGCTGGAAAATACGACGGAGAACTTCCGCAAGAACTATCATATCTCCTGTCCGGAAGGCTGCGGATCCTGCTGTGAGCGATTCATCCCTGATATCACGTCGGCGGAGGCCCGCATGGTCGCCGCCTACCTGTTGTTCGTCAAACAGGACTTGGAAGCTCTGAAAATGCTTGAATCACACCTCGAAGGCGTCCATTTCATGAAAAAGTCCTGTATGGATGATGGTGATGCTGTCGATGCATCCTTGACGGGGTGCCCGTTGTACGATCCCGATAATCCGTACCACTGTACAGTCTATCCCGCCCGCCCCCTGATCTGCCGTCTGTTCGCCGCCAGCGCCAGCGATTCCAAGGAGGGAAAGTCTGTTTTCAGACGGTGCAAACTGGATACCGGAAACACGATGCCCCTGTATCTCGATCTCAGCGACGCCGACCCCGCGCTCGGTGAGATTCCCCTGATGCGCGACTATGGGTTCCGGGTGAGGGCCGTCGGCGGGGGGAACGATGAAATCCAGTTGCTTCCCAAAGCCGTCCTTGAGGCCGCCGCCCAGTTGAGGTTCATAGCCCAGATGCTCGGCATCGGGGAGTCTCCGGACAGCAATCCCGATGATACTCCCACGCCGACTCCTACGCCAATTGCATCGTAATACACATCCGCCGCCGACTGATTATTTCATCACCCGTACAATGAAGCCCTTGAGATATTCAGATTCGGGGAAGGAAATCCGTATCGGATGGTCTTCGCCTTGTCCCAACTGCTGGAGAATTTGAAGTTCAACTCCCGCATCCTTTGCGGCCCAGGCCAGTATCATCCGAAATTGCTCCCTGGTGACGGCCCCTGAGCAGGAGAAAGTGGCTATGATGCCGCCGTCCTTGATTTTCTCCATGGCGACGCGGTTCATGTCCTTGTAGGCCTTTGTCGCATTTTCTACCTGCGCCTTCGTCTGCGCGAGCTTCGGGGGATCGAGAATCATCACGTCATAATGGTCCTGGGGAATCTGTCTGAGCAGTTCAAAGATATTTCCCTGGGTCGTCGATACCTTGTCGCGGGAACCGTCGGGCAGGACTCCCGCGTTCTGGTTGATATGCACGTGCGCCAGCAGTTGTTTCAACGCATCGTCCGATGAATCGAAGCAATCGACCTGCCTCGCTCCAGCTCGGAGCGCCTGGAGCGTGAAGCCGCCCGTATAGCAGCATCCGTCAAGCACGACGGCATTCCTGGTGAATCTTGCGACTTCCGTCCGGTTGTCCCGCTGATCGCAATAGAAACCGCTTTTCTGTCCTTTTCCGGGGACAATCTCATAGATGATGCCATTTTCCCTGAACCGCACGGGGGCGAGTTTCTGCTCAGGAGTGAATTTCCGTCCCTGCTTGTACCATTGGATTATCTCAGGCAACTGCTCGATACCGCAGAACGCCGCATCGGTAGTCATGACGATCATACTCGGGTGCAGCAGCGCTTCGATGGTCTCCACGCAGAGTTCCAGATGATCCCAAGCCACGCGGGCGCTCACGATGATTCGCACCAACGTCCCGTAGACGTCCACCGCGAAGCCCGGCAGCATGTCCGCTTCGCCATGGACCAGTCGAAAGCATGTCGTCGCGGCGTTCTTGTCCGCGAAAAAGTTCTTCCGGCGCAATATCGCGTTGCGGAACGTCCTTCGCCACCATTCATCGTCAATAGTATCCTGTTCATTCCACGAGAGCAGGTGGAGCTGGATATGGCTCAGCTTGTCGAACCATCCCCATGCTATGAACCGTCCTTCACCCGTTTCGACACGCACGACCTGAGCCGTTCCATTGTTTTCCGGGCCTGTCTCGATAGCCCCTGAGAACACCCACGGATGATGGCGAAGCAGCTGCTTCTCTTTTCCTGGTTTGATGGTGATGGTATTGTATTTATTCATGGTTTTACTCCTCTTTATTCTCGGATATTGTGTCCCTGTCTACGTCAC